>CAVRMO010000009.1:0-66702 GCA_963722405.1 uncultured Acidobacteriaceae bacterium
CAATCAGGCCATAACGGAATAACGCGATTTTTTCGGCTTTCGAATCCATCGAAACCTCCTTGGCGCCAAACCCTACGCCGAAGAAGATCCCGAAGAAATGCAAGTGTTCTGTGGGGACCCGGTCGCCGCTAGGACCGGCCGCAGCATCGTGACCGCTACCCCGGCCGGAGCGAGAAACTCGGGCCAGCCCAACAGGTGTTGCCGCAAGTGCTCGAACAGAAACCGATGCGCTTCAACCCAGCCCGTTTCCTCCAGCATCTGGATCGCTTTCTTCACGAAGTCGCCGGCTACAATCGGCCGCACCCGTGCGGCCAGGGCCCCGGACAGGCTCTCGGCCTGAGCTTGGAATCGACGTACCCACTGCTGCCCACGTTGATATGGCATCCCCACCTGACCTGCGGTTTCCGCCGCTGCTTTCAGCGTCTGACCGAGTAACAGCCGCGCCTTCAAGAAAACGCCCATCACCATGATCGTGAATCGCAGATACGGCAGCGCGAACTCCGGCAATAGGGACACGGTCCGTCGGCACCCCGAGCACAGATAACGTCGCACTCGGATCACGCACTCAGAATCCAAATCCGCCACGGTGCGCTGGTAGAAGCCATGGCACACTAACGGCTGCTTCGACTCGCACTGAGGACAACTGGCCGGTCGGCACCGATTCGCTTCCTTGCCTGAACCGACCCGCTCGATGTACTGCTGGATTGAGCCCCCAAACGGGTATAGCATCTGCATCCACACCTCCTCGGAGGCTATGCGGAGGGCTCTGCGTGGGTCGCCAAACCGAAGACGCGCGGGGTCCTCCAGCTGATTGCCTCGGTCGTTGTTTTGGATTCAGATAGGGAAGGATACTTGGCAGGATTTACTGCTGGATCTCTGTTTCAACCGGCTTTCACTTTCTCATTCGCTCTGCTGTCGAATTCTTCTCGTCGCTGCCGAACCTTAATCTGACGGTTCTATCAACTGAAGGGGCAAGCTATCGCGGCGCGTTACACCGAACGGTACCCCGCAAGGGGAATAAAGGGAAGGGCAAGTAAGCAGCGCGACTCATGAGCGGACAGCGGCAGAAAAACCGGCCCGAACAAGGGGTGCTGGCCTTTCCGACGGAGAGTAGGAGTGAAGCTCCGAAGGCCGTGGAGAAAGGGACCGAAACGCTGGTGGCGAAGCGCAGGCCTGAAAACCTGGCTGAAACCGAACGACTGATGGAAGAGGTCTGCGAGTGGGAAAACTGCAAGCAGGCATTACAGCGAGTCAAGGCTAACAAAGGGAGTGCGGGAGTGGACGGGATGACCGTCCAGCAACTACCGGACTACCTGAAGCAGCATGGGCCAGAAATTCGGGAGCAGTTGCTGACGGGGAACTACGAACCGAAACCGGTCAGGCGGGTGGAAATCCCGAAGCCGGACGGGGGAATGCGAAAGTTAGGCATTCCTCCGGTGCTGGACCGTTTTGTCCAGCAAGCGGTGTTGCAAGTTCTGCAGAAGCGCTGGGACCCGACGTTCTCCGAACACAGCCACGGTTTCCGACCGGGGCGCAGCGCGCGGCAAGCGGTGCGACAGGCACAGCAGTATATCGCCGAAGGGCACCGCTGGGTGGTGGACTTGGATCTGGAGCAATTTTTTGACCGAGTAAATCACGACCGCCTGCTAGCGGCGGTCGCCAAGCGAGTGGCCGACCCACGGATGCTCCGGTTGATCGGAGCCTTCCTGAAGGCCGGAGTGCTGGAGAACGGATTGGTGACGGCGGTCGACGAGGGAACGCCGCAAGGCGGTCCGCTTTCCCCGCTGCTCAGCAATCTGGTGCTGGATGAACTGGACCGGGAGTTAGAGAGGCGCGGTCACCGCTACTCGCGCTATGCCGACGATTGCAACATTTACGTGGGCAGCGAGCGAGCGGGGCAGCGAGTGATGAAGAGCGTAACGCGCTTCATCACGCAACGACTCAAACTCAAGGTCAATCAGGCAAAGAGCGCTGTGGCCCAACCGTGGCAGAGGAAGTTTCTCGGATTTAGCTTTACCAGCGAGCGCGAACCAAGGCGGCGGATTGCCCCCAAGGCCATCGTCCGCTTCAAGGAGCGGATACGGGAACTGACGCGTCGAACCCGAGGCATCAGCCTGCCCAAGATGATTGCCGAAACGGCAACCTACTTGCGCGGGTGGCTCGGCTACTTCGGGGAGTGTCAAACGCCGTCGGTGCTGAAGGGCCTTGAGTCCTGGTTACGCCGCCGACTCAGGTCGGTGGTGTGGAAGCAATGGAAGCGCGGACGGACGCGATTCAAAGAACTTCGCAAACGGGGCGTGAGCAAAGATCTGGCGGCGCAAACCGCTGGGAGTGCGCACGGTCCGTGGCGAATCGCGAACTCCCCGGCGTTAGCCATGGCACTACCCAATGCCTACTTTGCCTCACTGGGACTCCCGGCCATGGTCATACGGTCTTAGCTCAACCCGCCGAACCGCCGTATGCGGACCCGCATGTACGGTGGTGTGGGAGGGGAGGACGGGCGACCGTCTCCCCTATCCCGATTGCAAAAACGTGACCTACACCGCAGAGACCTGTCGCACGAGGGTCCGGCCTGCGGGCGCATGGAATCTGTTTTCGGCGTCGCAGACAACGACAGGTCTCTCGTCGCGGCAGCGACCTCGTGATGACAATCCTCGCGGTTGAGTTCACTCAGCCACCGCCCAAAGTGAAGTTCACATTGATCTGAGTGTCTACCTCGACCGGCTGGTCGTTCAGCAGGTATGGCTTGTAGCGCCAAAGCTTCACCGCATCGAGCGCCGCGGGCACCAGGAGTGGATGGCCGCTGACCACCCGCAAGTCCTGTACCGAGCCATCCTTCGCGATCACCGCCTGCAGAACGACTGTCCCTTGAATGCGCGCCTGCATGGCGAGCGATGGATATGCCGGCTTGACCTGGTGAATCAGCAGGCCTTGCGCCACTCCCGATGACACGCGTACTTTCGACGGCGCAGCCAGTTTCGGCATCGCGGGAAGGTTCTGCACGAGACTGCTAATCACGGCGTTCGGCGCGCTAGATCCGGTTCCACCGGGAACGCCGCACCAAATGGGTCCCGTGCTATCGGCACCCTGCGTCTCCTCGTCGTGCACCATCGCAACCCGGTTCGGTATGGCATTAGGCACGCGGATCACGCCGTCATCGGTTGCGGGCCGAGATTGTGCGGTGCGCAAGCGGTTGGGCGCTGGCGGCGCGGCAGGTGGCGGTGGCGGAGGCGCATTGACGATGGCGGTGATCTGGCGCCAGGGTAGCGCTTCGGTGTACACCAGCGGCAACAGAACCAGGGCCACCGCGATAAGCCCCTGGGCTGAGAACGACAAGGCCGCGGTCCACGGGTTGCGCCGGCGCAGGACACCGCTCGATTCAACCAGACTGTCTTCGAACATGATGGCACTCCTTTGTATTTGCTAGAGACACCGCCGGCGGAGCATTAGCTCCAGCGATCTTTGCGGGAACCTTGAGTGCGCCCTCGGTGTCGCGCGTCGGCAGCCAGCTTCCTGCCGAGAAATAGTTAGCGTCGCCACACCTATGTAGGGCGGGGATTGTGTATTCGCCGGGTATAGTTTTCAATGGGTCGGGCATCTGTTGTTGCAGATGACCTGGCATCTCAAAGGAAGGCAGTCTTCATGATTCGAACTACTCGAGCGGTACTTGCTTTTGCGGCTTTTATTAGTTGCGCGGTTGCCCAACCATCTTCGTCGTGGACCAAAGATCCCCAAGTCGAAGCGCGTATTGACGGCGCTGGTTAAGCAGATGACGCTCGACGAAAAGATCGGGCAGTTGGTGACGTATTCGGCCGGCGCACCCACTGGCCCAGGCACCGGACGCAGCGATTACAAGGAGATGATCGCCAAGGGGCAACTCGGTTCGCTGTTCAATCTCACCGGCGTTGCCGAGACCAATGCGATGCAGAAGATCGCGGTGGAGAAATCGCGCCTGCACATTCCACTGATTTTTGGACTCGACATCATTCACGGCTATCGCACGGAGTTTCCGGTACCGCTGGCGCTGTCGGCCACGTGGGACCCGGCGCTGGTGGAGCGTGCCGCGCGCGTCGCGGCGAAAGAAGCGAGTAATGCGGGCGTGCGCTGGACTTACTCTCCAATGGTGGACATCGCGCGCGATGCCCGCTGGGGACGCATCATTGAAGGCGCTGGCGAAGATCCTTATCTGGGCTCAGCCATGGCTATGGCTTATGTCCACGGCTACCAGGGAGCGAAGCTGAGCGATCCCGACTCCATCGCGGCGTGCACTAAGCACTTCGTTGGCTACGGCGCGGCCGAAGGCGGACGCGATTACAACACGACGGAGATTCCGGTGCGCCTGTTGCGGCAAGTGTATTTGCCTCCGTTTCAGGCGACTGTTGATGCCGGGGTCGCGACCTTCATGAGCGCATTCAACTCACTAAATGAAGTGCCGTCGACCGCCAACGCCTTCACTCTCACCCAGGTATTACGCAAAGAATGGGGCTTCCGGGGATTTGTGGTCAGCGATTGGAACTCGATTGGCGAACTGATCCCGCAAGGCGTGGCCAATAGCGGCGCGGTTGCGGCGGGAAAGGCCTTGCTGGCTGGTGTGGACATGGATATGGAATCCAATCTCTACGGCCCGAATCTTTCCGCGCTGGTGAAGGCAGGCATCGTTCCGGAGTCGACGATTGACGACTCGGTGCGGCGGGTGCTGCGCGTGAAGTTTGCGCTGGGATTGTTTGAGCATCCCTATGCTGAGGCCAAGGGAGCGAGCGGCATCGCACCCGAAGACCTGGAAACCGCGCGCAAAGCTGCGGAAGAGTCTTTTGTATTGCTGAAGAACGACGCCGGCGTGTTACCGCTGAAGATAAACGGCAAGACGATCGCGCTGATTGGGCCTCTGGCCGATGATGCCGGGCAGATGCTGGGTTCTTGGTCGGCCAAGGGAGATGCGAAGGATGTAGTGACCTTGCGCTCCGCGCTGACCACGCAGGTGGAAGCCGCGCAGGGACACCTGATTTACGCCAAGGGAACAGATATTCTGACACTGTCAGACAGCGGATTCTCTGACGCTGTCGGGGCTGCCAAGAAGTCTGACGTTGTGGTACTTGCGTTGGGCGAAGATGCAGTTTGGATGACCGGAGAGGCTGGGTCGCGTGCCCACCTCGACCTGCCCGGGCAGCAGCAGCAGTTGCTGGAAGCTGTGGCCGCAACCGGAAAACCGGTGGTGCTGGTGGTGTTCAGCGGGAGGCCACTGGTCCTGAACTGGGCGGCGCAGCACGTCGCCGCGATCATGGAAGCTTGGTTCCCCGGTGTTCAAGCCGGGCCTGCGCTTGCGAATGTGCTGCTGGGCGTGAGTGCTCCCAGCGGAAGGCTCACCACAAGTTTCCCGCGCGCAGTGGGGCAGGAGCCGCTGTACTACAACCACTTCACCACCGGGAGGCCCGCCGATGATGCGGACCTTTCCCATCCGCCGACAAACGGGAAAAGCAAATACGTCTCGCGCTACATCGATGAGCAAAACTCGGCACTGTATCCGTTTGGCTATGGGCTGACCTACAGCACGGTCACGTATTCACCGACATCGGTGAGCGCCGGTTCGGTTAGCGCAAAAGATCTGAATGCTGGATCCGCCAGCCTGAAAGTCACGGCCGAGGTACACAACACGGGCAGCCGCACCACCGACGAGGTAGTGCAGTTGTACATTCGGCAGACTGGTACGAGCGTGGTTCGTCCGGTGCGCGAGTTGAAAGGCTTCCGCCGCCTCACTCTTCCTCCTGGACAGTCCCAGGAAGTGGAATTCACGCTCGGTCGTGATGAACTGAAGTTCTGGAACATCGACATGAAGGATGTGGTGGAACCGGCGCAGTTGACCGTGTGGGTCGCACCGGACTCGACCCAAGGCAAGGCCGGCGCAAGTTACGATTGTGCCCTGAGCAATTTTGCAATGGAACGAGAAGACCGTGACGATCGTTAATCCGACCTGTACCGCTGCGGTCCGGCACAGTGTCTGGCTGGCAGCCATTCTCTGTGTAATGTCGGCGGCACTCTTTGCCCAGGATAGCTACGATCAGCCGTGGCGGCCGCAGTATCACTTCACGCCGCCAAAGAACTTCATGAACGATCCCAACGGCATGGTTTTCTACAAGGGCGAGTATCACCTGTTCTACCAGTACAACCCGCAAGGGCAGGTGTGGGGACACATGAGCTGGGGACACGCTGTCAGCACCGACATGGTGCACTGGCAGAATCTGCCGCTGGCGATCCCGGAAGATCCGAATTACATGATTTACTCGGGCAGCGCGGTGGTGGATTGGAACAACTCCAGCGGCCTGTGCAAGAATCCCGACCCGCAGGATCACTCGTGCCTGATTGCGATTTATGCTGCGAATTACAAAGACCGGGAGAAACAACACATTGCGTACAGCAACGATCGCGGACGCACGTGGACCAACTACCGAGTAATCCCGTAATTGATGTGGATGCGGCAGATTTTCGCGATCCGAAGGTTTTCTGGTTTGCGCCGGAGAAGAAATGGGTGCTGGTAGCGGTGCTGGCTGACCATCGCAAGGCGCTGTTCTTTTCGTCCCCCGATTTGAAGAATTGGACGAAGATGAGCGAATTCGGCCCGGCGGGCGACGATGCGGGGCAGTGGGAGTGTCCCGACTTGCTGGAGCTTCCTATCGAGGACGCGAAGGACAAGCGTTGGGTGCTGATTATCAACCGCAATCCGGGCGCGCCCGCAGGTGGAACGGGAGTGCGTTACCTCGTCGGGCAGTTTGATGGCACGCGGTTCATTGAGAAGGAAAGTACGGGGCAAAAGTTGTGGGCCGACTACGGCAAGGACTTCTACGCCACCAATTCGTTCAATGACATGCCGCAAGGCGATGAGCGCAAGGTCTGGATGGGCTGGACGAGCAATTGGCTCTATGCGAAAGATGAGCCGACCGTGCTATGGCGCGGAGCACAGTCGATTCCCAGAACGCTTTCGCTGAGGTGGGTGAAAGATCCACTTAATCCAAAAGCAGGGTTGAGTGGGGCACCGGAACTACTCATGGTACAGGCGCCGGTGCGCGAGTTGCAGAGCTTGCGAGGACAACCGTTTCACCTCAGCGGCTTGACGATTCAGGATGCAAACGCGCAGATCGCACATGCCGGGGTCAAAGGCGAGACTTACGAGATCGAGGCTGAGATCGAGCCGGGCACCGCGACTGAATTCGGATTCCGGCTGCGCAAGGGCGACGGCTCTGAAACGCTGGTGGGCGTTGTTCCGGCGACGAACACGCTATTCGTCGATCGCACCGAGTCAGGCGACGTCTATTTCAACGAGAACTTCCCGGGCCGCTACTCGACAACCCTGCACGACACCAAGCGGGTGAAGCTCCACATTTTCGTGGACCGCTCCAGCGTGGAAGTGTTCGCCAACGATGGCGAGAAGGTGATGACCGACCGCATTTATCCTCCGCAGGATTGCGACGGGAATCGAAATCTATTCGACTGGCGGAGCTGGGAAAGTAGTGTCGCTTGCGATCTGGCCGTTGCAGTCGATCTGGGGAAGTGCAAAGTAACTCGCATCGTTTCCATAACTGCTCATCACCGTTTTTGTGGCGCCGACCCAATCGTTGTCGGTTAATTTAGAGAATCACGAAACTCTTTATGTCCGCCGGAGTCTAAGTGGGTAGAGACTGCTGCTCTCATGTTCCCTGCTGTCCAAACTCTGAGAAACCACATCGGGAAAGCTACCATTCGAGATCACAGCGCATGGATATTGTGTGCGCTGCTACTGCTCTTCTGCGCCAATGCCAAGCTCGCCCGCTATGACATCCAAGACCGCAATCTGAAGCTGGTGACAGCGCAGCAATTTCTCGACCGCGACGACACGCGGCTGGAACTTTCGATAGCAGCGCTGCTTCTTCTGTGGTGCGCCGCCATTCTTCCTGTGCCGCGGTTCGCCTCCGCCACCGTGGCTGAGACGGCGATGGCGAATTTTGCCTTACCACGGCCGGGTGAATTCGATCCCGAGTCGCATCTGCGTCCTCCGCCTAGCGCGTAATTCCCGCAGCGTTCGTACGAGTCTATTTCCAACCATGGGTGGCGCCTGCGCGTCTGGCGAAGCACGCTTTGCGGCCGGATGCGCAGGACCCACTCGCCAGCTTGTTTGCCGCGCACCACGCCGTGCGTGGCTAGACTGCAACCCCATCGAAATCGACAGGAGGAGAAATGTCAAAAGCAGTAGAGCTACATTCAGCAACCAACCCGAATCGACAGTCCTCAATCAATGACGTCAGCGCGAAGTTGCAGAAACGAATCCAGCAGCGAGCCTTTGAATTGTATGAGTCCCGCGGAGCCGAGCCAGGGCACGAATTGGAAGACTGGACCAAAGCCGAGTCTGAGATCCTCGGAGAGGAACGTTCCAACATCCGGCGGGTGGCGTAGCCGTCTGCGGCACAGGAAGGCCCCACTCGCTCAAACAGGGGTGGGGCGATTTGCTTCGGGCCGAGTCGCCTCAATAGCCGTACTTCGCTAAAACCCGGCCATCCTTCTTATTCAGCAGCATCAACGCCGCGCGTTGCTCGGGCAGGGTAAACCTGATCTCCGCGCCGGTGATCTTGTCGCGCACGTCGATACGTTCGTCGCGGCCGCTCTCCGACATGAAAAGGTAGAGAACGGCATTCTCAAATACGGTAGGTCGCGCCAAGACCCCCACGGAGAGCTGCTTCACTTCGTATGGTGGCTCGACGCCCGCGCGGCGCAGTGCAGCCGCATAGACGGCGACTGTGGCTTCGTTACCTTCGCTCAACTCGACGGGATACGAGGCGATTAGCAGTTTACCTTTGCCGATGGGCAATTCCTTCCATCCCGATTGATCGGCGAAGCGAAGTTCGTCGATGAATGCCTGGTCGGCGAACGAAACCGGTACCGGTTGGCTGTCAATCATCATCGAGCCTTGGCGAAAGTTAAGCGGGAGCACCTGCGCGTCTACGCCCAAGTCTTTCAGGCGCGAAGTGTAGCGCCAGTAGGGATCGCGATCGAATGAGCCGGTGATAAGCAATGTCCCACCCTGTGAGACATAGGCAAGAAGCTGCTTCCAGGCAACGTCGTCGAGCACGTGGGGCGAGGGAAGGATGGCGAGTTTGGGCTGTCCAAGGTGCGCGAGCTGATTTTGCGCGATGGCATAAGCCGGAACATGCAGATAGTTGTGCAGCACGCGCACAGCTTTCTGCTGGGCGGCAACTGCGCTGGGGTTCAGCGGCGAAAACTGCAAATCCTGCCCCAGGATGATGGCGACTGACGGCTGCTGGGGAGCACGAAAGGCTTCGCGATTAGTGTTGGCAAACTTCGCCAGGCCGCGCATGACGGCGGTCTCAGCCTTCTCGGTGTAGTCGGGACGCAAAATACCAATCGTGACCTCGACGTCTTCGGTCATGTAGGCGTTGACGTTCCACAGCCAGTCGATGACGCCGGCGCTGGTGGCGAGCGCGAGCGCACACTTGCGCTCCAGTGTGTAGGCCTGATTGTCGGGGCTGCGGCGCCAGGTGTCGTCGATCTGGAAGTCGTTCTGCAAGCCGGTCTCCTGGATGAGCAGCGGCTTGCCGGGTTGTTTGGCGACGAGCGAGTCCCAGAGCAGCGCGTCGTTGAGCCACCAACTGTGATTGGTGGTGAAGTCCACGGCGTCAACCCAATAGGAGGTGTTGAGGCGATCGGTGCCGCCGCCTTCGTCCTGGCCAACGGTGATGAGCTGCTTGCTGCCGGTGGCGCGGATGGTCTGGCGCATGGTCTGCGCCCACTCGACGAACTGCTTCTGCGCGAACAGGTAGAAGTCATGCGCAGCTAGTGGATGCCCGCCGCGATAGACGCTGCCCGGCAGAAAATCCGGCTCGTCGGGGACGGGCAGAGGCGAGGGCAGCGTGGTCATGTTCCACGCGTTGGCGACGGCGTCGCCGGTGCCGTGCGTTTTGGTCAGGTAGTCGTTCCAGCGCTGCGATTCGAAGCGGTCGCCATTGGCGCGCGTCACCCACAGGTGCGCGGTCTTGTCGAAGCTGGGCTCGTTGATCAGGTCCCACATCAGCCACGGCACGTCTTTGAAGCGCGAGACGATGGCGGTGATGTAGTCCTGCTGCCGACGAACGGCTTCGGGATCGAGATAAGGATTGGCCCCGCCAAAATTGTCAGGAATAAACGCAAAGAAGGTGAACTGTACGGGAATGTTGTAGCGGCGGGCCGTCATCAAGAAGGCTTCGAAATTGCGCAGTGCGGATTCCTGCACCACGCCCGGCTCTTTCATCACCTGGTCCCATGCGGTCCACAGGCCGGTGCGGATCATGTTGATGCCGTTGTCGTGCATCTGCGCGAAGTCGCGGTCCCAGACGAAGGGGTTGGGCTGCATCAGGTACTGGCGCTGGACGTCGCTCGCCATATACGTAGTGCCGACGATAGGCAGCGGTTTGCCGTCGACGAGGAAGAAGTTCTGGTTGAGCGTTACCACCGGGCCGGAGCGCAGCAGCTTGTCGTCGCGCACCCAGTAGCCGGTGAGGTACTGCGCGAGCAGCGTGTCGCCATCTAGGAAACGCGCCGTCACGGTATGCAGGCCGCCTTGGGACGGGGCCGGCAACTGCACGCTGGTGATGAAGGGATACTGCGCGATGTCGAGCGGGAAGGATTGCCTCGCGGGCTGGGAACCCTCAGCGCTGTCAGTCAGTTCGAGCCTTAGGGCGGCGGCCTTGGCGGCGAAGCGGTTCACGCGGACTTCAAAGCTGGGAGTTTCACCCGGCAGAAAAAGCGCGGTGGTGGGCTGCACCAGCATTTCGCGTGCGCCTTCGAGTGCGCGCCGCGCGAGCCTTCCCAGATCTGCTGACGACAAAGGTTGCTGGAGATCAGCGAGGACCATGACCCAGCGTCCGCCGACGAAGTTGTTCTTGATGTGGTCGAGCTCGATGACCGGCGCCGCGAGTTTGTGATTGTCGCCGTCCTGGAACCAGATGAGCGCATCGAGGCGCATGTCGATCGTACCGGCGGTACCAATGCGCGGATAGAGACTCTCGGCACTCATGCGCACGGTCGGGCTCCAGGAGCGCTTCCACGAGATCGTCGGTGGAGTCACCTCGGGCAGGTCGGCGTTGCCCAGTGCTGAAAGACCCTTGGGCCCCGGCGTTTCAGCGTAGTCGTTGATGAACAGCGCTTTCGCCCAGGCATTGCGCGGATAGCGCAGCTTCCACGTGCAAACATTCTTGTTATCGCACTCGTGGTAGGCTGCCTGCGAAAACGGACGGCCGCCGAGCGTCAGCAAGATCCCGCCGCGCTGCAGGTAGCCATAAATCGCGGGCCACGCAGCTTCAGGAAACGCTGAGCCATAGGGCATCACCAGCAGTCGGGTGTCCGCCGACGTCAGTGCGCTCGCCAACTCTTGCGTATCGGCGAAACGCGCATTGGGCAACGCGGAAAGCTGGGCTCGTTCAGGAGCAAGTGTGTCGGCAGCTGGGAAGCCATCTTCCCAGAAGATGACAGTACTTGGAGTGGATTGTGCCAGGGCGGAGAGAGCGATCAGAAAAAACAGTGCAGCCCAGCAGATGCGCATTCGGCAGACCTCTTGCATTTTGGGCCCGTTCCAGACGCGCTCGATGCCTTCGCACGCTGGCGCGGGCATGAATGCGCGCCACCCGGCACAGCAAGGGCGGGCCCGGCGGTTGATGTTCGTCTGGATGATAGAACCGGCGCGCGACCTTCGGCCAAACAAATCAGGAGGAGAGGTTCAGTTCTTCGACGAGGATACGTCGTACTCCTGCGCCTTCACTGGGGCGAGAAAAGGAATGGCGGCGGCTTTCAGCGCAAAGGTTCCAGCTTGCAACGGATCGAGGACGATGTCGTACTTGAATTCGCCCATGGCAAACGAGTCAGGTGTGAGGTGAAACACGAAAGTCTGCTGCTCTTGCGCCGCGGGGGGAGACGATGTCAGGGGTATTGTTCTTGATGATCACCAGCACCATTCCAGCGGATTCGTCTTTCTTGTCGTCCTTCGCGGCGAGGCCATCCTGCTTTTCCTGTTTCTCGCGGCGCTCGCGGTCCTGCTCGACGGCCTTGGCGGGATTAAATCCTGGTACCAGGGCGCGTGCTTTTTCGACATTGCCGGAAGGGAACACTCCGTAGCGCCATTGATCGTCACTGAGCTCCTGGGCACCATCGACACGGAGAATCGTGATCATGTACTCCGGCGGCTTGAGCGCCTCATGGTTGAGGGTCAGAGCAAGCTCGGCCACAACCATCGGCATGGCTCGGACTTGAGTCCCTTCGGCCACGATGAGTGCCGCCGGACCGAGATGCATGAAGAACGGCGTGTCGATGATCGCCATACTGTCGGTTTCCGCGACGATACGAGCGGGAACGCTGTCGAAAGCAGCAAAGGTCTTGAGGCTGTCGCCGCTCAGCGGGCCGGTTACGACGCACGAGTCTCGCTTGAAACACAGTGCGGCAGACTCAAAAGCCTTCGGAACCGAAGCCGACTTGCCAGCCGTCGCGGTAATCTGCACTTTGCCTGAAACCGTAATCGTGGGATCGCCCGCTTGGCGCAGCGTGAACGCCAGCTCTACGGCGCCGGTGGGGACGACGAGGCTGATGGGCCCATCTGCCGGCTGCGGTTCGTTTCCTTTGAACTCGAAAGTCCAACCGCTCAGTTGAGACGCATCGCCCGCCGACGGCATGGGAAGCGACACTTGCGTCACCAACAATTCTGGATTGCCGGCGAACCGATCGGGCTCGTCCACAACGCTACCCGAGACCCTGGTGCCAGGGCGCAAGAGAGCCGGGAAGACGATTCCGACTTCTTTATTGTTGGTAGTGGTAACGGCGCCCTGCACTGGCTCTTTCGGCTTCATGCGGCGCGACTTCTCTTCCGCTTGCGCTGCCTGGCGGGCTGCCGCCAGGTGCTGTAACACCTCTTCGCGCGTAATCTTGGGAGCCTGCTTTGGGCCAGAGTGAGACTCTTCCGATTCAGGGCAATCGATCGCCTGGTATTTTTGCGGCGTGGATTTCCAATCGAAGCAGCGGTAAATGCCAGTCAGGGGATCGTGGAACAGCTGATGCCCGGAGACGTGCTTGCCCGACTGGTTGAAGTCTTCGATGATTTCGCTGGTGAAGTTGAAGTTCTGGTCGAAGCGCTCGTAGCTGACTTTTTGGATGGACTTGCCATCCGGCCAGTAGGACGTGCTGGTCTGAAGTTCAACTTCGGACTTGGCGTTGTAAGAGTTGTTGACCTTGCCCTGTAGCTTGCCGTCGGTGCCGACGGTACGGATCTCGACGATGCGGCCCGCGGCGTCGTAATCGAATTCCTGCTTCACTCCCGGCCCTGCGTCCTGGACGACGGTCTTCTGTGCGACTAGATACGACGGAACTAATTCGAGGATTACCAGACCCAAAAGTGCCAAACGCAACATATACCGATACCGAAAGCGATCTCCCAAATACTGCCTCCCGTTAATCGAACGACACGAATTGAAACAGACCTTGTACGAAAAGATGTTCGAACTCGTCGTTTGCGGTACGACAAACTTGACGGCTTCCCGAAGCGGGTCAGTGTACCATGGTGCCTGAATCAGCTTCTTTAAGGTTGGCCTCAGCATCCTCCTCGGCAGTGTCCGACTCATTAATTTGCTGTGAAGTGCCAAGAAACGTCGATCGTAAGTGCAATTGTTGCATATATTTACGAATAGATTGCACTTTCGTGGCGATTTAACTCAAGATTCTTAATTCCAAATTAATGTACTAGGAAAATAGTTGTACTAAGGTCGTAGGCGTGATAAAAGATCACCTACCGCCTGAGGTCCTGTAACTGCTTCAGCTGGCAAATCGCTTTACCCAAAAATCGAAGTGAAACATGAGGAACCTCAAAAGTTCCCTAGGAGAGGCTCGATGAATAGAAAAACTTCCCTCTCGGTGTGCGCCACCGTATTTTGTCTCCTGTTCTGCGGTTCGATGTTTGCGCAGGACAATGCTGCACAATCTGGCGTACTCAATAAAGCTGAATTCAACCGGGCGGTGCAGTTTGCGGTAACGCCCCCGCTTCGCGATCTCATCAATTCCCAACCAGTTTCCGTCTTTGGCTATCATGAGGCGAGCCCTGCCTTGAAGCCGAAATTGCTCAAACAAATTGGATATGGCGACCGCAGCATTTCTAAGGGCAGCCAGCAGGTCAACGGACGAGTATCGGCTCCGGTAGCCGCGACGATCAATTGGGACGTGCTGGGAGTTGGCCTCGGCTTCCACGGTTACACGGTCCCTGACGCGCCGACCGACTCGAATGGAGCGTCGGGCGATTGGCCGGGCAACCAAGCGAACGCGCAGGTTGTCGAGTGGGTCAACGTGTCATACGCTGTCTTCAACAAGGCCACCGGCGCTTACCTCGCGGGCCCGATCCTGGGTAATACGTTGTGGACGTGCTCTCGGTACGGCCTCCTGCGCAACCGCTAACAGTGGCGACATCGTGGTGCAATTCGACAAGATGGCGCACCGCTGGGTGATGTTCCAGCCGGTATTCAGCGGGCCGCCGTTCGCGAGCTGTTTTGCGGTTTCGACCAGCCCGGACGCGTTGGGTTCCTATTTTCTCTATCAGTTCCCGCAGAACGCGGGTTTCCCGGACTATCCGAAGATTGGCATTCAGCCCGAAGCCTACTACCAGTCGCAGAACATGTTCAACAACCAACTGACCGCTTACATTGGCGCCCAGCCCTGCGCGTACAACCGGGTGAAGATGGTGGTTGGCGATCCGACGGCCGAGCAGGTCTGCACGCTGGACAACTCCAACGGCACGCTGTTCGACGACAGCATGCTGCCTGCGGATCTGGACACTCCGGAACTGCCGATGCCTGCGGGTACGCCGGAAGTGTTTGTCGGCAGTATCGACAACTTCTCGTCGGAAACCAACATTTACGAATACACCTACCTAGCCCGACTTTGTGCACGGAACTGCCGTGCTCACCGGAGTTAACGGAAGCAACCCGATCCCGACACGGGTTGCCGGCGTTTGTGGGACTGTGCAACTTCGGCTCGTCGGCTTGCATACCGCAGCTTGGCACCACGTCGGGACTGGATTCATTGGGTGATCGCCTGATGTTCCGTCTGGCACTCCACCGCGGCATCAATGCGGCCAATGTTCCGGTCACGTCATATATGGTCAACCATGCCATCGTGAACGGTTCGCACCGGTGCAGAACGGTGGTACGAGTTCCGGGCACCTGCGGCCCACCCGACGGCCCTGGCAGCCTATCAGGGCGGTACCTATGCACCGGACGCCACCTATCGCTTCATGGGCTCGTTAGCCATGGACAAGAATGGCGACATCGCGTTGGGCTACAGCCGTTCGAGTTCGACCCAGCATCCGGACATCTATTTCACGGGCCGGGTACCAACCGACCCGTTGGGAACGATGGAAGGGGAGCAGTCTATTGTGGACCAGATCGGTCGCGACCGGTTCGCAACCGGATACCGCCAGCCGTTGGGGAGATTACTCCAGCATGACCATCGACCTCGACGGGTGCTCGTTGTTTTATGTCAACCAGTACTACACGGTCACCACCAGGTTCAGCTGGAGCACCCGTGTGGCTTCACTGAAGTTCAACGGCTGTACGCCAACGGTTCTTCACTAGAGTGAATTCCGCGGCGCCGCATGCGCGGCGCCGCAAGTTCATCTGCGGCGAACCGGCTTGTTCGTTGTGCATGGGATGTACTCGCGAGACACTGTTTCAGCGGCCGTGGCGTCAGACAAATATTGCAGCGTTGAACTGTGACAAATCAGTGGACGCTGGCAGGCAGGTTAACCCGGTAGTGCCTAGTTGAGTTTTGAGGTACTATCTCCACTTCAGACCCAGGCGCACAGATGTTGTGGCCCGGGCGGAGGATCTTAGAATGAAGAACCAAACTTTGCGGAGTGTCGCCCTCCTGGTTACGCTCGGCTTTCTTGCAGTTGGCATGGCGAGCGCCACCTCCATTTCGTTCCCCCAGTCGTCCAACAAGAAGGTGACATCCAATGCCACCACTACTACCACCGAACCCTTTCCGACGGCCGGTGATGCCTACTGCAGCGCCACGGATGGCTGCGGCACCATCCCAGTTGGCGGAGGCACGGCCCCCCAGTGGACAGCCGGCGATTTTGTGATCTCGTCGATTTTCGTGCTTCCCACATCGTCGGTCACGGACCTGACTGCCAACTGGAACTTCCAGGACTTTCTGGGTAACGGAAACACCGAAACCTGGTTTGTCTATGTCAACGGCATTGCAGTAGCCCAGGCGATCCTGCCGGATGACGCCTACAACGGCGACATTCTGAATGTCAGCGGTACGGTTAACTTTGCCGGAATCGCGCCGGTCAGCGGCGGCTACCAGGTTGAGTTGGTGCTGCAGAACACGGTTCCCCTCGGCGGCGGATCGGTAAGCTGGCTCGATGGCGGACTCACGGGCTTGTCCTATAACACCAGCACCACTCCTGAGCCGGGCAGCATGATGCTGTTTGGTTCCGGCGTGATTGGACTCGCGGGCCTGTTGCGCCGCAAGCTCAGCCTGTAATCGTTTCGTACCTCGGATGTATTTAAGGCCGCAGCCCCGGGTTGCGGCCTTGTTGTTGCTACGCGTCCTTCGCGTGCGCACATTTCGTGAGGATGCGAATTCGCGGGTACGCTTCTACGGGAACACAAAAAAAACGAACCTCGCAAGCGACGAGCGAGGTTCGTTGCGACGAAAGAGCCGGAAGCAGGTTGGCTCCGGCCTTTCTGGTTTGGGTTGGCCGCCCTTAGTTCAGGGCAACTACAACTTCTTCGTATCCGCCCTTGGACCGTTGGAGGCTTGCAGTTCCTTCTCCAACTCCTTCTCCTGCTTGGAGGTCGGGAGGATCATGCCTTCGGCCTGCGAGCTGCGCCAGATCTCTGCCAGGAAGTACTGGTTGCCGACTTTGTGGAAGACCAGCTTGGCTTGAGTGTCGCGAGCGGGCTCGCGCCGGGCGGTCGACAACGCGCCCGCTTTGCCCTGGTCGTTCTGGACCATAATCGCGGCCGCGCTTGCACTATCGACCTTGATCTCGTACGGTCCGGCGGGCAGTTGGGCCGACCCGACCTTGAACTCGAACGGCACATTCGCCTTCACCATAGACTGAGCATAAGCACCGGCGGCGTTGAGCATCAGCGAGATGGCCACCAGCGACAGGATACCGATCAGGTTGCGTTTCATGACATCCTCCTTAGTTGGGGGCTCCTCGCAGTGGAACCCGAACTGAATTTGTCTTGCAGACCCTTCAGCGTCTGGCTGAATGTTTGCGGTGACGCATTGAGATAGAGCAAGCGGAGGGCCAAAGACGGCAGAGCTCGCGCGGTGGAGCTTCATGCTTCGTTTTCACTGACTTGCGTTCTTGGGGATTGCACCGCGACGAAGTCCGGGCTGGTTGGGTGTAGTCGATCGGATACCCGCGAGTAGCTAGTTGGTTCCGCAGAGAAGTAGAGGTTTAAGAGCCGGGCCTACTCCCAAAAGACGGCGGCAGAACAGGGCACCGGGCCGATCGGGTGGGCGCGAGGCTGATTAGGCTCCCACGGTAACGCCCTGCTCAATCCAAAGGCAGGGTTGGGTGGGAAGCCTGGCGGCGCTCTACGCCGGTGTATTGATCCCGAGCTTGACGCGATCGCGGTTCGCGGATTTCCTGGACAAGCGAGGTCACAATCGGAGTTCGATACTCCGGATGACGAAATTCCAGATGCATGCCGCGACCAACAAAACGGCGTTTCAGCATGGAACCTCCCCACGTCGAACCAGCGATCGCCACCCGGATTGGTTCCGGGCAGTACCGGGGATGGCCAGAGATAAGCGCGTTGTTGTCGCCCAGGAAAACGATCTGGTAACAGTGGTGCTGGGTTTGAACCTCCAGCACAGTCGCGAGTGGCAGGTCGGTGAGGAACACGCCACCTTCAATTTCCGAACGCGTGACGTTGCGATTTACCTCATCGCCGAGGTTGGGATGGGAGCACAACGAATGTGGACTGATGGACAAGCGACGCCTCACCCTGATGCCGTTTAGTGTACACCGTGGCGAGGGCCAACTCGTCCATTCGCCGGTCCGCGGCCGGCCCTTTTGGTAGTGATTCGGCGGAGGCTCAACTCGATGTCGCACCGAACCGCTCTGCGGCGTTTATCCAAACAAGAAAAAGCCGGAGCGGTGGGGGCTCCGGCTTCCTCAGTTTGGGTTCCGCTGCTGTTAGTTCAGAGCGACTACAACCTCTTCGTATCCGCCCTTATGACCGTTGGAGGCCTGCAGTTCTTTCTCCAGTTCCTTCTCCTGATTGGAGGTCGGAACGATCATGCCTTCGGTGCTCGAGTTCCGCCAGATCTCCGCCAGGAAGTACTCGCTGCCGACCTTGTGGAACACCAGCTTGGCGGTCGTATTCCGAGGATACTCGCGCCGGGCGTTCGACATGGCAGCCGCAGTGGACTCGCCGTTGCGGATCGAGATCGTATTCTGTTCCTCGACCTTGACCTCGTAGGTGCCCGCCGGGAGTTGCGCCGATCCGACCTTGAAATCGAAAGGCACATTGGCCTTGGCATACGCTTGAGCAAAAGCACCGGTGGCGGTGAACATCAGCGAGAGAACCACCAGCGACAGGATACCGATCAGGTTGCGTTTCATGACATTCTCCTTGTTGGGGGGCTCCTCGCAGTGGAACCCAAACTGAATTTGTCTTTCAAACTCTTCAGCGCCTGGCTGAATGCTTGCGGTGACGCAATGAGATAGAGCAAGCGTCGTGCCAAAGTCGGCAGAGCTTGATGGCTGAAGAGTTCTGCTTCATTTACAACTACATACGTGCTTGGCGAGTGCACGGCGACTCCGCGCGAGCTGGTTTGTGGTAGCCGATCGGATACCCGCGAGTAGCCGCTTGGTTCCGAACGGCTCGCTCAATCCGAAAACGGGATTGGCGGAGAGCACGGAGTAAGTCGATTCGACGGTGAACCGCAGGCATTCTCAGCTACACTGATCAGCCGGAGGATGACTTGCTGAATCCGAGACTGGTGGCGATTTCAGGCCCGCTGGAGGGAACGGTACGGGCCATGACCGACGGTCCGCTGACAGTAGGGCGGGATTTTGCGAACCAGGTGATGATCGGCGATCCCGCAGTGTCGCGAAAGCACTGCATCATCAGCGACGTCGACGGCGGCAAGTACGAGCTGGCCGACCTCGAAAGCCACAACGGTACCTTCGTGAACGGCGCGCAGGTGAGCCGCACGCCCCTCCAACATGGAGACCGGATTCGGGTCGGAGCCAGCGAGTTTTTGTTCCTCACCGGCGAGGAAGACAACGTCGGTCTGCCGTCATCGGGCATTGGAAAAGAAACCACCAGCATTCCGCTGCGAGCATTGTTTCTCGATCAGCGCTCGGGACTTCCGTCGGATGCTTCGGGAATAGGCCGGATGGCGCGGGACTTGTCCGCATTTTTCAAGATCGCCAACGTCATCAACTCCACGCACGATGTGGACGTGCTGCAGCGGGAGCTGCTGGAACTGATCTCCGAAGTGATCCCGGCCGCGCAGGGAGCGATCGTACTGCAGCCCAATGCAGATGAGGAACCTTATCCGGCATGCACTTGGAGTCGGGACGAGAAGCAGCCGGACGTGGTGATCCGGGAGGAGTTGTCGCAACGGGCCATGTGGGAGCGCTGTGCGGTGTTCACTGCTGCCTCGACGGGGCCTGGGCACGCCGAACACGTGTTATGCGTTCCGCTGGTTGCGGTGGAGAACATTCTTGGCGTGATCTACCTGATTGCGCCGGCAACCGCGGCACCCTTCGGCGAGGACCATGCGTACTTTCTCAGTTCGGTTTCGCGAATTGCCGCCGTCACACTGGAGAACCTGCTGAAACTCGATTCTCTACGGGCTGAGAACCAGAGGCTCAGGGCGGATGTGGAAACCGACACGCTGATCGGCGAGAGCCGGGCGATGACACGGGTGACCGAGTTCATCGGCCGGGTGGCGAAAGGCGATTCGACGGTGCTCATCCGCGGGGAGAGCGGAACTGGCAAAGAGCTGGTGGCCCGCGCCATTCACGCCAACAGCCTGCGTCCGGGAAGTCCATTCGTCGCCATCAATTGCGCGGCGATTCCGGAGACGTTGCTGGAGAGCGAGCTGTTCGGGCACGAGAAGGGAGCGTTCACCGGCGCAGCCGCCATCAAGAAAGGCAAACTCGAAGCGGCTGAGGAGGGAACGCTGTTCCTCGACGAAATCGGAGAGTTAGCCCCGCTGTTGCAAGCCAAGATGTTGCGTGCGTTGCAGCAGCGCGAGTTCGAACGGCTGGGAGGTACCCGGCTGCTGCCCTTCAATGCGCGGGTCGTGGCCGCGACGAACAAGAACCTGGAACAGGCGATCAAAACAGGCGAGTTCCGCCAGGACCTTTATTACCGGCTGAACGTAGTGTCGGTGGCGCTGCCGCCACTGCGCCAGCATCGCGAAGATATTCCCCTGCTGGCGATGTATTTCGCCAAGAAGTTTGCCGCGAAGTGCAAACGCGGCTTCAAAGGCATCACGGAGGAAGCGCGCTCACTGATGATGCAATACAGTTGGCCGGGGAACGTCCGCGAGTTAGAGAACGCCATCGAGCATGCGATTGTGCTAGGGCTGACGGACGAGATTCGTCCGGAGGACCTGCCCGAGGCCATGCTGGAGGAGCAGTCTTCTGGAGAAGTGACCGCGCTCTATCACAGCACGCTGAACCAGACGAAGAAGCAGCTGGTGATTACGGCGATGGACGACGCGAAGGGAAATCATGTGGAGGCCGCGCGGCTGCTGGGGATCCATCCAAAGTACCTGCATCGGCTGATCAAGAACCTGAATTTGAGATCGGAACTCAAGGGCTGAGCAACCTGCTTATAAGGCACCTCTTTTGGAGTTGCAGCGCTATTCCTTATCGAATTCGTAGTACCCGGAGCCGGGGATTGACCCGATGGGCGCGCCGGGAGGAACCTTGAGCGGTTCGCTGGGTTTCAGCACCTGCCCCGGATCCGTTTCGAACTTACGAACTTGCGCAATCGCAAACTGCAGGTGGGCCTTTGCTTCTTCTCCCTGGACTTGCGCCGCAGGACTTGCGGCCCAGGCGCGAAGCTCGTCGAGTTTGGCAAGCGCCATGGCCCGCACTTCGGGTGAGGCACTCGGGTTTGAAGCCAACTCCATCACATCGGTGAGCGCGACGTCGTCGACCGCGCGCTGAACAGCCGCCGACTGCGCGTTACCGGGCTGCGATTTCCACGTTACGGTCCATAGTTGGTCAAGAGTCTCCGACAAACCGAGCTGATGTGGATCGCCGGCGGGGGCCTGCAAGAGCCGAGCCGCGCGTTCGGGGTCGAGCAATATCGTCAAAGTGATTTCCGCTGCGGTTTGCGCGGCGCCGATCGGATCGAAAGTCATGCCAGTGTGGGTGGCGAACGATTCGCGGGTGCGACGGTACCCAGCAGGGTGCGGGGGAATTAGCTTCTGGATGCGATCGGGTATCGCGAGCGCGTCAGGCGAAATCGTCGCCAGCACAGCAGCTAGTGCGCGCCGCTGCTCCTCGGGCGCGATGGGTGCAGTCGGGACCTGACCATCGCCGCGCAGCGCGTAACTGTATTGCAGCCCGCCGATGACTTTGGTTGCAGCTTCCACCTGGTAGCGATGGTAGAGATAAACGGGGACTAGAGTGTCCTCAAGCATAGCCATGGGAGTGCCGGGTGCAATGTTATCTGCGCCGAATCGCTGCAGCGCCTGGGCGCGCACTCTCATCACGACGTCGAGTTCGTCGACCACGTTCTTGCCGTTGTCCCACAGGTGGGCGACTGGAGAGGCACTGCCCGTCGGCCGCGCATCCTGGTCGGTGAGGAAGGTCAAGCCGCGCGTGCGCGCGTTGTCGATGATCTGGTCGAGCGCGGCCTTCTGATCGGTCTTTGGAGGAAATTGGGAGTAGCCCCATCGAATCGAGACCTTGTCCCAGTCACCGATGCCAGTAGCATACGCGTCTGCGATGTTGAAGGAGCCGTCGGCAGCGAGCGTGATCACTGGCGCGGGATAATCCATCACCGAGGACCGGTTCTCAGTGCTGGCGACATAATTGTGCATCAGGCCAAGTGTGTGTCCGACTTCGTGCGCCGCCAACTGGCGCATGCGCGCCAGCACCATCTGCATCAGCCGCGGATCGGTGGGCTGGCCCTGCTTGTAGGGTGCTAGCAGTCCCTCGAAGATGAGATAGTCCTGGCGGGCGCGAAGCGAGCCAAGCGTGACGTGGCCCTTTATAATCTCGCCTGTTCGCGGATCGACGATCGCCGCGCCATACGACCATCCGCGGGTCGCGCGATGTACCCACTGAATGTCGTTGTAGCGGACGTCCATGGGATCGGCGCCGGCGGGCAGCATCTCCACGCGAAAGGCGTTGCGGAACCCCGCCGCCTCGAAGGCCTGTTTCCACCAGCCAGCGCCTTCCAGCAGCGCTGACCGAATCGGCTCGGGTGTGCCGGGATCGAGGTAATAGACGATGGGCTTCACCGGATCGCTGACCGCGGCGGTTGGATCTTTCTTCTCCAGGCGATGGCGAAGGATGAAGCGCTGCTCCAGCGATTGGCCAACGGGAGCGCTGTAATCGGCGTACGAGAGCGGAATAAAGCCGGAGCGCGGGTCGTAAGCACGCGGTTGGTAGTTGTTATCGGGAAGCTGGATGAAAGAGTAGTGTTCGCGCACAGTGATCGCGCTGGGATCGGGCGTCACGTCTTGCACCCACTTGCCGGCCTCGTCGCTGGTCAGGGTGAAGGTGAGGGTGGCCTCTACCTCGGTGTTCTGTGGAAAATTCCGAGTGTTGTCCAGATAAATCGCGGAACGCGACGCTTCGAACTTGAACGTTCCCTGCTTGGTTCTCTTCAGGGTGTCCGCGACGTGATGGGCGTCGCTCATGAAGAATGCGGTCGCGTCGACCAGGACCCGGTCGTTCTCTTCGGCCGCGACCTCGAATCCCCATAGCACCGACTGCGCGAATGCATCCTGAACGGATCGCCGCTCCGCCGGATTGTCACTGCTGGCCCGGTAACTGAGATTGAGCTGCTTAAGAAGCACGCGCGGCCCGACGCGTTCGAACTCCACGACACGGCCCTCGCCAAGCTGGCCACGATCGAGTCCGATGTCGTTCGATCCGATGCCGGCAGGGAGCGAGTCGAGAAAAAGGAACTCGGTGTTCCATCGCGAAACTTCGAGCCAGACCCTCCCTTTGTGCTCGTCCCAGTAAATGGGAAAGAAACCGTCGAGCTTCTTGAACTGCTTTGTCTTGTCGGCGATGGTGGGCAGAGGCTTGGCGTCGTCGGTAGCTTGGGCGAACCCGGCTACCGACGACAAAAACACTAGACAGAAAAATACGACAAGACGAAGTCGAATCAAGAAGGCCCTCCGGGATCGCGGATTACGAATTCAATTTGGCCGGCGAGTATATAGGACTTCATTTCACTTCTGCGCCGAGACGAAGTTTTCCATCACAGCCTGGCGCATGAGGTCGGGAGGCAACAGACCTTGGGCCAGGATGAAGTCGTGAAACTTTTTCTGGTCGAACTTCACGCCCTTCGCCGAGAGCGCTTTCTCCGTGGCCTCGCGCATTTCCAGCAGCCGCGTATATCCGTAGAAGTAGCTGTTGGCCTGCCCCGGGGCGCGATACGTGTAGCGTTCCACTTCTTCCTGCGCTAACGCGTGTGACAGGACTACATCCTGCTCCAGCACGCGATAGGCGTCGGCGGGAGTGACCTTGCCCGACTGTAGCTCGGGATCAAGAAATGCGCGCGCGGCCCGCTGTAGTCGCATTTGCAACGAAATCAACTGCCCCTCGAGAGGCATATAGGGCTTGATCAGGTACTCGGAATACAGTCCCCAGCCTTCGGCGTTGGTGCTGTTGAAGGCGTAGCGGACCCTCGCCAGTGACACGCCATGTTCCAGCATGGAATCGAACTGCAACTCGTGTCCGGGCCGTGCTTCGTGTGCGGTAAGCGTCCAGGCCGCGGCATCGGTCGTGAAGTCGTCGTACTTTTCCGTGGCGGTTTGGCCCGGACCTGCTGGAATATTCAGCGGCAAAACGAACTCGCCACGCTGTCCGGTATTGTGGATGAACGGCGGCGGCACCATGTGCGGCGCTGGTTGCTGTGCGGTCTCCGCAGCGGTGGCTATGCGGATCTTTGCCGGACGATCGGGCAGGCTGACGATCTGCTGCGCGACGATGATCTTCTCGATCTGTTTCAGGCGGTTCTCGTAAAACGGCAGGATGGCGTCCCCGACTAGTTGCTGCTTTTTCAGTTCGCGGATGACGTCGCGATAATCACTGGAAGGAAGGTTGCGTTCTTTTGCAACCTTATCCGCCACAACTTTCATCTCACCCTGGAATTCGATGAAGGCATCGTGCGCCATCGCGACCAGTTTTTCCTTGGGAATATCGATGCCGTAGCTTTCCAGCGCCAAGTCATATTCTTCGGGCGGCAGGCGGAAGTCGGTGCGTGCCTTGGGCAGGACGTTGGCCTTGATCCAAGTGTCGTAGTCCACCAGTTGCGTCTTCAGCTTTCCGTACGGCTCCTGCCAGTCCTGCAGGTTGTACTTCTGCATCAGCGCAGCGATCCCGTCGAGATAAGCCGAGTTGCGCGACATCTCGGTTTCGATTTCTACCTTCGCGGGATAGATGATTCGCGGCTTGGCCATTTGCTCGGTCACGCGCTGCTTCAGGATTTCGGTCAGCGCGGTATAGCCGGGTTCGAGTCCGGCATACTCGCGGATGCGCACTACCGACGCGGGCCGGCGGTCACTGGGTGTCTGGTCGTCGAGCAGAGTGTGCAGGCCGCTGAACATGACCTGGCTCGCGTTGACGTAGGGCACTTCGTGCGCGCGCTGAAAGTCCTCACGCCGAAAGTTCAGGCCCACCCTGCGGATCATGATCTGCAGATCCTCGGCCACGTCCTGCTGCTGCTTTTCTGCCGCCGCCGCTTTCAGCTTTTCGAGGACCGCCGCGGTTTCCTTGCGCTCCTCGTCTTCGTTGCCCAATGTCGGTTGCGAGACCTTGGTGTCAAACTGGCTCAACCCCTGTTGCGACGCCTGCTCGGGATGAAATTTGAAGGCAACCTGGATCAACATGTTCGCGTACTGATTGCTGGTCGCGACCCACCCCTTTTCGTCGGACGAAGCCGACGTGGTTTGCGGGGGCGTGGGTTGGGGTTGCGAAAAGGCAGAAACAGCGAGAAAAGCAAGGAGCGGGAACAGGGAAAGTTTGCGGATCACGCTACCTCCAGATCGAGACATATCAAGGTAGTAAATCATGCATGTACGCTGGGCGCAATTTCAGTGACACACTGCGACCACCGGTGAGGCTTCTGCCCAATTTAGGCTAAGTCGAGACAGCAATCGCTGGAGGTTGGACGCGTCAGCACTCCGGCCCGCGGGTCGGGGCCGAGTAGGATGAACGACAGGGCCGGGAGGTTTCTCGGCCCTCGCTAATGACTGCTTTAAGGACTCAACCCTACATCGTGCTGATTCTGACGTAGCGCCGAACGTCGGGAGCGGAGATCACCAATACATATCCGGCAAGCACGAGTCCAGCGATTCCTATAATGTTGGTCAGGGTTGAGAACGACTTCTTCCAGCACATTTCCATAGCCTCCTATTCGCATATACAGAGATGTGCACTGAACGGAAAAGGATCAGCCACATCTGTCAGGTGATTACCCTATGCGGCAGTGCTTTCTGTCTGGTCGCGACTCGCACGCAGATTAGCTGCCAAGTCTTGAGATTTCTTGCCTGGGTTGACGGCCGGTCGGGGTACAATACGCGGCGTCCTCGATTCCGAGCGCCTGCGGCCCTCGCCTCGAGGGAACTTACCTAATGAGTGAACCTGAAGCCAAGCCAGCGAATCCGAAAGTCATCAGCGAGATCGATGTTCTTTGGGTAACCGCCGGTCTTGGTTGCGATGGCGACACTATCGCCATGACCGCAGCGACCCAACCAAGCATTGAAGAAGTCGTGCTCGGCGGAATCCCCTGGATACCCAAGGTCAACTTTCACAACCCGTTTCTCGCAATGGCAAATGGCGATGACTTTCTCGAGCCATTTCATCGCGCAGCCAAAGGGAATCTGGGGCCTTTCATCCTGGTAGTGGAAGGTTCCATTCCAGACGAGACGAACAAGCAAGAAGGATATTGGGCCTCGATGGGAACGGACGCGGCCACCGGGCAACCCATTCTCACCTGCGATTGGATCGACCGCCTGGCTCCCGGCGCATGGGCGGTGGTCGCTGCCGGGACTTGCGCAACTTACGGCGGCATTCATGCGATGCAGGGCAACCCCACTGGCGCGATGGGCTTGGCCGATTACCTCGGATGGCAGTGGAAGTCGAAGGCCGATATCCCGATCGTGTGCGTGCCGGGGTGTCCGGTGCAGCCCGACAATATGATGGAGACATTGCTCTACCTCTTTTATATGGCTGCAGGCCGCGCTCCCATGATCCCGCTGGACCAGCAGTTGCGGCCGAGGTGGTTGTTCGGGCAAACGGTGCATGAAGGCTGCGATCGAGGCGGCCTGTATGAGCAGGCCGACTTTGCCGATGAATACGGATCGCCGCTGTGTATCGTCAAGCTGGGATGCTGGGGGCCGGTGGTGCAGTGTAACGTCGGCAAGCGAGGCTGGATGGGCGGGGTCGGCGGTTGCCCTAACGTGGGAGGCATCTGCATTGGCTGCACAATGCCCGGTTTTCCAGACAAGTTCATGCCGTTTATGAACCAGCCCCCGGGGTCGTTGCTGTCGGCCAGTGCGGTGCAGACTTATGGGAAGGCCATTCACGCGTTTCGAAAGTTTACGCAGGCTTCGCTGAATCAGGAGCCGAGCTGGCGGGCCAAGGGCAGCAAGGTCAAAAAGTGATAGAGTATTTCGCGGTGAACAGCGCCGCGGACGGATCGAAATGACGCGCCCAGCGTGAGGGAAATAGTGGCCTCATGGTCCGAAAGCCATCGGGAGATGAATGACACCTCTTCCAGTCTCGCAGCCCTAATCCCCGACGGCGCCAGCTACGCAGAGGCAGAAGCCGTCCTGCAGAATCTTGCCAGCGTTTTTCTTGAGAACACGAGTCTGCTCTCCGGTGATGGCCGGATTTCGCTCAGGATGCAGCGACAAGACTCCGCGCTGCCCAACCTCGAGGCGAAGTATCGCGCGCTGGTCGAACAGATTCCTGCAGTCGTGTTCATGGCCTACCTCGACGAGGCGGTGGGCGAAGCCTACGTCAGTCCCCAGATCGAATCACTCCTCGGTTTCACGCAGGAGGAGTGGCTGCAAGATCCGGTGCGCTGGTACTCGCAGGTCCATCCCGACGACAAGATGCGTTGGAGCGTGGAGGCGGCCGAGTTGTTCTTTACCGGCAAGCCGCTGCGGGCCGCCTACCGCGTGCTCTCTCGCGATAACCGGGTAGTCTGGTTTCATTGCGAAGCCAAAATGATTCGCCGCGATGATGGCAGCCCGTGGTTCATTCATGGTGTTGGATTCGACATCACGGACTTGAAGCGCACGGAAGAGGCACTGGAGGAGGAACGCAACGTAGTTACCGCGATTCTCGATACGGTTGGCGCGCTAGTCATCGTGCTGGATGCCGAGGGGCGCATCGTCCGATTCAATCGCGCCTGCGAACGAAGCACCGGCTACACTTTCGCGGAGGCCTCGGGGAAACATGTTTGGGACCTGTTTATTCCGCCGGAAGCAGCGGCCGGGTTCAAGACGAACTTTGAAAAGATGCGGGCCGGGCAATTGCAAAACGACTACGAGTGCCAGTGGCTGGTGCGCGATGGCACCCATCGGCTGATCGCATGGTCTGGCACATCGCTCGGAGGACGCAAGGGAACTCCCGCATACGTGATCGCCACCGGCATCGATATCACCGAGCGCAAGCAACTGGAGAAGGCGATTCTGGATATCAGCGAGCGCGAGCAGAGGCGCATCGGTCAGGATTTGCACGATGGCCTGGGACAGCACCTGACCGGTATCGCGTTCATGACCAAAGTGCAGGAGCAGAAGCTGAAAGAAAAGCGTCTGCCTTACGCAGCTGATGCTGCCAAGATCGTAAAGCTGGTCAACCAGGCCATTGACAAAACTCGCGAGTTGGCCAAAGGGCTGAGTCCGGTGGTTTCCGAGTCCCATGGCCTGATGTCAGCGTTGCGTCAATTGGGCGCCGAGGTTGAAGATGTTTTCGGAGTGACCTGCCATTTGCGCTGCGACACTCCAGTTCTGATTGACGACGTGAGCCTGGCCACGCATCTTTATCACATCTCGCAGGAAGCGGTGAGCAATGCGGTGAAACACGGCAGGGCCAAGACAATCGAGATCACGCTCACCGCCAACGAGAACCGCGGAATGCTTACCATTCAGGATGACGGGACGGGCTGCAAGAAAATTCCCGTGAACAGCAAAGGCATGGGACACCACATCATGACTCACCGCGCAAAAATGGTTGGAGGCACGCTGGATATCCACTCGTGCGCTCCACATGGAACGGTTGTCAGTTGTATATTTCCGGTTCGTGGTAAAGAGTAGTCCTGCAAGAGTCAAGAGAGGCTATCGATGAAGCCACGAGAAGAATCTGCGCGTAAGACAAGAATATTCATTGTGGACGATCACCCAATCGTTCGCGAAGGGCTGTCGCTGATGATGAATCGCGAGCCTGACATGATGGTCTGCGGAGAGGCCGAAGAAGCGACTCGCGCACTCCAGGCGATCACGGCCGCCAAGCCCGACTTCCTCATCGTGGACATCTCGCTTTCCGGACCTGACGGGCTCGACTTGCTCAAGAGCATTCGCGCAAGATATCCCAGCCTGCCAGTCCTGATGCTTTCAATGCACGACGAATCCATTTACGCGGAACGCGCGCTGCGAGCGGGCGCGAACGGATACATCATGAAGCAGGAAGCGACGGAGAGAGTTCTGGTCGCGGTGCGTCAGATTCTCACCAAGAAGGTGTATGTTAGCGATCGCATCGCGAACCGGATGCTACAGCAGTACATCAAGGGGTCAGTCAACGAGAGCAAGTCGCCGATTGCGGAGCTTTCCGATCGCGAGCTGGAAGTATTCCGGCTTATTGGCGAGGGGCACGGCACTCGTATGATTGCCGACGAGCTTCACTTGAGCGTCAAGACTGTCGAATCCTACCAGGCACACATCAAGGAAAAGCTTTCACTCAAGAATGGACGCGAACTGGTGCAGCGTGCGATTCAGTGGAGCATTTCGGAAAACGTTGCGTAACCAACTGCTCCTATGTTTTGCGATGGAATTTTTCCCCCGCGTAGATTTTTCCGCTTAAACTTCCGTCCCTGACTCCAAGACATTCTCATTAACTGATTTTCCCGCTGATATAGGGGAATCCCCGATGCTCCGACTGGCCTTTTCCCGAAATGGGAATCAGGTTGTCAGGTGTCTTTCCGTGCCGGATGCTTAATCCCAAGGTGCTTGGGGTACCGAGGCGGTTCTTAACCGACCGCTGCGTCTTGAAAGCATGTGAGTCGGGAATCATGGCGCGCGTTTGCCTCGATGAGGCCGCGTGTCGTTTGAATGCCTGATTCTTCGGGACTGATGACCCAAAGCATGCACGTAAGCGAAGTCGAAAGGAGTTCCGCTATGACAGCGCAAGCGGTTCCGCACGGCAGGGCGACGCAAAAGGCACCAGCAGTCGCCGAAGTTCACATTATCTGGATCACCGCCGGGCTGGGCTGTGACGGCGACTCGGTTTCCATCACCGCCGCCACGCAGCCGAGCATTGAAGATGTGTTGCTCGGAGCGATTCCAGGTCTTCCTAAAGTTATCCTGCACAATCCGGTACTTGCTTACGAGACCGGCGAAGCCTTCCTGGATGCGTTTTACAAAGCGGAAGAAGGGAAGCTCGGGCCTTTCGTTTTGGTTGTAGAAGGGTCCATCCCCAACGAAAAAATCCATAGCGATAAAGCCGGCTATTGGGCGGCCATGGGAACCGACAGTGCGACCGGCCAGCCGATCAAGACCACCGAGTGGATCGATCGTCTTGCTCCGAAGGCTGTCGCGGCCGTAGCGATAGGAACATGCGCGACGTATGGCGGCATTCACGCCATGCAAGGCAATCCGACAGGTTGCATGGGACTCGCCGACTACCTGGGTTGGGACTGGCGCTCCAAAGCCGGACTTCCCATCGTCAATGTCCCCGGATGCCCGGTGCAGCCTGATAACTTCATGGAGACCGTGCTCTACCTGCTGTACCAGGTCGCCGGCATGGCGCCGATGATTCCGCTGGACGAGCAACTGCGTCCCACATGGCTCTTCGGGGCGACCGTGCACGAAGGCTGTGATCGCGCCGGCTATTACGAGCAGGGCGATTTCGCCCAGGTATATGGTTCGCCTAAGTGCATCGTGAAGTTGGGTTGCTGGGGACCGGTGGTGAACTGCAACGTCCCCAAGCGCGGATGGATGGCGGGAATTGGCGGATGCCCGAACGTTGGGGGCATCTGCATCGGTTGCACCATGCCGGGCTTCCCCGACAAGTTTATGCCTTTCATGGACGAGCCGCCGGGTGCCCGCGTTTCGACTGGAAGTTCGAGCCTGTATGGACGTGCGATCAGGTCGCTGCGCTCCATAACCCAGTCCACTCTTAACAAGGAACCAAAGTGGCGCCACACTCGCGCCGAACTGACCACCGGGTATCACGGCAGGTCCTGATTTCAAGATCAAGGAGCGATTGCGATGGCCACAACTACAGCTACGGATACACAGGCCTTAAATAAGAAACAGCAGATCGTGGAGATGAATTGGGACCCGATAACCAGAATTGTCGGAAGCCTGGGCATCTTCACCAAGATCGATTTTGCCAACCGGCACGTGGTCGAGTGCCATAGCACGTCGTCCATCTTCCGCGGCTACAGCATTTTCATGAAGGGCAAGGATCCTCGCGATGCGCATTTCATCACCAGTCGCATCTGCGGGATCTGCGGCGACAACCACGCCACATGCGCCAATTATGCGCAGAACATGGCGTTCGGCGTCGTGCCTCCGGCCTTGGGCGAGTGGATTGTCAACCTTGGCGAAGCTGCCGAGTACATGTTCGACCACAACATCTTCCAGGACAACCTGGTGGGCGTGGACTTCTGCGAGCAGATGGTCAAAGAGACCAATCCAAGCGTGCTCGCGAAAGCGGAGAATACGAGTTCCTCGCATTCCGACCTCCACGGTTACAAAACGATCGCAGACATCATGCGCGCTCTGAATCCTTTCACCGGCGCTTTTTATCGCGAGGCCCTGCAAATGAGCCGCATGACGCGGGAGATGTTCTGCCTGATGGAAGGCCGGCACGTGCATCCGTCGACGCTATACCCAGGGGGAGTTGGAACCGTGCCCACGGTACAGCTGTTCACGGACTACCTGGTTCGCCTGATGAAGTATGTGGAGTTCATGAAGAAGGTCGTTCCTCTGCATGACGACTTGTTCGACTTCTTCTACGAGGCGTTACCGGGCTATGAGCAAGTGGGCCAGCGTCGAATCCTGCTGGGATGCTGGGGATCGTTCCAGGATCCCGACGTTTGCGACTACACCTACAAGAACATGAACGCCTGGGGCAACAAGATGTTTGTTACTCCTGGCGTGGTGGTTGACGGAAAGCTCGTGACCACTGACCTTGTCGACATCAATCTCAACATCCGCATCCTGCTCGGCAGCTCTTATTACGACGATTGGGAGGATGGCGAAACATTCGTTACCAAGGATCCGCTGGGCAATCCTGTGGACAAGCGGCATCCGTGGAACCAAACGACGACGCCGAAGCCGCAGAAGCGCGACTTCGCGGGCAAGTATACCTGGGTCATGTCGCCGCGATGGTTCCACAAGGGCGACTACCTCGCGCTCGACACTGGCGGTGGTCCGCTGGCTCGTTTCTGGGCTACGGCGCTCGCCGGCAAGGTGGATATTGGCTACGTCAAGGCCACGGGTCAGAGCGTGAAGATCTATCTACCCAAAACGATGTCGCTGCCGGAAGTCGAGTTCGAGTGGAAGATTCCGAAGTGGAGCAACACGATTGAGCGTGATCGCGCGCGTACCTACTTCCAGGCGTATGCGGCTGCTGCTGCCTTGCACTTCGTGGAGAAAGCGCTGGGCGAACTCCACGCCGGCCACACCAGGACATGGTCCGACTTCAAAGTGCCGGAAGAGGCAATTGGATGCGGCTTCCACGAGGCTGTGCGCGGTGTGCTGTCGCATCACGTGGTGATTCGCGAGGGCAAGATCGCCAATTATCATCCTTATCCGCCGACGCCGTGGAATGCCAATCCGCGCGATATCTATGGAACTCCTGGTCCCTACGAAGATGCGGTACAGAACACACCTATCTTCGAAGAGAATGGGCCCGATAACTTCAAGGGCATCGATATTATGCGCGCGGTCCGGAGCTTCGATCCGTGCCTGCCGTGTGGCGTCCACATGTATCTGGGAAATGGAAAAGTGTTGGAGAAGAGGCACTCGCCGATGTTCGGCGTGCCCAGATAGGGGGAGCAAGTCATTACTGGGGGAGTGAGAAGACAGTCGCGATGTAGCAGTCAAAGTCGGGCAACTGTAAGCTCACTCCTTTTTATCCTTTGGTAAGGGACGATTAATCAATGTCGAACGAAAAGGAATTTCAGCAGCGGGTTCAAAGAATCGGTGCCCTGGTACAGGAAATCGAGTCCATCGCAGATCCTGCGGTGCGGGCTTCCGCCACCCAGCTCGTGCAACTGATTATGGAGTTTCACGGCACGGGTCTCAACCGCGCGCTGGAGATTGTGGCTGAAGCCGGCGACCCGGGTATGGCGCTCATCGAAAAGCTGGGACACGATCCCATCGTGAGCAGCTTGCTGGTGCTCTATGGAATCCATCCCGACAGCCTCGAAGACCGCGTCCACAAGGCGGTGGAGCGGCTCGTTCGAAAGTTGCAGCGCGATGGCGCCATGGTGGAATTGCTGGGCATCGAAGAAGGTGTGGTCCGCATACAAGTTACCCCCAGCGAACACAGTTGCGGATCGACCACCAAAGCGCTCCAGACGGCGGTCGAGGATGCGATTTACGAGGCGGCGCCAGACGTCGTCTCGCTGTCGGTGGAAGGTCTGGAAGGCAAGCCGGCGAGCGGCTTTGTATCGCTCAACCAACTGGCGGGCGTGGGGGCCGTGGACATGAAGGCGCCTGGGCCAACGAATTCGCCCATGGCGGCAAACTATGCCGACTAAAGAATCCCCGCCCACGCTCGAAAGCGCGTTTGGGGTACTGCGGCAGTTCGCCCGCCGTCCTCGTTCGGTTGAGCGCTGCGAATTGTGCAGCCTGGAAATCGGTTCCGACCATCCGCACTTGATTGATCCTATGGCTCGAAATCTGGTGTGCTCGTGCGACGCGTGCGCCGTGCTGTTCAGCGGCCGCGCCGGCACGCGGTTCAAGCGCGTGCCCCGCCAGGTTCGGCTACTCAGAGGTTTTCGAATGTCCGACGCTCAGTGGGACAGCTTAATGGTTCCGATCAACATGGCGTTCTTCTTCCATAGCAGCCAGGAGGCGAGGATGGTCGCCATGTATCCCAGCCCCGCTGGAGCGACCGAGTCGCTGCTCGGCCTGGAAGCTTGGAGCGAGATTGCGCGCGAGAATCCCGCAATCGACAAGATGGAGTCCGATGTTGAAGCGTTGCTGGTCAATCGCATTGGCCACTCGCGTGGCTACACCAAAGCTGAGTACTACATCGTGCCTATCGATCAATGCTTCAAACTCGTCGGCCTGATCCGCAGTCAGTGGCATGGATTCTCGGGTGGTACGGAAGTGTGGCAAAGCATTGCGCAGTTTTTTGCTGAATTGCGCTACCAAGCCACGGTGATTGGAGGACAGGGCAATGCCTGACCTCCGATTTACATTCGAGAGGGCGGAGGTAGAGCCGTTCGCGGTGACGCCTCAGCTAAGCTTCTTGCTGAGACTCGACAACCTCACTCCGGACGAAGCCATCCATACGGTCGCGCTGCGTGCGCAGGTACAACTCGAGACCACGCGCCGTTTGTACAACCCGCAAGAGCAGGGAAGTTTGCGCGACCTTTTCGGCGAGCCGGAACGTTGGGGCCAAACGCTGAAGACACTTCTCTGGACGCATGTCGGCACGATCATCCCTGCGTTTTCGGGAAGCACGGTGGCGAAACTGTTCGTGCCCTGCACCTTCGACTTCAACGTCGCTGCAACAAAGTATTTTGCAGGCCTCGAGGAAGGGGAAGTTCCGCTGTGCGTGCAGTTCAGCGGCACCGTTTTCTATAGCCAGGCCGGCGGCCCGCTCCAGGTCACGCCCATTCCCTGGGACAAAGAGATCCGCTTCCGGATGCCAGTAAAGACCTGGCGCGACCTGATGGGCGCCTATTATCCGGGCACGGCGTGGCTCTGTCTGGAACGCGATGCCTTCGACCAGTTGTATCAGTACAAGATGGAACGCGGCATTCCGACTTGGGAGCAGGCCCTCGAGAGTTTGTTTCGCGCGGCTCAAGAGGAAGTGAAATCATGAACACCGCCGCCGCCGACAGCATCGCGAAAGCCGTGCTCTACGAGGGATATATGCTCTATCCCTACCGGCCGTCGTCTGTGAAGAACCAGCAGCGCTTCAATTTTGGCGTGGTGTATCCCCAGCCATTCAGCGAGGTGGGTGCGGGCGATCCCTGCACCATGCAGACCGAGTGCCTCGTACGAGGAAGCGGCGCGGCTGAATTGGAGGTGCACGTGCGCTTCCTGCAACTGGTGGAGCGTTCGGTTGAGGCCGTAGAGCCGGACGCGGACAAGGACTGCGCTCCTCCGCGATTTCGTTATGTGAAGGACCTCGCTGTCAATGGACAGGCCTTCTACTCGTGGCAAGAGGCGGTGGAGCGCGAACTCGACATCCCCGCCACCGACCCCGCGACGTTAGGCGGTCATCCGGTTGTTCGCCCATTCCACCTTCCGGCGTCAGCGACTGACGAAGAGCTGCGCGACACCCAGAGTGTATTGCAGGGACGAATCGTTCGCACCCAGCATCCCATCGATGGCCTTGTGGAAGTGCGGGCACAGCAAGTTGCGGAACAGGTGATGAAGATCACGGTGATTGTCCGAAACATCACTTGGATTCACGATGCCGCACATGTCACTCGCGATTGCGCGCTAATGCGCTCGTTGGTTTCAGCGCACATCGTACTGGGGGTAGAAGGTGGCGAGTTTGTATCGCTGCTTGATCCGCCCGAGCCGCTGAAAGAGATTGCCTCGGCCTGCCATAACGAAGGAACGTTCCCCGTACTGGTGGGCGAGCAAGGGCGGCGCGACCTCGTTCTCGCTTCGCCGATCATCTTGTACGACTACCCGCAGATCGCCGAAGAAAGCGCCGGTGATCTCTTCGACGGCACCGAGATCGACGAGATCCTGTCGCTGCGCATCATGACGATGACCGACGACGAGAAGAGCGAAATGCGACAGTCGGACGAACGCGCCCGCCAGATGCTGGAGCGCACCGAGAGTATGCCTGCCGAGCAGTTCATGAAGTTGCACGGCGCGTTGCGAGGCCTGCGCCCACTCAAGGAGAGTTCACGATGAATGAGTGGGAATGGCAACTGCTGGAAGACAAATCGCCAGTCGAGAGCGTCGAAATCTCTGGCGTGACGGTCCGCATCGGAGACCGGGTCAGGCTGCATCCTGGCAAAGGCGGTGACGTGCTCGATATCGCCCTTGCCGGCCAAACCGCTGCCATCGAGGCCATTGAGCAGGACTATGAAGGTAAGGTCCACGTTTGCGTTGTACTCGACGACGATCCCGGTCGTGATATGGGATTGCTTCGCCAGCCGGGGCATCGTTTCTTCTTCGACGTCGAGGAAGTTGAGCCTCTGTCGCCGGACGAACAGCCGGGCGCGAAGAAAATTGAAAAGCCGAGCATTCTTGTCGCGGGCATCGGCAACATTTTCATGGGCGACGACGCCTTTGGCGTAGAAGTAGTAGCGGTTGCTCGGCGAGCGAAATTTGCCAGCGGCAGTGCGCGTTGCCGACTTTGGCATCCGTGGCTTCGACCTAGCCTACGCTCTTCAGGACGGCTACCAGACGACTATCCTGATCGACGCTTATCCGCGTGGTGACAAACCAGGAACACTCTACGTTGTTGAGCCGGACCTGGCTTCGCTCAATATGCAGCAAGCTGACGGAACGGACATCGATGCCCACGGAATGGATCCGGTGAAGATCCTTGCGCTGGCAGCGTCGATGGGCGGAACACTGAAACGAATTTTACTGATCGGCTGTGAGCCCGCCACGCTCGGCCCAGACGAAGGGCAGATGGGCTTGAGCGAACCGGTTCGGGCTTCGCTGATGGAGGCGGTCAATCTGGTTGAGTCTGTGATCAACAAGGTCCTGGCTGGCGAGTGGCCAGGTTCGAAACAGTAAGACTTTGCAAGGAGGATACTACTATGGCAACAGCAGTTCTACCACGCGAGAACTGGATCTTCAAGTGACCGGGACACCCTGTTCATGCTAACCGGTATTGCTTTCATGGTTTTCGGCGCGGGACTGGTTCTCTCCAATCCCACGGTGCAGAAATACATCAATCAATTCGGCATCGGCGGCATGGCTCAAGGCGCGCTCCCCGATTTCGAACGCTATTTGCGACTTCGCAATATGTAGTCGCCACCTGGAACTGACCGCATCGCTACTCCGGGCTGGGAGGCCTTTTCGCTTGTCGGAAATCACGGGTGTTTATCACGAGGAAGGGTCGTCCGCAACGCCTCAAGTCGCGGCGGACGGTCACCTCTATTCGATCAACGCGATGGTCAGCCGGTTTACCGTGCAAGCCTTTGCCAGCGGATTGCTGTCGGCGTTCGGCCACAATCCGAAGATCGAGATTCGCGACTTAAAGGGCGAGATTCATTTCGATCCAGCGCACATCGAACAGTCGAAGATGCACTTGGTAATTCGAGCCAACTCGCTGACCGTCGCCGACAACATCAGCGACAAGGACCGGCGTGACATCGAGAACGATATGCGGGAAAAAGTCCTGGAGGCAGCCAAGTATCCGGAGATTGTCTTCGACGTCTCGAGCGTCACCGTGAACAAAGCCGACACCAGTCAAACCAGCGTGACGCTGAACGGGCAGCTCAGTTTGCATGGCGCGACTCGCGGGCAAAAGGTTCCCGCAACGCTGGCCGAAACCGGTGACCTGCTGCGCGCATTCGGCGAGTTCTCGCTGCGCCAAACCGATTACGGAATCAAGCCGGTTTCCGCCGTGGGCGGTGGCCTGAAGGTGAAGGACGAAGTGAAGTTCACGTTCGATATCGTGGCGCGCAAGCAAAGCTGACGGCCACAGGAGATTTGTTACAGGGAAGAGAGGCTGCGAATGTGTCTTGCCATACCAGGAAAAGTGCTTGATGTCTTTCCTGGAATGCCACGTCTGGCCACAGTAGAAGTGGCAGGCGTGCGCCGCAAGGTGGACCTCGGTCTGCTCGAGAACGATATGCCGAAGTCCGGCGATTGGGTGCTGATTCACGTTGGTTTTGCCATGAGCAAGATCAGCGAGCAGGATGCGCTCGACCAGATGCAGACTCTCATCATGCTCGGCGAAAGCGAGCAGGCGATCCAGGAGGTACAGGGTTACGGTCTGGACAGCATTGAGGAGCCCCCACAATGAGGTTCGTCGACGAGTTTCGAGATCCTGACGTAATCAACAAGACCGCCGACGAAATCCGCCGGCTGGCAGATCCCGGTCGGCACTATCGCCTGATGGAAGTCTGTGGCGGGCACACCCATGCAATCTATCGCTTCGGACTGAAAGACATTCTGCCGGACAATATTGAATTGATTCATGGGCCGGGGTGCCCAGTCTGCGTCTTGCCCATGGGTAGGATCGACGATGGCCTGGCTTTGGCTGAGGACCCGAATGTGATCTTCGCCGCGTTTGGCGACATGATGCGCGTTCCCGGTGTTCACGGCAGCCCGCTGGAGCGCAAGGCGCGCGGCATGGACGTCCGCATCGTCTACTCGCCGTCAGACGCGCTGAAGTTGGCCAAGACCAATCCCGACAAGCACGTGATGTTCTTCGCCATCGGCTTCGAGACCACTGCCCCATCGTCAGCGCTGACGATCCTGCGTGCCAAGGCCGAAGGGATCCACAACTTCTCGATCTTCTGCAACCACGTAACGATTATTCCTGCCATCCGCGCAATTCTCGATTCGCCTGATATGCGGCTCGATGCCTTCATCGGTCCCGGCCACGTGTCCACGGTGATCGGATGCCGGCCGTACGAGTGGATAGCGGCTAACGAGCGAAAGCCGATCGTGGTCTCCGGTTTCGAGCCGCTCGACATGCTGCAGTCCATCGTCATGCTACTGCGGCAACTGAAGGCTGGTGACGCGAAGGTCGAGAACCAGTACAAGCGGGTCGTGCCATGGGAGGGCAATCGCGCTGCCCTGAAAGCCATGGCCGAGGTCTTTGAATTGCGGCCTTATTTTGAGTGGCGCGGGTTGGGCTTTATTTCGCAATCAGCGCTTCGCATTCGCAACCATTACGCCGAATGGGATTCTGAACAGCGTTTCACCGTGCCCGGTGTACGCGTCACTGATCCCAAGGCGGCCCAGTGTGGAGAAGTGTTGAAAGGCGTGCTCAAACCTGCACAATGCAAGCTGTTTGGAAAAGAGTGCACCCCGGAACATCCAGTGGGCGCGTTGATGGTTTCCTCGGAGGGATCGTGCGCAGCGTACTTCAATTACGAACACCGCAAGGCAATGGCGACCAGCTTGGCGTGGCCAGCCTGAAACCGGCCGTCGTCAGCGACAGCGCTGTGCCCAAGGTCAGGTTTCGTGAGCCTCAAATCGAGATGGCTCACGGTGCGGGAGGCATAGCCAGCCGTCGCCTGGTGGAAGGACTGTTCGCGCCTCTGCTGTTTCGCTCGGCTCGGCCCGAGCTGAACGATGCCGCCTCGCTCAACATTGGAGGCGTTCGCCTCGCGATGACTACCGACAGCTTCGTGGTAAAACCGTTGAGCTTCCCCGGCGGCTCGATTGGAGAGCTCGCGATCAACGGTACGGTAAATGACCTGGCGGTCTCCGGAGCGAAACCGGAGGCGATCGTCGTGAGCTTTGTGCTCGAAGCCGGTCTGCCTACGGAGGTGCTCGAGGCCGAAGTGCGCGCCATGGCGCGAGCGGCCGAGCGTGCGGGAGTCGCCATTGTAGGCGGCGACACCAAAGTCGTCGAGCACGGCAAAGCCGACGGCATGTACATCGCGACGACCGGGGTTGGCACCTATCTACCGGGCAGCCGCCTCGATGCACGATCACTCCGCCCGGGCGACAAAGTGTTGCTCTCCGGCCCCATCGGCGATCACGGCATCACCATCCTGCTGGCTCGCGGAGAATTAGATTTCGAGGCCGACCTTCAGTCGGACACCCGCTCGGTCTTTCCACTGGTACAGGCGATGATGGCCGAAGCCGCGCCCGGCATTCGCTGGATGCGCGATCCCACCCGCGGTGGAGTTGCAACTTCGCTGAACGAACTTGCCCGCGATTGCGGATCGGGTATCCATCTTTTTGAGGAAGAGATCCCGGTTCGCGACACCGTCCGCGGAGCCTGCGAACTATTGGGTCTCGATCCGCTCCACATTGCCAATGAAGGCCAGTTCCTTGCCGTCGTCGCGCCGGAGTACGCCGACGCGGCTCTCAACGCTTTGAACCTCACCTTAGGTGGCGAATTCGCAAAGATTCTTGGTGAAGTGCAGGAGCAGCCCGCCGGTTCGGTGTTGGTAAAGACACTTTACGGCGGCAGCAGAATCATCGACATGCTGGTCGGCGATCCGCTGCCGAGGATTTGTTAGGGGATCGATAGCATGCGGGCCAGTTGTGAACTCGCCACCCTCGTGGAAGAAAGCCTGCTGGAACGGAACCGGCTGTGTGAGTCGTTCTTCTCGCGGGAAGCTCCGAGGCTGGCCGAGGCATGCCGAGAAATGTCAGAACGCTTTCTGCGGGGAGGTCGCTTGCTCGCCTTCGGTCGCGGCCCCTACGCCACCGACGCGCAGCACGTCTCTGTTGAGTTCGTTCATCCCGTCATCGTCGGCAAGCGCGCTCTACCTGCTTTGGATTTGTCCATGCTCTTCCAGCCGTGGCTGCGCAGTATTCTTCGCCCAGAAGATATCGCGATGGGATTCGGCCCGCCGGAAACGGACCCCGAAGTGTCCCGTGCATTGCAAGATGCCACAGACCGCGGGGCCATGACGTTTGCCCTCCCCGGCACCAGAGGGGCCTACTCCGTCGAACCAGCCACGGCTCACTCTTTTATCCACCAGGAAATGATGGAAATCCTCTATCACACATTGTGGGAGACGGTGCATGTTTACTTTGAGCGCCGCGAACTGGGACACGATGTCGGTGACGCAGGGTTTCTCTATCCTTTCCTCGGCCAGACGAAACAGGCGAGCGGAGATGTGACAGCAGAAGTCGCCGCGTCCATCGTGATGAAAGTTCAAAACGACTCCGAGCTGCGAGCGCGCGTGGCCGTCGAACAGGCTGAACAGATTAGCAACACCGCTCAAGCCATCTACGAACGCATCCAATGCGGAGGCAAGTTGATTCTCTTCGGCAACGGAGGCTCGGCCACTGACGCCAACGATTGGGCGATCGACTGCGTCCTGCCACCCGAGGGTTACACACTGGTGCCCGCGGTTTCGCTCTCTATGGAACCCGCCAATATCACCGCGGTCGCAAACGACGTCGGCGTCGAGGTCATCTTCCTACGCCAACTCATTGCACAAGCCCGCCCCGAAGACATCGCGGTCGGCATATCGACCAGCGGAGGCTCGCGCAACATCATCATGGCGCTTGAAGAAGCTCGCAAGCGCGGACTACTGACCGTCGCGCTGCTCGGCTACGATGGCGGCGAAATTTTGCGGGGCGGCCTCGTGGATTGGCCGCTCGTGGTGCATTGCGACTACATTCCCCGTATCCAGGAAGTCCAGGCGTCCATTTATCACATCATTCGCGAGATGCTGGAGGTCACACACCGTGGCTGTGCTTGAAATTTACGGCTCCGCCCACTGCCCTTACACCAAGGAGATGCACGATTGGCTGGAATGGCTGGGGCACGATGTTATCGAATACGACGTTGAGCGCGATCGCGCTGCCCGTGAACGAATGCGAGCGATCTCCCTCGACCTCCATACCGTCCCCGTCCTGGTTGAGGAAGGGAAAGTAGTGCAAGTTGGCTGGCAAGGACGCGGCTGCACCGTCGAGTGAAGGCAGCGTGGCGCGCTGCGACCTTCGTTTGTGAACGAGAGCACGCGGGCGAAATCCCGAGCGCAGTCGGGGCACCTCATTCGCCGCCGAAATTCTATGGTGAGTTTGGTGGCGGCGGTAGCACTGGAACCTACGACCTACGCATTATGGGTGCTTCATCGCGTGCTGAAAACAAAGAAGATCAACAACTTAGCTCGGAAGAATCCGGCAAAGTAAGGCGGAATCCGCGCCGCCGGCGCCGCCCAAACTGATGGGTAAACAACTGGCAGAGTTAGCAGAACAGCGGCGAGTCAGGTTCCAATCGAAGGCGATTTTGCCTCAATTGAGAGCTTAGAGCTTGACGTCGCTTTCGGATCCCTAACAAGGACGGAACCTTCGCCCGACACTTTCCAGAAGCAATGGAATCACCAGGCTTTGCCTTCTACGCGCCCGCGGTATTGGTTGATTCGGCACTGTTGGGCTCGATCCAGGCGAGAAATAGTTTGTAGCCCACAGACAAAACGATTGCGCCGACGAACAGGCCAATGATCCCCATCGCGACGAATCCTCCGATGGCGCCCAGGAAAACCACAGCGGTCGGAACCGAGGCTCCACGGCCCAGCAATATGGGCTTCAGCACGTTGTCCAATAAACCGACGAATGCGCACCATATCAGGAAGACAACGGCCGCGGTGGTTGTGGTGGTAGCGAAAGCGAAGGCGACTGCGGGGATGAGTACAAGGATCCCGACCTGCAGAACAGCAGCAATGAGAAAGATCACGGCCCACAAGCCCGCTCCCGGCAATCCCACGACGAGAAAACCAATTGCAGCCAGCACGGTTTGAATGAGTGCTACTCCGAGAATGCCAGAGGTTACGCTGCGGATGGTGGAACCAACGAGGTCCTGGAACTCAGCGCCTCGCTCGCCAAACAGCCGGTTTGCAAACGCACGCGTTACTTCTGCGGCACTTTGGGCCTTCGCTAGCAATGCTCCCGCAATGAGAATCGAAAAGAAGAATTGCAGCACCGTTAAGCCGATGCCGGCAGACGCAGACAGCAGCTTTGGAAGGAAAGTCTTGATCTGGGGCGCGAGGAGTTTCACAGCCTCCGTCAAGTTGTTCGAGGCCATGCTCCAGATTCGGTTCACAGGAGCACCGATAAGAGGCCAACTCTCGAGGTTAGGCGGGGGAGGAGGAACGACAAACGTTCCTGCGTCCAGGTGGTCCATTAAACTTTGGACGCCCTCAACCGTACTCTTTGCCAACAGAACGACAGGAACAATCAGTACGGCGAGCAGAAGAATGGTCCAGATAGCGGCTGCCCAACCTCCACGTCCCGTTGCGTGCTGTAGCTTAAGAAAGACAGGATAAGAAGCCACAGCGATGATAATGCCCCAAGCAACGATAGGGACAAAGGGGGCCAGTATCAGGAGACATATGGCGGCGAGCAAGGCAACCAGGCCGATGTTAATGGAGGCTTCCACCGCACGGGCGATGTAGGCATTTTCCGTTGCAGATGTTTCGGTCGTCATTGTCTGAGTCCTCCCGAAGAATCGAGCGTTGCGCGCGCACTAGCAGAACAAGCAAAATTGGAAAACCGCGTACACCTGGGAACTATCGGGCTTTTGCTGCGGCATCATGCACGGCCAGAGCCACGGTGCCTGCGTGGACTGCCACCGCAATCAAAATGCCCGTCATGGTTAGCCCTAGCAGGGCGATTGCGATGGCGATCACCCTTGATAACCTGCGTACCGGCCGAAAATCGCCGTAACCTACGGTGGTTGCGGTGACGAAAGACCAATAGAAGCTGTCGAATAGCGACCACCCTTCCTTCTTTCCTGCTAGAAGGCCCAAGCCGACTATGGCCGCGGCCAAACTTAGAAACAAAGGCAACGCTAGCCACAGGCCGAAGCCGAACTCCTTGAGAAATGTGATCGTCAGACCGGAAAACAACAAGAAATTTACCTCATGTTTGGCGGTGTACAGAAAGCTATTGGCCTTCTACGCTCAGCCGAGAATAGGGATTTGCGCTGCGCTATTTCGGCTTCTTCTTCGGCAATATTCCGCCTATTCCAGTCTTGCCGCCGGTCGCGCCGGAGACAGATTGCTGTATCGCCCCCTTTGCAGCGCTAGCAGCCATACCCCCTACGTCGGGAACAAAGCTTGGGTTGGATGTTGTCCCTTGAATCCTGAAAGGCACACCTCCTCCACCCCCACCCCGCCCAGTCACAGCCGACAGTGCACCGGCCTTGTTGCCCTGCAGTTCGGCAATCATCTGGAAATCGAGCGCCCCGGTCGGGCTAATCGTGCCTGCGCCGGTCACTACTCCGAGGGATGGAATCGTCACGTTGATGGCGTCGGCCCTGGTCATCTCAGGAGCAATATGCGCATTCAAGCTGGCATTCTGAATGGTGGTGTCGGGATTCGAGGGAGCCTTTCCACTGAAGGCTGACAAAGCTCCCAACTTCGCACCCATGTCGAAACCCGCCAATTTCGTGTTCGACATTCGCACGGGCCCGGAGATCACGAGTTTGTCGAGCGGACCGTTGATTGCCAAGTCTGCAGACAGTGTTCCTCCATTCAACTTCGATCCTGAAGGAAGCACTACGCCAAGGGCAGGGAGCATCGATTCGAGTTCGTCGACGGACATGTTCGAGGCGTTGAGCTTCAGGTTCATCACCTGGGTTTCACCCTGGGTCTGAAATCCGCCGGTGAGGTGGGCAACAGCTTTGCCGAATCCTATGTCCCCTTGGGTGATGGTGCCGGCCTGTCGGTCGAGGTCCTGATCGATTGCGTATTTGATGGTCACCGCTTTCGGGGCCGGTGACCCCTTGGGTGAAAGCTTGAGCTTTTCGCAGGTGACAGCGCCCACCGCCTTGGCCTGAGCGCCGGTTGAGTTTAACGTTCCCTCAATATCAGCGGAGCCGCCAATGCCGCTCGCCGGATCGATGAAGCCCGAGGCTGCGAGGTCCAGGTTCTTCACCTTTATTGAGGCGTCAAAAGGAGTCTTGGCCGAATCCTGCGGATTGATCGGTCCCGCTTTGCCGGTGAGGCTTGCATTGCCGCCGCCGGGCAGGTTGACGGTCAATTCGAACGGAAACTGAGAGGTGAGCGAGAAGTCCTTAACCTCCGCGTTTAACTTGTCGTAAACCTGCGGCTTCGCAGTGGAGTTGGCTTTGCCGACTGCCAGCTTTCCATCTTTGATGTCCAGCTTGGCGATCGAGAGGTTCTGGGAAGCGCCCAACTTTGCTGCTTCAGCGGGTTTGTTTTTTGGTCCCGCCGAGGCTGGAAAAGTTCCAGGTTCCGTTGGGGCCTTTGAGCAAAGTGATCTGAGGCTCGTCCAGCACGATCCCTGTCACGTTGAGCTGCTTGGAGAAGATGAGCGGAATCAACTCGACGCCAACTTCCAACGACTTCGCCGTGATGAACGGCGACTTACTGAAGGCCGGATCGTCGGCGATGCTGACATTCTCCACGCCGACTTTACCGCCGAAAAGCGAAAGGTTCATCTCTCCCAGCGTTACTGGCCGACCCAATGCGGTCGTAACCTCCGATTCGATTTTCGGACGGAAGCTGTTGACATTGATGAAAAGAGGAAGTGCGATGAGTATTACCACGACTGCCGCGACAACGATTCCAGCGATCTTCAGGGTACGTTTGCTGATTTGCATTGGCTTACTCCTATCCTTTCGCGCTGCTCAGGGAGTTACGGAAGCTCCACAGCCCAAGCAACAACCTTCCAACTGGCGTCCTCTTTGGCCCACAACAGCAGGAGAGCGGGTGATTGTTCCTCCCCGTAGTTCAGTCGGCTGGCGCTCAAATAATATCCTCCGTACTTTGCATCGGCAGGCTTCAAGTCCGGAGAGACATCGGGCCTCTGACGATGTTGGCACAGAAAGCTATTGGCCTTCTGGTCTGGCACGGCCATGATCGCGAAAGAATTGGAGTTTTCCTGCTGGACTGGACGCAGCAGATCATTGCTGGGCTGCAGACTCGACATCATGTCCGAGAGATTCGCACCGGATGGAATTCTCGCGAGCGGCTGTTGCAGTCCAGACTGGATTCTGGCGACGGGAGTCAAGTTCTTCTGATCTGCGGAAGGGGCCGCGAGACACTGGTAGGAGCGCGGTGACGCAAAGGAGGAAGCCTGGATAACATTCCGTTTCACAATCCAAGTCTGGTAGAACTTCGTAATGTCTTTTACGGCGGCGGGATCGCCCGTAATGCTCTGCGGTTCTTCCACTGCGGGTACGGCCTGGGCGGCAGCGTTCTTTGGGACAATCCCCGCATCACTGCCATCTTCGATGCGGACGGCAACGATCTTCCAGTAGCCGCCCTCCTGGGCCCAAAGCAGGGACATTACTTTGTTCCGGCTGTCTCCTTGTTTTCCGCGAAATGCAGTGGCGAAGTATTTCCCACTAGAGCCCTTACTCGTATCGTTCGATGTGGCAACGCACTCCTCGTCTGGTCCCATATCTTCCGGCACGCTTACCAGCAGGAATTCGGATGCATACGCATTCTTTGCAGGTTTCAATGCTTGTGACCATTTGTCGGCAGGTTCGAACACGTCGCCAACGGAATTTACCGGGCCAGTGCTATCGCTAAACTTCTGCATCGCCATCATTGTGCGCAGTCGAATCATGCCTGGCGGCACGGGTTGTCCGCCCTTCTGCGCCACCACCTCCAAACACGGATAGCTGAAGCGCGAGAAATAGGCGACTGACTTATTTGGTTCTTTCCCCACTACCCAGCTCTGCAGGAAATCGTGTGCGCTCTTATCGACGCCCTGATCGGCTTTCACGCCGGGATTCAAGGGAATGTTCCCGAGGCGTGCAGTGGCGTTCTCCTTTGGCGGCTTTCCGCCACTTCCGAGTTGTCCAAAGACGTCGCGCCACCAGCCATTCAGGCCCGACCAGCGGCGGTCATGGCGGTCGAGGTTGTTTCCCGCCCGGACGTCCGAGTTCGAAGCGGACAGGTGTCCATTGACCAGCCCTTTAGGAAAGCTGGAGGAGCGGTAGTCGACATCAATGTCGGACAATTTATGGTCGCGCGAAATAGAGAACTGAATCGAGGGAGGTCCCTTCTTCAGCCTGTAACAAATGGGAAAGCCCTTGTGATACACGCTGTTGTCTTTATCGTGAGAGAACTCCTGGCTGCGGCTCAGGATGTCCAATGCGTCAGGCTTCAGGTACACATATAGGCGGAACTGGAGGTCGCCACCTACACCGGATTCCTCTCCCATCACTTGGTCAACGGCTTCCACCAGGTCAATCGCGCGACCCAGGCTCTTGCCTTGCGCATCGGTCAGCTTAGCGTTCAGCAGCGCATGGGTCACAGCGTCGAACGTGGTGCGGATGGACAATCGGGCGTTGTCGTAGGCTTGTTCGGCGACAAGTTCACTCTCGGTAGTGGTGTTGTAGTGGCGAATGAAGTCGTCTATCAGCCGTTTTTGCTCAGGGCGTAACGCGGCATAGGACTTGCCGAGCTCCGGGCTTTCGTCTTTTGGCTTTTGGGAAGTCGCCGCCTCCTTTTGATTTGGCTGCGTTTGAGCAATAACCAAGCCGAACGGGAAGAGTAAGAAAACGATGAGAATGATCAGTTGGGCCATTTGTTTCATCGCGAGCCTTCTGTCATCGGTTTGCCGGCCCTGACGGCGCTGACCTTGCCAATGGTGGTGAAGGTCGCGCCAAAAGCGACTCGTTTGTGTTCCAATTCGAAGCACGAACCCGCGATTGGACTTACTCCGCCTCGCGGCGAGTGGGTGAACCTGTGCTATCGATACCCTCACTTCTGACCGTCTGTAACTGTCGCTCCGTCGTTGCCAGCATCTCCTGCAAGACATCAACCAGGTGAGAGGGAGTGTCGGGACTCGACAGCCAGCCTTGAATTACTTCCTTACGCGACTCAAGCTCCATCATCTGTCGCCAGCGAGGTTCGCCCGACATCCCAGGTAGCGTGAACATAGTCTTGTCTCTCGCAGTTGTTAGAACAATCACATTTTCGCCACAGGAAGCAGAGCTTATCATCTTGCAGGCCCGGAATTACCGAAGGTGTCGCAGTGGCTCAAATACCACATGGGAAAAGTGCCATGTCGGCGCCACGGCTTAGCAATCGCCGACCTCCAAGCTGTATCCGCCCAGAGCACGTCGACAGTTAGTAACGCTGTTCTAGAGTTCGCGCGCCTCCTCAAATTGGGCTCTCGTTTAGCGGTCAGCGCGCGCGCTCTCAGCGGCGCGAACCGTTTGTTCCGGAGCCTCGCCGAACAATGTGTGATAGATAAGGCCCCCCAGGGCACCGCCGACAATCGGGGCCACCCAGAACAGCCATAACTGTCCCAGTGCCCATCCGCCCACAAAGAGAGCCGGTCCGGTGCTGCGCGCGGGGTTCACTGAGGTGTTGGTCACCGGAATGGAAATGAGGTGAATGAGGGTGAGGCCCAGCCCAATCGCGATGGGAGCAAAGCCTTTGGGCGTTCGTTCTTCAGTGGATCCCATAATAATGAAGAGGAAGAACATGGTGAGGACCACTTCAGCCACCAGGCAGGCGAGAAGTGAATAGCCACCTGGCGAGTGTTCCCCATACCCATTGGACGCGAATCCGCCAGCTAGCGTGAAATCCGCCTTCCCGCTCGCGATTACATAGAGGACACCAGCCCCCACGATGCCCCCCAGCACTTGGGCAATGATGTAGGCTGGCAACTCCGAAGCGGGAAATTTCTTACCGGCAACCAACCCTACCGAAACCGCAGGATTGAGATGGCATCCGGAGACAGGGCCGATGGCATAGGCCATCGTCAGCACGGTGAGGCCAAACGCGAACGCTACGCCCACGAAGCCTATTCCCAAGCTTGGAAACGCTGCCGCCAACACGGCGCTCCCACAGCCTCCGAACACCAGCCAAAATGTTCCAAAGAACTCAGCGGTCGCACGCTTTGTAATCGACATATCTTCTCCTACAGGCTGCTAGTTTTCGTCACGATACATCACGGAACACGAGAGCCCGATCCGGGGCCGACTAAGCGCAACAGGAACCGCGGTGCGATCCCACTCATCGCGATTGATTGGCCCGGCGCGAGGTCCGAATGCTACCACCTCTCACAGTCTGGGCAGAAGCGGTTTCTTTGAATCGGATTTCCGCGCCGAGCGGGCCCTAACCTCGAAGCCCAAAACTCCTGCGGCGCAATGCCAACCCAAACGAGCTAGCGATCAATAAGAGACCCAGAACTCCCAACAGAGGCCAGCCTGTCGCTGTTTTCGGCAATTTCGCCGAAGCAGTGGTGGTTTCCCCGGTGGTTTCCGCAGTAGTGGTTCCCGCTGCGGCGCTTCCTGCACCACCCGCCGCAGGGGTGGGGGCGCCCTTAGCGATCAACACCGTCCCACTAGCCGGCATTGTTCCAGTCACCTGAGTGTGCTCGGTCACAGCAGTAACCGGAGTCTCCACAATCTTGGTTGCGGTAACCATCATGCCCTTCTTGAGGCCAAATGCATCCACCTCCCGACCGTCCACTGTGAACTTCTGTCCGTCCGGAATCATGAAAGCCTGATTCTCGTTATTGTCCATTGTGAGAATGACTTTGAGTGGTGGAGTCACGTGCCAAACTTTGCCGGTAACGGTCTGAATGGTTGTGACTACATAGGGCGTCGTTGTGGTTACGGTTGTGCGTTGCAGTTTCATGCCCGGCTTGAGCTGGTGGACACCAAGCTGCTGGCCGTCCACGGTGACTTTGGCGCTCGCGGGGATATTGGGGAAGTCGCGAAGGCTGCCGTCCGGCATCTTGACGAAAAGGTTGTTCCCTTCGACCGCTACGACTTCACCATTCTCGACCTGCACTACCTTCGTCACTTGGCCACTCGTAGTGCTGGTTTGGGTTTGCACTTGTGCGACGGTCGAGACTGCGAACGCGAGGCATAACGCCCCGGCTGCGAGTGTCAAACTTTTTCTGATCATGCTGCGTGAGTTCATTGTTTTTTCTCCGCTGTGAAATTGTTGAATAAACCCTGGATTAACAAGTCCAGGGACCAGACTGAAGCTGGTCAGTCTGTTCGTTTGCTTGCGTATTCGCCGTAAATGCCCGGCTGCTCAGAACTTTTCAGTTGCTCGTATCGGCAGCCGTCGCATGCACGATGTAACGCAAAGGAGCGCTTCCAACGAAGTAGAAGGGATAACAAGTCACCAACGTCAGGGAAGATTTAGCCCGCGGCTCGAGAACGGAGACATCGTCGGGTGAAACTATTTGGATCTCATCGACCAGGTAATGGATGTTGCCCTGCTGCGAATGCAGATCGATCGTGTCTCCTACGTGAATATCCTTAAGTGCGCGGAAGAATCCGTCGCGATGTCCGGCAATTCCTATGTTTCCGCCGTCACTGAGCCATGCGGTGCCAGTAATATGTCCAACCCCTCGGTCCAATGTCAGATCGTCGGTTCCTTCCAGAACCGGCGCCTGCAATTGAAGCGAGGGAATGTCGAGCACTCCCAATGGGGGCGGGACGCTCACAAGGAGGCTGGCTTGGTACGCCTTGATGCGCTTTACTGACCAGAGGCGTAAGTCGGGCAGGCCACTCTGTGGTTGAGAATCTGCTTCGACTGCCGCTTGGGCAGATGCTTGCGAGACCCAGAAGCTCTGCACGCTGGCGTGCGAATAAACGGCGCTGTAAACCCAATTGGTGACGAAGACAGAAGTCAGTAATATCCCGGAGAACAGTAAGAGTCTTTCCAGCCAGCTGAAACTGCGGATAGTAGGGTTCCCTAGCACCCGACAAAACCTCCCGAGCACGCGTACGCATAATCGTCGCACTGATGCCTCAATTATCTGAACCGGCTATCTTGTGATCAACTAGGAAAATCCCTAGCCCGCAATTGCCTGATCTTCCTGAGCAACACAAGGCGAAGTGCCTGGCGGCAGGATAGCTCGATCACTGGCCAGCGGCAAATGCAGTTGCCTGGATGTGCTCGGTCTGCCTGTCAGAAGTTTGCGTGGGCATGCCTCTGAGGCGGGCCGAGGACAGCCCTCAAACCCCGGTCACTATCACTTCTAAACCGAGGAGTCGCCCACAAGAAACGGGCGACCCCAGTGAAGTGCGTTTGACGATCATCAAGCCGAGCGGTTCTTCCGGCTCATATACCACCAAATGATGACAGCCAACACTACAAGAACCAGCAACCAAATCACCCACATCGGCAAGCCACTCGCGGCCTCCGGCGCTGGTGCAGGCGCTGCTGCTGGTTCTGCCGCTGCAGCCGGCACCGCCTCTTCGCTACCCTCCGCGACCAGGATCGGTACATCCGCGGGCGGCACAGCCTGGCCCGTCACAGTCTTGCTTTGCGTGACTTCAACGGCGGGCTGCTCCGTGATCTTCGTGGCGGTGATGATCATGCCCTTGCGCACGGCGAAAGCATCGACCATCTGTCCATCCACATTGAATTTCTGGTCCTCGGGAATCTTGAATTGCTGGTTCTTGCCGTCCTCAAGGGTCAAGATTATGCTCAGCGGCGGGGTGATTGCCCAAACCTTCCCCTTAACCGTCTCAACGGTCGTGATGGTCATGGGAGTTGTGGTAGTGGTGATGGTCCGCTGGAGTTTCATGCCCGGCTTCAGATCGCGAACGCCGAGTTGCTTACCATCTACTGTCACTTTGGCGCTCGCGGGCACATTCTCAAAATTGCGGAGAGTGCCATCCGCCATCTTGACTACCAGGTCGTTGCCCGAGACGGTCACGACTTCGCCGCGTTCGACCTTGGTTACGACGTTAGCGTTCCCTGCCGTTGTTGTAGTTTTTGTCTCCACCTGCGCACTCAGGCTCAGGGTAAGCGCCAAGCAAGCCGTGGTGGTTGCGACAACCGACCACTTGCACTTCCAACCTAATGTGTTCATCACCATTTCTCCTTTTTTAGTTAATAGTGCAAATCGCTCTCAACCACAAAGCAGAATCCCTCCACCGACTTATGCCGGCGATTTAGTCCTCTTGCCCTGAGATAACGCCCTAACTTAGGACTTTTCACTAGGACCATGAGGATCCACCCCTTTCCGATCACCAGGAACACGGTCATGAAGAACAGGGTCGTAAGCAACCCTGGCCTGTAGAGTTCGCGTTGCGTGAGATACGCTAGGCTCCTTGTCGCTTCCCACTACAGAATCCGGCACGCTCTCACCTCAATATTTTTCGCTAACATGGCGTTTTAATGTCCCTCCCCAGCGTATTCGTTTCGCACGAAGTTATACTTCGCACTGATCTGGATCCTGGGTGCGTTGCCGGTCGAACCGTCTTTGTTGTCTCTCCAGCCATACAGGAATTCGCCGCCGACCGTGAGTGAACCGAAGGGATTCCAGATAAGGTTGCCTCCTGTGTAATTTCCCTGGTGGTACGTTGCACCCAGCTGGGCTTCGGTGTTCTGTACCTGCACGAAGCTGTAAAAGGCGCTGGAACGTACCCGCTCCGACCAGAAATGCTGCAAAGCTCCATACGTCGCAACCACCGGCAATGCCTGAATGTGAGGATTCTGCAAGCTGCTGACGGCGGCGTCGATGCCCAGCCCGGACGTGTCATTGATATAGCGCTCGATTCCGTTCCCGTAGGCAATCTGGTACACCGCGGTGTCTTTCCCCCAAAGACGCTGGGCTCCTGCGAGGTTGAAGCCCCAGCCGAACACCGCTTCGTGTCGACCGTCGGGTAGAAACGCCGCAACGCTTCGGAACAAAGCGGAGAGTTGTATGTGTCCGCTCTCCATTTCCCGCCGCAATCTTAATGTCCCGTCAGGAGAAGGGCTGTTCGGCTGCGCATTAAACTCCGGAGTCGTAAAAGCCACGTCCGAAGTCGGCTTCTCAACCGAGATACTGAAGGTGGTCCTGTTTGCCACAAGAAAGCTGTAGCGGAACTGCGGGTTGCGGAGAGAGACCTGGGCGTTTGGTCCCTGTTCGTCGATTTGATCAGGTCCGGCGTCAGGATCCATGAAGTTCGAGAAAGTTTGGCCGAGCAGGAAGTTCTTCGCCTGGCCATAAGCATGGCGCAGCCTTGGAGTGGTTGAATTGGTACCGAACATGTCCAATTCAATGAAGAACCTGTAACTGTCGCCCTCTTTTGTGGGAACGAGGAAGTCCAGGTTCAAGCGGGTCGCCCGCACGGATATAGTCGAGTTCGTAAAGGTCGCTGGCGCAGGGATGGGGATTGTCGCAGGGATGAAGCTGTCCACATTCCCTGCCGGCCGGATGTCGTAGATGAAGTCTGTCTTGGCGTATCCGCCGATGCGTAACATGGTATTTGTACCGAAGAGGCGAAAATATCCCGGAAACCGGGGATCAAGCGGCTCGTTGTTTATACGCGGCGCCGCGAATGGGTCTTGCGAAAATACTCTGTAGGTCACCGTGGCCTTGCCGAGTTCTATTTTCTTCGGAGTTAGTTCTGTCTCGACCTGTGACGTTTCGCTTTGTTGCTCGGCTTGGATTTCAGACTTGAGATCTGTCACCTCCCGAGACGGCGGCTGGCCGCTGCTACCGGACAGCCTTTGTATCTCGCCTTGCACTTCGGACATCTGGCTCTGCAAGGCATCCAGTTTCTTTTGCAGGGCCTGGATTTGTTCAGCGCTCGCAGTCGGAGCGGCCTGTCCGTATGCTGCGGGTGAAACAATCAGAATTGACAGAAGGATCGAAGAGCAAGCGAGTCTCTTCGGCTTGATCGAGTGATCCATAAACCACCTCTCCAAGCGGACAACAACCGTGCCGTAGTCGTTCCTAGACACCTATCCCCGCCTCTGTCAGGGCCGTCGCTCGGGATCCCCTGGCAGGTGGCGTTCCGCCATCGCTCGGCACAGATGTTCTGCGCTGGTGGGCAAAGCTAAACCCTGCGCCATTCAGCGGCTACTAGGAGTTTCCCTAGTTGAACTCGCGCGCTTGTGTCCTCCGCCCATGCGTTCTTAATGTGGGCGTCTCATGACGCAGTACGCCCTCGAAGCGGCAGAACTCTTCGCTGGGCCTGTCAGGTTAATTACTCTCGCTTTGTGCGATCGCTGTATACGTCCGTTGACGGCTCCTGGGCGTTACTTGACGAGCGGAATGTTTGCGGCAAACTGCAGATCCAGCAGCAGATTGATGCGCCGGTCCAACTGGAAGAACAATGCATTCTGTTTTCCGGTAAGCACCTTCGCGAATTTCGGAATCCACTGCTGGCGCACGGTCGCAGTTTGCTCGTCCAACGTTGCCATTTTGTTGACGAGGCTTTCGGCTTGAGCGTCCGTCATGTCCTCGTAGTGGTTTGCGTATTCCTTGATCAGAGCGTAACGAGCGTCCCCCAGCTTCGTGGTCTCTTGAGCGTACGCATCGTAGACCGGCCAAAATTTTTCGGCTTGAGCATCGGTCAGCTTCATATTTGCCGCAATGATTTGCTTTTTCGTGGAGCGTATGTCGGATCGCAACAGCTCAATGTCTTGCTCACTAACTGTCGGCGCCGATGCCGGTGTTTCGGATTTCTGAGCGAACGCCACACTCTGGATCAACAGGAGTGAGGTTCCTATAACAAGGACTATCGCTAACTTCTTCATTGTTTCCTCCGTGAATCTTTAAATCGACGACCAAGGCAACCAACCTCGCTGAATCACCTTTACATCAATGCAGCCTGGTTACTTCTCCGGTGTCGAGGGAGTAATAGGCCTCAATGATAGAGATCTTGCGTTCTTCAGCAGCTTTCCGCAGCAGTTCGCTCCTCGCCAGAATCTCCTGGGAAACCCTGTGGACGTGGTCACGTACTGCCAGATCAAGGGTTTCTGGCTTCGCGCGATCCATCTTGGTGCACGAGGGAGCGATCGGGCTAACAACCGCTTCGAGATTGTCCGATTCCGGCTTCTCTCCAGAACAGGCTGCCGTCACCGCACCACAGCTTTGATGTCCCATCACCACGATCACAGACGAACCGAGGTGTTCGACTGCGTATTCGAGACTCCCGATCAATATGGCATCGTCATCCTCACCGGCAGAGCGCACGACGAACAGATCGCCCAGCCCTGCGTCAAAGATCAATTCCGGGGGGACACGGCTGTCGGAGCAACTTAGCACCGCAACCTGCGGATGTTGGGTCTTGGTGAGTGATTCCCTTTGAGCTTGCAGGTCGTGCGGCGCACCCTTCCCGGTGGCAAAGCGGTGGTTGCCGGCAACCAATTGATTCCATATCTGATCGGCGGAACCGCTTTGCCGTTGTTGTGCCATCCCGAAGAGACTGAGCACCAGGAGAACGACTAGGCAGGAGCAATCACGCAGAGTTCGAAACATCTACCCCCCTCACAAACCTGGCGACCGCGGTTCCTCTTTGAAATCAGCGCCGCCAGCTTTCAATTCAGGTCATCGTCTTTGTAGTACTTGGTGCCCTTGGCGGTGATCTCGACTGCCACGCCCTTGTCCGTCAGTTGATACATATAGACACCGGGCGAGACCGAAGCCGCTCCGGTCATCGCTCCGCCCTTCTCCCCGGTTGTAGCAGCGGCTGTGGTTTGTCCGCCGAATTCCCAGCCGGAGTTGACGAAGCTGTCAAATGCCTGATCGTTGTCGAAGACGAAGATCACACTAAATTTCTTTACCCCAAATCCGAGGCCGGCCTGGAGTTCCACCACCTTCATGAACGTCTCCTGCTGGCTCTTGTTGTTCACGGCGAGGCCTTCGCCCTTGCCGGATCCAAGCATGAGGATCTTTACGCCCGTATTGCTGAACACTGCATACCCTGCCGCTCCCTCGACTGCGCCTTTGGCCTTCGGCTCGGCCTTATAAAGACGTTGCAGGGTATCCTGGGCCATTTTCCGGACCGCCTGCTGCTCCTCGGCTTTCTTGTCGTCGGCTGCGTTCGCCACAATCGCCAGTGAGCAAGCTAGCGTGAGGAAGATGAACGTCCGAATCGCGGTACCTTTACCTGTTGTGATTGTCACGGCTTTGTACCTCCTCCTTGCTGAAGTGTCTACTCTCTGCTACAGGATGCCGGGTCTGCGAAGTGGTGCTCTTGCCTTTGAGTAAGTTGCCCTAAGACAGGACGTCGGCCATTCTCTGACTTATTAGCGATGTCGGATACTGGGAGTATTCCTAGTCCCTTGGCTCGTCATCGTTCACTCGTTCCCGGCGGTCGTAGTCGTCGAGTGAGTCCCGTCCTCCCAGGACGATGAACAACTAGGACGATGCCCGGCCGCATTAGCGAAGAACAATCTTGCATGCGCCATAGCTAAAGTATTATGATTGCGCAAGTTACCCCCCGATTAATTGCTGTGCGGGGCGTAATCCGCCCACAGCGCGCCACTGATGACAGACAAAGAAGAGGGCGTCCACCAAAATGGCGGTCGGCATAGCTCCTCCGAGTTGTACGTCAGCGGTCCGTGGCAGTCGGTCCGGTACCCTCTCGCTGTGCCTGTTTGCCTTCCTGGTTGCGTCAGTAGCATTGGCGCAAGGCCCAGTCCGCAAGAGCGTTCTTATGATCAGCGTTATCGGACCGTCCCATCCTGGTCCGGTGATTGTTAGCAATCAGATCGTTTCGGCGCTGCACTCAGACCCGCGGTTCCAGGTCGAATTCTATTCGGAGAACCTGGATGCCATTTATCACCCGGAAGAGTGGCAGGAACAGCTTGATTTCCTTGTCGGACAGTATCGCCACCTCAAACTGGATCTGATTGTGTTGGTAGGTCCAGACGCGATCCGAATCCTGCAAGATCCGAAACCGATATTCCCCAATGTCCCGGTCGTGTTCTGTTGCACCGCTCCAGGTCAGATCGACCAAATGAGATCTGGCTTCCGATCGACGGGCTCGTGGTTTCAATTGGAGCCCGCGAAAACGGTGGGGGCTGCGCTGGGTTTGCTACCGGAAACCCGCCACCTCTTCGTGGTCGGGGGGCAGTCCGATTATGACCGACGTCTCACAGCGCTAGTAAAGACGGCGCTTGCTTCTTATGAAAACAAGCTCGATGTCACTTACCTGACCGACCTGCCGATGAGCAAGCTGCTGGAAAGGTTGAGGCATCTCCCTGCCCACTCCATGGTTCTTTATCTCTCCTTCTTCAAGGACGCGCAGGGGCTGGAGTTTCTCAACATCGCCGAGGCCCTTCCCATGATCGCTGGCGCCGCGAATGCTCCGGTCTTCGGCATAGTCGACACGCAACTGGGCCACGGTATTGTCGGGGGATTTGTGGTCAGCTTCGAGGAACAGGGCAAGATCATGGGCCGCGATGCCGTCGAGATCTTAGCGGGCAAGCCGCCGCAGGATATTCCCATCGTGCATGGCCCCAGTCTTTACCTGTTCGACTGGCGCCAGTTGCACCGCTGGAACCTGGATGAAAGCAGGCTCCCCGCCGGAAGCACCATTCTGTTTCGCCAACCGACTCTGTGGGAACAATACAGGCGGGCCGTGCTCATCGGATTGCTGGTCCTTGCGAGTCTGAGCCTGCTGACCAGCTATCTCCTGTTCGAGCGGAAGCAGCTCCATGCTGCAAGAAACGAGCAGATGCACCTCAGCGGCTTGCTGATCAATGCCCATGATGAGGAGCGTAGCCGGCTCGCCGGCGAGATTCACGATGACTTCAGCCAAAGGCTGGCCGTGCTGTCGCTCGGACTGGAAACTGCAGCGGACGGCATTCCCGAGTCCCTGCGAGGAAACCAAACGGCAGATGCAGGAACTCATGGAATCAGCCAGCGATCTTGGCGCCGATCTGCATTCCCTGTCGCACCGTCTGCATTCCACAACACTCGAAAGGCTTGGCCTCGCTGCGGGAGTGGCATCCTTCTGCAAGGAATTCAGCGCACAACAAGGTCTGCAGATTGAATTTTCGCAGCAGGACCTGCCGCGCTCCGTGTCCCCTGAGATTGCGCTGTGCCTGTTTCGCATCGTCCAGGAAGGGCTCAGGAATGTGCACAAACACAGTGGGGCAGCTCATGCGCAGGTGAGAATCGAGAAAGTGGATGACACCCTTCATTTATCCATCTCGGATGATGGGGCGGGCTTCGATGTTGAAGACGGCGCGCGTCCCCAGGGCCTTGGTCTCTGGAGCATGCGGGAGCGGGTGCGTCTGGTATCTGGCCGATTCGAGATTCACTCAGAGAAGGCAAAAGGGCACAAGGATTGACGTCTGGACGCCGATCAAGCTGGACTCTGTTGCGGTTCAAAGCGAATCGATTACCGAGCAGGGCCCCGGATTTGTCGCCACTTCGACGCCAGCCGCCGGTTAAACAGGCGCGGAATCTGCTGCTCATCACCAGCAGTACGTACGAACGGAAGCTGACACATGGAAACCCGGCCACAAATCCTGATTGCCGACGACCATGTCGTCTTTGCTGAAGGCCTCCGTCTTCTGTTGGAGAAGCACTACACCGTTGTGGGGATGGTTGCCGACGGACAAGCACTCATCACCGAAGCTGGGAGACTCAAGCCGGACCTAATCGTCGTGGACATCGGAATGCCGCTCTTAAACGGATTGGATGCTGGCAAGCGCGTACGCCAGCAACATCCAAAAGTGAAGCTCGTATTCCTGACCATGCAGGACGATCCCAATCTGGCTGCCGCCACGCTTGAGTTGGGGTCGGTCGGGTTCGTCCTCAAACACTCCGCAGGTTCTGAGCTGTTGCAGGCCATCAACCAGGTGCTGCATGGTAAGTCGTACGTGACACCCAGACTCAGAGCAGAAGATTGGGTTGAGCAAAAGTCCCGGGCACGCCATTACTCAGCCCGCTTAACTGCAAGACAACGTGAAATTGTGCAGATGTGTGCGGAAGGACGTCCACTCAAGGAGATCGCTGGACGGCTAGATCTAAGCGAGAAGACGATTCAGTTTCACAAGTACCACATCATGGAAACCTTCAATCTGAAGAGCAATGCCGACCTCGTACTGTTCGCCATCAAAGAGGGGCTGGTCTCCTTCAATCCCTTCCCTCAGAAACAAAACCCACTCTCCTGATTTCCATCGATGCGGTGGCCTCTTTCCGCGACTAGGAATTCCCCCAGTTGTCACGCTTCAGTCCTGAACCTACCATCGGGGTGTTGTTGTGAGTGTGTCTTGCCGACAATCTGTGGCCATCGGAAGGGCAGATGTCAGAAATCGGGATGCCTGAAGACGTCTGGGAATCGGCGGCGCATCTTGCTGGCCGACGATCATCCCCTCGTGCTGGAGCGGGTGACAAGGTTCTTGCAGCCGACATTCGATGTGGTGGGAGTGGCTCATAATGGTCTCGAAATGGTCTTGGAGGCGATGCGGCTGAGTCCGGATGTGGTTGTGGCTGACATATCGATGCCGGGATTAGACGGGCTTGCAGCGGCCCGTCAACTGCGAGAAATGGGATCCGGAGCAACGATAGTCTTCCTGACGATCCACGAGAGCCCTGAGCTTGTGGAGGCTTGTTTGACAGAGGGAGCGCTCGGATTTGTACTGAAATCTCACATGAAGACAGACTTGATTCCTGCCATTAACGTGGCACTGTCGGGCCGTCGCTTCGTATCCTCTCCCCGCCACACGAAAAGCCAGGGATCTCCCTAGTTGTGGTCAGTTCTGTATAGCAGTACAAAGGCAGTGAATGCCGACAACGGCGGATGGAGGACATCCGCGTCTGCAGCAAGGTATATTCTCAATCGGGCAGGCTTTGAGCCGGGAGCAGGGACGAGAAGAACACGGAGACTGTGATTATGAATCCTAACCATAACTTTAAAAACTTGATGATCCGCGCGGTTCGAGAACTCACGGCGATCCTTTGCGTCGGTGTGCTGATGCCCGGAACTTCGGCGTTGGCGGCAACTCAGACGCCATTGCCCGACGCCCCGTCCGCGCAAACGGCGCCCAAGATACCTGCCGATCAGCTCGATTCGCTTGTGGCGCCGATCGCGTTGTATCCCGATCCGCTGCTTAGCCAGACGCTGATAGCCTCCACCTATCCTTTAGAGGTGGTTCAGTTGCAGCAATGGCTGGCCCAGCACAAGGACCTGAAAGACAAGGCGCTCGTAGCCGCAGTGGAGAAGCAGGATTGGGACCCCACTATCCAGGGTTTAGCCGCCTTGCCTGACGTCGTCAAGCAACTGGCCGACAACATCAAGTGGACTACGGACCTTGGCAACGCATTCCTCGCGCAACAGAACGACGTCATGGACGCCGTGCAGCGTATGCGCAAGAAGGCCCAAAGCAACGGTAATCTGAAGTCATCTGAACAGCAGAAGGTGGAGACGAAAACTGTCGAAAGCCAGCAAGTGATAGTGATCGAACAGGCCAACCCACAGGTCGTCTACGTACCCAGCTACAACCCGACGGTCGTCTATGGGGCACCGATCTATCCGTATCCTCCGATCTATTACCCGCCGCCGGGCTACTATGCCGCCGGCATGGCGATCTCGTTCGGTGTCGGAATCGCAATGGGAGCGGCATGGGGCGGCGGATGGTGCTGTGGCTCCAGCTGGGGCGGCAATAACAACGTCTACATCAACCACAACAATAACTTCGTCAACAACAGCAACCGCAATAACATCAACGGCGGAAACCGGAACAACATCAACAATGGCAACCGCGTCAATGGCGGCAACAGCAACTGGCAGCACAACCCGCAGCACCGCGGCGGAGCGCCTTATGGCGACAGAGGCACTGCCAACAAGTACGGCGGCACCGCGCGTGGCGACTCGATGCAGAATCGGCAGGCGAATGCCCGGCAGAACCAGGCGCGCCAGCAGCCCAGTGCCGGCACTCGCGACGTGTCGAACCGTGGGAACAGCTCGAGCGCCGGTACGCGAGACGCCGGCAACCGTGGTGGCGCGAGCGCAGGCAACTTGAGTTCCAACCGCGGCACAGGTCCAGACAGGGTCGGCAACCAGCAGGTTCGCAACACCCCAAGCTCCACCAACAGGAACGCATTTGGGGGAGCCGGCAGCGGTACGAGCGGCAGCCAGGCCCGGGCCAGCCAGTCGCGCGGCGCATCCAGTATGGGTGGATCCCGCGGCGGCGGCGGACGTGGCGGCGGTGGCGGCGGAAGGCGCAGGTAGGCAAATCATGATGAACGAGGGAATTATGAACTTACGAAAATTGATGGCGACAAAGCCGTTTACAAAGATCGTCCTCGTACTGGTTGGCCTGTGCTGCGTACTTCCGATGATGAGTGTGGCTCAAACCCAACCCGCGGCCAAAACCGCGGCAGCCAGCCAGAAGGGCTTCGACACTCCGCAGCAGGCTGCTGATGCCCTGATCAAGGCAGCGGGCGACTTCGATGTGCCTGAATTGCTGGCGATCCTGGGCCCAGATGGTCAGGATGTCGTCGCCTCTGACGATACGGTCCAGGACAAGAACAACGCGCAGGCTTTTGCGAAAGAAGCCGCGGCTAAGAACAGCGTCGAGATCTCCAAGTCGAACCCGAACCGTGCCACCATCATTGTTGGCGAAGAACAGTGGCCATTGCCGATTCCGCTCGTGAAGAAGAGCGCGAAGTGGTACTTCAACACTAAGGAAGGCCGCCAGGAAATTCTCTTCCGCCGCATCGGCGAGAACGAACTGAACGGCATCACCGTGTGCCGCGGCTACGTGTCAGCGCAAATGGAATACGCCTCCGAGATTCACGACAACTCCGGCGTAAACCAGTACGCGCAGAAGATCATCAGCACACCCGGCAAGCAGGACGGCCTGTTCTGGAAGAATGCCGACGGTACTCCCGACGGCCCGATTGGCGAAGCCGTGGCGAAAGCTCTGGAAGAGGGCTACACGTCCGGCAAGGGCGGATTCCACGGGTACTACTTCAAGATCTTGAAGGGACAGGGCCCGGGCGCACCCAACGGCGCTATCAACTACGTCATAGAAGGCGTCATGATCGGCGGCTTTGCGCTGGTAGCCGTGCCTGCTGAATACCGCGTGACCGGCGTCAAGACCTTCATCGTGAGCTATGAGGGGACTGTGTACCAGAAGGACCTGGGGCCAGATTCACTCAATATCGTGAAGAAAATGGAGCTGTATAACCCGGACAAGACGTGGCAACCGACGGATGACCAGTGGCCGCAGAGCGTTGAAGCAGCCGCTCCATAACCGGGGTCGTGGTTGATTGCGGCCTTTCTGTCGAAGCGCACTTCTATGAAGCGATCCTCACTCCCCCTGTTCGTCGTCTTGGTCATCGTGGGATGTCTAAGCACCGACCGACTAACTGCGGCTCAGCATCCTGCGCCCCAGTCACAGTCCGCTCCGCACGCTGGACCCGTCTCGGATAACCCGCGGACCGTGGTCATTCCAGCGGGCTCGGTGATTACAGTTCGGTTAGTGAGCCCGCTAAGTCCGAGCAGCAAAACCGGTGATGCCTTTACCGCCGTTGTGACTGGACTCATCGCAGTTGGTGGCGATGTGGTAGTACCGTCGGGTGTTGCGGCGGGCGGCCAGGTGATCGAGGCGAAGTCCAACAAGAAGGCGACGGAAAAGGCTCGCTTAAAGCTCGGGTTAACCAGCCTTACGATCGACGGCACGACGTACTCGATTCAGACAAAGCTGGTCACGACGAAAGCCCAAGACAACAACAAAAGCACAACCGCGACCACGAACGGCGAATCGGGAACAACGTCTGACTCCGGACTAGTGTTCAAACTTACGGCTCCGATTACCGTGAATCGACAGCGCACCGGCGCCATCGGACAGGAATAGTGAAAGGGCCCGCTGAAACGGATTCGGCTGTTTGAAGGGTGCATCCGTGCATCCAGTACCAGGCGAAGCGCTGCAAGCTGAGCTGACATTCTCAGCCGTATCCCCTACGAAGAGGTCCCGTATACGCCTCCGCAAGCTGCCCGAACGCCAGAAGGCCAGGGGATATCAGGAGCCCAAACAGAAGCACCAGGAGATAGCGCAGCGGTGGTGAGCCAGACTACCCTGAGGTCAAAATGGCACTGTGGCTAGCCTCATACCGGAAAGCATGGCTTCGGCCCGATGTGGTCGCCGGTTTGACCACCGCTGCAGTGGTCATCCCTAAAGCCATGGCGTATGCGACCATCGCCGGCCTTCCGGTGCAAGTCGGACTGTACACGGCCTTTTTACCGATGGTGATCTACGCCGTGCTGGGCACCTCACGCGTACTCAGCGTGAGCACGACGACTACGATCGCTATTCTGGCTGCTGCCGAGTTAGGCGAGGCGGTTCCACGGGGAGACCCTTCTTCGCTACTGGCCGCCTCCGCGACGCTGACCTTGCTGGTCGGAGCCATACTCGTCCTCGCTTCCATCCTGCGCCTGGGCTTCGTTGCCAACTTCATCTCCGAGCCGGTCTTGATCGGTTTCAAGGCAGGTATCGGAGTCGTCATCGTGCTGGACCAGATCCCGAAAATTCTCGGTATCCACTTTGCCAGAGGCACGTTCGTCCAGAATCTACTGTCGACTCTCCACGACATTCCCAAGACGTCGCTGGCGACACTTGCCGTCGGAGTCGCCATGATCGTCTTGCTGGTTGCATTGGAGCATTTCATGCCCAAGGCGCCAGCTCCGCTGATCGCAGTGGCGGCGGGTATCGCCGGGGCTTACTTCCTGAACTTGCATGCGCACGGGGTTGAATTGGTCGGCCACATCCCACAGGGGCTGCCGTGGTTCACCCCGCCGGTGTTATCGCTCGCAACTCGACTGTGGCCCGGCGCTCTCGGTATCGCGCTCATGAGCTTCACTGAGACCATCGCAGCCGGGCGCGCTTTTGCACGCAGCGATGAGCCCTCGCCAAAAGCAAATCGTGAGTTGCTGGCCACTGGACTGGCCAATGTCGGCGGTGCACTTCTCGGTGCGATGCCCGGCGGCGGAGGTACCACGCAGACGGCAGTAAACCGTCTTGCGGGCGCGCGCACCCAGTTATCGGAAATTGTTACCGCAGCCGTGACGCTGATCACCATGATGTTTCTCGCGCCGCTTATTGGCTTGATGCCGCAAGCCACTCTCGCCGCTGTGGTCATTGTTTATTCAATCGGACTGATCAAGCCCGTGGAGTTCCGTGAAATTCTCAGTGTTCGTCGAACGGAGTTTATCTGGGCCCTCATCGCATTCGCGGGAGTGGTGCTGGTAGGAACACTGAAGGGAATCGTCGTCGCGATTATCGTCTCGATGGTGGCGCTTGCCTATCAGGTCGCGGATCCGCCGGTCTACGTGCTTGGACGCAAGCCGGGCACGAATGTTTTTCGGCCCCGCTCTAAGGAGCATCCCGAAGATGAGACATTTGCCGGCTTGCTGCTACTGAGACTGGAGGGCCGGGTCTTCTTCATTAACGCGGAGCACATCGCCGAGAAAATAAGATACTTCATTGAGGAAGCGCGCCCGAAGGTCGTTGCCCTTCATCTCCGTGGTGTTCCCGACCTTGAATACACGGCGCTCAAGATGTTAATCGAAGGCGAGAAGCGGCAGCGCGAACGTGGCCTGAAACTGTGGCTGGTTGGTATGAACCCGCAAGTGCTTGAAGTCATCCAGAGATCCCAGTTGGGTCAGGCGATCGGGCACGACGCCGTGCTCTACAACCTGGAGATCGCAGTCGCCAAATATCTGAGCACTGAGGCGGCTGCTAGCGCTGTTTGATGCCAACGACTCTTTAACCTTCGGAAGCTACACGCAGTCAAGTTGATTGACCATTTTCTGCAAGATCCGGAAACAAGGATGACGGAAGCCATAGAAACTCGCCATCGATAACGAATGCTACACTTGTGCGCAAAACAGACGGTCAGGGTGGGGTCAGAAGCACAAACGTCATCACGCCGACAAATTCCTTCACTCTGTCGGAAGCGGGCAGAAGTCCTAGGTAAAGGCGCTACGCACGGAATAGCGAGAGGCTTCGGCGCTCTGCTCGCAGTCCCGAAACCGGCATGGCGGAGATGCCGAGCCGGGGCACCAGCGGCATTGTAGGCGGCTTGGACATTACCTTTCGGCGCCATCGCCGGGTATTGATCAACCTGAGCGTGTGACTTGCATCCTTCATATAGACAGCGTCTTGCTTAGCGAAATTCATTCTGCTCATCCCCCTCTCGACCCTAGTACTGCCAACGAAACAAGACCCTTAGCGCACTTGCTGATTCCTGCGTCAGCCGAGGTGTGCGCCATTGGTCTCGTCTTGCCTTCAACACAACACCTATTGGGCGGACTGCCCCAAAAGGATCACTGCAATGTTTGGACAAATGATGGTTGAACCCGTTGTGCGGCTCGACCCCGGTGTGGATCTGCAGACAGCTATAGCCACACTGATAAAGGTTGCCAAAACGTTGAGATCGTTCGTTGGATCGAGTTGCCGGCGTCGGTCCTGCTGTTCTGCTGGTGCCGGAGATCCGGATTCTGGGGCGGTTTATGTCCTAGCGGTGGTTTACTGCGGGTGTTCGAGTAAGAGTCCAAGCATGTCGGCCAAGTCATTCCACGCAGAGTAGTTTTGCAAGCCTTCTCGCCTTCTCTTTTGTATTACCCTATATAAAGTAGATTCCTCTGCACAATTGTTTGATTTGGAACTTGACGGCGCCGGGTCTTGACAATATCGTATTACCCTATTATGCCAAGCCTCGTAGCCAAGAAGAAAGGCAACAAGCTCTATTACTATGTGGTCGAAAGCGCTCGCGTCGAGGGCAAGCCCCGCATTGTTCATCAGGCTTACCTCGGCACCGCCGAGAAGCTGGCCGAGATGGTGCGCGATCGCACCGCCCCCATCCCACTGGCCGCGGCGACGCGCGAGTTTGGCTTGCCCGTGGCCCTCTGGGCAGCCGCTCAGCAAACCGGCGTCTGGGACCTGCTGCACTCCCTCTGGCCCACCCCCCGCTCCGGACCCTCGCCGGCTCATTATCTGCTGCTGGCGGCGATCCACCGCATCTGCCAGCCCGGCCCCAAAACGGAAGTGGCCGATTGGTATCGCAGCTCCATCTTGTCGTCGCTGTGGGAGTTTCCCGCCGAGCGCTTTACTTCGCAAGCTTTCTGGGATGCCTTTGAACAGATCCTGCCGGAAGGCCCCGAGGCACTCTCCCCGGCGGACGATCCTTTGGAGCAGGCGCAGTTGCGCTTGCTGGGATTATGGAAAGAGAAACAACTCGTGGGTCGTCGCTTGTTGGCCTACGACACCACCAACTTCTATACCTATATCGCCAGCACCAACACCCGTAATCAACTGGCCCAGCGCGGGCACAACAAGCAGGGCCGACACAACCTGCGGCAAGTCGGTCTCAGTTACGTTCTGGATGGTGAGCATGGGTTGAGCTTATGTCATCACGTCTATCCCGGCAATGTGGCCGACGCGGAGGAGTTCTCCATCTCCTTGGCCCGCATCCTGCGCATGTTGGATCAAAACCAGATTGGACGCGAGACCGTCACCCTGGTGTTGGATAAAGGCTCGGCCGCGCTGGCTAACACCGTGCAGTTGGCCGAAGCCGGGGTGGGATGGATCTCGGCATTGCCTTGGAATCAGGCGCCCGCGGAATTACGCAGTCGAGGGGTGGAAGAACTACCCGCCTGCAGTAGTGCCCAACCCGGAGTGCGCGCCGGCGCCCAGAAAACCTTGGTCCATGGCCGCGAGTATCTCTGCGTCGTGAAGTACTCGGCTTCCTTCGCGGGAGAGCAACTGCACAGTCTGACCACCAGCCTCAGCCGGGTGCTGCAATCCCTGCGTCGTTTGGCCCAGGAACTGAATAAACCCAAGGCGCGTTGGAAACAGGATCAGATCGAGCGCAAGATTCAGCGCTGGTTGTCCGCCCCATTCTTGGCCGAACTCATTCGCTATCAACTGGAAGGGAGCGACGGGGCTTGGCATTTGCAGTTTGACTTCGACTCGGCTGCTCTCCCGCAACTCCTGAATCAGCGCCTGGGGCGGACTCTGCTGCTGACGAACCGAATGGACTGGAGCGCCGAGCAGGTCGTGGCCGGCTACTCCGGTCAACAACAGATCGAACGCGTATTCCGCGGGCTGAAACAGGGAGACTGGCTGGGTTGGGATCCCATGTATCACTGGACCGATCGCAAGATTCGCATCCACGCCTTCTACTGCCTGTTGGGTATCTCGCTACTGCGCTATGTGCACCGGCAGGCGCAAGCTGCCTGGGCCGATCTCTCGGTCGAGCAATTGCTCGCCGAACTGGAGCAGATCAAACAGTTCGTTCTACTTTATCCGCCTCAGGGCGAGAAGGGTCCGCCGCGCACCGCCTACGTGCTCTCGCAGCAGACTCTGGCCCAACAAGCCTTGGTCAAGACTCTGGGGCTGGAGCGATGGCATCGTAGTACCCCACGTGGGTAAGACAATCCAACCCTTGTAACATCCTCAGAAATTATCCAGTTACTCTGATGCCTATTCAACTCGCAGTAAACTACCACTAGATCGCAAGAAAGGAACCTGGTACGCCGTGGACTTCGGACGATCAATTCGGCGGGTACGCTTAACAGCTTGAACGCTCTGAAAGACTGTAACTTCCTCGATCTCGTTGAGCGGCCTGGACTTTGGCGGGCCGGTTTGCGGTGGGTAATCAGTGCCGGGAATGCAGCCGAAGGCGGCCGTTTGACAGAAAAAATATTTCCGGTTATCTACCAACACCCAGATCCGAAAACCGGGTAGC
>CAVRMO010000010.1:0-356277 GCA_963722405.1 uncultured Acidobacteriaceae bacterium
GCAATTTGGACAAGACAAGACGCCATCGACTTTCCGCCATTCTTTCTCCCGCATTACCTCGGGCAATTTCAAACCTGTCAACTCCCGATATATTTGGCAAACAATCGGCCATCGCTTGCCGCACTCAATCCTACCGGGTCGCATCAGCCAGCAAGGTGCCGTCTCTTTTTGGATCGGGCATCCCGTGACCTCGCTGACGAGGTCGAGGACGGCATTCTGATTGTCTAATGGCATATCAACCCCTTAAGCGACATTCTAGGACATGCGAATCCCCGCATCAGAAATTGTGCTGGTCAGCAAGGGGTGGCGAAATGCGGCGGTTAAGTTCTTTGTTTGTGTCGCGAAAAGTTAGGAAACGCGGCGGTCAGGAATTTATGGGTTGTGAACCTCTTCTCCCACAAGATGAAGGAAAAATGGGATTACAAGAGCGTTCCACAATGTAAAGGGAAGCCGAGGAACCGTTTCCCCGGCATGAAAAGCACAAGCAAGCAACTACAGGCTGACCTTACGGCGCACAACGCCAGCCAGTCCGAGAATGCCCGAACCCAACATAATAAAGGTACTGGGCTCTGGTGTCGGGTTGTTGATGATCCCACCTTCGTAGACTACGCTCGGGAAACTCTCGTAAGGATATCCCGGGTAGTTGTAGTTGGGGTAGGTTAGTACGTCAGCGCCGGGACTGAAAACTGGCGCACCCGGCATGCCAGCATAAAAGTTCCCCACCGAGTGACCAACTAACTGAGCCGCATCGAAGTTCAATACGTAAGCATTGCCGCCCACCATGTAGGTGAAGTCGTCAAGGACGTAGAAATCAGGCGTGCCCGAAAAATCCACACGTGTAACATTCGTGTCAGCAAACGGTGTCACCGCTCCAAGGGTATAACCTGAGAGGACGGTCATGTTCAGAGGGCTGGTGCCGTTCGTGGTAGCAGTCAGGCTATACGGCTCTGAGCTATAAAAGCTCACCGTGTTGACTGGGCTGGAAAAGTTGATGACGATATCGGCAAATGCCACTGATGTGAATGCAAATGCCACGGCGAAGATCAGGAGAAATCTCAGGCGCATGTGACGCCCCCTTTTGGGAAAAACTCTGATTTAGCAGCGACGACGACGGTGCTCGCCGTTATTCGCTGCAACTCAAAACTATTCCGGCGCAACCTTAGCGACAAGAGGTCGAATGTCCTATGTAAGCCTTGACCTTAATCGCTAGGTACTGTGGTACAAGCTGTTAGAGAAGATCAGGTAGGCAGTGGTGAGAAGACTGGCCATGAGAAGGCGGGAACTGCCGCTGACAGCTGCACGATATCTCTAACGACGCTAAGTTGCTAAAGTTCGAGTTGCTTGAGACAAACTAATGCAGATGTGACAACAGCCGAACTGCGAAGGCACCCACCAGCCAGAACGTCAGCAGCACCCAGACCCGTACCAGAAAATCCGCCGCCGCCCAACCCTCCTGCGTCGTCGCGCCTGTGTGCGGGTACACAGAGCCGAGCCATCAACTCCCAACTTCCCGTCAGTTTGTCCCATACAAGACCGACTTTCTCTCGCAAATGCTCAAGTGCCCTCCAGAACGCAGCAGCGCGAAAGCTTTTTAGAGGGATCGGATGGCGGTCTTCTGTGGTTCGGTCATCTTTGCCGTATCTATTCTCGTGTTTCCTGCGCCAATTGCGGATGCATGGGCGATCCGCTTAGCTGTCGGGCGTAGCTCCGCCGACTGAAACGACCCGCAAACAGGTCTGTGTTTCACTCTTTCTAATGTAGCGATGTGACGCTCGTCACGGCTTTTGCGGAGGCACAGCGAACATTGACCGCAGGACGGTGTCGGAGAACTATTCAAGTTAGTCATGGGTGAACACCATCCGATTCATGCAGGAGGGGTGGGGAAGAGAAAGAAGCCCACCCCTTCTCGGGTGGGGAAAGGTATAAGCCCACCCTCTCTCGGCTTTGTTTCTACGGCTGCGTTTGCCTGTCCACGCTTCTCGCGTAGCACCATTCGCCGAGGAACTTGGGGGCTGCTGATGTTTGTCAACAGCCCGTTACGGTTAATTGCAGCGTCCCTCCCCCGAAGTCGCTGTAATTTTCCGTGCTAGCTAAACAGACGCTTACGCGCCAATCCAGCCAATCCGATGAGGCCAGTACCCAATGTGATGAGGGTGCTCGGTTCAGGGGTAGACCCAAGGAAAGTCTGCGGAACCCCGTCCGTCCAGCCAACCTGATTGGTGGTGTCAGGAACGTAGAAGTAGGTTGCAAGCTCCTGTGGGTGGAACCACGTGCGTCCCATAGCCATGTCATACATGATTTGAGCGTTGGCATCCAGAGTAGGAACGCCTTCGTTCAGGTACCATGCAGCCGCATTTGCTGACGAAGACCAAAACGAACTGTTTTCGGCTGTGTAGTACAGGAAGGAAAGTCGGTCAGCTTTCAGGGGGTCACCAATAAGAGCACCATAGCCAGCAACCGTATACTTCGTTGCTTTCCACGTTTCTCCCCAAGTGATGTGCTCGTTGTAGCTGACGCACATGAAGTCGGTGGGGACTCCGTTGGCAGTTCCGATGTAAGGATAGGAGTAGATACCGTTATACGAATTGCCGCCCACCCCTGTGAACTGAATGGTGACATCGCTAGCGAAGGCAGCAGTAGCGATAGTAAGAATCGCGATGACAAACAGAAGCTTACGCATTGTGCAGGTCCCTTCCTACAGGTCTGAGGTTAGATTGACTTTTGGTTATGACGACAGCGATGCACATAAATCATAGTTATTTAGCAGTGGATATCGGCACCTCCGTCTGGAACACGGCTGAGGCTCCGAATCCACTTGCCTGTGTCGGTTCCCGCTGTATTTGGTGAACATAGCCTGTACCGCTAAGGCAAAGAGAAGTGCGTGACTGCCATGCGGTAGGAAGAGTTACGACCAAACGCAGAGCGGAAGCTATCGGAGGTGTTGACTCACTCTGAATGAACAGCCCGTCCTTCCCAAAATCGCGTGTGGTTCCGATGGCGTTGTACCAATTCCCATCCGCCGCCAGCCATCGGAACCACACGGTGCCAGTGATCAGATACCGCACATTCCTCCGTCTGTCCTCTCGGGGGGTTTTCGTGGCGGAGTATCTAACTGGCTTGTCCATGTTGCTCTCATGCTTCCTTATGCATTTCAAAGGTAGGCTGGGATAAGAATGCTCACAAGAGAGCGAACAGCCCAACGCATTACTTCTCTTGTGAGGCTGGGAGAGTCAGTACATGCCGTTAGGGGAGAAGGTGTATCAGGTGAATGAGAAGGTCGGCCATGAGAAGGTGGGGAGTGGCATTCACGTCATGTGAGGGGGCAGGCAAAGAAGCTGCGGATAGCCTCCAACTCATATCGCAGAGTTAGGGGCATTTCATTTGCTGTACGAGATCGCCCTAAAAACGGCAGTGAGCTTGAATCCTACGGAAAACACAGGGATTGACGGGGTGAGGATTTACTTGATGTCCCCAACAATCCCTGTGCCAAAGGAGGCCAATAATGCCTGTACCAATGTTTACGTAGTCGCCAGTCCGCGTCCGTGATGGCGGTCACGCTTCAAGGACGGTGCATGTGGTGCAACGTCGGAACGGGTGGCAAGCCGCAGGGTTCGTCAAACCGCCAAAAAACGGGAACCGCCGTGACGTGCGTCACCAATGTTTTGAACAGCGGTGCGTCATTGTGTGCAAAAGGTGGGGGTATCCGCCTTACGGCTGCGACTATCGTAGGAATTCTTAATGGCAACTCACTGCCAGAGGCTGGTGAGCTTTTGGTCTGGCCAGCAAGCCTTAAGGGGCGACGATAACGGGAACCGCACTATGTGCTTTGTCCGACTGACGGCTGATAGGTTGTCGTGACAAACTGTCGTGCATGAAGCCCAATGTTGTATCCGTCGATCTCGTTGAATGTGGCGTTATCGTTAACTTCGGCGACGGGTTAGCCGCTTTCTTTCCCACCGAATTCCTGTACGATCATCGGGTTGACAACGTCATCAGGCTCTTGCCTGACGAAGAAGTCGAGGAAAATGAATAACTGAATAACCGCTAGCTAAGCTAGTGCGGTCACACTCGCAACCTCTTAAATAACTAAATAACAGCGGTGCTGTTTCCCGTGCAAAAGACGGGACATTCGTCGGGAGCGGATCGCCGTCTTTGGCTACCTCCCGTTGCGTTCCGCTTCACACGCCCAGCAATCCATTGACGGAGGAGACCCTACTTCGCTGCTGTGCATCGTGAGCATATGCCCACACGCCAGATAGCAATGCACAAGTGTGCCATCTCGCACTGTACGTACAACTGCCTGTCTGCTTATGCCGTCCGCAATCGTGTCTTTCTTGTTGCCGTCCGCAATCGCGTCTTTCTTGTCGTTGGGTTTGCTGTTGGGTTGGCTCTTTTTCAAGGGCGGCACTCGGCTGCAAATTATCTTCCAATGCCCGTTCCAGTCGCAACAAGTTTATGTCTGATACCAGACATAATTCCTTTGACACGTAGGGGAGAAGGGAACGGCAGGTTAGGGGTGGACAGTCCACGCCTTACAAGTTTTGAAACAGATCGGAAATCGAGACCAACAGCAGCCGACTGCTACCTTATCACCCGCATCTGAGACCAGTCGTACGCAAAGTGCCTGCCGCAATCAAGGCAGACGACGTAAAGTCTCGATTGGCTCTGCGATATGCTCGCCGCTTCATTCAGGTCAGAGTGTAGCCTGTTCGACGAGACCGCCGAGAACGGCTGCGTTAGGTGTCGGTGCAGGCAGCTTGCCGCAAGCCACTGCTGCACCTTATCCCATATCGCGCTCGTCTGTTCGAGGGAAGGAGTGGACAGCGATTTCAGCCTCGGCACAATCATGGTGGCCTCCCGAAGGTATCAGTCTCGGCTGTCGTATTAGGTCGGCAGAATACTGTCATTTGATTAGCAGGCAGTTCCTTATGTCCCAGCCCGACCTACGTGGTTGGCACGTGGAGTCAGACTGAAGTTCCACCGGCGCTGGCACCCATTAAACATCTGGTCGCCGAACCCTTAACGGTGGCACAATTGCTGTTCGCGCTGGCAAATGACATTTCCATCGGGTTTGTGTGGCCTTTGGTGGAGACAGCAAACGTTCGAATCTGGGAGGTTGTGATGGCAAATCGGAAAGCGGCAGCGAAGAAAGCGGCAAAGACGAAGAAGCACAGCGCAACGGCTAAGAAAACTCAAGAAACGAAACAGCCCAAGGCAGCAGCAAAGAAATCGACAAAAACGAAACAGCACAGAGCACCAGCGAAGAAAGCGGCCAGAACACAAAATTTGAGTGCAGCAAGTCAAAAGGCCGCGCAAACCAAGAAGCGGAAGGCGGCGGGGCGGAAGGCGGTAGAGACCAAGAAGCTAAAGCAGGAAGAGAGCATAGCCGTACAGCCAAATCCTCAACAGCCAACCCCTCAACAGCCAGCCCCTCAAGAGTCAACCCCGAGCGGTGACGCGACAGGCAAGCCGCCTAAGCTACAGCAGCTTGGTTACGGAGAGCTGACCTGAACAGGTCACTCTCGCAGTTTCTCAATCCGCCGCTGGAACCGAGGAACGTCAAATGGCGGCGATAGAGGGCTGGATATTGGGGGTTGGTTTGACGACGACCATCTGTAATCAGGCGACGGCCTTCTGAAGAGTGAGAAACCTTCACAAAAGTTTCACAAACCAGCTCCGAAACCGCTCTAAATAAGCCGAAAGAGAAATAAGCCTCTATCGCCAACCCCGCATAAACATTGGTATTTGGCCCAAAAAGAGAAGCAGCCGACCCGATTACGAATCGACTGCTCTACCAACTGAGCTACGTCGGCCTCTCTTGGATTGTAAATGCACTTGCAGACGCGGTAAAGCGAGGTTAAGTCCCGGTTTTCCACGGAAGTACACGCAAATGCACTTGCGCTGGTGAGCCTGTGCGCCGATAATCACCCTATAGCTCCGGTGGCCACTACGGGCTTACATGAATCGATTTTGCCGAGCTGACGTACTGCGGATTCTGCACCTCACCACCAGGCAACTCTCTGGGTGGCAGCGGGCCGGATTGGCTCCGGTTTCCGATCAGTTCTCGTTCTTCGACCTCATTCAACTCAAGAAAGTGCGTGATCTCCGCGCCAAGCGCGTGAGTACGGCGGTCATTCGCGACTCGCTGGTCGCCATGCAGAAGCAGGTTGCCGGAATGGAGAACCCACTACTCGAGGCCAGCGCTTTCAGCGTCGGGAATCGGGTGGCGTTTCGCCATAATGGCCGATCTGTGGAGCCGGTCGCAGGACAATATGTCCTGGAATACGAGCCGTTAGGGTCCGTCGTCTCTACAAAGGTGAGGCCAATAGCTGGATCCGATTCTGCGGCCGAACTGTTCGCCCGAGGAGTCGCCCTCGAAGAACACCCCAGCACGCACGACGAGGCCATACAGGTCTATCTTCGGGCGCTGGAGTTTGATTCAAAGCATCCGGCCACGCATATTAACCTGGGAACGCTTTACTACAACCGGCAGGATTTCGTCTCCGCCGAAAAGCACTATCGGCTGGCGATTGAGGCCGATCCGCGCTACGCGCTGGCATACTTCGACCTGGGGAATGTTTTAGACGAAACCGCGCGGATTGATGATGCCATCACCGCTTACCGGACAGCAATCAGGCTGGCTCCTACTTACGCGGATGCGCACTACAACCTTGCCCTGGCCTACGAACGACAGCGTCAGCCTCGCCGGGCACTGGAACACTGGAAAGCGTATGCGCGACTTGATCGCATAGGCCCATGGTCCGTACATGCGCGGAACCGCATTGCTCGCATACTAGAAGGCGACAAACTCAAGATGGTCTTCCGCCGAGAGCAGTAATCCTTAACGATCGCCAGATTAATCTCCAGGCCCAAACCGCAGATCCTTTAGCAAGCCTCCGTTTCCGGTGTTCGCAAATGGACGACACCTCCGGTTGCGGACAACCCAGCCCTGCTGCGATGGAACCAGCGCGAAGCCAAGTCTCTGATTAACAAGTGTTTGTCCAGAGCGAGACGGTGGCGATGCATTTGCACTCTGTATCTGTCTGAAATGGCGGTTCGCGGGGGCAACGGCATGACCACGTTATTACACGACATTCTTTACGCGTTTCGCCAGATGAGGAAGTCGCCCGGCTTCACATTGGTAGCGGTGATTACGCTCGCGCTCGGCATCGGCGCAAACGCGGCAATCTTCACGCTGGTGCACGCAATCCTGTTGCAGCCGCTGCCGGTCAAGAATCCCGGCGCACTCTATCGTCTGGGCGCACATGAAGTGAGCTGTTGCGTGACGGGCGGCTTTCAGGATGAGTGGGACCTCTACTCTTACGCGCTATACCAACAGATAAAGAAGCAGACTCCCGAGTTTGAAGACATGGCCGCGCTTCAGGCTGGAATCTGGAATATCAGCGTCCGGCGTGCCGGCGACAATAGCCCTGCCCTTCCTCTTCACGACGAGTACGTCAGCGGAAACTACTTTTCACTCTTCGGATTGCGACCTTCGTTGGGTCGCCTGCTGACGCCATCCGACGATCAAAATAATGCGGCTGCGGCTGCGGTGATGAGTTATCGCACCTGGCAAAACTACTACGCCAGGGATCCCTCGATAGTTGGCTCGACAGTCGCAATCGATGGCTTTCCCGTTACAGTAGTGGGTATTGCGCCCGCCGAATTCTTCGGTGACCGGCTCACCGAAACGCCTCCCGACTTCTGGTTGCCCTTGGCGATAGAACCCGCAGTGAACGGGAAAACAGCCATGCTGAAGAGTGACAACCTGCACTGGCTTTATGTCATGGGACGGCTCAAGCCCGGCGTCTCACCGTCGCAGGTGCAGTCGAAAGTTACGGTCGAACTGCAGCAATGGCTCAACAGTGGCGAGGGCGCGAGCACCGTAGGCGACAGTGACCGAAGCCGAATCGCAAAGCAAAGAGTGCTGATGCTACCGGCAGCGGGTGGTGTCGCTGAGATGGCCAGGGACACCGGCAAGGGCCTGCGGCTGCTGATGGCGCTCTCAGGATTGGTGCTGCTCATCGCTTGTGCGAACATCGCCAACTTACTCTTGGCACGTGGAGTGGCTCGCAAGCTGCAGACTTCGGTTCGGCTGGCCTTGGGAGCGCGGCGGATTCGCCTCATTCGGCAACTGCTTACGGAAAGCGTTTTGTTGGCAATACTCGGCGGAGCAGCGGGCCTGGTGGTTGCGTTTCTCGGTACGCGCACCATTCTGGCCATGGCGTTCCGCGGATCCGACTACATCCCGATCGATCCCGCCCCATCGACGCCCGTCCTGTTGTTCTCCTTCACTCTCGCACTCATCACAGGCGTGGTGTTTGGAGTGGCGCCAGCCTGGATCGCCTCCCATGCAGATCCGTCGGATGCGCTGCGAGGCGCGGGTCGATCAACCACCCACGGCGCTTCCATACCTCAGAAGACCCTGGTCGTGGTGCAAGCCGCACTTTCGCTCGTGCTGGTAGCGGGAGCTGTGCTGATGGTCCAGAGCCTCGGCAAACTGGAGCACCAGAACTTTGGATTTCAAACCGACCAGCGTTACATCCTCCATGTGGACCACGCCTTCCTGGGCCTATCGCCCGAGCAACAGGCCGAGCGATATCGCGAGCTTGAACAGCAGATGCGGAGCATACCGGGCGTCATCACCGCCAGTTATTCCATGTACAGCCCCATGGGAGGCGACAATTGGAGCACCTCTATTTACATGCTGGGACGCACGCATCTTTCGGGCGAAAACGGCGATAACTCGTCATGGCTGCGCGTCGGGCCAGACTACTTCGCCACGATAGGAACAAGGCTGCTGCGCGGACGTACGATCGGCGAACAGGACACACCGAATTCTACGAAGGTCGCGGTTGTCAACGAGCGATTTGCCAAGAAATTCTTCAACGACCAGGACCCCATCGGCAAGCATTTCGGCAGCAACGACTCCGAACACACCACTGACTTTGAGATCGTGGGTGTAGTGGAGGACGCCAAGTATCAAGACACCCACGGTGCAGCCCGTCCCACATTTTTCCTGCCCTACCTCCAGAACGTGGGCTACAGCGACCCATCCCTGATGTCCGGTCAGATGAAGTCGCAGAGGATTCAAGCCATCGAACTACACGTGGTCGGTCAGCCTGAAAACCTCGAAAGTACCGTACGGCACCAATTGGCGAGACTGGATCCGGACTTGACCGTCGTGCGCATGACCAGCTTTGGCGAACAGGTCAGCGAGGCGTTCAACCAGGAACGACTGCTGGCCCGCTTGACCAGCCTGTTCGGCTTGCTGGCGCTAACGCTTGCTTCCGTCGGGCTCTATGGCGTTACGGCTTACACGGTTGAGCAGCGCACGCGCGAGATTGGAATCCGTGTAGCTGTCGGTGCCACTCGCGCCAATGTAGTACGGATGGTTCTCAACGGCGCATTCCGGCAAGTGGCTCTTGGACTGGCAATTGGAGTTCCCCTCGCGCTGTTGAGCGGATGGCTGATTTCAAGCCAGCTATTCGAGGTCAAGGGGCACGATCCCCTGGCTCTCGGACTGGCCGCACTATCCCTTGCCTTGTGTGCCGTAATCGCGGGATTGATCCCAGCCAAACGGGCGGCCTCAATCGACCCTATGCAGGCGCTGCGGACTGAGTAGCCGACCGCGGAGTTTGTTTGAACTGCCAGCCTTCTTTAATATGCTGGACACCTCGTCCAGGAGCGCAGCGATGAGACGAAATAGCTACGCCCACCGTTTTCAACGGTGGGGAGTTACGAATTTTTCCCCAAGTCCCGGAGGTCGGCGCGCCGACCGAAGGGACGACATAGGAAAGCCCAGCAATCCCTCGGCGAACCTGCAGCATCTATGAGCCCCATATGCGAGTCGCTACTTTCTCGCTCACACCGTCCTGTGCCAACACGACCTTGAACACCAGAACCCATTTCGGGTAAACACTGAAGCGTGAGGCGAGGGATTTGTGTCCCTTGCCTACCCTGCGCACCCAGCGCGCGGCCAGTTCCGTTCTTTGACAATTTCCGAAGGGGCGAGATTCCACCGTTCGCACTGCATACTCCCCCGCGAACGGTTCCAAGCTGTATGTAAAGTATGCTTTCTATGACGAATTTGGCTGCTGGAGTGTATGTAAGTATGTTTTCTGTGCAGGGGAGCTGTATGTAAAGTATGTCATAACCAAGCTAGAATGCCCGACTTTGCAAGCTAAGTCTCACGGCCATACATGGATACATATAACTCCATTAAGAATCAATTGTTTAAGGAGAATACCCCCTTAACGATTGATTTTGAAGAAACGCGTTATTGTTTTTGTGTTTACCGCGGCGTCTGGATCGCCGTATTCGACTTGATCCACTTAGCGATGTCGTTGACTACATCTTCGGACACGTTGCCGGCGACGGAGTAGTCCTCAGGGCTCGCTGGCCCGGAACCGGTTCCCGGCATGAACAGATGGGTATAGGCTGGATAAAACTTGAAGGTCGCTCGAGGGTCGCTGGCCAAGGCCTCCTTCCAAACCTCGAAGTCGGCGATGGTGACCTGATAGTCCCTGCCACCCTGCAGGACCAGGATCGGAATCCTAAGACTTGCTGCAGCCTTGCCCGGATCGTAGGTCTGCAAGTCCAGAAAGTATGATCCCGGGATGGGTGACCCGAAGAAATCCACCATAGCGTCGGGTTTGAGTGCTGGGCTGGCTACCTGGGCCGCAATGGATTCTGCTTTCTCGATTTCCTTCTTGTCCTCGGGAGTCGGGGCGCCAGTCAATCCGGCGATGTACTTTATCTGTTCCAGAACCACCTGTCCGATCGGTCGAGCCGTACCCGCCAGGATGATGATTCCCGCGACCTGCGGATCCTGGGCAGCGATGCGGGGCGCCAACATTCCTCCCAGGCTGTGGCCAAGGACGTAGATCTGCATCTTGTTGATCTCAGGCATTTTGGTCAACAGGGTAACCGCGGCGATTACGTCATCCGTGACTTCGTCTTTCACCGTGAAGGGAGCATCGGACTTGGAGTCGGCTCCGTACTGTTTGGTGCGCTTCACATAGCGCATCACCGCGATGTTCTGACTTGCCAGACCGTCAGCCAAGTCGGCGAACGGTTTGTTGGGTCCGATGGTCTCGTCCTGGTCTTGAGGGCCCGATCCCTGGACCAGAATTACCGCTGGAACAGAGGTCTTAGTATTCGGCAGGGTCAGAGTCGCCGGAAGTTCCCAGCGCCCGCTCACTAACGTCAATTCGCGTTTGTGGAACGCGTCTGGTTTGGCGTAACTGGGCGCTTTCCACTCGGCGGCTTCGCCTGTCGGACCACCGGGGCTGGTAGATGCGGGCTCGAAGAACAGTCCTTTCACATGACCTTGCGCGTCCATAAAGATTTTGGCGTCGAGCGTGGCGCGTTCGAATTCGCAGGTGACGATTGCGGCATGCAGCCCCTGCCTCTCCGTCACGCGCGTACTGACGATGCTCTTGAAAGCTCCGGCCTGGCCAAGCAACGAGTCCCAGACCTCCGGAAGCTTAGTGACGGGCAATGCAGCTTTCATCTGCGGATCAAATTGCGCTTCAACCTGATCAAACTGGCGCGCAATGAGTTGGGTCACGAGTGCCTTGCCCAAGGCCTCAAAATCCTGAGACTGCAGATTTGTGGAGGAACAGATGGTCAGGAGAATAACAACGGGAACGAGCTTTATAAACGTCTTCATGGTTAAGTTTTCCGGACGCAATCAGCCGTCAATTCATAGTATCGCGCCAGTCGTCCGGCGACATTCCAGCAGAGGCCGCAAAAGGCGACCCGTGATAACAGCAATGAGCCAAATTAGGAGGCGGGTCAGCACACTCCGGCTCTCTTCCCAGTGCTAGAATCGAGAGTTTTGTAACCCAGATTTGAGGACGCTTGCCATGTCGGATATCACCGCAATCGATACGCCTCCCGCGCCGCTAGTCGCCCTAACTGAGGACGAGATTCTCTTTCGCGACACCGTTCGGCAATTTGCTGACGAGACGGTCAGGCCGCACGTCAAGGAAATGGATGAGAAGGGCGTATTCGAGCCGTCGTTGATCAAGAACTTCTTCGAGCTGGGACTGATGGGCATCGAGGTGCCTGAACAGTATGGCGGTGGTGGCGGCACATTCTTCGAAGCCATTATTGCCGTGGAGGAGTTGTCGCGCGTTGACGCTTCTGTCGGCGTGATTGTCGATGTGCAGAACACCCTGGTGAACAATGCCTTAATGCGTTGGACCACCGAGGACCAGAAGAAACGGTATCTCCCCCGCATGTGCTCCGACACTGTGGGAGCTTATGCCCTAAGCGAGGCGAACTCCGGATCTGACGCGTTCGCGCTGCAGACGCGGGCAAAACTGAAGGGCGATGAATATATCTTGAACGGCCAGAAGCTATGGATCACTAACGCCAAGGAAGCCGGTATTTTTATTCTGCTGGCCACAGTCGATCCGTCGGCCGGGTACAAGGGGGTCACAGCTTTTATCGTCGAGAAGGAATTTCCCGGCTTCGCAGTCGGCAGGAAAGAAGACAAGCTCGGCATCCGGGCCTCCAGTACGTGCGAGTTGATCCTCACTGATTGCCGAGTGCCGAAGGCCAACCTGCTGGGAGAGGTCGGCAAAGGCTACAAGATCGCCATCGAAACGTTGAACGAGGGCCGGATTGGCATAGGCGCGCAAATGCTCGGGCTGGCGCGCGGCGCGTGGGAGTTCGCCGTGAAATATGCCCAGGAGCGCAAACAGTTCGGCAAGGCCATCGCGGAGTTCCAGGGAATTCAGTTCCAGATTGCGCAGATGGCGACCGAGATTGAAGCTGCTCGCATGTTGCTCTACAACTGCGCCCGCATGAAGGACGCTGGCATGAACTTCGTGAAGGAAGCCGCCATGACGAAGCTGTTCAGCTCGCAGGTGGCCGAGCGGGTGGCGTCGCTGTGTGTCGAGATTTACGGCGGTTACGGTTTCACTAAGGATTATCCGGTCGAGAAGTACTTCCGCGATTCTAAAATCGGCAAGATTTACGAGGGCACGTCGAACATGCAGTTGCAGACGATCGCGAAGCTGGTGATGGGAAAATAGTCAGCGCTGAAAGCGCAGTGTAGCGAACTTCTCAGGCACGTGGAATTGTGGCTCCGGAGTACCGGTCGGCTGCCAGGAGCTATAGAAGCGGTTCGGATCAATTCCTTCGCAGCGAAAGAAGTTCACGCGCCAGGTTCGCGCGGGATCGAAGCCCGAGGTCAGAGCGGTCATAGGAATTGCAAGGTCAGCGATCCACTCTTGTTTCGATTCGTCCAGCTTGACCGAACTTCGCATTCCGCTGGTAATGTGCTGGAGTCCTTCGGGAGTTATGTCGAGGTCGAGCCATTGTCCGTTCGGACTTACCTCGAATTCCTTGTAGTATTTCTCGCCGAAGCGATCGGGCTGCAGAAAGGCCTCAGCCACGTCGCGCTCCCACAGAAAGTCACGCCTTCCGTTCGCATCGCAGTCGCTGTGTACGTCCAGGGAACGATAGGAGCAGCGAAATTGCAGATACAGTGCCTGCTCGCTCCACAGAAGCCGAACTTCCGTTTGTCTTTGTGGATCTTCGTTCCGGCCCCGCCAGTCGTGGGAAAACCTGATCGGGCTCGTGCGCTCCCATTCGCTTCCAACAGGAAAGCCACTCGTGGCCAGTGAAGCGCCTAAACGAACGGCTGGAACGTCCGGTCCGGAGGCGGACAACGCCTACTCAACCTCGTGCTTGGCGGTGTATCCGTCGCGCGCGATGATCTGGTATTTGACGTCGTGGTTCTTCTCGTCTTTGATCTCGAGCGGCTTGTCATCCGGCCCGACCAGTTCCACTTTCAGCTTGCGGTACGTGGCGTCCATCTTGGGATTGGTGGACTGATAGGTGATGGTGTACTGGTTGCGAATGGACTGCGCGATCTCCTTGAAGTCCTCGGGCAACTCGCCCATGAAACGAGGCGAATACCAGCGTCCGCCCGTGAGCTGGGCAAACGTCTTCATCTGGTTGTCGGCCACGAGATAGTCCATGTTGGCGGCATTGAACTCAGGATTGTTCCCGTACCTGGCCTCCATCATGACCCGCAAGGCCGCGCCCGTAGTGATGCAGTAGATGGTCACGTTCGGAGTGGACTTAACCTTCTTCAGGATCTTGTCATAGGTCATGTGACTCATGGTGTCACGGCCGCTGGCGACGATTACCAGTTCTTTGTGCCCAGGAATGCGGTCCAGCCGATCGAGCGTGTCGTACATCGCATCCCACAGGTTAGTCTCCATGAATCCGGGAATGCGCAACGTATTCAGCGCGCCGAAGATTGACTGCTTGTCCTGAGTGAAATCCACCAGGATGTGCGACTTCATGTCGAACTCGACCACGGCCACCCAGTCGATGGGCTTCAAGTTCGCTGCGAACATGTAGGAGGCATTCAGCGCATCGCGCATGAAGTTGTAGTTGGTCGAGGCAAACTCAACCAGCAAAACCGCTGTGATGGGAGCTTCGCTCTGAGTGACCGTCTGGATCTTTTGGGGGACGCCGTCCTCCCATATTTTGAAGTGCTCTTTCGCGACGTTCGGCGGTATGGCCAGGGGCCGTCCATCCTTCATCACCACGCGGGCGTCCACTGTAACGACCGGAACATCAACGCGCAAGGAATATTCCGGAATGTCCGCCTGTTTCTTGGGCTTTGGAGGGGGTGGAGTGTCGTCGTCCGGTGATTCCTTTTTCCTGGGGACCGCCATGGGTCCCACTTCGTTTCCTGGGCCTCCCGCCTCGGCAGGCGTCTGATCGGGCTTCTGGGCCGGCTGGCTCTGCGACGACGATTGTGTGTCCGTCGATTGTGCCCAACTCGGGACCCACGCCAACAACGTAAGTGCTATGAGGGCTACCACGGCGACCAAATGCCGGCCGGTAAAAAGTATATGGCCCTCGGATTTCAATTGTTTGTTTTGATGCATGGGACGCCTCGTCGGCATAAGTCTTTGCTAGTATAAATGCACTTTCAACCATTTTGATTCGGCGCGGCTGGACATCCAGACGTATTGAACCCTTAGACGTCTAAACAGTCGCGGGGATCTTGGGCGGGAAGTGTCCCTCTGGTCGCGTCCGGCATGCCCGGCACCGCGGGACTTTCTGACGAAGTGCAGTTTTCGCACCTCGAGGATCTTAGTGATGCGCTGTGTGATTTCGTCGGTTCTGCTTTGTCTTCTGTCGGTGGCCGCTCCGGCTGCCGGTCCCAAGCCAAAAGTCCAGATCATGCCCGTAGACCAGGTCAAGGCCGGAATGCGTGGAGTGGCCTTCACGGTTTTCGAGGGCGTGAAACCTGAAGCCATGGAGGTCGAGATCCTCGGCGTACTTCGCAACATGGCGGGGCCCAAGTCAGACGTCATACTGGCGCGTTTGCACGGTGCCAAGGTGGAATACACCGGCGTGGTGGCCGGCATGAGCGGCAGCCCGGTTTACATCAACGGCAAGCTGGTAGGGGCGATTGCCTACCGCATCGGCGAGTTCTCCAAGGAGCCCATTGCCGGTATCACCCCCGCCGCCTCGATGATGGAGATCAACGAGTTGGACAAGACGCCTTCTCCCGAGATGGAGGCGGCCAAGGCGGGCGCTGAACTGGCGGCCAGACACACTTCTGGGCCCGGAACCGCCAGCGCGCTTGGACAGCCAGATGCGGGCTATGCCAACCTTCTTAAGCCGATCGAAACTCCTCTGGTTTTCAGCGGATTCAGCGAAGGCACAATACGAATGTTTTCCCAACAGTTCGCCGCTGCGGGGGTGGTACCAGTCATGGGAGCTGGGTCGGTCAGCGATGATAAACAGCCAGAACCGCTGGAGCCGGGATCGGCCGTGAGCGCCATCCTGGTGCGAGGCGACATGGACATCGCCGGCACTTGCACGGTGACGTATCTCGACGCGACTAACCTGTTGGCTTGCGGTCATCCACTGTTGCAGTCGGGAAACGTCGACATGCCGATGACCAAGGCGACGGTGCTGGCAACCCTGGCCTCTCCATCGAATTCTTTCAAGATCGTCAACACGACGGAATCGGTGGGATCGTTCGTGCAGGATCGCCGGACTGGCATTATGGGACGCTTTGACCGCGATGCCCACATGATCCCGGTCACCCTGAATTTCCATGGCACTGCACACGCCAAGCAGTTTCATTATGAAGTGCTGAATAACGCGAAGATTACTCCGACGGCGATGATGGCCACGGTCTTCAACGCACTGCAGGGCATGAACGAGTACGGCGAAGACACGACCTATCGGCTGACCGGCAATATCTCGGTACAGGGTTATCCCAAGCTCGGCGTACGGAACATGTATGCGCCGGTCGATGGCAGCACTCCTACGGCCTACGGCATAGCGGTGTCGATCGGCGAGCGGTTTGGGCGCATCTACGACAATCCCTACGACACCCCGACCATCGAGGGCGTCGAGCTGAATTTCGAACTTGTGCCGGAACGTCGTTCGGCCCGTCTGGAAAACGCCCGCACGGACGTCACTGAAGCTCGTCCGGGCGATGAAATCACCATCGAGACCATGCTGCGACCGTATCGCGGCGAGAGCCTGGTGCGGCAGATTCCTGTCAAGATTCCGACTTCGACTCCCAAAGGTACTCTCCGCATCCTGGTGAGCGATGGCGAAACCCTCGACAAGCTTCGCCGCGTGCCGCCGTCGTTGAGCCGGCGCCTTCCCCTGGGCTCGACCATCGCTCTCCTGAACAAGGAGCACACCAACTCGCAAGTTTACGTCTCACTGCTCGAAGCAAATCCCCAGGCCATGGTGAACGACAATGTTATGCCGACCTTGCCGCTGTCTGTCATGAATGTGATGGACGGAATGCGTGGAACGCAAGAAATGGTCGTGGTGGGGGAGTCGGCGACCAGTGAGGCCTCGGCAGCCGTGGATTACGTAGTGTCGGGCGCGCAGGTCATCACGCTGACCATCAAATAGGAAGTGCGTCAAGGAGCGCCGGCGTCGCGATTCAGGGCTGGCACAGCCGTGCTACGCTAGCTTTGGCCCAGCGATGTCGGCTATTCAGGAACCTTCATGCGATTTTTTCGAGTGTTCTGCCTATCCCTGTTGCTAGTTGCGATAGGGCTGGCAGAGGGCACACGCACCTGGCAACAATCCAAATACGACGAGTTTGAGAAGGGAACCGCCCGGGGCGTTGCTATTAACAGCGACGGCAGTTTGTCGCTGGCGCCTGCGTTCAATACTCTCTACACCTCGCCGTCGAACTACATATGGGACCTCGCCGCCGATTCTGACGGCAATGTTTATGCCGCCGCTGGATCACCCGCGCGGGTGTATCGAATTGCGCCAGACGGCAAGGCCAGCGTTATTTTCTTGCCCCTAGAGTTGCAGGTGCAAGCGCTAACGATCGACAGCAGCGGCGCCATTTACGCTGCTACTTCGCCGGACGGCAAGGTGTACAAAATCGTTCGCGGCGCGCCAGTTGGTGGAAAGACAGTCGAAGCTCTTCAAGAAGGCTCCAAGGAGAACACTACTGGCGAAAAGGCACGCCCTGCGGTCGCGGTGGATCCCGCCTACAGCGCCAGTGTGTATTTCGATCCCAAGACGAAATACATCTGGACCCTTGCTCTCGACAAGCAAGGGCGCCTCTATATCGGCAGTGGCGATCGCGGTGAGATATTCCGGGTCGAGAAGAACGGCGCGGGCAGCATCTTTTTCAAGAGCGACGAAGCCCAGATTCGCGCGCTGGACTTCGATCACGCGGGCAACCTCATTGCTGGCACCGATGGCAGCGGACTGATCTATCGCATCTCTCAAAATGGCGAGGGCTTTGTGCTCTACAGCGCGCCCAAGAAGGAAATCACCGCCCTCGCGGTCGATAGCGAGGGAAACATTTACGCCGCGGGCGCCGGGGAAAAGCGAGGGGCGACTCCGCCTTCTCAACCTGGAACTCCTTCGGCAGGCGCCTCTGCCGGGCCAATAATGGTGATCAGCACGCCAGGACAAGCGCAAGCTTCCGGCGGCGCCCCGGGCATTGTCGCCATTCCCTTCCCCAACGTGATGAACCTTGGCGGTTCGGAGATCTACCGCATATCGCCTGACGGCTCGCCCAAGACAATCTGGACATCCAGAGAGGACCTGGTCTATGCGCTCGCTTTCAACCAGACCGGCGGCTTACTGGCAGGCACCGGAAATAAGGGAAACATCTATGCGATCACTGGCGACGACTACTCCGACCTCTCTAAAGCGAGTGCCAACCAGGTGACAGCATTTGCACGTGCTCCCAAGGGAGGGCTCTACGCTGCGACCAGCAATCTCGGAAAGGTATTCGTACTCGGTGCCGATCCCGTCGCGGAGGGCAGCTACGAGAGCGACGTGTTCGATGCCAAGATTTTTTCTCAGTGGGGCCGCGCGCAAGTTCGTGGCACCGGCACTTTCGACCTGTTTGCGCGTACCGGCAACGTGGACAATCCTGATCGCAACTGGAGTCCGTGGAAGAAAGTTGATCTGCAGAAAGAGCTTCCCGTCGGGGCGCCTTCAGCCCGATTTATTCAATGGAAAGCTGTGCTGCATTCCGGCAATTCTGCGCCCGTTATTGACAGCGTGACGTTCAACTATCTCCCCAAGAATGTCGCTCCTGAGGTGGACGATGTAGCAGTGCTGGTGGGAGCGCATGTGCCCTCATCCACGCATACCAGCAACACGACTGCCGAGAGTGCCGCCTACGAGTCGCCCATTCCCACTGTTCCCGACAAGCATACGATCGCGGTGAAATGGAGGGCGCACGACGTCAACGACGACGAATTGCTCTACAGCGTTTATTACCGTGGCGACCGTGAGTCACAATGGAAGCTGCTGCGTGACGGTCTCGAGGAGCGCTACGTCGATCTCGACTCCGATCTCTTTCCCGATGGCGGTTACGTCATTCGCGTTGTGGCCAGTGACGAGCCGTCGCACTCGCCCAGCGACGCCCTGACGGGAGAGAAGGTCAGCGAGCGGTTTGAAGTGGACAACACTCCGCCGCATGTCGAGTTCACAACGACAGGGATCGCGGGCGGCAAATTGCATCTAGCATTTCAGGCAACGGACAGTTTCTCTCCAATCGGTCGCGCGGAATTCTCCATCGATGCCGATGACTGGCAGACGGCCGAACCGATCGGACACATTTCCGATTACAAAATCGAGAACTATGACCTGACGGTGCCGCTCCCAGCGGCGCCGACGGCGAAACAAGCGGCTCCGGCCAGCGACGAACACACTATCGTGGTTCGCGTGTTCGATCGCTTTGAGAATGTCGGAGTCGCGAAGACCGTGATCAAGGCGACTCCGGCGGGCACATCGCATTGAGTTGCTCCAACCAGGCCCTATGACACTGCACTCGTTTCTCGATGTAGCGGGGCTCGCGGTCGGATCGGTGTATTGCACCATCCCGCTGTTCTGGCTGGTGCTCCATCCCTTTGTCGAGCGGTGGCGGCAGCACGGACGCCGCGCCTATCTCGCGATCATCCCTCTCTGGGGAATTATTATTGGGTCTGCATTCGCGCTGGGCTGGCCTATCCGTCATCTCCACCTGTATGACACCAACATGCCGTGGATCATGGGAGTGTTGTTCATTCTGGCGGGCCTTTCGATTTACGGGTCTGCGTCGCAAGGCTTCAATCGCGCGCAAGTCTCCGGTCTCGCTGAACTGGAACTCGGACAGCATCAGCAAAAGCTAGTTGTCACCGGGATTCGCGCCCAGGTGCGGCATCCCATTTACCTCGGCCATCTCTGCGAAGTCATGGGCTGGACACTCGGCACCGCTTCGATCGCGCTTTGCGGCTTGCTGGTATTTGCGGTGATCACCGGCGCGATCATGATTCGCAAGGAAGATGCCGAACTCGAGGCGCGGTTTGGCGATGCTTATCGACAGTACCGGAATGAAGTTCCTTCGCTGCTGCCGAAGTTTCCGATCTAAGGTGTTGAGCCGCGCTAGTTGCGGGTTCCGCAGTCGTCACTTCGCTACAATGACACTTGGCCCTCACGAGGCCATGGCCGGTATTTCTATCGATGCAATTTGAACTTTTCGTCGCCGCGCGATATCTCCGGGCCAAGCGTCGCCAGGCCGTTATCGGCGTCATCACGATCATTTCGATTATCGGGGTCGCGGCCGGCGTCGCTTCGCTCATCATCGCGCTGGCCATCAATAACGGCTTTCGCCAGGACCTGCAGGACCGCTTACTTGGCTCGACATCCCACATTAATCTGTTACGCGTGGAAGCCGACGGAATTCGCAATTGGCAACCTCTGCTGTCCCAACTAGAGAAGCAGCCTCACGTGGTCGGCGGAGCCCCGGCTATCTACGAACAGGTACTGATCTCGCGCGGGGCTCGCGCTCAAGGGGCGGTCCTAAAAGGCATCATTCCCTCAGAAGAGAATAAGGTCAGCGACCTGTTGAGCTCAGTCAGAATGGGCTCCGCCTCAGCATTGGATTCCTCCCAAACTCCGGCAACGGACCAGGCCCCGCCCAACTCTGACGAACCTAACGGTCTTTCTGCCCGCATCACGTCCTCGTTGGCACCGATTGTCCTCGGAAAAGACATGGCAGACCAGCTCGGCGCAACCGTAGGATCGCTCGTTACAGTCACTAGTCCGCAAGGTGAGCTCACCCCCTTCGGCATCGTTCCCAAGTACGCACGATTCAAGGTGGTCGGCATCTTCAGCTCTGGCTTTTACGACTACGACAATACTTGGGCCTTCATTCGCCTGTCCGACGCCCAGCGCCTCTTCGACCTCAGCGATGTTGTTTCGGTCCTTGAGTTCAAGGTTGACGATATCTACCGGGCCGCTGAGATTGGTCGCAATCTGGAGACCGTGGCCGGTAAGGGCTTCATGTCGACGAACTGGATGGAGCAAAACCGCGCTCTATTCCGCGCCCTGCGGCTGGAACGAGTAGTCACGTTTATCACCATAGGACTGATCGTCTTCGTCGCTGCCCTCAACATTTTGATTTCGCTGATCATGATGGTGATGGAAAAGACCCGCGACATCGCTGTCCTGGTATCGATGGGCGCCAAGAAACGACAGGTCCGCCGCATCTTTATGTATCAGGGATTGCTGATTGGCGTGGTCGGCACGGTTATCGGGCTGGTGCTCGGCTACTCGATTTCCTGGGCCGCGGGCCATTACCATCTGCTGTCTCTCTCGGCCGAGGTGTATTCGATCGACTACGTTCCCTTCGCGCCCCGGCTCTGGGACGCCCTTCTCGTTTCCCTCGTCGCCATCGGCATTTCATTCGTCGCTACGCTCTATCCTTCGTGGTCGGCGGCCAGGGTGCTGCCGGCTGAAGCCCTGCGCTATGAATAGGCGACCAATTTTGACGTAGTTCGGCTTTGTCCGCCTCGAGAGTGCGACCTCAAGTGTCACTGACGCTACTGCCCGAGGCGTGATCTAATTTGAAAAGTCTAGTAGCCTTGGCCCAATGCTTAAGGACAATGGTGGCCATCGGCTGGACATTGAGACTTAGCGAGGAACTCTGCATCTAACGGAACAAGCCGAGCTGTTACGAGTGCAAAACCTCAAGAAGGTTTTCCGCTCCGGCAATGCACAGCTCGTGCTTTTTGAGAATTTGACGTTCCGGGTGCGGACCGGTGAGATGCTTGCCATTGTTGGCGAATCAGGTGCCGGGAAGAGTACCTTGCTTCACATCCTCGGAGTCCTTGATAGCGCTTCCGCTGGTGACGTATACTTCGCCAAACTCGATTTGGGGAGGCTCTCGGAAGAAGCTGCAGCCGAATTCCGAGGTAGGGAACTTGGGTTTGTGTGGCAGTTTCACTATCTGCTTCCCGAGTTCACGGCCATGGAGAACGTGGCAATGCCTTTATTGATGCGGGGCGTCGCCGCCAAGGAAGCAGAACAGCAGGCCTTGCATTGGTTGCAGGAAGTGGGGTTGGTAGACCGGGCCAGTCATCGGTCCGGCGAATTGTCTGGAGGAGAGCAGCAACGGGTAGCGCTGGCCCGTGCGCTGGTTACCAGACCGAAAATCCTGATGGCGGACGAGCCCACAGGAGACCTCGACAACCGGACAGCGGATGCGGTATTTGAATTGATCGCCAGGTTACATCGCGATTACCGGCTTACCTCGATCATAGTTACACATAACCATGCGTTCGCGCGTCGCTGCGACCGCGTGCTTCACCTGGAGCACGGCCGCATGGAGGAGGTGTCGCCACAGTCGCTCTCGGCCTGATTGCAACAGGCGGAGGAAATGCGGGTTTGCAGTAAGCGAGGGCCCGTAGTTAAGGTCCTCATCATTCGGTCTCAATAATTTTTGGGGGCCGGCGGTCGGGGAGAGGTAAACAGAAAGCTCAAGGGACCGGCGGATCGAGAATACAGGGAACGTTCCCAGGAGCTTTTGGAGGGTCCAATGTTCGAACGGTACACGGAAAAGGCCCGACGCGTTATTTTCTTCGCGCGCTACGAAGCCAGTCAGTTTGGTTCTCCGTACATTGAAACGGAGCACCTGCTGCTGGGACTTCTGCGCGAGGACAAGGCGCTCACCAATCGGTTTCTACGGTCACATGCTTCGGTTGAGTCGATCCGCAAGCAGATCGAGGCCCACACCACAATACGGGAGAAAGTATCGACGTCCGTTGACCTGCCCCTGAGCAACGAGTGCAAGCGCGTACTGGCCTACGCGGCTGAGGAAGCCGAGCGCCTCTCGCACAAGCACATTGGTACCGAGCACCTGCTTTTAGGACTGCTTCGCGAGGAGAAGTGCTTCGCAGCGGAGATTCTGCACGAGCGCGGATTGCGCTTGTCGACTATTCGCGACGAACTGGCGCGCACTTCGCAGGAAAAGGCGCAGCCCTCGCAGCGCAATCGTGAGTCTTCCCTGCTGTCTGAGTTTTCTCGTGACTTGACGCAGTCGGCGATGGATAACCAGCTCGATCCGTTGGTCGGACGCGACGGCGAACTCGAGCGCGTCATTCAGATCCTGTGCCGTCGCACCAAGAACAATCCCGTGCTGATCGGCGAACCCGGGGTCGGCAAAACCGCTATCGTCGAGGGCTTGGCGCAGCGCATCGCCGATGGCGAGGTGCCCTCGTTCCTGGCGGACAAGCGAATTCTTGCGCTCGACCTCTCGCTGATCGTCGCGGGCACCAAGTATCGCGGCCAGTTCGAAGAGCGCCTCAAGACGATCATGAAGGAACTGATGGAGTCGCAGAATTCCATCATCTTCATCGACGAGTTGCACACGCTGGTGGGTGCCGGATCGGCTGAGGGCTCGCTCGATGCCGCCAACATCCTCAAGCCCGCGCTGTCGCGGGGCGAGATTCAGTGCATCGGCGCAACCACGCCGGCAGAATTCCGCAAGTCGATCGAGAAGGACCGCTCCCTGGAGCGCCGCTTCCAGGCCGTAAAGGTTCCGCCTCCCAATGAAGTGGACGCGGTGAAGATCCTGTTCGGCATCAAAGATCGTTACGAGAAGTTCCACGCCGTTACTTACACGGACGACGCGATCAACATGTCGGTATCGCACTCCAACCGTTACCTGCCGGACCGCTTCCTGCCCGACAAGGCCATCGATCTGATCGACGAGGCCGGCGCGCGCGTGAAGTTGCGGCAGACTTCCTTGCCTGAGGACATCACCGAGGTGCAGAAGCGCATTAAGTTCATCGTGCATCGCATGGAGAACGCCATCGCCAATCACGAGTTCGAGAAGGCGCGTTTCTACTCCGACGAAGAGCGCAAGGAACGCGACAACCTGCGCGCCCTGCGCGAGAAGTATCACCTCGACGAGTCGTCCACCGGCGTTGTTGGCCGCGAGGACATCGAAGATGTCGTTTCGCGTTGGACCGGTGTGCCCATCGCTTCCATCAAGGAAGAAGAGAGCCAGAAGCTGCTTCGCATTGAAGAAGAACTGCACAAGCGCGTCATCTCGCAGGACCGCGCCATCTCGGCACTGGCCCGTGCGATTCGTCGCTCGCGTGCCGGTCTGAAGAGCCCGAACCGGCCTATCGGCTCGTTCCTCTTCCTCGGCCCTACGGGTGTCGGCAAGACCGAAGTTGCACGTACCCTGGCGCAGTTCATGTTCGGCAGTGAGAAGTCACTGGTTCGCTTCGACATGTCGGAATACATGGAGAAACACTCCGTCTCCAAGCTCATCGGCTCGCCTCCGGGCTATGTGGGCTACGAAGAGGGCGGCCAGTTGACCGAGCGCGTCAAGCGCGCGCCATACTCTGTCGTCCTGCTCGACGAGGTGGAGAAAGCCCATCCTGACCTCTTCAACATTCTCTTGCAGGTGTTTGAAGACGGGCAGTTGACCGACGGGCTCGGCAACACGGTGGACTTCAAGAACGCCATCATCATCATGACCTCGAACATCGGCGCCCGCCATTTGCAGAAGCGCACCGGCCTGGGCTTCCAGTCCGACGCGGATGACATGGTATCGGGCAAAGTCGAAGAGATGGTGCGGAGCGAAGTGAAACGCACCTTCAATCCCGAGTTCCTGAACCGTCTTGACGAGGTCATCATCTTCAACGCTCTGTCTGAGGCTGACCTCATCCAGATCGTCGAGTTGATGGTGAACCAGCTCAACCAGAACCTGGCGCAGCGCGCGATTACGGTCACGGTGACCGAAGATGCCCGCAAGTGGATCCTCAATAAGACGGTCGTCGATCGCAGCTACGGTGCGCGGCCCCTGCGTCGCGCGCTGCAGAAGTACATCGAGGACCCACTGTCGGAGGCCCTGATCCAGGGAACCTTCGAGCAACGCCCGGCGTTCATCGAGGTGTATCTCGAGTCCGACCAGCTTTTCTATCGCCCAGTTGGCGAGGAAAAGACCGAGGGCGTCCTGCTGTACAGCGCACCGCTGATCTAGGTAAGGGTGCAGCAACAATCGGGATAGGGGAGACGGTCGCCCGTCCTCCCCTCCCACACCACCGTACATGCGGGTCCGCATACGGCGGTTCGGCGGGTTGAGCTAAGACCGTATGACCATGGCCGGGAGTCCCAGTGAGGCAAAGTAGGCATTGGGTAGTGCCATGGCTAACGCCGGGGAGTTCGCGATTCGCCACGGACCGTGCGCACTCCCAGCGGTTTGCGCCGCCAGATCTTTGCTCACGCCCCGTTTGCGAAGTTCTTTGAATCGCGTCCGTCCGCGCTTCCATTGCTTCCACACCACCGACCTGAGTCGGCGGCGTAACCAGGACTCAAGGCCCTTCAGCACCGACGGCGTTTGACACTCCCCGAAGTAGCCGAGCCACCCGCGCAAGTAGGTTGCCGTTTCGGCAATCATCTTGGGCAGGCTGATGCCTCGGGTTCGACGCGTCAGTTCCCGTATCCGCTCCTTGAAGCGGGCGATGGCCTTGGGGGCAATCCGCCGCCTTGGTTCGCGCTCGCTGGTAAAGCTAAATCCGAGAAACTTCCTCTGCCACGGTTGGGCCACAGCGCTCTTTGCCTGATTGACCTTGAGTTTGAGTCGTTGCGTGATGAAGCGCGTTACGCTCTTCATCACTCGCTGCCCCGCTCGCTCGCTGCCCACGTAAATGTTGCAATCGTCGGCATAGCGCGAGTAGCGGTGACCGCGCCTCTCTAACTCCCGGTCCAGTTCATCCAGCACCAGATTGCTGAGCAGCGGGGAAAGCGGACCGCCTTGCGGCGTTCCCTCGTCGACCGCCGTCACCAATCCGTTCTCCAGCACTCCGGCCTTCAGGAAGGCTCCGATCAACCGGAGCATCCGTGGGTCGGCCACTCGCTTGGCGACCGCCGCTAGCAGGCGGTCGTGATTTACTCGGTCAAAAAATTGCTCCAGATCCAAGTCCACCACCCAGCGGTGCCCTTCGGCGATATACTGCTGTGCCTGTCGCACCGCTTGCCGCGCGCTGCGCCCCGGTCGGAAACCGTGGCTGTGTTCGGAGAACGTCGGGTCCCAGCGCTTCTGCAGAACTTGCAACACCGCTTGCTGGACAAAACGGTCCAGCACCGGAGGAATGCCTAACTTTCGCATTCCCCCGTCCGGCTTCGGGATTTCCACCCGCCTGACCGGTTTCGGTTCGTAGTTCCCCGTCAGCAACTGCTCCCGAATTTCTGGCCCATGCTGCTTCAGGTAGTCCGGTAGTTGCTGGACGGTCATCCCGTCCACTCCCGCACTCCCTTTGTTAGCCTTGACTCGCTGTAATGCCTGCTTGCAGTTTTCCCACTCGCAGACCTCTTCCATCAGTCGTTCGGTTTCAGCCAGGTTTTCAGGCCTGCGCTTCGCCACCAGCGTTTCGGTCCCTTTCTCCACGGCCTTCGGAGCTTCACTCCTACTCTCCGTCGGAAAGGCCAGCACCCCTTGTTCGGGCCGGTTTTTCTGCCGCTGTCCGCTCATGAGTCGCGCTGCTTACTTGCCCTTCCCTTTATTCCCCTTGCGGGGTACCGTTCGGGCCTTTCTCCGCTCTTCTGGAGTAATACGCCCTCTGCTGACTTCTGCGGCACGGTCAGAGTGAATCGCTTCACCCTCAGTCACGTTTTGTGACATGCCGCAGATCTCCCGAGGTAATTTCGACCGCCTTCAACGCGCAACCGCCGGATTTACCACCAGTGCACTTGATGGATATGGGCTTCGCGGTCAGTTGCCCGATCGCCCGTCACTGTAGGCCTCGTATCCGTTGAATTGTTCATCAGCTCGCGTCTTTGCTCCACGCTTCTTTCAGGCCCCGCCTCGCGGCGAGTGTTATTTCACCCTTGCGCTTCGCTAACCCTTCACCTCCATCAGGTTGGGTAGAGGACTCGCACCTCCCAGCTGTCGACCATGCTCGGCACACAACCAAAAGGGGAGCGACATCGCTCCCCTTTTACTTTGCTCCGTTGTCCGCCGCTGAACACTTCTTGCGAATTCGAACAACAGATGGCGCTTCACCGCAGTTCATCCCGACCTAACTGTCTTTCAGGGCAATCGGATACCAAACTTGTTGAGTGGCCGTCTAACTGCACACTGGCAAGTGGATTGGCTTCGCTGAGGTGAGGAAATGCTTGGGTTTCTCCAGGATCTTCGTTACGGGCTGCGCCAGCTTCGCCATAGCCCAGGATTCACGGCCACCGCAGTCCTCTCCCTGGCTCTGGGTATTGGTGCAACGACGGCCGTCTTCAGCGTGGTATATGCGGTAGTGCTCGATCCGTATCCCTATGTCGGGGTCGACCGCATGATCCACCCCGTGGTCACAAACAAGCGGGGCGAGGACTGGTGGCCGAATTTCACCGGGCCGCAGTTCCAACAGATCGAAAAATCGCCCTCAGTCGAGAGCGCATTTGCCCAGGACGATTGGAACCTGACCACGACCGGCAGTGACCTTCCCGAAGACGTGAGCGCGATCTATCTCACGGGAAAAGCCTTCAACCAACTGGGAGTGCCGGCCCTACTGGGCCGCGGACTGCTGCCGAGCGATGCGCCGGAGGGACAAGACCCGCAGCCCGTAACGGTGCTGGGTTACAAGTTCTGGTTGCGGCATTACAACGGCGAACGAGACGTCATCGGCAAGAACATTCAGCTCGTACACAAGAACTACACCATCGTCGGCGTGGCGCAGCCGCGCTTCAGTTGGGGCGACGCCGATGTGTACCTGCCCCTGAAGGTTTCGGCCGATCTATCGCGTGGATACTACGTTGGCGTCAAGCTGAAACCGGGCGTGAGCCATGCGGCCCTCGATGCCGAGTTTCAGTCGCTGTTCGAGCAGTTTGCCAAGGAGACGCCGAAGCATTTTCCGACTGACGGCTTCCGAGTGAACGTAAAAGGATTCAATGAGCGCTTCATGAAGGAGCTAGGCCCGACCCTCTATTTGCTGCTGGGGTCGGTAGCGCTGCTGCTGTTGATAGGCTGCGGTAACGTTTCGATTCTATTGCTGGCACGCGGCACGGCCCGCGAACATGAATTCGCGGTACGCGCCGCGGTGGGTGCGGGACGCACGCGCCTGCTGCGGCAACTGTTGACCGAGTCGCTGCTGCTATCGCTGACCGGAGCGGCTTTGGGCGTGTTACTCGCGTATCGATTGGTGGCGGTCATTGTTCCCATGTTGCCGGAATCCTCTTTCCCTCACGAGGCGGCGATCCGCATTAACTTGCCAGTCTTGTGTTTCAGCGTGGGGCTCGCGATCGTCACGGGCGTGTTCTTCGGGCTGTCACCGGCGATGCAGTTCAGCCGTCCGGAAGTTTCGCAGGTGATGCAGGCCAGCACGAAGAAGGTGCTGGGGGGAGTCCGTGGCAAACGCATGCACAACATGCTCATTGGCGGACAGATCGCACTCACTCTGCTCTTGCTGGCGACGGCGGGTGCTGCGATTCAGGGATTCATCAAGCTGAACAATAGCCATCTGGGTTACAACCCGCACAATGTAATGTCGGTGGGCATCCCGGTACACGACAATACCTACACTAGTTGGGAGTCGCGCTCGCAGTATTTCACCCAACTGATGCAAAAGGTCGCGGCCATGCCGGAAGTGAAGATGGCCGGCGTGTCCACGAACGCGACGCCGCCCATCAACGGCAACACCAACAAGTTCGAGCTCCTGGGTAAGCCATTAGCGGAAGATCAGCAAGCACGGTTGAACTTTGTCAGCCATGAATATTTTCCCGTCTTGCAGATTCCACTGATGCAGGGCCGCCTGTGGGACGATTCGGAAACCAACCGCGGAGCGCGAGTGGCCGTCATCAACGAAAGTCTGGCGAAAAAGTATTTCCCAGACGGCGATGCCGTCGGACACCAGATCCGCATGCCCAACCTCAAGGCCGATCCGCCCATCACGCAGGCCATCCCGGAGAGTAACGACTGGCTGGAGATTGTGGGCGTGGTCGGCGACGCCCTCGACGATGGATTGGGCAAGCAGGTCAAGCCTGGCATTTACATTCCGTACACGATCTGGATGCCGCCGTGGACACAGATACTAGTTCGCACCGAGGTGCCACCGCTGACGATCCTGCACGGCGTGCGCGAGCAGATTCACTCGGTGGACGCCGACCAGCAGGCTGAGGGACATGTCCGCAGTTTGGAAGAGTGGATTACCAACCAGCGGGAGTGGGCGTCGCAGCACCTGGTCGCGATGTTGTTCGGAGCTTTCGCGGCGCTGGCGCTCATCCTCGCCGCGGTTGGCCTTTACAGCGTCGTGTCCTACAGTGTGGCACAACGGACCAATGAGTTCGGCATTCGCATGGCGCTGGGCGCTCAGCGCAGCGATGTGTTGCGCATGGTGTTTCTCTCGACTTCGTTCAGCGTCGGCGCGGGGGTTGTAGCCGGCGTAGTACTCAGTCTGGCGATGAAACGCGTGGTGGCACAGTGGGCGCAGGGCAGCACAATCAGCCTTGTCGTCTTGTTGGGGGTTACTATCGTGATGGCTGCGGTCGCCGTGATGGCATGTATTCTCCCAGCGCACCGCGCGTCAACCATCGACCCCATGAAAGCGCTGCGGTACGAATAGCAAATCTGCTCGCGAAGACTTCTCCGCTCCTCGCGTCTCATTTATCATTAAGATGACATGCATTTGCTCGTCTATTCGTCCACCTGGTGTCCCGACTGCCGCGTCGCCAAGCGCTTCCTTGAGAAGCACAGTATTCCCTTTCAGGAAGTCAACATTGACGCCACTCCCGGAGCCGCCGAAGAGGTCATTCGCCAGACCGGAAAGCGCGCTATCCCTCAGTTTGTGCTCAACGGCAGGTGGGTCCAGCCTTACCGCCCAGGTGAAGGCTTTCTCTATGAGGAAATGAGCGAGCTTCTCGGCGTGGTTGACGAAGGCTGAGCGGCCACTCACACGTTGTTTATCTCTTCCGCTTCACTCAACATTTACAATGAAGGGTTGTCCACTGCATAAGATCACGCCCTAAAGGAGCACTCCTTGATCTCGCGCTATACCCGCCCTGAAATGGGGCATATCTGGAGCGACCAGAACAAGTTCCGCACCTGGCTGGAAGTCGAACTCGCGGCCACAGAAACGCTGGCTGAAGCCGGACTGGTTCCGCAATCTGCGGCTGTCGCCATCCGCGAAAAGGGAGGCTTCGACCTCGACCGCATCAACGAGATCGAAGCGGAAGTGAAGCACGACGTCATCGCTTTCACGACCGCTGTCGCGGAAAAGGTCGGCCCCGAGTCGCGCTGGCTGCACTACGGCCTCACGTCTAACGATGTGGTTGACACCGCGCAGGCGCTGCTGATCAAGCAAGCCTCGGCCATAATTCGCGAAGACCTGAAGAAGTTGCGCGACGTGCTCAAAAGGCGCGCGTGGGAATTTAAAGACACGCCGCAGATTGGCCGAACCCACGGCGTCCACGCCGAACCCATTACCTTCGGCCTAAAGTTAGCTAATTGGTATTCCGAGATGCTGCGCAACATGGAGCGCTTCGAGTTGGCCGCCGAGCAGATGCGCGTAGGCAAACTCTCCGGCGCAGTCGGTAACGGGGCGCATCTCGATCCGGATTACGAAGAGAAGATCTGCCAGCGACTTGGTCTGAATGTCGCAGCCGTGTCGTCGCAGGTGATCCAGCGCGATCGCCACGCGTTTTACGTCGCCACGCTTGCGGTCATCGCTTCGACGCTCGATAACATTGCGACTGAGATCCGCCATCTGCAGCGCACCGAAGTACGCGAAGCCGAGGAGTTCTTCAGCGAAAAGCAGAAGGGTTCGTCGGCCATGCCGCACAAGCGTAACCCCATCTCCTGCGAACAGATCAGTGGCCTGGCACGCGTGGTCCGCGCCAACACCCAGGCCGCCATGGAAAACGTCGCCCTGTGGCACGAGCGTGATATCTCGCACTCGTCGGTAGAGCGCATCATCCTTCCTGACTCGACCATCCTGATCGATTACCTACTGAACAAGACGACCAACTTGATCGCCACCATGCTGGTGTATCCGCAGCGCATGATGAGAAATCTCGAATCGAGCGGCGGACTTGTATTCAGTGGACAGTTGCTGCTCGACCTCGTAGAAGCCGGCATCCTTCGTGAAGACGCCTACCGCCTCGTCCAGTCCAACGCGATGAAAGCTTGGAAGGAAGAACTGAACTTCCATGACCTGATCATGAAAGACAAAGAAATTACTTCGAAGGTGAAGCGCGAGACTCTCGAACACGCCTTCGATCTGAGGCGCCCGCTGCGGAACATCGATAAGATCTTCCACCGCGTCTTCGGCGAGACCAGCGGCGACTGGGGAGTCTAGAACGGGTGAAGCACCGCTTCACCCGTTGCGGAAGAATGCGCGTTTCGCGACGTTTTGAAAGGCCTCCAGCTATGCCGCACAAGTTCTTTATTCTCGTCATTCCTCGCGGACTTTAGTCCGCGGGGAATCTGCTTTTCTCAGTTTTTCAGCAGCCGGTTCGGCGGTGCATTGGGAATTCCGCCGAGGCAACTTCAAGACCTTCATTCCAGCCGATTGATAATCGACGCCACATAACCCGCACCAAATCCATTGTCGATATTCACTACCGAGACATTGGACGCGCAGGAGTTCAGCATTCCCAGCAACGCCGAAAGCCCCTGGAACGACGCTCCATAGCCGATACTAGTTGGCACAGCGATCACAGGCACGCCGACCAGTCCTCCCACGACGCTGGGAAGTGCTCCTTCCATCCCCGCACAAACCACGACGACGCGGGCCCCGATTAGCGCATCGCGCTGCGCAAGTAGCCGGTGGATCCCAGCCACGCCGACATCATAGACATGCTGCACCTCGTTTCCCATCACTTGCGCCGTGACCACTGCTTCTTCCGCCACCGGAATGTCGCTGGTTCCAGCCGACACCACGACAATCTTTCCCTTGCCGCGAATAGTGTCTTCTTGCACCAGCGTGATAGCTCGGCCTAATTCGTGGAACTCGGCCTTGCGGAACTTGCGCTTCACAGCGCGGAACTGCTCTTGCGTCGCACGGGTTGCCAGCACGTTGTTGCCGTGCTGCGCAAGTCGCCCAAAGATCGCAGCTAAGTTGGCCGGAGTTTTCCCCGGCCCGAAGATCACCTCTGCCATGCCAACACGCAGTGCCCGGTGATGGTCAACGTTGGCGAACCCCATGTCTTCGAACGGGAGGTGCTTCAACTGCTGCATCGCCTCGTCGGGCGAGAGCTTTCCTTTCTTCACTTGCTCGAAAAGTTTCTTGATGGCTTCCGATTTCATAAGTACGTCCGGCATCGATCACCGCCTAGCGAGATTATCACCTGGCGTCAGAATGCCGTAAGCCTGACTGACAGACGAATCATCGCGCGGTGTTACGATAAATGGCTGCCATGCCTGCCCCTGAGAATCCAGTTCGACGCACGTTGACGGTTGCCGTTACCGGTGCCAGCGGATCCATCTTCGTGAAGCACTTGCTCGACCTCCTCGACCGCGATGATCGCGTGGAAACGGTCAACCTCATCTTTTCCGATAGCGGACTAAGAGTGATGGCCGAAGAGCTCGAAGCAGCAGGTCGCAGCGATCTGGTAAGCAAACTGTTGGGCCGGCCGTCGCAAAAAATCTACCAGCAGAACAATGCCGACATCGGCGCCAATGTCGCGAGCGGCTCTTACCCCACCGACGCGATGATTGTCCTGCCGTGCAGCATGGGCACCCTCGCGCGTATCGCCAATGGCCTCGCCTTGCAGTTGATCGAGCGCGCCGCCGACGTCTGTTTGAAGGAAAATCGCCCGTTGATTCTCTGCGTGCGCGAGACCCCGTTCAACCGAATCCATCTCCGCAACATGACGCTTGCGGCCAAGGGCGGAGCAACGATCTTTCCAGTCATTCCCGCGTTCTATTTCCGCCCCGCCTCCACAGACGAAATCGCTCACGAATACGTGAACCGTGTGTTGGCGCATGTCGGATTGCCGCAGCCCGACACCTATCAGTGGAAAGCGAAATAGAGTCTCGTCCTGCGGGGTCCTAAGAACGCTCCGGCGAAATCGTTCCACTTCGCAAACTCTGCTGCTGTCGCCGCCGCAGCAGTTCCAGGAATTGCCGGAGCGTTTCAGGCGAGTGCCCGGCGAAGTGATTGTTGACGTAGGTGTAAACTTTCATGTCTTTCGCCAACAGTCGTTCGACCACTTCGCTCCATTCCATCAGTTCGCGGCTGCGGTCCACAACCGTCTTGTCCCAGGTCTTTGTTAAGTCCTCAATGGCGTACCGGTCTCCCAGTAACCTTATGTAGATGAAGTCGGAGGTCACGATATCGCCATTACGCACGAGTTCAGAAGGACGCGACATATACGGATGATCGATGAGCGCAAACGCGACCTTGTGTTTCCTGAGCAAATCCAGCAATTCCGGACCGACCCAATCCTTGTTCCTGATCTCGAGCGCGAAGCGAAAATCGGCTGGCAATTTCGGCAGAAAAGCCCGAAGCCGACTCACAAAATCCGTCAGCCGGACAGGTGATTTTCTGTTGTAGTAGGGAAACTGGAACAGCATCGGCCCCAGCTTGTGCCGCAGCCCGGACATAACCGACAAGAACTCGCGAAACTGCTCCTCGCAATCGACAAGGAAGGCATCGTGAGTGATCGACTGCGGTACTTTGCACGTGAACACAAATTGTTCAGGTGTTTGTTCGTACCACCCGCGAACAGTTTTTTCGCTTGGAACGCCATAAAACGTCGCGTCTACCTCGACGGAATTGAACTGCCCGGCGTAAAACCCTAAATATGCGGTCTTCTTCAGGCCTGGCGGGTAGAAGCTGGTTTCCCAGCCCTCTGCCGTAAACGAACAACTTCCCAGCAGCAACTGATCGAGTTTCTCCACCCCGGCATTGTAGGTGACCCTCCGCTTCCCGCATAACACGCCGCTTCGAACGCAGATCGCTCCCGACCGTATAATCAGCGCGAAGCCCGGTAGGTCAGCATGCCAAGCCATCCTCACCTAAGCAACGAAATCGAGCGTCTGGCGCTGGATGCCGGATTTGATCTCGTTGGCGTTGCCGGTGTCAGCGACTCCCCGGAGCACGAGTTCTTCCCCCACTGGATTGCCGGTGGCCACGCCGGCGACATGAAGTATCTCGAAGCCCGTAACGAAGCGGGCGAACTGAAGCGCGCGTCGCTGGCCACTGCTGCGCCTTGGGCGCGATCGGTCGTGGTCTGTGCGCTGAACTACAACACCGACCAACCCTATTCCACCCACGCGGGAACGGCCTCCCAGGGCTGGATCTCGCGCTACGCCTGGACGCAACGCGATTACCACGACGTGGTACTGGTCAAACTGCGTCAACTCGAATCCAGCTTTATCGTCTCTTGCGAGACCGCGGGATTCGCTCCTCCCCGCACCTGGTGTTATGTCGATACCGGCCCGTTAATCGAGCGCATCTTCGCCAAGTACGCCGGCATTGGCTGGATCGGCAAGAACACCTGCATCCTCAATGAGGAACTCGGCTCGTGGCTGTTTCTTGGCGTTATGCTGACTTCAGTCGAACTGACACCCGACCTCCCGCCGCCTGACCGCTGTGGATCGTGTACCCGATGTCTCGATGCCTGTCCCACCAACGCTTTTCCTGTGCCCTATCAACTCGACGCCACGAAGTGTATCTCTTATCTGACGATCGAGAAGCGAGGAGCCATCCCCGAAGAACTTCGTGCTGGGATCGGCAGGCAGGTATTCGGCTGCGACATCTGTCAAGACGTTTGCCCTTGGAATCGCCATGCTCCTGTCACCGTTACACCCGAATTCGCTCCTCGTCCGCAGTTCGTGAATCCGGATCTGGCATGGCTCACACGTCTGAGTTCGGACGAGTTTCGCGAGGTTTTTCACGGCTCGCCTGTCAAGCGCGCTAAGCACGCTGGCCTGCTCCGCAACGTTGCGATTGCCATGGGTAACAGCGGCGAAGCTCGGTTTCTTCCGGTTCTTGAAGATCTTATCCGCCATTCTGACGCCACTGTCGCGGAGCACGCCGAGTGGGCAGTGCGCCGCATTCAGTCAAGGTTGGATTCGGCTCCTGACGAGTAATTCGTGCTCGACAGCGCAGAGGGCACGCGCCTAATCAACTGCCCTCCAATGTCAGGAACTCACGTTTTGCATTTTGAGACGTCTATCGCCCCGAGTATTAAACTAAGGTTCCGCTGGCAGGTTCGAGTCCCCGCTCATTCCTCCGACGGATGATGCCCGACCGCACCCAACTCGGGGGATTCGTCCCCAGGGCATCGAGCCCTCCGGGTCCTCCAGACCGGAGGGTTTTTTCTGCCGTAACAAGCGTCAATCCGCAAAGTTGATCGTCGGGTGTGACATGGCGCTCAATTCTGGCTATAACAGACACGATGACCCAAGCTCTCAGCCGTCGGTTGAAACAGTCAAATTTTGCCAGCCCTCAGCAAGAAGCCCTACTCAGCCTGGCAGTGGCCGCCAGCACCTTGAACGACTTGATGGACGAGATCTGCAAGAGGCACGGATTGACTCGCCCCCAGTACAACGTTCTGCGAATCCTGCGGGGCGTCCACCCCCAGGGGCATCCCCGCTGCGAAGTCGCACACCGCATGGTCGAACGCGCGCCTGACATCACCCGGCTGGTCGACCGGCTGCAAGCCCGCGGCTTTGTCCGCCGCACTCGCGGCGGCGATGATCAGCGCCAGGCCATTACCCACATCACCGCCAAGGGACTCAAGTTACTTCAGGCGATGCAGCCCGAACTAGATATTGAGACCACCGCCAGACTTCGCAAACTCAGCGACAAAGACTGCCACGAACTCAGCCGTCTCTGCGCCGTGATCTTCGAGGACGAACCCTCCGTCAGCGGGAAGTGCGCCAGTCCCATTAACGCCGGCCCGCTAACCAGGTATCCCGGATGACATTGAATCCTTCTTTGCGCTGCCGGCATCTTATGTGTTGTAACACGTAAGTTGCACGACACAGGTCCTGTCGACTGGTGCCATTGGAGATGCATCATGACTACTCTTCTCATCGTAAATTCGAGCCCTCGCAGCCACTCCATTTCGCGCAAGCTGACTCATCGGTTCGCCGAGGACTGGAAGGCCTGGCACCCCAACGGTCAGATCATCGAGCGTGATCTGTCCGATGGCGCAATTCCCTATCTGAGTGAGTCCTGGATCGAAGCCGCCTACACACCTGACGCACAGCGCACTCCAGCGCAGCGCGAATTGCTGACGTTGTCAGACACGCTGATCGGCGAGATCTTCGCCGCCGATGTAATCCTGCTAGGCATCCCGATGCACAACTTTTCGGTGCCGGCCTCGTTCAAGGCGTGGATCGACCAGATCGCGCGCCCGGAAAAACTTTCAGCTATACGGACAAGGGTCCGAAAGGCCTGATTCCATCGAACAAGAAGGTGGTTGCAGTTCTGTCGCGCGGCGGAGCGTACGCCCCCGAGGGCGCGCAGGCAGCGACCGACTTTCAGGTCTCTTACCTTCGCGAGATATTCAGCCTGATTGGGCTTATGGACATCACTTTCATTCACGCCGACCGGCAGAGCATGGGCGGGCAGGCCGCCGAACTGGCCACCGAAAATGCGATTCGGAAAGTGACCTCGGTCGCGCACAGCTTCGCCACAAAACTCGTGGCCTGAAGCTTCGACGAAATCACTACAAAAATTGAACCCTCCCGCCCAGGAGGGTTCGAGGTTATGTCGCTAACTCGGAAGACCGTCGGGCGCACGAAAATGGCGCGGCGAACCGCCCGGACCTTCCTTGGCAAATACGCCTACACGCGCGCGACGTTAGCGGCCTGGAGCCCTTTAGGGCCTTTCGTTAGTTCGAACTCGACGGTTTCGCCCTCATTCAAGCTCCGATATCCGCTCTCCTGAATAGCCGAAAAATGCACAAACACGTCTTCGCCCGTGGAGCGCTGAATGAAACCGTAGCCCTTGGCTCCGTTGAACCATTTGACCGTTCCTTTTTCCTTCACACCTAACTCCTTTCGCATGTGCTTCCTGAGATAAGCCCGGCTTCGGGGCTGTTACGAACGCGACCCTGAGGCGCGGACGAAACGACTTCTCCCACGTTGCCGGAAAACAAGGGTTGCTGCTCAGTTCGCAGACTTGACGCAATGAAAAAAGCCCACGCATCTGCTCGAACGCACTAATGTCTTTGCGTCCCACCAGTTACGTGAAGCTCGTGCAATGCGGCGAATATCACTGCTAACAGAAACATCAACCCAAACGCACATTTCGGCGTGGCCGAAACGCTCCCCGTCCGCCCTTTCGGAGGGGAGTTACGAATAATTACAGGAAGTCTCACTTTTGGCAAGTGTTTCTGTCACAGTGCTTTGGGGGGCAAATCGGAACAGCTTATGCTTCGCTGGTAGGCCGATGCCGGAACCCGCTGCGTTTTCGTTTGATACGATGGAAATAGATGAGTGGCAAACTCGAATCGCCGGCGCGAGACCCTCAACGTAAGCCGTCGTCCGGGATCGAGACTTCTAAATCGGAAGTTAAACACCAGGGATCAAATGACTTACAGGGCACGGGACTGCAGACTGGCACTGCCGCCAAGCGCCTTCTGGCACAGGATGATTCTCGTGAAACGTTTCGGTACGAAGCTGGGACCGGCGGTTTGTTCTATCGGTTGCGGCGCTACGGCTGGACCACCCTGCGGTATCTCACTCAAACGGAAGTACATACCTACGCGTTCTCGGTCGCGGCGTATTCCATCCTGTCGCTATTTCCGCTAATCGTTCTTCTGCTCACAGTGGTGCGCAGGGTATTTCATTCGCAACGGATGTATGACGTTGTGCTGCAACTTCTTCGCGACTTCCTGCCAAGCAATAAGGACTTTGTTATCCGCAACTTGCAGTTCCTGGCCAGTGTGCGTGGGCGCGGGCAGGTGCTCTCGCTGGTCATGCTATTCATCACTTCCACCGGCATTTTTCTCCCGCTGGAGGTAGCACTCAACAGCATTTGGGGATTTACCAAGAACCGCTCGTATTTAATGAATGCTTTGGTTTCAGTGGGTTTAGCGTCAGCCTGCGGGGTGCTCGCTCTGCTCTCCGTGTATCTCACGGCGGAAAACCTTAAGATTCTCGGACTTGCAATTGGCGACCAGAACTTTGTGTTCCGTGGCTTGGGGTTCGTTGTGATGAAAGCGTTCGCGGTGGTCACCACGATTGCGATCTACTTCCTCATCTACTGGCTTCTACCCAACGGGAAGGTCCCAGTGCGCGCGGTGCTGCCGGCAGCGATCACCATGGGATTTCTTTCGGAGGCGGCGAAGTATCTCTATGTCTTGGTGCTTCCTTGGCTGAATTTCCAGGAAGTGTACGGGCCCTTTTCAGTTTCGGTTACCCTGATCTTCTGGTCGTTCTGCAGTGGATTGCTCCTGCTCGGCGGAGCCTACCTCTCAGCGGCCCAGCACAGCGACCGCATCGAGGCACAGCGGGCAACGGCAGAATAAGTCCGGAGTCAGGGACTGGAAAAGGGTTGCTTATAACAGAAGTTATAATGCCTTTTTCGAATGGGGATGCTACCGTATTTTCTGCCAACAGAATTCCCCGCTCCCGCGAATCTCTTGCGCTTCGATTTGAATCAACTTCTGCGGAAGAAACGTGAGGTTTACATGATTCGCAAATTGAAGTCAGGGGAATACCGGCTGTATTCGCGCAAGAAGAATCCAAAGACTGGTAAGCACCGTAACCTCGGCACGTTTGGCACTCGCGAAAAGGCGGAGGCGCACGAGCGGGCGGTGCAGTACTTCAAGCGAAGCGCGTAAACTCCATAGCAAGAAACGTCCTGGTCGCAGTGTGCGAACCGAAAGGCGTGCCCATCTATGCCCGACGAAGTCCCGCCACTACTTCATCTCCTCCACTCGCCCACCCATGCATCGTCTATTTGGTCTCTCGAAAACACTAAAGCGGAGGATTTGATGAAAGTGAGAATTGCGCTAAAGACGCTGACCCTTCTGGCGCTGCTGACAGGCTCAATGCTGCTGCGCGCCACTACGATCTTAAGCTTCAACGACTCTAACGGCCTGGTGACCACGTTCAATGCCACCACGGTCGGGACATCCGTACCCACCGCCGGCAATTGCATCCCCTTCCTTTGCAACGTCTCCGGTCAGGTGGCCACGATTGACTACCAGCAGGTCTATTTGGGTACCGCGGTAGGTTCCCAGTCCATCACCAGCGTCGACTTCTACAACAACATCAACTTCTCAGGCAGCACACTCGTAATTGGCGGCACTTACTCGCTGTATCTGTCGACCACCAACGCTGCTGTTAACGGGCTGAGCTCCAACTTGGCTTCGAACCGAGGATTGGATTGGACCCTGGTAGGCTCTTTCCTCGCCGGGACCGATACCAACCCCATGATCACGATCTCCACGAGCCCGTTCAACTTCAACGCTGCTAATGGCAACCTGCTGTTGGAAATCATTGGCACTGGGCAGGCAAACATCTGCAACGGCTGCGGTAATAGCTATATGGAGGTTGACACCTCAGGTACAGTCACCAGCCGCGCGGGAGAATATGATACTTCAACTGTTCCTGAGCCGGGCACGCTACTAATGTTTGGCTCCGGGATCATCGGAATCGTCGGCGTAGTGCGCCGCAAGATCAACCTGTAAACTTCAACCCTCGCAAATTGAAAATGCCGGAGCCCGCGCGGCTCCGGCATTTCTTTTTATTCGTTCTCACACTACTTCGCCTTCGTCCACTCGTCCACCCAGCCGTTGACCGTCTGATACCAAAGCTGGCTGTTCTGCGGCTTCAGGACCCAGTGGCCTTCGTCTGGGAAGTACAACATCTTGGACGGAACCTTGAGCCGCTGGAGCGTGGTGAACAACTGAAAGCCTTCCGAGACGTCGAGCCGGTAATCGAGTTGACCGTGCACCACCAGTAGCGGCGTCTTGAAATTCGTTGCATAGAGGTGTGGAGACCACTTGCGGTACATCTCGCGATTTGTCCAAGGCGTGCCCTTGAACTCCCACTCGTTGAACCACAGCTCTTCGGTCGTGCCGAAGGCCGACTCAGTGTTAAACATGCCATCGTGCGAGACCAGGCATTTGAAGCGGTCAGTGTGCCCTTCGATCCAGTTGATCGCATAGCCGCCATAGCTTGCGCCGAGCGCGCACTCGCGGGCCTTGTCGATAAACGGGTAGGTCTTCTCGGCGTAATCGAGGCCCATCATCAGGTCCTCGTAGGGAGCGCCGCCCCAGTTGCCATTGATAGCGTCGATGAACTTCTGGCCGTAGCCGGTCGAGCCATGGAAGTTAATGGTGACGATCACGTATCCGTTGGCAGCGAACAGCTCAGGGTTCCAGCGGAACGACCAGTCATCGCCCCATGCGCCTTGCGGGCCGCCGTGGATCAGAAATTTCACGGGATATTTCTTGCTGTTGTCGAAGCCCGGCGGACGCAGCAGAAACCCCTGGACCTTTTCCTTGGCTGCTCCCGTGAACCAGAACGATTCCATCGGTTGCATGGCCACCTTGGAGAGCACTTCATCGTTCATGTGAGTAAGCGGCTTGGCTTTTGACATCAAGCAGTCGGGAACCGAATACGCGTTCGGGGGAAAGGCCATGCGGCATTGCGCGAACATCAGAGGCGCGGCGTAGATCTCGGTGGGAGCAGCGATGGACTGGGTGTTAAACACCAGCATCTTGCCGTCGGGTGTAGGCGTGGGACTGTCGTTGTATCCGTCGACCAGTTCCTCTGGCCAGGGATTGGTCTGAACCACGTGCAAAGCGTAGATCGGGTTCTGGCCCTCGTTACCGGCCGTTAGGTAGATGGACTTGGAATCGGGAGACCACGCGATCGAATCGACCCAGCGGTCGAAAGTCGGCGTGAGGTCGGTGATCTTGCCGGTTGCACGATCGTACTGCATCAGGCGGAAGCGGTCGCTCTCGTAGCCTCCGCGAAGCTGTGAGCGGTAAGCGATGTATTTGCCATCCGGCGAATAGATTGGCGTGCTGTCGCTGCCCGGATTAGTGGTAATCCGCCTGGCTGTTCCGCCGGCACTGGGGACGACAAATACGTCGCTGTTGGTGCTAGTGGCTTGAACCTCATCCGTGTTGGAGGTGTAAGCGATCTCTTTTCCGTCGGGAGAGAAAGCGTACTGGTCCTGGCCTCCCAAACTGAAGGGCGGCACATCGAAGTTGCCGGGCGTGAGGTCGCGCGCGACGCCGCCCTCGATGGGAACGATGAACAGGTGGCTGCGTTGGCCATTGTCGTAATGCGTCCAGTGGCGAAACATCAGGTGGTCGAAGGTCATAGCTTTCACCTTCGACTTGGCACGCTCGTCGTCGCGCTGCTTGTTGCAGGCGTCGTTTCTGCAGTCGGGAAAGACCGACGACACGAAGAGAATACTTTTGCCGTCGGGCGACCATGTGCCGCCCGAAGCTTCGGTGGAGATCGACGTGACTTTCTTAGCATCACCGGTTAGCGTGCCGTTGGCGCTGTCAAAGGCCTGCATCCAAATTTGCGTTCCGCCGCCTCGGTCTGACTCGAAGATGGCCTGCTTGCCATCCGGCGAAAAGCGAATACGGTCTTCGCCAGGACCGCTGTCGGGCGTCAGCCGCTTGGCCTCGTCACCGGCGACGGGGATGATCCACAGATGTGGCGTCTTAGTGTTGGCATCGAGGTTGACGTCGACGGCGCTAAAGGCGACCCACTTGCTGTCGGGCGAGACGACGGGCTCGCCGACGCGCCTGAGTTGCATCATGTCTTCGAAGGTGAAGGGATGCTTGGTTTGGGCCGAGCCGAATAACGAGAAGATGAGCAGAAAGAAAAGAATGCGACGCAGCATGACGCCTCCGTGGCGGGGCCGGGAGTCCCGCGCAAACTCTCCAGTCTAAATCACGGCGATACACGGGTGGGAATTTCGGCACGGAGCTCGCTCTTTCATTTGCCACAACTGGGCTCCATCGTTGAGAATATTTCGCATTGCCGCGACAGCCTGCTTTTAAGGGAGAGAAATATTGCGGCCACGAGATTCGACCGACGGAGGTGCAGCAGATGAGCAAGGTACGAGTACTGGTGGGAACACGCAAAGGCGCGTTTATCCTGACATCGGACGGCAAGCGTGAGAATTGGGATGTCAGCGGTCCGCACTTCGCGGGGTGGGAACTTTACCATCTCAAAGGCTCACCTGCCGATCCCAGCCGAATCTATGCGTCGCAGTGCAGCGGCTGGTTCGGACAGGTCATTCAGCGCTCCAATGACGGCGGCAAGACTTGGGAGGCGCCCGGTGGTGACATAAAGCCCGGCCCCGAAGCCATGAAGGGCGCAAGCAATAAGTTCGTCTACGACACTTCTCCAGAGACCGGAAAACCTCTCACCACGCACCAGTTTTACGATGGCAAGCCTCATCCCTGGGAGTTCAAGCGAGTGTGGCATCTGGAACCGTCGCTCACCGATCCCGACACGGTTTACGCAGGCATTGAAGACGCTGCGCTGTTCCGCTCGACCGATGGCGGAACAAGCTGGCATGAACTCGCCGGATTGCGCGGCCACGGCACGGGTCCGCACTGGCAGCCCGGAGCTGGTGGAATGTGCCTGCACACCGTCATTCTCGATCCCAGCGATCCCAAGCGGATTTACATCGCCATCTCGGCGGCGGGCGCATTTCGCACCGACGACGGCGGCGTAACGTGGAAGCCCATCAACAAGGGTCTGTATTCGCAGTACATTCCCGATCCGACAGCGGACGTCGGTCACTGCGTTCACCACGTCGCCATGAATCCTTCGCGCCCGGGTGTGCTGTTCATGCAGAAGCACTGGGACGTGATGCGCAGCGACGATGCGGGCGATTCCTGGCACGAGATCAGCGGAAATCTGCCAACCGATTTTGGCTTCGTGATCGATGTCCACGCGCACGAGCCGGAAACTGTTTACGTGGTCCCGATCAAGAGCGATGGCGAACACTATCCGCCCGACGGCAAGCTGCGCGTCTACCGCAGCCGCACAGGCGGGAACGAGTGGGAGGCCCTCACCAACGGCCTGCCGCAAAGCAACTGTTACGTGAATGTGTTGCGCGATGCGATGGCGGTAGACTCGCTCGATTCCTGCGGAATCTATTTCGGCACGACCGGCGGCCAAGTGTATAGTTCGTCCAATGCCGGAGACAGTTGGGCGCCGATCGTGCGCGACCTTCCGGCCGTGCTCTCGGTCGAGGTGCAGACGCTGCCATGATTCGGGTCGAACTGCCGCAGCACTTGCGAAGCCTGGCCAAGATCAGCGGCGAGGTGCAACTCGAAGTGCTTGCTCCGGTAACGCAGCGCTCGGTGCTTGACGCGCTGGAAGCGCGCTATCCCATGCTGGAAGGCACGATCCGCGATCACGTGACGCGGCTGCGACGGCCCTTCATTCGCTTCTTCGCCTGCCAGGAAGACTTGTCGCACGAATCGCCGGACGCGCTACTGCCTGAGGCAGTCGCGTCCGGAGCGGAACCTCTACTGATCATCGGCGCGATTGCCGGCGGTTAGGCAGTTACTGAAACGTGCGCGTTCGCATGCTTAGGGCACCGGGGCGCGGCTCCAGATTGTGGACGAACGCGGCCACCAGAGAGCAGCCGCTGTCACTTCCGTCGGCGTAGGTGCCGGTGGCGGTGAACTGCTGCTGGGCAACCGGAGCGACTGTGACGGTCGGCGGGGTTACCGCGATCGAAACCAGCGGATTCGCAACAGTGAGCGTCCTACTTCCGACTATGCCTCCGGAGCTGGCGGTAAGGCTGCTGGTTCCAACCGCTGCTGCGGTTACCAGGCTGGATGTATTAACAGTCGCGACCGAGGAGGTTACGGATAGCCAGTTGGCCGAAGAAGTCAAAACTTCTGTGCTGCCGTCGCTTGTCGGTACCGGTTGCGGCGAATTGCCGCGTGGCTCCCACGTTGATTGAAGGACTCGCCGGGGTCACCGCGATCGAAACCAGGGCAACTGTGCTCCAAAGCGATTCGACAGTGAAGTAGCAATTCGATCGCAACCGCCGGCATGGATGGCATAGCAAACCAAAATCGGCCGCGAGCTTCGAACGTTTCGGCAGGTTCGCCGAAAGGCCAGAAGCAGCGGCCGCAGTACAGCTTTCGTTGCCCGACTGCTCCCCGGGGTAGGAGGCCGTCGCCCCAGGGCCGTGGTCTAGCTTAGCTGCTAGGTGAGGAAGAACTCGCGGGTGACTTTCACCCATTGCTCATCTGGAAGAGTGGCAGCGACGTCGTCCAATGCCACTCCGCCATCTTGGGCGAGCGCGCCGAGGGCGCTGGGCATCAAGCGTTGCAAGCGCATCGAGGATTCTTCGGTCCACCACCGGGCCATCGCTCCGCCCAGCAGGTTGCGGAAGTTCGTCTTAGAATCGGGTGACTGCACGGTCACCATCCAGCCTTCGCCGTAGGGGTCCTTGGTGGCCAGAGAAGGATCACTCGCGAGGGCTTCGTTAATGTCGGCCACGCTGCCTTCGATCGGGGAAACCATGTCGACCTTGACACCGTTGCGCACGATGCTCCATACCTTTTGTCCCTGGCGGATCCATTGGCCGCGCTGTGGCAGGGTGATGTGCTCGATCTTGCCCGTAAGCTTGGAGGCGAAATCGTCGATGCCGATGCGAACCAGGTTGGGGCTCTCACTGAGTGCCCAAGTGTGGCCGGGATGATAACGAAGGTTGTCAGGCACGGAGAAGCCACCAACCAAACTCGGCCGCAAGCGTGGGAGAGGCGCGCCTTCGGCCTTACTCATTGCGGGAGCTACTTGCAGTACTGGATGTTTGGCCTTGGAGTAGAAGAAATCGATGGTTAAGAAGATGGCGAAAGTGGCAAGAACCAATAGGACTGTCATGACCGGCCTCCTGCTTTCTGTTAGCGCCTTTCTTTCGACGCTTTCCACCTTGTCTCTAGGGCATGTGGTGTGCCAAACGCTGTAAGTATGTTCGGGCGACTGGGATGTTGCCGCAAGGTGATGTGTTTTGTATGGCTTAGAGGTAGGTGTTGCGAAATCCCACAGTGTGGGAGTGGAGAAATTCAACTCGCCGGTTTGTTGCGTTCCGCATCGGCGAGATATGGATGAGGCCAGAATTGGACGGAATCGTGGGTGTTGCGGCGTGCAGGGTCAACAATTTACATTGTGATTCGGCACCGATCTCGAGTTGTTGCGGATTTCATCACCAGTGATGCAGTTTGCAACGACGTGGGGTCGCTTCGTTGGGAAACTTAACAGGCTTAGCGAAGAATATTTTCGTTTGGGCGGCGGTCGAAGTGCTTTGTGTGTCGTTCGAGCTCCAGCCTGACTACTGTGTTGCCAGTCCCTTCAGAACAATTCCGAACGTCTCGCTCTTTCCCGTTGCGTTGAGCACAGCGACGGTTAGGACGGTCATGCCCTGATCATCCTTTTCGACCGTGCCGGGAGCTCCAGCGAGCGCCATGGCAATCACGGCAGGATGGGCCGTGCCGGTCGTCTTGGCGCTCAGGCTGACCAGCGTCTTGAAGGCAAGCTGCGCCGCGGGGTCTGGGTCGGCCGCCAGCGGAATGGCAAGCAGGAAGTCAGGGTTGGGAGAGACGCCCATGTGGTTGGCGTCTTGCGGCAAATATTGATAGCGGAGGGTGTAGGCCCCGGTGGGAATCGGCTGACCGCGGTAATCCGAGCTGCCCTTCGAGAAATTCACTACAGCGACAAACTCTCCGTTGGTTAATTCAGAATAGAGCGCGCCCGGAGAATCCTTGGTCTTTGTGGCCAGATCGCGTGCGAACCAGAATTCGGCTGTCCATCCGTCATCGAGCAGGACGCGGTAACCCTTGTCTTCGACTGAGTGCTTAAGTGTCTCGGAGGATCCCGGAAGCGAGAGGGCTACCGTGCTTTCTACCGTCGGTCCTGCGGCAAAAACCGGCGTCGGCCAGCTGCAGGCCAAAAACGAAATGACAATGATGAGGATGTAGATCTTGCGGAATTTCGCAGGCATGAAGTCTCCCGAGGCGAACATATCGCCTGACGGGAGGAACTCGCAAGTACATGCGTCACGCGGTGCTGAGGAAGACTATTCGCCCGCCGAGTGCACCGCTGATGAATCATCGGAGTGCGCCACGGCTGGATGGCCCTCGCTGAAGCGCGCGATGTAGGCGCTGCGGCGGCCGTGAGTCGTCCAATGGGAATCCAGGCCTTCACCCTGGAATTCATCGGTCAATGCGACTGCCGACATAGCGTGGTCAACGTTGGTCAGCGGTGGATAGTAGTTGGTCTCGTTGCCGCAAATGTGGTCATGATGATTAAGCGGACGCGTCGCAATGGTGGCGAGGTGGCCGGCACGCAAAATTGCACTACCCTGATGAAGGTCGGCGGGAACATCGAGAACGACCGGCACGTAATCCACTCGCACGATGTTCTCGAGCAGGCGTCCGCCTTCGTGCTGGGCCAGCGCGATCAGAGCCTGGCGTTGCGCGGGATCGGCGGCGTTGTCCACCATGAGCACAGCCTGCGCCGGATAGGGATCGCCGTAGGGATCGCCTAAGGTGGCGCGGGCGCGCACGGCGGCGGCGATGGTCAGCCCATTCAACTTGACGCCGTTCCATGCGCCTTCGTCGACGTGCCACGCCATGAGAGCGTAATTGCCGGTCAAACCAACTTCGCCGTTGGCGAAACATTGCGCGACATATACGTCGGTGGAACGTGACTCGATGTATTCGCCGCGAAGTTGCTGGGCCGAAAGCGAGACTGCGACTGACAAGGCGAAGACGACGGACAGAAACAGAACCTTGCGCATGGTGGATACTCCTCACCCCCGAGGGATGATGCCATTTTAGATGATTTCGGCGACTGTGAAGGCTCTGAATGCAAGGGATTGGGTCAACTACAATAGCGCCCATGGCTGATAACCTGCTTCGCTTCCGACCGGAGTTCCCTATCCTGGAACGCACGACCTACATGATCAGCAACTCGCTGGGAGCCATGCCGCGAGGGGTGGAAGACTCGTTGCGCCACTATGCCAACACCTGGAACACGCGCGGAGTGCGGGCGTGGGAGGAAGAGTGGTGGATGCTGGCCGCGCAAGTGGGCGACGAAATCGGCGCGCTGATGAACGCTCCCAAGGGCACGGTGGCGTGCCTGCAAAACGTGACGAGCTGCGAAGCGACGGTCGCGTCCTGCTTCGATTTCACCGGGCGCCGCAACAAGGTGGTTTACACCGACTTGAATTTTCCATCGATCATGTATTTCTGGGAGGGGCAACGAACGCGCGGAGCACGCGTGGTCATGGTTCCGAGTGACGACGGGGTGCAGGTAAACACCGAGCGATTTCTCGACGCTATTGACGAGGAGACGCTGATCGTTCCTTGCTCGCACGTGATTTTCCGCAGCGCATTTATTCAAGACGTCGCAGCTATCGTGGAGAAGGCGCATCGTGTCGGCGCCTGTGTCTTGCTGGATTCGTTTCGAGCACTGGGCACAGTGCCCTTCGATGTGCAACAGCTCAACGTGGATTTCTGCACCGGCGGCGTGCTGAAGTGGCTTTGCGGCGGACCGGGCACGGGGTATCTTTACGTTCGCCCAGATCTGGCAAAGAAACTGCAGCCCAGCTTCACCGGCTGGATGGGACACGCGAATCCCTTCGACTTTGAGATCGGACCGAACCGCTATACGGACTCGATCTATCGATTCACGCAGGGCACTCCCAACATAGCGGCGCTGCGCGCGGCGCGTCCCGGGCTGAAACTTATTGCGGAGGCGGGCGTGGACAACATTCGCGAGAAGTCGAAAAGGCAAACGGCATTCCTGATTGAACTGGCGGACCAGCATGGCTGGCGGGTGAACACTCCACGCGATCGCGAACGGCGAGGTGGGACAGTGTCGATTGACATGCCACATGCGCAACGGGTTTGCGAAGAATTACTGAAGCGCGACGTACTCGTAGATTTTCGTCCCAAGGCAGGAGTTCGCTTCTCCCACACTTTTACAACACCGACGACGAACTGCGAACTGCCATCGACGCGGCTGAGGGGATCCTATCCGGCATTGTCCACGGTGTCGCGTAGCCCGCAGCGGCGGATGGATAAGACCCCACCGTTGTGGTAGTTGCGTGGCACATGTCTGTGGTACACCACAGCCAGAATGACAGGTGTAATTACGGAAATGACCTTGAGCTCGAGAGCCGCTCGAAAAGTGAATACCGCACGGAAGAACTGCCTGAAGAAGACGAATGGAGAACCCCACGTGCGGAGTTCTCCGCGTCGAATGGCGCAATCCCCAGTTGCGCTGTCGAGATATACTCTGGGTTGCGAGGGCTTTCCCCGCAAGGGACAAGAGCGGACATTTCAGGACATTTCAGGCTATGCCGAAGGACCGCAGGAGACCACCGGGCAATCGTCGCTTGGATTCGTGGAAGGAAATCGCCTCCTTCTTCGACCGCGACGAACGAACGGTCAGACGCTGGGAGAAGGAACGTGACCTCCCTGTGCGCCGGCTTCCTGGACCGCGCGGCGGAGTTTACGCGTTCACCGACGACCTGTCGCAGTGGATGAACGCCAACTACTTGGCGCAATCGGGTAATCCTGCTGCGGTTACTGTCGAATTGGAAGCTGCAACGTCTGCCGCCACATCTGCCGCTATCGCAGTCTCGCAACCCGCAGTGGAGTCTTCAGAAATACCTTCAGCCGGGCCGGCACCATCCCCATATTCATCTCCGGATGCATCCCCCGACCACGCCAGGACAATTTCGAAATGGGTAATTGCGATCTGTGTTCTGGTTGTGGCCTTCGTTGTGAGCGTGACAGCGGTCCGGCGCCAGCGCGCAGAATCGGCAGTCCTACGCGTGGCTTCGACGACTGCAGCGCCGGTTTCGCCCGCCGTGAGGGCTGAAGCAGAAGATCTGTACTTGAAGGGTCGATACTACTGGAACAAGCGGACGCCAGCCGACCTTAATAAGGCCGTCGATTATTTCACCCAGGCGATCGTTCGCGACCCCAATTATGCCAAGGCCTATGTTGGGCTGTCGGACTGTTACAACCTGCTGCGGGAATACACGGTCATGCCCCCCGACGAGGCGTATCCCCGGGCCATGGCCGCTGCTAAGAAGGCGATCGAATTAGATCCATCCTCAGCCGAGGCGCACAATTCGCTGGCGTTCGGTTCGTTCTACTGGATGTGGGACGCGACTACTGCAGAGCGGGAATTCCGCCGGGCGCTAGCTTTGGATCCCAACTACGTCCTGGCCCATCATTGGTATGCGACCTTTCTGCACGCATTGGGGCGGCCTGATGAAGCCTTGCGCGAAATCAACCGGGCACAGGAACTCGATCCGTCTTCTACAACGGTGCTGGCCGACAAAGGTGTACTGCTCTACTCCGCTGGTCAAAAACAAGAAGCTATCACTTTGCTAAAGCAGATCGAAGACACCGAACCGTCGTTTCTCTCGCCCCATCGCTACCTGGCGACCTTCTACCTTGACAACGGCGACTATGCAGGTTATCTCGCCGAGGCCAAGAAGGCTGCGCTTCTGACCCAAGACAAGAGCGCCCTAGCGATTGTTCACGCGGGAGAGAAGGGCCTGGCTGCGGGTGGCGCCGACGGCATGCTAAACGAGATTCTGCAAACCCAGAAGGCAATGTATTCCGACGGGAGCGTGTCGGCCTACTCTCTGGCTTCGACCTACGCGCGGTTGGGAAATAAGCCGGAGGCGCTGAAATATCTCGAAATCTCCCGCGACCGGCACGAAACCATGCTGATGAACCTGCGCTCGGATCTGACTATGAAGAGTCTCTACGGCGATCCGTCGTTCCGCAATCTTCTTGCACAGATCGCGCTGCCCCCCGTACCTGGGTCGTAGGTGGGATCGGTTCCCGGTTCATATTTCTACTCGATGGGTGTCGGCACGGTCTGTCGGCGTTGCGCGCAGTCAGGCACAACTCACGCTACGTACCGCAATGGTTAATGCCCCACAGTTGACATTCGCCTTTTCTTCGCTAACAATAGTTTGCGGAGGTCCCCGTCCGCTTATGGCACTCACCCGCCGCCAAAAACAGGTATACGATTTTCTCGCTCACTTTGTTGAGGAACATGGCTATTCTCCGTCATTTGAAGAGATCGGCGATGGACTTGGGCTGAGTTCCCTGGCCACGGTCCACAAGCACGTCAGCAATCTCGAAGAGAAAGGGCTGCTGAAGCGCGACTACAACCGTAGCCGCTCCATCGACATATTGAAGCCGCGCGGCCGAATGAAACAGTCGCTCGCGGGGGCTGCGATTGCTCCCAATGGTCTGACGCTGCCGCTCATGGGGCGCATTGCCGCGGGCCGTCCGCTTGAGGCCATGGAGAATCCTGAGACCATTTCATTGGCCGACTTTACGCGCTCCAAGGACGTCTATGTGCTGCAGGTGACGGGCGAAAGCATGCAGGACGAGCACATCGTCAACGGCGACTACGTGCTGGTGGAGAAAACCAATACAGCGCGTGATGGTGAGATCGTAGTGGCGCTGGTGAATGGTTCTGACGCGACCCTGAAGCGTATGTTCCGGGAGGGCGACAAGATTCGGCTGCAACCTTCGAATTCAACGATGCAGCCCATCGTGGTTCCGGCGGCGACGGTGCAGATTCAGGGCCGCGTAATTGGAGTGTTGCGCAAGTACTGAGCTTTCTTCGCTGCGCGGTCCGCTGCCAGGCATGGCCGGCAAATCGACATAGGGAGGGAGGTTATCCGTCCTCCGCCGAGCCGGCCCGGGAGAATTGCACCCCGAGCCGCTGACAGAGAACCGGACGTAAACCTCTCAGCTTATCCTCTCGGCACACATGAAAAAGGCGCGGACTCAGCCGCGCCTCGCATATCTATAACCCGGTTCACAGGTTCTTGTCGAGCGCCTTCTCGATCACATCGCGCGAGACGTAGCCGACGATCTGCTCCTTCACCTCACCACCCTTGAAGATCAGCAGGGTGGGAATGCCGCGCACGTTATAGCGCTGGGGAGTCGAGATGTTCTTATCTACATCCATTTTGCCAATCTTAACGCGGCCGCTGTAGCTCTGCGCCACTTCGTCAACGATGGGTGCCATGGCCCGGCACGGGCCGCACCAGGTTGCCCAGAAGTCGATCAGCACCGGCTGATCCGATTTCAATACCGCCTGGTCAAAATTCGCGTCGGTCACTTCCAAAATTGCTTCACTTGCCATGTATTCCTCCTGAGGGTCGCCGCCGAACAGCGCAGCACGAGCCGAGCCGCGTTTTCCATCGTACCATTCGAGTAGCTGGGGGAAGCGCCAGGTAGTTAGATGCATCGCTGGTCGGAGGGTTGCAGGCGAGCACGCACGTGCCCAGCCACCAACCCAGCCGACCGCGCCGCAATCGAAAGCCAAGAACCCGAAATCAAGAAAATGACCCAAAATCAGAAGCGCTCTGCGGTCGATCGCAGAGCGCCTAGAAGGCAGCCCTCCCCCAGAACTGCCTAACTACGCCTGCGATTGTGCGTCCGAACGATCGCGATGTAAATACGCCTTAAGTAACCACTGTAGAGTAATACTAGGTAACCATACGTAGTGACGTATCTTATACACGATATTGGATTTCAACGGAACGTAGTAAGGTAACTGTTGAATAAATAGCCAATTCGCGCCGGTTACTACGCGTATCTATAGTCACCATCACAGGGTACTGCTCAGCACTTCGGCGGGATGAAAGACGGTTCGTCCCATTCCTGCGGCAAGTTGCTCGTGGCAGGAGATCCCGCTGGCTACCAGCACGCGTGAACCTCCCTCCAGTTCCGCCTGCTGCGCCTGGGCAAACAGGTCGGCGCCCACGGCAATGCTGAGTTCGTAGTAATCCTTTTTATAGCCGAAGCTGCCTGCCATACCGCAACACTCGACCGAGGAAGTGGCGACATCGAATCCGGCGGCGCGCAAGACGTCAACGGTCTGCGACGCGGCATTGCAAGTCCGTTGCTGACAATGGGAGTGATAGAAGAGCCGGCTGCCGAAACGAAACTTGGCGGCGGGAAAGAGTTTCGCTAGATCGATACCGTTTTCCTGAGCGATGTCCCACAAGACCTGGAGCGGCTCGAAGCTGTTGGAGGCGAGCTCGGCGATGGCGGCCTCGTCGTCCAGCAAGTGCTTGTTATCAAAGCGCAGCATGGCGAGCACGCTAGGTTCGACGACGACGATCTTGCGGCCACTCTGCAAAAATGGCTGCAGCATGGCTGCTAGAGCGCGAGCCTGCTTGCGGGCGGTGGCGATCATCCCCTGCGACATGGCAGCGCGTCCGTCAGGGATCGACGGCGTCAACACTACATCCACACCGATTGCGCGCAGCACGCGAACGGCAGCCATTCCGCGCTCGGGAGTTCCATAGTTGGTGAATGTATCGGCCAGCATTGCGATGCCGGGGGTGATGGTAGGAGACTTGGTGGCGGGAGGCTCGGCGCGGAAGAGTTGTTCCCAGGTCTTGGCGGGAAACGGCGGCAGCTCGCGTCGCTGGTCCACGCCGAAAACGCTCTCCATCACCTGTCGCGCCATTGGCATATGAGTGGATCCGTTGGCGAGAGAGGCGAAGTCAGTGCCCAACTTTCCGACGGTGTGATAGTTGGCGAAAAACTGCTTCTGCAGTGGCGCAACCTTGTCTTCGGGATCGCTGCCGGTGAGACTGCCGAACATCGACTTCACGGCCGAGCTTCCCTCGGCCTCATTCATGCGCTGGCGCAGGTTCTGGTTGAGCCAGGGAATATCGATGCGCACCGGGCATTGCGGAATACAGCGCGAGCATCCGGTGCAAAGTTCGCTGAAGCGCGCGTTCATTAGCTTGCCAGTACCAGCCTCCCATGCACCGCCGATGCCGCCGGAATAGGTTTCGCCGCCGAAAGCGTGTCCGCCGACGGTTTCAAAGTTGGCGCAGACGTTGAGGCACGCACTGCAGCGGATACAGTAAAGCGCCTCGTGAAGAACCGGGTCCTCGAGCATGGTCGAGCGGCCGTTGTCGATCAGCACGAGGTGAAACTCGCGCGGCTTGGCGGTCTTGCCTGGAGCGACGAACGGGAGCGCGGTCAGCGGGGGCTGCAGAATGCTGACATAAGAGGTTAGCGGCTGGCCGGTAGCACTGGCGGGCAGCAGTTCGATGAACGGCTGAAAGTCTTTGCGCGACGGTACAACCTTCTCTATGCCGGCGATTGCAATATGCACGGGCGGCAATGTGGTGGTCATGCGAATATTGCCTTCGCTCTCGACCAGCATGAGCGATCCGCTGTCGGCGGCAATGAGGTTCGCGCCGGAGATTCCGGCATCGGCGGCGATGAACTGCTGGCGGAGGATCTCGCGCGCAAAGCGCGTCAACTCTTCGCCGGTGTCAAGCGGAAGGTCGGTCTGGAACTTGCGCTTGAACAGCGCGGTGATGCGTTCGCGCGAATAATGCAGTGCGGGCGCGATGATGTGCGAGGGCTGCTCGTCGGCCACCTGCAGGATGAATTCCGCGAGGTCGCTTTCGGCGACTTTGATGCCGACCGCTTCGAGCGAGTGGTTGAGGCGGGTCTCCTCGGAAGTGATGCTCTTCCCTTTCACCACCAATTTCACTTCGTGCTGCACCAGGACATCGCGAATGTAGTTGTTGGCGTCGGCAGCGGTCTTGGCCAGGAAGAAGTGTCCGCCATTGGCGCGTACGCTGGCTTCGAGTTGCTGCAGCAGCGCCGGGAGGTTGGCGATTGCGTTCTCTTTGATGCGGCGAGCGCGGTCTTTCATGGCATCGTAGTCGGCGATGCGCGCGATGGCGGTGTAGCGATTGCGATTGAACGTCTGGGTATTGCGCCGTATCGCGGCGCTTTGCACGTCGAGGGTCATGCGGAGTGCGTCGCGCAACGCCTGCTTGTCGCTTTTGTTGGCTACCTGACGAGGTGTGATGTCCAGGGAATTTACCGGAGCTGCCATGCTTACCTCAACGCTTCATCTCAAGACTTGATCTCAAAACAACGATGTGCAAACGATGCGGGCCATGTACTCCGCGAACCAGGGGGCCCATGTCAGCCGTCGCGCTGGGACCGGTGAGGAAGACGAAGCTACGGGCCAGGCCCTTGCCGGCCAGCACGTCTTCGCGAAACAGATCGCGCGGCTGCGGAACGATGGTCTCGGCCGCGACCACAGCTATGTGCAACGGCGCCAGTAGACTGGCCATTCCGGTTTTCTGATAGCCGACGTTGACGCAAACAGACCCGGTGCGCTGCACTCCCGCGAAGGCCTCGGTCACGCCGGCAGGGGAGTTGACCATCTCGTCGGGAGTCGGATCGCTGCGGACGCGCGAATCGCGCGCGAACTCGGCGAAGAGCTCTGCCGGAAGATCTTGCGGCGGAGCGAACAGAATGCAGTTGGCGTCTCCTGCAGCGCGCAGGATGGCGTCGCGCAAGGCCGAGGAGGAACGCTCAATGACCTCGACTGTGGCGACAGCGGCGGTCGCGGTCGCCACGAAGCGTTCCAGATCCACTGAGGGCGTGCTAACTGTTTCATTCGCTGCCATAGTTAATGATGCTAGCAACCGACTGGGGCGCGTTCTGTGCCGAAGATCACAAATCTGCTGTATTTCCGGGAAAAGCCACGAACCTATAAGGGTTAAGCTCCTACGTCGCAAACCCGCGGCCACCAGCTCCGTCCACTACAATACTCTTGAAGTCCGGTGTGTAGGATTCGGCGCGCCGGTAAGCCTAGTGTCCTCCTGGAACGCAGTTTCGCCCGGCGCGTTGCGATGGTTTCTAAAGTCCGTCGCACTCCTTTTGCTGTTCCTGAATCTCGTCCCCCACGCGTTCCCGCAATCCATCTCGGACAAGCCGTCGCAATCCGAGCACAGTATGCCGGGCATGAACATGGGAAGTGGCCTGACCGGCACCGAAGACTTCTTCATGGGCGAGTCGTCCGGTACCGCAGTGCAGCCCTCGGCTTGGCCGATGCCGATGGTGATAACTCACATCGGGGCGTGGCACCTGATGTGGATGGGGCAAGCCTTCCTGGTGGACACGCAACAGACTGGTCCGTTGGGAGCCGATAAGTTCTATTCCACGAACTGGGGAATGCTGGGGGCCATGCACCGGCTCGGCAGCGGAAGCATCCTGTTGCGGACCATGCTCAGCCTGGAGCCAGCCACTATCACCGAGCGCCGTTATCCGCTGCTGTTCCAGACAGGCGAGACGGCTTTCGGTAATGCCATCACTAACGCTCAGCATCCCCATGATTTTGTGATGGAGTTGAGCATGCAGTACTCCCACAGCGTGGGAGAACGTGCGACGATCGATTTGTATTACGGGATAGTGGGCGACCCCGCGCTGGGGCCAGTGGCGTATCCGCACCGAGCTTCTGCTATGGAAATTCCGCAAGCCACGCTGGGCCACCATTGGGAGGACTCCACCCACATTGCCAACAACGTGGTCACCGCAGTTCTGCGTTTTAAGGCGGTGCGTTTCGAGGCTTCAGGATTTCATGGGGCCGAACCCGACGAAAACCGCTGGAACTTCGACTTCGGGCCGATGAATTCTTACTCCGGACGGATTACGTTCACCCCCACTCCGCGGTGGGCGGCGCAGGTCTCCGCCGGGCACCTCACCAATCCCGAAGCGCTGGAGCCGGGAGATGTGAATCGCACCACGGCATCGGTGGAATACATAGTTCCCCGTCCGCACGACAACTGGTGGGCAACCAGCCTGATTTGGGGCCGCAACTGGAAGACCGCTCCCGGGTACGGATCGAATGCAGTGCTGGCAGAAACCGTCGTTCCCTTCCGCGACAAAAACTTCGTAACCGGGCGCTACGAGTGGTCGCAACGCGACGAACTGTTCGCCGGAGATCCCGAGCTTGCCGCACAACTCGCTATCAGCAGCGGCGGTCACTGGTTCGATGTGAATGCCTACTCCATCGGCTATACGCGTGACCTTGGAACGTTTCAGGGCGCCGAGACCGGCGTGGGTGCGAATATCTCGCTCTACGGCATTCCGGATGCAATCAAGCCGTACTACGGCGAGCACCCTCTGGGCGTTAACGTTTACTTGCGGATTCGGTTGCGCTGATGCCGAGGGAGTGCGAACGCCGCTGCGGCTAATCCCTCGATACAGGACCGACGACTGAGTTCGTTCGCGTTTGGGATAACTCCTCACGGCATTAAGCATACCTTCAGGTTGCCTACGCTAACACTGGCGTGGGTATTCTTATCCTTGCTCACTTGGCGTCAGCGGAGCACACTAAACGCGAGGAATGCAGGACCATGCGGGTCTTGATCGTAGAAGACGAACGGCGGCTGGCGGAAAATATCGCCCGCAGCCTGCGCGAAAGTGCTGGCTATGCCGTGGACGTGGCAGTCGAAGGCGAAGACGGCCTCTACATGGCGCAGACGAACCCTTACGATCTGTTGATCCTTGACTTGATGCTGCCAAAGCTCGACGGGCTGACTCTGTTAAAGCGATTGCGCACCGGTGGTGCTGACATGCCCGTGCTTGTCTTGACCGCCCGCGATGAGAAGGAGTCGCTCATCGCCCTGTTGAACGCCGGGGCTGATGATTACGTCTCGAAGCCGTTTGACCTGGGTGAATTGCTGGCACGGGCCAAAGCGCTCATCCGTCGTGGCAAAGGCCAAAGTGCTGCGGTGTTGAGAGTGGGAGACATCGAGATCAGCACCTCTGACCTGACGGTGAGGCGCAAGGGCAAACTTGTCGTCTTGACGGCCATGGAGTATCGGGTGCTGGAATATCTCGCTCATCGTGCCGGGGCGGTGGTATCCAAGACCGAGTTGCTCGAGCACCTTTACGACTTCAACTGGGAACGCTTCAGTAACGTGATCGAAGTCTATATTTCGGGACTGCGGCGCAAACTCGGAGACGACGATTCAAGGCTGATCCACACCTTGCGTGGCCAGGGATACATGCTGCGTAGCTGATATGGCGAAAACTTCAATCCAGCGCCGGCTGATGATCACCATTGTGGTGTCGCAGCTGTTGCTCGCGGTTGGCCTGATCGACGTGGCTGTCTTTGTCACCCGCGCGCAGCTGCGTAAGGCGTTTGACGTTGCCCTGCATGGACGCGCCATGAGCATTGCAGCACTGGTACGCTATCCCGAAGACGACTCGCACCAATTGGTGTTTGAACGCGATCTTGTCCCACCTCCGCTTGAACCAGGGGTGCCAGACCTGTACGAGGTCTTCGCCAACGATCACACGCTGGTCGCGCGGTCACCGAATTGGCCTGAAAAACAAGGTGTACTGCCGCCGAAAGGAGAACGCTGGATCGCGACCTATGTCGTCAATGGTATTGCTTACCGCGCACGGCGCCTGGATCACATTCCGATCCTCGATCGTGAAGGCAACGAACCCGCGAAGGATTTCTTGAGGATAACCTATGCCTCGCCCGCCGATCCGGTGATGCGTGCGGTGAGTGAAGTGTTCGTGTATATCGCAGTCGGAAGCATTGTTTTGCTTGCGATATCAGGCGGATTTGCGATCTGGGCGCTGCGGCGCAGCCTGAGACCGCTGGCCGCACTGGCCACCAGTGCGAGCGCCGTCTCGACCTCCAACTGGGAGTTAAATCCTCCCCAAGAAGCGCTTGAGACGCTGGAACTGGCGCCTCTGACCAAGGCCATGGCCTCGATGCTGAACGGACTGCAGCGCTCCTTCAACCAGCAGCGCCAGTTCCTCGCCAATGCAGCCCACGAACTCAAGACCCCGGTGGCCATCCTCAAATCGACGCTGCAGTCTCTTTTGCAGCGTCCGCGAAGCTCCGAGGAATACCGCTCCGGACTCGAAGAAGCGCTCGACGACATGGCGCGCCTGGAGAAATTGCTGCACTCCATGTTGAGGCTGGCGCGGGCGGAGCAGTGGGCAGCCGGAAATCTGCGCCGTGATCTTGCATCCGTGGACCTCGGAATGACTTGCCAAGCAGCGATTGAACGCACGCACGCGGTGGCGCGGCAACGTGGCGTGAAGATCGACTTCACGACCAACAGCCCCGTCCGACTGTCCGCAGACCCCGATGATTTGGAGCTAGTCTGGTCAAACCTGCTGGAGAACGCTATTCGATTCAGTCCCGAAGGCGGAACGGTGTGTATCAGTGTCCACTCCATTAACGGTTGTGGCGCGGTTGAAGTTGCCGATCGTGGACCGGGCATCCCGTCCTCGGAATTGCCGCATATTTTTGAGCGTTTCCACCGTGCCGACTCGTCTCGCGCCCGCAACACCGGGGGCTACGGTCTGGGATTGGCTATCTCAAAAGCGCTCGTCGAAGCCTATGGTGGCACCATCGAACCGCATAGCAACCCGGGTGAAGGTACTCGCATGGTTGTCTCGCTCCCCATAGAACACTGAAGTCGTCCGTAGTCGCGCCCATTCTTGAATGCCTTTCCGATTCAGGTTTAATTAAGGTGCGAACCAAGATTCTGATAGGAGAGATGTGCTTGTGATCTGCAAACTCGCAATGACGACCCTTGCCTTGCTGGCACTGCCGGCCGCCCTGGCGCAGGCACCGGTGTCTGCCCCGACGGGCGCCAGCCAGGCCCAGCCCGCTCCAGTGGTACTGACGCTGGCGGACGCGCTGACGCGCGCGAAGGCGAATAGTCCACAGTTTCAGGCGGCAGTCACCGATCTCGGACTGGCGCGTGAGGACCGATATCAGGCACGGGCGGCGCTGTTGCCGGGCGTGGACTACAACAATAGCTTCATCTATACGCAGGGCAACGGGACCGGGAACGCCCGCTACGTCGCCAACAATGGCGTGCACGAATACATCAGCCAGGGAGTTGCACATGAAGCCATCGGCGCGGCCCAGGTGCTCGACTATCAGCGCACGGCGGCAGCGCATGCACTGGCCAAAGCCCGCGCGGAAATTGCAGCGCGCGGACTCACGGTGACTGTCGTCCAGGGGTTTTATGGGTTGCTGGCGGCCCAGACTCGGACGGTCAACGCCGAACGCGCTTTCAACGAAGGGCAGCACTTCCTCGAATTGAGCCAGAAGCTTGAGCAAGGGGGCGAAGTGGCGCACTCGGACACCATCAAGGCGCAGATCCAGGCCAACGATCTGCAGCGGGCGCGCGACGAAGCCAAGTTGGCCGAGCAGAACGCACGGCTGTCGCTGGCTGTTCTGCTGTTCCCGAACTTCTTTCAGGACTTCGCACTAGTCAACGATCTCGGTACGGCGCCCGCGTTGCCTGCGATGAACGAACTGCGGGACATGGCCGCGAAAAACAATCCCGAATTGCAGGCTGCGTTTGCGGCAATGACCGTCGCTAACAAAGAGGTTGGCGTTGCGCGTGCCGGCTATCTGCCGACGCTCGAAGTTGGCATGTTCTACGGGATCGATGCGAACCAGTTCGCCAAGCGCGCTCCGGACGGTTTGCAGAACCTGGGTTACGCCGGCATGGCCACGCTAAATATTCCCGTGTGGGACTGGGGAGCGAGGCAGAGCAAGGTGCGTCAGGCGGAGTTGCAGCGCCATCAGGCGCAAGTGGAACTTAGTGCCGCGCAACGGCAGGCCATCGCCGACCTGCAGTCGTTTTATGGTGAGGCCCAATTGTCGTACCAACAATTGCATACGCTTCAGCAGACCGCCGAACTTGCAGAGCAGAGTTTGCGGCTCACCAATTTGCGTTACCAGGCGGGAGAAGCCAGCGCGCTGGAAGTCGTAGATGCGCAAAACACTCTGACCGCCGCCGGCAACAGCTATCACGACGGCGAAGCGCGCTACCATCTGGCGCTTGCCAACCTGCAAACGCTGACGGGAGCCTTCTAGATGACCGCTTCCCGTGTCTTCCCAGCCGCTGTCATGTCTGTCATTGTGGGAGTCGCTCTTCTGCTGTCTTCGTGTTCCAAGAAGGAACAGGAGGCCGAGCCCGAAGTCACGGTGCAAGCGGCTAAAGTAGAGAAACAATCCATTCGACAGGTGGTCCGCACCGAGGCTGTGCTATTTCCCAAGAACCAGGCCGCCATCACGCCGAAAATCGTTGCACCGGTAAAGACGTTTTACGTGAATCGCGGAAGTCGCGTACACGCCGGTCAACTGCTGGCTGTACTTGAGAATCGCGATCTCGCCGCCGCCGAAACAGAAAACAAGGGTTCGTACCAGCAGGCGGAAGCGAACTACGGCCTCGAGACATCGTCAGCCTTGCCCGAGGAATGGCAGAAGGCGGAGTACGATCTGAAGGCCGCCAAAGAAGCCTACGATGCCCAGCAAAAGATTTATGACAGTCGCAAGAAGTTGTATGAGGAAGGTGCACTGCCCCGGAAAGATTTTGATTCATCGGTGGTCGCCCTCACTCAAGCCAAGTCGCAATACGATATTGCCGGGATGCACATGGCGGCCCTGCAAAATGCGGGGAAGAAGCAGCAGATGAAATCGGCAGAAGGCCAGCTTACTTCGGCAAAGGGTAAGTACGAAGGTGCCGCGGCACTGCTGGCGTATTCGGAGGTGCGCAGTCCGATCGACGGCGTGGTCACCGACCGACCGACTTACGCGGGTGAGACGCCTGCGCCAGGAACTCCATTGCTTACGGTGATGGACACTTCGTCAGTCATCGCCAAGGCGCATATTCCGCAGGACCAGGCGGTACAGTTGAAACCCGGCGACAACGCTACGGTCCGCGCGCCAGGCGACATCGAGGTCGCGGGAAAGGTTTCACTGATCAGTCCGGCGCTCGATCCCAACAGCACGACGGTCGAAGTCTGGGTCGAGGCCCCGAACCCCGATGGACGCTTGAGGCCGGGCACTACCGTCACGCTCGAGATAATCGCCAGCACGGTCAACGATGCCCTCGTCGTCCCGGCGTCTGCGCTGCTGAAAACCCCCGAAGGCACAACCACCGTGATGATCGTCAAAGACGGCCACGCGCAACAGGTAGAGGTCGAGACCGGCATTCACGACAATGATCGCGTGCAGATCACCAAGGGTCTCGCGGGCGGGGAAACCGTCATTAATCCGCGGATCCTACGGGCTGCCCGACAAGACAAGAGTAAAGATCGCTGAAGCGCAGCCTAATGAGCCCGAGAAGCCTGCGGCTGACAAGCCGGCGGGCGAGAAAGAGTAAATGCGCGAGCGGTTCAAATCCATGCTGGATCGCTGGCGCCTGCCGGAAGGCGATGACACTCCCTACTGGTTCACTCGCTATGCGAAGTCGCTGATCTTTCTCATTCTGGTCATGGTGGCGGCGGGAATCTACCTTGCATTCACCATTCCGATCTCGGTCTTCCCCACCACCGATTTTCCGCGCGTGTTGATCGGCGTGGACAACGGCGTGATGCCGATCGACCAGATGATGGTGACGATCACTCGTCCAATTGAAGAGTCGGTGAATGCCGTACCGGGGCTGCAGCAAGTGCGGTCGATTACCAGCCGGGGCTCAGCCGAGATCGATCTGTTCTTCAGCTGGGACGTAAACATGGTGACTACGCTTCAGCTCGTCGATGCGGCGCTGGCCAACACGCGCAACACGCTGCCGCCGACCGCGACGATTCAGACACACCGTCTGACGTTCGCCAGTTTTCCCATCATTGGATACAGCCTGACTTCGGACACGGTTCCGCAAACCGATTTGTGGAAGATGGCCACGTACGAACTGAAGCCTCGCCTGAACCGCCTCGACGGAGTCGCCACCGTCCTGGTGCAAGGTGGGCAGGAACCCGAGTTCCACATCACTCCCGATCCGGCCAAGCTGCTGGCGGCAAGCGTCACAGTGTCAGACATCCTCGATGCGGTGCGGCGAACCAATCTGGTCGATTCTCCGGGACTGCTGGAGCAAAACCATCAACTCTTTCTTGGATTGGTGGATGCGCAGGTGCACGATCCGCAACAACTCGGCCGGATCGTGGTGAAGACGACGCCCGCGGGTGTGCCGGTGCGTATCAGCGACGTGGCGGCGGTGGCCCCGAGCGTGAAGCCGGTCTACACCATCGTTACCGCCAACGGAAAGCCGGCCGTTCTGCTCGCCGTGAATCGACAGCCCGACAGCAACACGGTGCAAGTTGCAAACGAAGTCCACGCCGAAGTCGAACGAATTCGGCAATCGCTACCGCCCGGAGTTCACTTGGAGCCGTACTACGACCAGTCCGGGCTGGTCACGGATTCCATCCACAGCGTGCGAGATGCCATCCTGATCGGCATTGTTCTCGCGTCGCTGATCATGGTGCTCTTTCTGCGCGACTGGGGGACTTCGATTGTCGCAGTGCTGGTAATTCCTGCGACTGTATTCATTACTTTCATCGCGCTCAAGCTACTGAACCAGAGCTTCAACTTGATGACGCTGGGTGGACTGGCAGCCGCCGTAGGTCTGGTGATCGACGACGCGATTGTTGTGGTGGAAAACGTCGCGCTGCACCGCGATGCGGGCCAAGGAAGGCTGGAAGCCATCCGTAGCGCGCTGGGCGAGATCACCGCTCCGCTGATTGGCTCGACCATTACGCCAATTGTTGTTTTTCTTCCTCTGATTGCCATTAGCGGCGTCACCGGTGTGTTCTTTCGCGCGCTGGCCATCACCGTTGGCGTTTCGCTGCTGACTTCGCTGGCATTGGCATTAACCTGGACGCCGACTCTCAGCCAGTTCCTGATTCGCGGGCATCACCATGAGGGCGCTGAGCCAACCGATTCGACTGACGCTGGCTTGAGCGACAAACAAAAGCTCATGGCCGCAGAAGAGGCCTCACTCAGTGGACGGTTTCGGCGAGTGGTTGAATTTTATGAACGGTGGCTACGCTTCGCGCTCGACCGTCCCCGCTGGATTGCGATTTTCGCCGCAGTGTTAGTGGTCGCTTCTTTTGGCTGCTATCAACTGCTCGGCACCGACCTGTTGCCGGAGATGGATGAAGGTGGCTTCATCGTTGACTATCTTTCGCCGGCTGGCAGCTCATTGCAAGAGACCAATCGCATGGTCAGCCACATCGAGCAAATGCTGCATGAGATTCCTGAGGTGGAGAGCACCTCGCGCCGCACTGGGTTGGAGTTGGGACTGGCGGCAGTGACAGAGGCGAACCGCGGCGACATCGCGGTGAAGCTGAAGAGCAAGCGCGATCGCAGCGGAGAGGAAATCATCTCCGAATTGCGCGCGCGGGTGGAAAAAGAGGAGCCGGGTCTGGAAGTTGAATTCGTGCAGGTGCTGCAAGACATGATTGGCGATTTGTCCAACGCGCCGGAGCCGGTGCAGATCAAACTGTTTTCGCCCGATTCCGCCTTGCTGGCACTGTGGGCGCCAAAAGTGGGCGATACGATTCATGACATCAAAGGCGTGGTCGATATGCGTAACGGTATCGAGAACACGATCAGCGGACCGGCAACGGTGTTCCAGGTCGATCCAACGGTTTCGGCACGTGCGGGATTTACGCCCGAAGAAGTCGCCATCAATGCCAGCGCAATTCTTGAAGGTGAGCCCGCCGCCACGCCGGTCATCCAGCAAGACATTGCTTACACGGTGCGGGTACGGTATCCGGAAGCTAACCGAGGTTCGTTGGCGGCGATGAGCAACACCCTGCTGAACAGCGCATCGGGGCACACCGCGACATTGGGCTCGCTGGCAGACATCAAGGAATTGCCGGGCCAGACGGAAATTCGCCGCGAAAACTTGCAACGTGATGTGGCGGTCACTGCGCGCCTCGAAGGACTCGATCTGGGCAGCGGTATTGCTGCAGTACAAAAGGCGGTTGCGGGGTTACATATACCGTCGTCGATCCGCGTGGTCTACGGCGGAACCTATGAAGAGCAGCAACAGTCGTTCCATGACCTGCTGCTGGTGCTGGTACTCGCGATTCTCCTGGTGTTCCTGGTGCTGTTGTTTGAGTTCCGAACGCTGGCGGCGCCAGTGGCGATTCTGGCCTCTGCGTTGCTCTCGACCTCGGGAGTGTTTCTCGCGCTGCTTATTACGCGCACCACTTTTAACATTGCATCGTTCATGGGACTGATCATGGTCATCGGCATTGTGGCCAAGAACGGAATCCTGTTGCTCGATGCCGACCAGAAATTTCGCGGCCTCGGCCGTTCCCCCCGTGATGCAATGATCGAGGCTGGTCGCCGTCGTCTGCGTCCGATCCTGATGACCGCGCTCGCTGCCGCCGCAGGCATGCTGCCGCTCGCGCTGGCTCTTGGATCTGGCTCCCAGATGCTGCAACCGCTGGCCATCGCCGTGATAGGCGGGATCGCAATTTCCATGGTGCTCTCGCTGATCATCACCCCAGCAGTGCACTATTACCTGAGTCATGATGAACCTACACCTACACCGCAATAAGAAAAAGGAGAAGTTATGAAACGAATTCTTGCCCTGTTCCTCGCGGCCGCGACCATCGCTGCAATTCCGGCCGCCGCGCAGAAGTCCTACAAACTTGCCGACCGCGTGAAACTCGGAGGCGAGGGCGGTTGGGACTACCTAACCTACGATCCCGACGGGAAGCGGGTTTTCATTACCCGCGGGACACACGTCATGGTGGTTGACGCCGCTTCGTTGAAACCTACCGGCGACATTCCCGATCTTTCGGGAATACACGGCGTGGCGTTAGCTCCGGAACTCGGACGCGGGTTCGTTACCAGCGGCGGCGACAACATGCTTGCCATCTTCGACCTTAAGACGCTGAAGGTGCTCGACAAGGTGAAAGTGGGCGAACGTCCGGACGCCGTCTTATACGATGCTTCGGCCAAGCGCGTGTACACGTTTAACGCTAAAACCCAGGACAGCACGGTGGTGGACGCTGCCACGGGGAAGGTAGTGGGAACGGTTCCGCTTGGCGGCAAGCCGGAGACGGGCGTAGCCGACGGGAAGGGGAATGTCTACGTCAACATCGAAGATAAGAGCGAGATCGTACGCATTGACACGGCCAAGCTCACGATCGCCGATCATTACCCGATGGCGGGATGTGACGAGCCCAGTGCGTTGGCCATCGACACCGTGCATCGGCGCCTGTTCGCCGGATGTGGCAGCAAGATCATGGCGATTGTCGATCCCGACGCAGGCAAACTGGTGACCACGGTTGATATTGGCGGTGGCGTGGACGCCGGGGCTTTCAACCCCAAGACTCAGCAGATCTTCATGTCGTGCGGCGCTGATGGGGTGCTGACGGTCATCCACGAAGACTCGCCCAACAAGTACTCTGTGGTGCAGAATGTGCCGACGGCCAAGAGTGCACGCACAATGGCGCTCGATGTTTCATCGAACACCGTCTATACCGTTGCGGCACAGTTCGATCCGACGCCTCCTCCCGCGGGGCAGAGACGGAAGATGATTCCTGACACTTTCGAGCTGCTGGTAGTTAAACCGGAGTAGCAACTGACTCTGAGACAAGCGGTGTGGTGATACAGTCGTGTATACCACCACACCTTATTTTTGTTCCGAATCGGGGATTCTCAATGAGCCAATCGCATTCGCGGCCTTGCCATACCCGCAGCCTCGGCGTTTTGGTACCCCCTCTCCCCATCCTGAAAACAAAGGATTTACAGCACCGTTCCGGATAAGTTCCCGCAAATAAAGATAGTTGCATGCAAAGTCCTGCAGGCAAATAACTTAGCCAACCGCGCGTGCAATGTGCTGCGGCTGTGCGAGTTCCTAAATGAAAGATTGTCAAAGATCGAAGTGCCCACTTGTCGATGCCCCAGAACGGGTAGAGACACATATCTCTAAACCCACGATTCGGTTTTAAGCGCCGTGGAAGCGGCGGGCAAGAAAAATCGGAGGGTGAAAGAAACGAAAGCAACCAATGCCGGGTCAGGAACGATTTCGAATCATCGGTTAGTGCCCAGAGGAAGGGCGCGAACCCGATGCACTCCAGGTGTGCCCGGCGGGCGGGGACACGACATGGTTATCAAGTCAGCCCGAAAAAGTGGGCATCCGCCCGACAAAGAACAGTTGGTTCACTTGGAAGCTCCGGTGTATAAAGGATGACCATCCAGGGGTCGAAACTGTAATACCGGTTTCAAGGAGATGAAAAGTGGATACCGACAACTCGAACGATCAAGTCTCGCGTCGTGGATTCCTGGGAGTCAGCTCGGCGGCCCTGGCTGCTGCCGTCACCGCTTTTTCTGCCTCCAGTGCGGTTGCTCAAGACACAGAAGAGTTCCCAAAACGCCTCAGGCGATCGCAGCAGGAGCGATCCCGGCCCGGCCAATCCCGCCTCTCGATAGCGAAAATCCGGATTCCATCTGGCCACCTTCGACCGATTCCAAGAGCCTGGTCCAAAATTTCAAATATCCGTTTTCTTTCGCCAACAAGCGCGTCTACGAAGGCGGCTGGTCCCGCGAAGTCACGGTTCGCGAATTGCCCGTCTCCAAAACTTTAGCCGGTGTCAATATGCGCCTCAACGCGGGTGGCGTGCGCGAACTTCACTGGCACACCGCCGCCGAATGGGCCATCATGCTCTACGGTACAGCGCGCATCACGGCGATTGACAACGATGGCCGCAGCTTCGTCGCCGACACCAACAAATACGATCTCTGGTTTTTCCCCAGCGGAATTCCCCACTCGATCCAGGGCCTCGGGCCCGACGGCTGCGAATTCATGCTGGTTTTCGACGATGGAAATTTCTCCGAATCCGAAACTGTCTTGCTCAGCGACGCCATGGCACACATCCCGCGCGAAGTCCTGGCCAAGAACTTCGGCCTTCCCGAGCAAGCCTTCCACGATGTCCCCCGTACAGAACTCTTCATCTTCCCGGTTGCCGTCCCAGGCCCGCTGGCGAATGACCAGCACGCTGCCGCGGGCTCGCTCCCTCAATCGCCGATCAATTTTGCCTTCCGCACAATGGACATGCCTCCGACCAAAAGCACCAAAGGCGGAGATGTGCGCATCGTCGATTCGAACAGCTTCAAGGTCACCACGACCGCGATGGCCCTGGTCACTCTCCATCCCGGCGGCCTACGCGAACTGCACTGGCACCAGAATGCCGATGAGTGGCAGTACTTCATTGCCGGCAAAGGAAGGATGACCGTCATCTCTACCGGCAATAAAGCCCGCACCATGGACTTTCAAGCCGGCGACGTCGGATACGTGGAAAAGACCTTGCTGCACTACATCGAAAATACCGGCGACTCGGATATGGTCTTCCTGGAAATGTTCAAGAGTCCCGTCTACCAGGATCTGTCTTTCACCGAATGGCTGACGCATACGCCGCCCGAGCTCGTAATGGCGCACTTGAAAATTGATCGCGCCGCCTATGACGCCATTCCGCGAAGCAAAGCCGTGATTCTTCCGCAATAGCGGCGGGTGGCGCGGCCTACGCACAATCTGATTTGGGAAGCTAGAAGCCCCGCAGACGAAGAAAGCCCCGCCCTGGCCGAAACCGGGCTAGAACCCAAGTGAGTTAGTTCGTTGGGAGACTTCGACAAATTGGTTGTGCGGACGAAAACCCCTACTCAAGGCCAAAGAGGGCCTTGAAAGGGGCACCCGCTCAGAATTTGCTAAACAGGTCTAATCTAAACCGGCTGAGGTTGGGGGCACGGCGCGCGCGGGACGCAGGGTGATGTCCACGCCATAGGCGAAGAAGCCGCCGGCGATCAGCAGGATGCCGAACAGCAGGCTGCTCATTCCGAGGATGTGTTCGCTGTCGCTGCGGACAATGGAGAAGCCCAGCAGCAGCATCGGGAATACTCCGATGAATATGGCGCCAAACATTCCACCTGGGACTTTGAACGGACGCGGCAGGTCGGGCTCTTTCACGCGCAGCACGATCAGGGCGATGAACTCGAGCAGCAGACTGGTCCCGTAAACGAGAATGTCGATGGTGACCAGCCGCTCGAAGCCCAGACCCAGGCACATGGCCCAGCCGGTGGCGAGCACGAGAATCGATACCCACGGCGCGCCGGAGCGGTTCGTCACCTTGCTGAATACCTTGGGCAGCATGCCGTCCTGCGCCATGGCCAGTGGCAGGCGCGAATAGCTCATCACCAGGGCGTTGAACATTCCGAACGCGCTCAACATTCCGCCGGCGACGAGAGCGATACGGAGTAACGGGCCACCGACCAGCCCGGCGACGTCGGCCCAGGAACCCGTCTCCCACGCTGTGGGACTCAGCTTGGTCATGGCGACGGCTGCCACCGGCAGGATGTAGGTCAGAGAAACCAGCGCGACGGCCGCCATCATGGCCCGGGGATACGTTCGTTGCGGCTGCTTCACTTCGGCGGCGATGGTCGAAGCGTTGTCCCAGCCCATGTAGTTCCACATGGCGATCAGCAGTCCGCCGATGATATCGACGTGCGACGTTGTGGGAGTCATGACCGCGTTGGCGAGCGCTCCGTACTTGAACGGGGCCAGAATCACGATGAACACGAACGGGGCGGAGAGCAAGAAAGAACAGCCAGATCGAAGTAGTCGCCACCACGCGGATTCCGGCGATGTTGAGCGCGGCGCAGACGATCGACGACCGCCAGACCGACGAGCACCCCGCGGTTGTTCACGCTGAACCAGGGGAAGAGCCGCGTCAGGTAGAGCACGAACAGCGTGGGATAAATGGCCATGTCGAAGATGCTGGCCACCAGCGACAGCCACGCCTCTTGAAATCCCCAGAAATCGCCCATCGCGCGCCGCACCCAGGCGTAGAAGCCGCCTTCTGCGGGAAGCGCGCTGGACAGTTCACCGATCATGTAAGCGGTCGGCAGGCTCCACAAGATGGGCGTCAGAATCAAGATCAGGATCGCGCGGCCGTATCCCGCGCCGTGCACGACGTCTTCAATGCCGTAGGTCCCGCCCGAAACCATGAAAAAGGTCGCGGCAACCAAAGGCCACATGGTCAGCTTGGCGGATTTTCTTTTGAGGGCCGAAGGTGAAACTCGGGAGGAGGCGTCCTGCGGCGAAAAGGCGGGAATGTTAGCTACAGCCAATTTCGATGGGTGCCTCCTTTAGGGTTGAAGTCCCTGCACTTGGCAGGGGCCTGCGCTGTGAAAAACGTCTTTTTAGAATAGAGACTATGGTGGGCTGCGTAAAGCGAAAATGGCGTACGTACCGAAAAACAATTCCTGCCGTAATGAACCGTCGAAGGGCGCTGGTCGCGACGACGAACGGCTAGGATCAACAGCTATGCGGAAATGGCCGGAAAAAAGATCCCCGGGGCTGAAGCCCCCGAGGATCAAAATGAGGACTTGCGGCGTCCTGAAGGGTATGCGCTGGTTGGAGACGCGGCGCTACTTCTTCTTGGCTCCGAAGGTGAAGCCAAGTCCGGTGGTGAAGATGATGTCGTTGTACTTGTTGCCCGGCACCGGCTGGTTGACGTACTGGTCGAGGAAGTTCGTGTTGGCGGTCAGCCAGTCCATTTAACTTGGTGGCAAGGCCGACGTTGAAGTTCATGCGGTAATTGCTGGTGTCATTCAGCGAGGGCAGGTAGTAGAGGTTCTGGGTAATCGAAGTAGTCGGCGGTGAACTTGTGCGAAAATTCGTCGCCCAGCGTCGCGGTCAGCAGATTGTTGACGGTGCCGTTGTAGTAGCTTTCACGGGTGTAGCCGAGGCCGCCCAGCAGGTCCAGCGTGGTGGTCTGCGAGGCGATTGCATGAAAGCCGAGACCGCCGCCCGGCATGAAGCGATAATTCAGGAGCTGCAGGGTGTCATACATGCCTGCAAATACGCCGTAGGCGAAGAGCTTCTTGTTGAGATTGTGGTCGTAGCGAATCAAGCCTCCAAACGAGTTGGCTGAGGTGATTCCCAGCTTGTCGTCGGTCGAGTAAATCGACGTCGCATTGATCACCCAGGCATCGGTGCTGGTCTTGCGCAGCGCATTGAAGCCGAGCGCCAGGTTGGTGGTCTGGCTGTTGCCGCGGGCGAGCGCGAAGCCGAAGTTGCCGCCGCCCGGTCCAGTCCTCCAGCATTCCCGGATGCAGTGATTTTTCATACGCCGCCTGATCGGCAGGGCGAGCGCATGGTGGTTACATCCGCGCGCGGAACTCGTCTGCGCGCCCTGAGCCGTGGTCACCATCACGTCGGACCCCTCGGCCGCAACCGTTCCTGAAACCAATTGCTTGTCGGCCTTGGTCACGACCAGCGGCTGTTTGTCGGAGGAAAACTGGGTCACTTCCGCCCAGTCGATGGAAACGTCTCCGGCATAGGTGGTCTTGAGGACGAGTTTCTTGCCGTCCATGCTGACGATCGCTCCACTCAGGTGGTCGCCATTCTTGAGCGTCACCTCTTCCGCGCTCAGAGTTGCGACGCCGCAAAGCAGAGATGCCGATACGAGTAACCAGAACTTTTTCAACACGCCGAACCTCTCTTTATTCTTGGGATTGGGAGCAGAAAATTGGCTCGGGGGTGAGCTATGGGTTCCTGCTGCTGTTGCTGTTCAAACCGTTCGCGCATCTGGCGCGGCGCGATCCGCGGACCAGATCGGTATATCGCAGTCGGGGGGCGAGCGGCATATACCGCCCGATGTGGCAAATCTCCGAAGTATCTCGGACTAACCCCGGCGTGCCGCAACCCACGGACACTAATGATACCGATTTAGTGCCCATTTCGTCTCGCAACTTCTTATAGATTCCGCTTTCGGGTCCAGCGCGACGAGCGTGTCACTGACATAGCGGCAGGAATTGCACATGGAGGCACATTCACCACAGCGGTTCCGTCTGAATCGACGCTGGTAAGTTCACAGCCGAAACCCGTAGTCTGTATGTATCCGGCAGCCCTCGATGTTCGACAGCGCGAGCGCGACGCTGTGAGTCGCCTTGCGCCAAGCCAGCACTCCGAACGGCATATATAAGCCGAGGGGAGGACCGGTCTAACTGGTGCTTCGGCGCCAACATACAGGATCTGACGATGAATGCTCTCTTCAAGGTTGCGAAGTCGTTTCGTTCCAAAGCTGTTCTCCTCTCCGGTTTGATACTTTTCTCGTCCTTGCCTGGCATCGCCCAGGACCAAGCGCCTGCGAAGAAACGGCCCACGCTCGGCCTGGCTTTGCAGGGAGGAGGTGCGCTCGGCCTGGCCCATGTGGGCGTTATTACCTGGTTGGAAGAGCATCACATCCCCATCGACTACGTTTCGGGCACCAGCATGGGCGGCCTGGTTGGCGGGGTTTACGCCACTGGGCACAACGCGACCGAACTGAGGCAGGTGGTCAACAGTATCAACTGGGACCAGGTGATGGCCGGACAGACGCCGTTTGACGATTTTTCGTTCCGCCGCAAGGAAGACTCGCGCGACTATCCGAACAGTCTCGAGTTTGGCTTGCGCAAGGGATTGCAATTCCCATCGGGATTCAACTCCGGCCAACAGGTCTTACTGATTCTCGACAAGGTTTCCGCTCCCTACTCGGAAGTCAAGAGCTTCAACGATCTCCCGATTCCTTTCGCCTGCGTGGCCACCGATCTGGTCAGCGGCAAAGCTCACGTCTTCCGTAGCGGCTCGTTGTCGCTGGCGCTGCGGTCTACCATGTCGCTGCCCGGTATCTTCTCGCCGGTGCGGGACGACGGTGCTATCTACGCCGACGGAGGATTGCTGCAGAACCTTCCCGTCCAGGTAGCAAAAAAGATGGGCGCCGATGTGGTTCTGGGAGTCCACCTGGCCGAGGAAAACCTGAAGCCCGACGCTAATCTTTCCTCGTTCGCAGTGCTCGGCCAGTCGATCTCGGTGATGATCTCGGCCAATGAACTCGAGAGCATGGAAATGGCAGATCTCCTGCTTTCGGTTCCGGTGCAGAAGTGGGGCGCGTTAAGTTTTGACGACGCTGACGCCATCATCAAGGCCGGATACGACGCGGCCCAAGCCAAATCGAAAATGCTGTTGACCCTGGCTGTGGACGATGCGACCTGGAACGAATACATTGCCGAACGCAACGCCCGCCGCATCACCACCACGCCCATTCCCACGTTCGTAGCGGTTAAGGGCGTGAATGCGGAGCTGTCGAAGAAGGTTGAGACGCTAATGGCGGGCGTGGTCGGCAAACCCCTCAACTATGACGAATTGGATGCTGCGATCATGCGCCTGAAAGGTACCGGGCGCTATTCCACGCTCAGCTATGGATTCGTCGAGCAAAACGGCAAACAGGGACTTGAGATAAAGACCGAGGAAAATGCAGTTGGTCCGCCCGTCGTCCGGCCGCTCATCCTCGTGGATGGCTCCAGTCTGAAAAACGTTACGTTCAATATGGGAGCGAGAGTCACTTGGTACGATATCGGCGGCTTCCGCTCGGAATGGCGCAACGACATCATCCTGTTCTCCCAGTACGGGCTGCGATCGGAGTATTACCATCCCTTCACTCCCACCTCCCACTGGTTCGTCGCACCACGAGTACTCGCATACAGCGACCCGTTGTATTTCTACGACAATAATCAACTCGTCTCCACCTACCGCAAGAACTGCTGCCGGTGGCGGCCTCGACTTTGGCTATCAGTTCGGAACTGTGGGCGAACTGCGCTTCGGCTACGAAGGAGGTTGGGAAGGTTTCCAGCGCCAGGTCGGAAATCCGACAGAGCTGCCAAGTCTTTCCGGCGGTTATGCCGCCGCCAGGGTTCAGTATCGGTTAGACCGCTTGGACGATCCTGTCATTCCTCGCAAAGGTCAGGCCCTTCTAGCCGATTTCCAGTGGACGAACAGCAGTCCATTGGCGGGGGGAGCCTATCCCTCGCTGGAGGTCGCGTCAACAAACTTCTTCAAGCTGAGCGAGCCGGCCTCGGTGTTCTTGAACGGATTTGCCGGCACCACTTTCAATTACTACGACACTGGCTTGCCGCAGTTTTCGCTGGGTGGCTCGCGCACCCTGGTCGCTTACGGAACCAACGAACTGCTGATGGACAAGTACTTCCTCTTCCAGTTGGGATATCTCCGACAGATGGCGAAGCTGCCGCCGCTTCTGGGAAGCGGCGTTTATGTCCTGGGAATGTACGAGGCCTCGCAGGTTTACGGGCCACCCCATAGCATGATCAACAAGGCTTCGGGCTTCCCCACTGACGGCGCGTTGGGTGTCGTCGTCAACACCATCTTCGGACCGGTGGAAGCGGCGTACGCCTACGGCGATACCGGCCACCGCAAGTTCTTCTTCCGGATCGGGCGGCTGTTCTAGAGACGTAGTTCGGACTGAAGGAATGCGTGGCGCGACTCTACCGGGAGTCCGCCACGTTCTTTTGCCCGGCATCAGCCGGTATTGTGCAGGCCAGCGGCGATACCGTTCATGGTCGTCCCGATGGCGTAATCCAGTTCAGCGCTCTGCTCACCGCTGCGTTTTCTCCGTAACAACTCGACCTGGATCAGGCTCATGGGATCGACGTAGGGGTTCCGCAGCCGGATCGAGCGTGAGAGTACCGGATTGCGCTCCAGCAACTCCTTCTGCCCGGTGATGAGCAAGATCATGCGCCGGGCGCGGTGGAATTCTTCGGCCAGCATCTGGTACACCGACTCCCGCAAAGCTGCGTCCTCGACCAGCAAAGCGTACAGGCGGGCGATGGAGAAGTCCGCCTTCGCCATGGCGATCTCCACGTTGCGAATCAAGTCAGCGAACATCGGGAATCCAGCTGCCATGTCTCGCAGAAGCTGCTGCTGGGTTGCGCCTTGTGCCGCGAACTGTTCCAGCGCATAGCCAACTCCGAACCATGCCGGGACCGCATGGCGGCTCTGCATCCATCCGAACACCCAAGGAATCGCCCGCAGGTCTTCGAGCTTGCGGCCACTGCTCCGGCGCGCGGGACGCGATCCGATGCGCGCCAACTCCAGCTCATGGACAGGTGTCGCCTGCTCGAAATAGAGCAGCACGTCAGGATTTTCCGCAATTTTCTCGCGGTAATAGCCGAACGCCGCATGGGAAAGGCGTTCCATGGGTTCGTACCATTTCGTTTCACTGTCGCCAGACGCGATGCCGGGACGAACCAGCGCCTCCAGGCAGGCGGCGATCATGATTTCGAGGTTCCACTCCGCCAGAACGGGATCGGCGTACTTCCAGTTCAGCACCTCGCCCTGTTCCGTAATGCGAATGCGGCCGGTAAAGTCTCCCACCGGCTGCGCCAGAATGGCCGAGTGCGTCGGCCCCCCGCCGCGTCCCACGGTGCCGCCACGTCCGTGGAAGATGCGCAGCTTCACGCCACATTCCCGCGCGACTGCATGCAACCCACGATGAGCTTTGTGCAATTCCCAGGTGCTGGTCAGCATGCCGCCGTCTTTGTTGGAGTCGGAGTAGCCCAGCATGACCTCCTGCCAGCCGTGCCACGAAGGCAGCAGCGCCTGATACTCCGGCGAACTCCACACCCGCCGCATCACTTCCGGCGCCTGGCGCAGCGCCTCGATCGACTCGAACAAGGGAACCGGCATCAGGCCGGGATCGCATTCCGAACCGGCGGCCTGAAGTCCCGACAACGCAGCCAGGCGCAGCACCGCGAAGACGTCCTCTTCCGACTCGGCCCCGCTAACGATGTACCGCGTTATGGCAGCGGGATCGTGGTCACGCTTTGCCTCTGCGATTCCGCCAAAGGTGTCGAGCAATTCCCTGGTGGGCGCGGAAAGCATCGGCACTTGAGGCGCGGCGGGTTGCGGCGCCGACACTCGCGCAATTTCCGTCAGCGCCGTGCTATGCACTCGCGCATGTTGACGAATGTCGAGGGTATGCAAGCGAAATCCGAAAGTGCGCAGCTTGCAGATCAACGGATCGAGCAGCCCTGCCGCCACGCGAGCTCCCCCTCCGTCGCACAAGCTGCGACGAATGATGTCGAGGTCGTCGCGAAATTCATTCGGCGGCCGAATACGCTCCCGGTTGCGAGTGCTGGTCGCGCGCGCGCCGCAGCCGCTCGCCCATCATCAGCAACAGCCGGCGGTAGGCCTCGGAATGGGGTGTGCGCGACAATTCTGCCGTTGGTTCCGCGATTTCCCGATCATAGCGCTCCAGGCGTTCGCGCAACTCCGGCGAAGCATTGACCTGATGAGTCGAAACCGTCAAGCGCCGCACCAGCAGCGTCAGTTCCTGGATGTAATGCGAGAGCACCATCGCTCGCGCCAAATCCAGCGCCTGTCGCGTGCATTGCGGCGTAACGAAGGGGTTACCGTCGCGGTCACCGCCAATCCACGACCCGAAGCGTACACAAACCGGAAGCGAGGCCATTTCCATCTCCGCTCCGTACACTTCACGGAAGTCAGCGGCGATCCCTTCATAAATCTTCGCAACAGCGTCGAACAGCGTCATCACGTAATAGCTGAGACCGGTGCGGATTTCGTCAGGCACAGTAGGCTTCTGCAGGCGCACTTCGTCGGTCTGCCACAACGCCGTGATCTCGCCCAGGATTATGTCTTCGCAATCCTGCGCCAGCGAATCGGGCAGTGGAAGCCGATCGAGTTTTTCCAGCTCTCCGGCTATGCGCCGCCGTTTGAGCAGGACCGCACGCCGGGTGATCTCCGTGGGATGCGCGGTGAAAACCGGCTGCACTTCGATTTCGCCGAAGGCCGCGAGGGCTTCCTGCAACGTGACGCCCGCTTTCTGCATGCGCAGCAGCGTTCCCCGCAACGAACCCGGCAACGGCGGTTCATCGGTATGGAGTTCCGCAGCCCGGCGGCGCCGCTTGCGATGATTGGTCTCAGCCAGGTTGGTCAGCTCGAAATATGCGGCGAACGCCTTGGTCACGCGGTAGGCGGTGGCTACACCCAGCAATGCGACATGGGCCTTGGCCTGCTGCAAAAGCGTATCCATATCATCGCTCTGCGCCGTAGCAGCCTGCTCGCGATGCTGAATTAACAGCCTTCGCAGATGTTCGACCGTGTCGAACAGCACCGGTCCCGCTTGCTCCACTACAACGCGGCCCAGCAGGACACCCAGCGAGCGCACGTCGCGGCGCAGCGGCGTTTCCTTGTTCGCGTCGGAGGTCTTCGCCGTCAACTCAGCCAGCCGGTCGGGCTGGTTCGTTGCTCTCCACAGGGGAGGGTTGGGCTCCATCTATGTAGTGTATGGGGGAATCGAAATCGCCGGAAGAGCTTGGGGGTGCGTGAAAAGGCCATCGTTGATGGCGGCGGTTGAAGCTGGCGCGCCGCCGGGTTTTTCGGGTGGAGTCGCACTCCCCAATACGACTGCTTCGCCACCCTTGTTGGCTCCCTAGGTTCGGCCCAACTGCTGCCAACGTGAGCACAATGCTCCCGCTTCTTTCTGGCACTCAATGGTCAGCCGTGTGATTTGAGGATGAGTTGCAGATGATCGGCTAAGCGCCTGAGGGATTGCGGGTTATCGGGAGTTATGTTCAGGCACAAGCACCGACGACTGGAGTCGCCGTAAGGCCCGACGCGACGACAGCTTTCCCCCGGGAGCTCTCGCGCCGGTTGGTACTATTGTAGGTCGCGCAAAACAGTGTCAGTCGCTGGAACTTTCGCCACGTTGCCTGCGGCAGACGACTGAGGCAGTTGCTCTGAATGCAGATTGTGACTCGGTGCGCCGGGGAGAGAATTTGTGCCACACCTTCGGATCAAGACTCGTCGGTTCCACGCCATGTTTCGAATACTGCTGAGCGTATTGGTTGTCTGGGCCGTGGCTTCAGCTATGGTTTTGGTCATGGCGGCCCAGCAACTCCCTCAACTGGATCCTAACCGGCTTTTGGCGCCCACGCCTCCCATGGGTTGGAACAGTTGGGACTCCTACGGCGAGACCATCAACGAAGCCCAAGTGCGCGCCGAACGCCGACTGGATGGCCAAACACCTGAAGCAATTCGGTTGGCAATATGTGGTGATCGACGAGGGTTGGTACGTCACCAATCCGGGAGCCAAGCCCGAGGACGTAAAGTTCTCGCTGGACGACAACGGCAGGTTCATTCCGGTGGTGGACCGATTTCCCTCGGCTGCGGATGGAGCGGGCTTCAAGCCACTCGCCGACTATGTTCACTCGCTGGGCTTGAAGTTCGGCATTCACATTTTGCGCGGCATTCCGCGCGAGGCCGTCGCGCAGAACCTGCGCATCGCGGTCTCGCCGTATACCGCCTCCGAGGCTGCGGTCACGGACGATACCTGCCCCTGGAACACCTTTATGTACGGCGTGCAGAATGCCCCTCCAGGACAGGCTTACTACAATTCAATTTTCCAGTTGTACGCCAGTTGGGGAGTGGACTTCGTCAAGGCCGACTGCATCTCTGACCATCCCTATAAACCCGATGACATGCTGATGATGCACTTCGCGCTGAGACAGACGAATCGTGACATTGTACTGAGTCTTTCTCCCGGCCCGACGGCGCTCGACAAGGCAGACGAGGTCGCCCCTTACGCCGAGATGTGGCGCATCGCCGACGATTTCTGGGACCACTGGGGACCATTGCCCGACAAGGACAAGGCTTGGTCGCAGGGCGTTCTGGCGCAATTCGGCTGGACCGCGAAATGGGCCGCGTACCACCAGCCCGGCCGATGGCCCGACGCCGATATGCTGCCCCTTGGGCGCATCGGTCCGCATCCCGGCGATGGAGGGCCTCCGCGCAATACAAACCTCACCCACGATGAACAGGTCACGATGATGACGCTGTGGAGCATCTTCCGCTCGCCACTCATTCTGGGCGGAGAACTGCCCTCCAGCGACGAGTGGACCACGAAACTGCTGACGAACCCTGAAGTGTTGGCAGTCGATCAACACTCTAAAGATCACAGGCCCGTCTATCTCGACGGAGACCGAAGTTGTCTGGACGGCGACGCCAGAAGAAGGCCGCGGGTACTATGTCGCGGTTTTCAACCTCGCCGACAAAGAGCAGACCCTGACTTACGACTGGACCAAGCTCGGCCTGCCCAAGTCGAGTTACCTGGTGCGCGACCTCTGGAATTCACGGGACCTGGGCAACGCGGCGGTCTTGAAGGTCACGCTTCGGCCCCATGCAGCAGTGCTCTACCGCGTCGTCAACAGACCGTAAGGATTGGACCCGTGCGCATGATCTCCTAGATACTCGCACGGAGATAATTCATGCGCGGATCAGCACCCGCTGCCACAACAAAGAATCTTCGCGGTCGCCGCGACTGTCCGCCGCCATCACTTCACCCTGCGTTGGCAGCACGGTTTGCGCTGTGCGATACTGAAAACGCTGCGAAGTTCAACGGCTCGCGGGCAACAAATGCCGAACGACTTCCAGCGGCACCAGCGCCGTAGCTCCAGTTCCTACGGCACTCATCTGGCAACGCCGGGATGGCGGAACTGGCAGACGCAGCGGACTCAAAATCCGCCGAGGTTCACCCCTCGTGGGGGTTCGACCCCCCCTCCCGGCACCAACTAATCCGTTGTATCTTACGCATTCCCAACACCTTGTAAGCGACGCGTATCCACCATGCCCGTCACGTCAACGGCGGGATCATGACCAACTACCACTGAACTACCACTTACCGACATCTTCCGTGCTGCTTCCCTCAGGTCTTCCTCACATACGATGTTGTATCTGTCGAAGATGGCGCGGGTCTTCAGGCCAGCGATCTGCATGATCATTTTCTCGCTCAGCCCCCTGCGGGACATGTTGCGAATCGCGGTACGCCTTAGGTCGTGGAACAGGAGATGAGGCTCCCCAGCAGCCTCCGTGACGTTTTGCCATGCACCCCTGAAGTCGTCCACAGGCGAACCGTCTGGACGGGTGAACAGGCGGTCAGTCCCCGATTTGCCAACCATCAATGGAACCAGAGCGGCGTAAAGTTCGGGGGTCATGTAGGCAACTGGCTTTGCCCCCGTTTTCGTTTTGAAAAGGCGGATGCAACGCCAATCTTTTCTCGCTGCAGTCCCAGCCTGAAACATTTTTTAAGGATGGCAGACTCCCGATTGATAGTGGCGTTCTTCGCGCCCGTCGCCTTGCGGTCTGACACATACTTGGCATGCATGTCTGCGGTGACCTTGGCGTGGCTCAGTTTGCCAAACACTGGCTGGGTGCCAGAACGAACGGCGTAGACTTAGGGCATGGCGAAACGAAAGGTGCGAATGGTAAGAAGGCAGACTCCGGGAGCCGTGGGTGTCTGCGAAGTCTGCAATATGCAGTTCAAGTCCTCCGCAGACCAATACGACCAAGCCGAGTGGGATATAGGTATGCAATTCACTGAACACACGTGCATGCGCGAGGACGAGAACCAAGCCGCTGGACGGATCGTCGGGAAAGCGACAAAAGAGTAGACGCCCTCTCCTGTGGTGAGTTGTCTCATTATCTCCATAGGCAGATACCGCGTGAGTTTGCGGCAAGCGTGTGGGAGCGTGGAAAAGTGGCGGTAGCCGATCAATGTAGTTGTCCGAGGAACAAGCGGATGCCCATCTCGACATTGCGATCGACTTTCGCCTGGCCGGCAGGGGTGGGCATGAGGTGTCCGCAGGTCAAGCATTCGTGGAGAGCAACACGGCCAACGTGGACCTGCTTACCTTCCAGCGGGCCAGAGAGTAGGACGGGATAAGTGGTGATCTTTCTGATCAGGTCAACGCCTCCACATGCTGGGCAAAGGGTTGGTCTGCTGGACTTCTTCTTAGCCGATGGCATGAGCTGCTCCTGGTTGGGGGTTCCCGATCACGCGGCGGTATCCAACTGCGCCAGCGTAGCGCAGTAGTTCCATGGCATCCAATCGCAGGGACTTTCTGCCAGCTCCGAGGCGTGTCGCTGTAACTGGGTCAGATAATCAAACGGATTGGCGTCGGAGAGTTCGCAAGTGTGGATCAGGCTCATGAACAAGTCCCCGACTTGAGCGCCGTTCTGGTTTTTGTAGAACAGTGCGTTCTTGCGATGCAGAATGACTTTCTTGAGCGCCCGCTCGCAAATGTTGTTGTCCAGGGGTGCTGCCGACTGGCGCAGAAACAGCGTCAGCTCCTGCCAATGATTTAATAAATAGGAAATCGCCTGGCCCAGACCCGAGTTGGGCTCTACCTTTTTCTCTTGGAGTTGTGCCGTAAGCCAGACATGCAGTTCCTCCATGACCGGACCGCTGCGCGTCTGGTGGAATCCGAGCCGTTGCTCGGGTGACATTCCCTGTTCCCGGGTGAGCTCGTCGTTGTGATAAATCTCAGCCAGGGTTTCCAGCACGAACTGGCATTGTTCCGGAAAATTCTGCGCTACCTTCACAAACCGGCGTCGACCATGCGCCAGACAGTTTCCCAGTATGACCTCCAGGGTCTTGGGCAGGTTGCGCGACAGGGCATCGCACATTTGAATTGGAGGAGCCAGATCGGCAGCCCGACGGGCCAACACCGCGGACAGATTTTCCCCAGCGTGCCGTCGGCCGGTGAAGAACAGCGCCATCCGTTGTCCTTCGCGGGTGGAGATAATCCCCGAAGTAAACACTCCCGTACGCTCTGGCCGATCGGGCGCGTCCAAGACTAAGACCTTCATGCCTGTATCATCGTTATAAACCACTTCACCTTGCGCCGCCTGCCGGATCAGCTCTTCCAGCGCGGGCTCGAGCTGCTCCGCCGTTTTTTTCACGATGCCCCATTGCGTCGAAGCCGGCAGCGGAATCTCCAGTTTCTCTTGCAACCCTTCCAAGCGGTAAAAAGGCATTCCGCTGCCGTACTTCAGCAGCGCCATCATACTGGCCGAGGTGGCATCGTATTTTTCCTCACCCACGCCGGCGGGTGCTTCCGCGGTGAACACCTCCAGGCACAGATTGCAGCGTAGCTTCTCCAGTTCATAGACCGTGCCCGTGATGGGCGCCTGTCCCACCAGTCGCACCAACACTCCCGGCGCCTCCAGAACATAGACCTTGCCCTGGCCACAACCGGGGCAGCGATCGCCGGAGTGTAAGCTCGGATGCGGAACTTGGACCTTCTTCGCCCCGCCATAAGCATCGGCTCCATGGCGGCCATGTCCGGGCCGCGCCGGCTTCCCATTGGCCTGCGAGTTCTGCTTCTCTTGGTTTTTCTTCGGCGTTTCGATGCCCGCCTGCTTCAGCACGTGACGGGTCTTTTCCGTGCTCGCCTCGGCCCCGGACAGCAAGAGTTCGCGCAGCCCCTCCAGGGTGATCTTTCGTTCGCGTAACAACTCGGTCAAGTAGCCCAAGGTTCGGATCGCGGCTTTCAGTTTCTGATATCCGGCCTCCCCCAGCCCTTCCCGCACACTCTCCAGCAAGGCCTCCAACTCTTCGGCCGTAACTTCGAAGGGCAAGGTTGCCGGTTGCATCTAGACCTCCTGCAGTAACTCACGAAAGCGCTGCGTCAGTGGGTAGCCCAAGACCTCTTTGATTGATCGGTTGGGACGATTGGTGTGATCATCCTTGCCGCGGCCGGTGGTTTCTCCCAACCGAATCCAGTTGGCGGCGCGATAACAAGTCCCGCGAAAGCGCGTGGGATCCACAAAGGTTTCCACAAAATAGATGGGGTGTTGGTAGAGGCGTTCCCAGTCCTCGGACAACCGTTTCGCCATGCGAGCCAGGATATGCGACGCCAGATGTTCAACCGTTACCCAAGGGAAGTCCATCACATAATGCCCACCTTTTTGAGACCGTCACGGTCTACTATCGCTGGCATCCCCTTTTTGGTCAGTGTCTACGCGTTTGTCGCCGCCGCTGGAAAAACAGTACCGTATGCCAACTTCTGGATAATACGGCGCTGTGCATTCCCTCATGGATGTTGAGTCCAGAGTGCGCGCGATTTTCACTCGGTGCTCCACAGATCTCGGTGGATGCATTGATGCGACTTCAGCATCTGCTTTCCTCTTTGCAACTCACCTCCGCTTGCGATAAGCCTTCGTTAGATACCCACCCGCAAGGAGGAGTCGATGAAGCGAAGCAGCAAGCCGATCACCCAGCAGTTCAACCTGTCACTGCTGAGTGCAGCTCCCATCATGATTTCCCAAGACAAGCAAAAGGAACTCAAACTCGCGCTCATCGAGTTGCTGACGGACGCGGTTTGCCCAAGTCAAGACGAAAGAGAAGACAGAGGAGGCGAGGATGAATCCCAAACTCACCGTTGATCGTCTCCGTCGGCGGGCTGTGGTCTACGTCCGCCAGTCTTCACCTGGCCAAGTCCTTCACCACCTGGAGAGCCAACGCCTGCAGTACGGCTTGGTGGAGCGAGCACGGCAGTTGGGATTTGCCGATGTGCAAGCCATTGACGATGATCTGGGCCGCACCGGCAGCGGCCTGGTCGAGCGTCCTGGATTCGACCATCTGGTAGCTGCAGTATGTGGTGGGGAAGTCGGTGCTGTGTTCTGCCTGGAAGCCTCGCGCTTGGCACGCAACGGGCGCGAGTGGCACCGCCTATTTGAATTGTGCGGCTTGGTCGATGCCGTGATTGTGGATGGGGATGGCATCTATGATCCGACGCTCACGAACGATCGTTTGCTGCTCGGATTAAAAGGGATCATGTCCGAGTATGAACTGACTCTGCTACGGCAACGATCACTGGAGGCGAGACGTCAAAAGGCCCGTCGTGGCGAGCTGGAAGTTAATCTTCCGGTGGGTTTCTGTTGGGGTGCCAATGGCAAGATCGAGAAAGATCCCGATCAGCGAGTGCAACAAGCTGTTGAGATGGTCTTCAGCAAATACACCGAATTGGGCAGTGTTCGCCAGGTATTGGTCTGGTTTCGTCAGCACAATATCTCCTTGCCCGCGCTATCTCGTCCGGGCGCGACCACGGTGATTTGGAAACTGCCGGTCTACAGCACGATTTGGGGAATCCTTACGAACCCGTTCTATGCCGGCGCTTACGCTTACGGGCGGAGGGGAGTACGAACGCAGATCGTGGATGGCCGTGCTCGCAAGAGCAAGGGGCATACCAAGCCACAATCGGAGTGGAGTGTCTTGATTCGCGACCACCATCCCGGTTACGTTGACTGGGAGCAGTACGAGCGGATTCAAGCGTTGCATGCGGCAAACAATTTCATGAAATCCAATGGAGAATCGGGATAGGGGGGACGGTCGCCCGTCCTCCCCTCCCACACCACCGTACATGCGGGTCCGCATACGGCGGTTCGGCGGGTTGAGCTAAGACCGTATGACCATGGCCGGGAGTCCCAGTGAGGCAAAGTAGGCATTGGGTAGTGCCATGGCTAACGCCGGGGAGTTCGCGATTCGCCACGGACCGTGCGCACTCCCAGCGGTTTGCGCCGCCAGATCTTTGCTCACGCCCCGTTTGCGAAGTTCTTTGAATCGCGTCCGTCCGCGCTTCCATTGCTTCCACACCACCGACCTGAGTCGGCGGCGTAACCAGGACTCAAGGCCCTTCAGCACCGACGGCGTTTGACACTCCCCGAAGTAGCCGAGCCACCCGCGCAAGTAGGTTGCCGTTTCGGCAATCATCTTGGGCAGGCTGATGCCTCGGGTTCGACGCGTCAGTTCCCGTATCCGCTCCTTGAAGCGGACGATGGCCTTGGGGGCAATCCGCCGCCTTGGTTCGCGCTCGCTGGTAAAGCTAAATCCGAGAAACTTCCTCTGCCACGGTTGGGCCACAGCGCTCTTTGCCTGATTGACCTTGAGTTTGAGTCGTTGCGTGATGAAGCGCGTTACGCTCTTCATCACTCGCTGCCCCGCTCGCTCGCTGCCCACGTAAATGTTGCAATCGTCGGCATAGCGCGAGTAGCGGTGACCGCGCCTCTCTAACTCCCGGTCCAGTTCATCCAGCACCAGGTTGCTGAGCAGCGGGGAAAGCGGACCGCCTTGCGGCGTTCCCTCGTCGACCGCCGTCACCAATCCGTTCTCCAGCACTCCGGCCTTCAGGAAGGCTCCGATCAACCGGAGCATCCGTGGGTCGGCCACTCGCTTGGCGACCGCCGCCAGCAGGCGGTCGTGATTTACTCGGTCAAAAAATTGCTCCAGATCCAAGTCCACCACCCAGCGGTGCCCTTCGGCGATATACTGCTGTGCCTGTCGCACCGCTTGCCGCGCGCTGCGCCCCGGTCGGAAACCGTGGCTGTGTTCGGAGAACGTCGGGTCCCAGCGCTTCTGCAGAACTTGCAACACCGCTTGCTGGACAAAACGGTCCAGCACCGGAGGAATGCCTAACTTTCGCATTCCCCCGTCCGGCTTCGGGATTTCCACCCGCCTGACCGGTTTCGGTTCGTAGTTCCCCGTCAGCAACTGCTCCCGAATTTCTGGCCCATGCTGCTTCAGGTAGTCCGGTAGTTGCTGGACGGTCATCCCGTCCACTCCCGCACTCCCTTTGTTAGCCTTGACTCGCTGTAATGCCTGCTTGCAGTTTCCCCACTCGCAGACCTCTTCCATCAGTCGTTCGGTTTCAGCCAGGTTTTCAGGCCTGCGCTTCGCCACCAGCGTTTCGGTCCCTTTCTCCACGGCCTTCGGAGCTTCACTCCTACTCTCCGTCGGAAAGGCCAGCACCCCTTGTTCGGGCCGGTTTTTCTGCCGCTGTCCGCTCATGAGTCGCGCTGCTTACTTGCCCTTCCCTTTATTCCCCTTGCGGGGTACCGTTCGGGCCTTTCTCCGCTCTTCTGGAGTAATACGCCCTCTGCTGACTTCTGCGGCACGGTCAGAGTGAATCGCTTCACCCTCAGTCACGTTTTGTGACATGCCGCAGATCTCCCGAGGTAATTTCGACCGCCTTCAACGCGCAACCGCCGGATTTACCACCAGTGCACTTGATGGATATGGGCTTCGCGGTCAGTTGCCCGATCGCCCGTCACTGTAGGCCTCGTATCCGTTGAATTGTTCATCAGCTCGCGTCTTTGCTCCACGCTTCTTTCAGGCCCCGCCTCGCGGCGAGTGTTATTTCACCCTTGCGCTTCGCTAACCCTTCACCTCCATCAGGTTGGGTAGAGGACTCGCACCTCCCAGCTGTCGACCATGCTCGGCACACAGCAAAGGCCGCCCGGGGCGGGCGGGCACTGCTGTCGGGTATGATGCGGTGCCGGCGATGCGGACACATGATGTATGTAAGCTACCTTGGGAAGGGAGGCATCATTCCGCGTTACGACTGCACGGCTGCACATCTACGGCGGGGCGAGCGCCGTTGTTTGTCTTTCAGCGGTTTGTGGGTCGACCAAGCGGTGTCCAAAGAGGTATTGCAGGCGATCAGCGGAAATGCTGTCGAGGCTGCGCTGGAAGCGGCCGAACAGATGGAGCAACGCCGGCACGAGCTATGTCAGGCTCTGACCCTGGAACTGGAACAAGCGCGTTACGAGGCGCGACTCGCGGAGCGACGTTACGAAGCGGTTGATCCCGACCAACGACTAGTTGCGGCGGAGCTTGAGGCGCGATGGAACATGGCTCTGCAAAAAACACGCGAACTGGAACAGAAGCTGCGGGAGTTCGATGTCGATGCCAAGAATGTGCCTCTGCCCAGCAAGGAACTTCTTCTGAGCTTGGCACAGGATCTGCCCGCTGTTTGGAACGCGCCTTCGACCGATATGCGGTTGAAGCAGCGGATCATGCGTATTCTGATCGAGGAGATCATTGCTGATGTCGATGAGAACAATCGAGAAATCGTCTTGCTGATTCACTGGGCGGGTGGCCGCCACTCGGAACTGCGTTTAAAGAAGAGAGAGACGGGCCAACACCGGCGATGTACAAGTATGGAAGCAGTGGACGTGGTGCGGCAGATGGCAGGCCGGTTTACCGATGAGGCCATTGCTGTCACTCTAAACCGGCTAGGGATGCGCACAGGCATTGGCAACACATGGGATAAGAATCGAGTTTATTCTCTGCGGCACCACCATCAGTTCCCCAATTTCGATCCCCAGCAGCCCCCCAGCAAAATCACGTTGAAGGAGGCTGCGCGCCGCCTGCAAGTAAGTGAGGGGAGCGTGCGGCAGATGATTCTAGAGAAAAAGCTCCCGGCCACTCAGGTCGTGGAGTGTGCGCCGTGGGAAATTCCTGTAGAAGCCCTTGATTCCGAGGAAGTACAAAAAATAGTCGTCAGGATTAGGAACGGAAACACCCGCCCGCAGAAGCAAACCGTGGAAGAGCAACAAACAATCTTTTCAATTATTTAGCGAGGTATAGCAGAATGTCGCCGCCTTCGGCAGAATCAGAAAGCGGGTGTTGTAGGCCAGGAAGCGGATGTTCCGCCGCCGCGCTTCCGCGCTCCAGCCGAGATACCGATCGCGGCTGCCCAAGTGACGCGGTGCCGAACTCCACGCCAGGCAGGCAATCGGCCGCCCCTGCGCCCAGACCAGATACTTGAGCTGCTCGCCGACCGGCTGCTCATAGCCCAAGTAATGATGCTGTTCCATCAGGCTATTGAACAGCGCTTCGTCGCCCGTCCGCCGCACCTGCTGAAACTCGATCGGCTGCAGCTGACTTAGTCGCCCCTGGATCGGGGTCGGGTCGATCAGCATAGCCACCGGCGGCTGGCGTTTCGCCAGCGGGTTCGGCGGGGTATAGCGAACCGGCGGCAACTCGATCGCGCCCGCCCGATGCAGCATTAATAAAAGACCGCGACACACCATGTCGCGCGGCGGCGCCATTGCTCTGTTTCCACTGCCATGCTTCACACAGTTTCGCGGACAGCGCGCGGCGGCTGGCGCCCGGGTGTTCCCGAATCAATTGCTGAATGAAAACGATATCCTCGGCGCTGATAACTCGGCCTCGGTACTGCCAAGCAGCGGGCATGACCACAGTGTGGCAGAGCCGAAAATGGAACGCAAGTGCAAATCCTGGTGATCTCTTCTTTATTTCTTACGGGGATGGTTCCACGCTCACGCGCCGCCACACCGGCGCGGCCTTCGCATCCGGGTTGCCGGCTACCAACAGCATCTGTGCCTGATGCGCCTCCAGCACCCGCGTCGGTTCATTCCCGCTCGGCCACCACACAAAACTTCCATTCGAGAGCCGCTTCTGCGCCAGCCAAAACCCCTGGCCATCGAAGACTAAGATACGGATCGACGTGCCGCGCCGGCTGCGAAAGAAAACCAAGCATCCCGAGAACGGATCCGTCTGCAGTTTCTCCTGACACAATCGAGTTAGACCGTCAATCCCCTTCCTTCCATCGACGGCTTCGACCGCCACCAGGATTCGCATCTGGGGTGTGATGGCTATCATGACTTGTCCGACCACACCATCCGGCTCAATCCCACCAACTCCGCCACCCCCATGCCCTTCATCTGGATTCGCATCCTTCTCCCGGCTCCCTCCAACTCCACAATGCACTCCGGAATGCCGGCCACCGTCGGCACCATCAGTTCGATAAACCTCGGCAACTCCCCGCTCTTCCGCTCTGGGCTCGTCGGTTGCACCAGTTTCTTCAAACGCATGTAGTCCACGCGCAAGGTACGTGATGTCAGATAAAGACCATGCTGACTCGCCAATTCCGCCGCCCTCTTCCACAAACTATCGGGGATGTGGCAACGGGGCCGATGCGTGCTCCGCCACGCTTCCAGTTCTTGCCGTGCTTGTTCCATTTCGGGGGGTATCGCCGATGCGTTAGCGGGTTTCATCAATCGGTCCTCCTTGCCCTCGTCGGGCAGACCGACTGACATTAGCAGGGCAGCTCAGGTCGAGTTAAGCAGCCTTGCCGCAAACTCACGATACCGCTGCTGACCGAACGCCTCGTCCCAATTTCTCCCGAACTCTTGTTTGTTGTCCGCCACCTGCATTAACACGATGTCAGAGGTGAGTTGACGGTCTGAATGCAGCCTTCCAGTGTGGAATTGGTCGAAGCAGCTTTGCGCGGGAAATAGTTTTGTACTGGAAATATCCGACCAGCGCGATCCGCTGGCAAGCGCAATCGGCCACCTCGCCGATGGGAGATTTCGGGGCAAAAGCCGCTAAAATACCCACGATTTCGCCCCAGACCGGGGGAGGAATATTCGTCGGCAATATCCCTGTACTCAACGCCGCATATTGTCGTATTAGGGACTCAGGGGCGGTGGCGATGGGGATCAGGCCAGCGGCTCCCGCACCGCCCCCAAATTGGGAAACGCGCTACATTTCCGATCCAAGGCTCCTGCCCGAGGCTCCAAGAGCGACTTACAATGCGTTGACGAAGCAACGGAGCATAGCTGACAACGAAATGCTGGCGACCAGTCTAATCTGCATCGCGGTGGCTGCTCTCATTTTGCTCATGTCGCGGCCAGCGCCTGTGTATGCCGCTGCGGGAGAATTTCGTCGGGAACTCTACAAGTTCAGGTCGCACACAGAGGCGGCTAGACGGGCATCGCTAACACCCAAGCAGCTTGCCTACGAAGACTGGTGCCTCGCTTGGTACAAGAGCAACAAGCACAAGTACGAAGACAGAGAGGCCGAGTTAGATGCGTTCGAAGCTGCGTCTAAGGAATGGAACGAAACGCATTAGGCCATGATCCGACACCAAGTTTGGGATACGAATGACGATTCCCAAAATGGCACGGCAGTGCTCCTTTTTTGCTCGGAGTGCTGTATTGCCTTGGGGATATTGGTTACAAGCAATAATCTTCAGACAATTGGGGGTGAAATGGAGACTCCTGATAAAGGGCTCCGTCCACTGTCGCTCGCGGAAAGGCGTGAGTGGTATCGCTTGCCAATTTCGATCCCATTCTTCATGCGCGACAGGAAATCTACTGAAGAGGAATTTTTGGAATTTACAACGGCGCTGAATATATCCGCAGGTGGAGTCCTGCTCGCCACGGAAAGGTACTTGGAACCCGGCACCCAAATCTCCCTCGAAGTGCCGATTGGGTTGATCAACAAAGCCCAGTTGCCGCATTTCGTTTCGGTGCTGAACGCAACGGTTTTACGCTGTACTCTAGAGCGCCAATATTTCCTTCTTGGGTTGCAATTCGAGAAACCGCTGATCGCAGGGTCGTTTGAATCGGAACACGATTCGTGTGCTGAGAACCCGCCAGAGAACCACAGCCCTGACTGAAAGTGCTGCCGCAATAATCGCACGAATACTGGTGTTCGCCTGATCATATGGCGGTGTGCGCCAACTTCAAACAGGAAATGCATGGATAAGAACGGCGGATCAGGCCAGCGGCTCTCGGGGCGCAAAAGCTGATGGAGGCTGCGGGTTCAGGTGATAACCCAAGTTTGGGAACGGCTCTATATCGGCGGTTTGAGAGATGCCGAACGGCTGACTGCCCAAAACCCAGCCCGTATCACCACCGTCGTGTCCCTCTGCCCGGAACCGTTTCCAAAGGCGGAAGGAATCATGTATTTGAAGACTCCCATTGCCGACGCCCAGCCGATTCCACCCGTGCAATTCGAAGAGATCATGACGACACTCGCGGAGCAGGTCAGCCGTGGAACAGTTCTGCTTGTGTGTGCGGCGGGAATGAGTCGTTCACCGATCATGGCGGCGGCATGGATGCACACCAGACCTAAGTATTTCCATCTTTGACACTTAGTCATCGCTTTCATAAATACACACACGTATTATGGGCCTTGAAATATGCGCTAAACGTATGGCATCTTGAGGCGGGGGACGCTCTGTATGCCACGTTCAAGCCCATACTCGATAAGGTTATTCGCGCAAGAAAAACGCGAACTGCTCCGCCGGGCCGCAAAGTATACGTTACCGTATTTTGAGGTTCTGCGAGCCAGGATGGTGCTTCTTGCTGCCGATGGTCTTTCCAATGTTCAGATCGCCGCTCGCCTTGACACTCGTCGCGAAGTCGTCAGCATGTGGCGAAAGCGTTTCTTCGAAGAACGACTGGCCGGACTGGACGAGCGCTCCCGCCCGGGTCGTCCCCCGGTTTTTCCCCCCAGAGCTGGTCGTTCAGGTTAAGGCGCTGGCTTGCGAGCTACCAGCCACTCATGGCGTTCCTCTCTCCCACTGGAACACCCCTGACATTGCTCGTCAGGTCTGCCATGCCGGTTTGGTTGCCACCATCTCAGGAAGTACCATTTGGCGGTGGCTCCATGAAGACGCCATTCGCCCTTGGTACCACCGCAGTTGGATCTTTCCCCGGGACCCCGCTTTCGCCGTCAAGGCCAACCGAATTTTGGATCTGTATGAGCGCTGCTGGGAAGCCAAACCCCTCAAAAGTGATGAATTCGTCATCTCCGCCGACGAGAAGACCAGCATCCAGGCCCGGCGGCGCAAGCATCCAACTTTGCCTGCAGCGTCGAAGCGCCCGATGCGCGTCGAACATGAGTATGGTCGTTGCGGAGCCTGGGCCTATCTCGCAGCTCTCGACGTTCATCGTGCCCGTGTCTTTGGCCGCTGCGAAACAACCACTGGCATCGCACCCTTTGATCGCCTGGTGGAGCAAGTCATGACTCGCCCTCCCTACAACGACGCCCGGCGTGTCTTTTGGATCGTTGACAATGGGAGTTCGCACCGTGGCCCGACTTCCGTCGCCAGGCTCAAGCGCCAGTTCCCGCGCTTGACCCTCGTTCATGGTCCAGTCCATGCCAGTTGGCTCAATCAGGTCGAGATCTACTTCTCCATTGTGCAGCGTAAAGTCCTTACCCCTAACGACTTCACCGGCTTCGACCAACTGGCGGAACGCCTGCTCGACTTCCAATACTACTGGGAGGCAACGGCCAAGCCCTTCGAATGGAAGTTCACCAAAGCTGACCTCGCCACCCTTCTCGCCAAGCTCTCGGCCCACGAAAAGGTGGCTGCTTGAGAACGCCGAAAATACGTTAGTGAACTTCTGAACTGGAGTACTTAGTTAACTCTCCCGTTTTCTGCTCCGCTGCGCTCAGCACCATTCTTCGGCGAATCAGGGTCGAAATCAGGGTCATTCCCGGCTCTCGCGGCCTGCTCCAGCTCCAACCTTTCGATGGCTTCCCTCATCCGCGCCTCCTCCAACTTAGCCATGGCTGCGCGCTTGTCGCGCTGATCGACAATGGCGTATCGCCGGAAAACGGAGTCGGTTTTCCAGCCCCCGATTTCCATGATCGTGCCTTGGTCTATTCCCTCGCGCCGCAGATCGCGCGCCGCTGTCCTGCGTAAATCGTGGAACAGCAAACCAGGAACGCCGGCCTGCTCGCAGGCCTTATCCCATGTCCAGTCTGGCGAGACCGCCTCGCGGCTTCGATTGCGATCATCGCTTCATCAATGACCTCAAGATGAAAGACTTTGTCACCTCGATTGCATTCACCGAAAAGCAGGTGTGAGGTCAGAAGTTTCTTCGAGATTTTGCTACCGCCTGTCGGAAGATGTCGCCGCTGGTCGAGTTCACGACGAGGGCGCTCGGGCAAGAATATTAAGGCGAGGGAGATCGTCCTAAATTGTTCTGCTGGCATCGATCACCCAGCAATGACGAGCGGCAACTCAGTTGATGCGGACTACTTTCTCCCGAGGTCGCGGAGTTGTTGGGACTCCTCAGCCTCTTTGCTTTCGCGAAGTTCTCGATCATCCCTGTTTGCTGCGGCAATGCGATCCTTGAAAACCTTGATCTTCTTATGTACGTCTGCGAACGAGTTTGTGTTCGGCTGATCGTCCACGATGTTTCACCCCACGCTCGGATTCTACTCGTTTGTGCCTCTGTTCCTCGCCGATTGGCTGAACAAGATCGGCTTGAAAACGGCAGTGGGCTTGAATTCAATGGAAAACACAGGGATTGATGGGGGGAGGACTTACTTGATGTCCGCAACAATCCCTGTGCAAAGGAGCCCCAAGAGCTTGCACCGAACGTTCACGCAAACACCAGTCCCCTTCCGTGATGGTGGTCACGCAGCGAATGGTCAATTGGCAGTTCTGGTCGTGCTGCAATTGCAGCCGCGCACGCATCTATCATTAGCTGCTTCTGTAAATGCTGTGTAGCTGATCTCGGATTCAATTGGAAGCGCATGTTCTGACGCACATTCTGCGCCGAAATAATTGAGTGTGTTACGGGCGCTTGATGTTTGTTGCACATAGTCCCCCGCACATTTCATACACATCATGTCGTTACTCCTTCACCACTTCCGCATACCTGATGATTGCGTCGTCTGTGGTCGAGGGCAAGTGATAACGTGTCGATTTAGATACGAAAGTAACCACCATGCTCCCGCATTCAAGGACAGCGGAACCAACCGATTCGTGGCGGTGTCGGTTGATGGGGAGATCACGGTTTATCGGGGTGGGCACGGATCGAGAAAACAGTAGGCCGCAATTCTGACCTCTACGAAAACCGTTGGGCTTTCTCGGCTCGCCCCGCGGTTCGCACGCGGAGCCAGACTGCAGTTCTCCACTCACAGGTACCCATTAAACATCTGGTCGCCGAACCCGTAACGGTGGCACAAGTGCTGTTCACGCTGGCAAGTGACATATCCAGCGGGTTGTCTGGCCTTTGGTGGAGGCACCAAACGTTCGAATCAGGGAGGGTGTAATGGCAAATCGGAAGGCGGCAGCGAAGAAAGCTGCAAAAACGAAGCAGCAAAAGGCAGCGGCAAAGAAAGCGTCAAAAACGACACAGCACAGAGCACCAGCGAAGAAAGCTGCAAAACCACGAAAACTGAGTGCAACAGGTCAAAAGGCCGCGCAAACCAAGAAGCGGAAAGTGGCGGGGAAGTGCTCCCGCTTACCGCATCCGCTGTTTCGGCAACAGCGGGTTTCTTCCCAAATACCTCGGCCTTCGCTCGCAGCCAATCTTCGAGGTCATGACCGTGCTCATAGCTCCGTTTCTCGAAAAACCGATACGCACGTTGGCGCATTATGTTCTGGGTCAATTCGAGGGAGCTTTCGTCGGGCTTGGCAGTTGATGGGTTGGCTCTTGGATGTGGCAAGGCACACCTCCTGCATCGTAACGACGTGGTGCGACGCTGAAGAGTGCAAGCCGACTCGACCTGTCTTCCAGCCCCTAACTTTTCTTCGAGGTCACCGCGTAAAACGCGACGGCAGCTTGTTCAACCTTCTTGCTTCCGCATTTCGGACAACGGATTTCACCCTTGTCGTGCTCCCCAAGGGTGAGAACTAATTCGAATTCTTTCTGGCAGTCGTGGCAGATGTAATCGTAAACGGGCATGGTCGCCTCCCGCAGGGATCGTTGCAAGCCAACTCTAGTCCAGTTTCGAGGGTGAGGAAAGCCCTACGAGAAAATTCGTTCTGATGCAGCCACAGGTTCGACAGTCAAGCCACCTTCGCTGCCGCAGCTTGGATGGAAAGTGCGGGGAGGGACGGGTCGCTATCGCAGATTCTCAATCCGCCGATGAACAAATCCTGCGTCGGCAAGAGCCACTCGCGGGTGCCGAGCAATTTGCTCCGCACCCGCGAGAGCTATGACCGGACGTTGTACTTCCATTCCCGCGCAGCGCCCGTTGATCTCAAGCTGCAATCGATGGCCGTTTGTTGTCCGAAATTGCTTTGACGGTTTGCGAAACCTTTTCGGGCTTGTCTTTAAGCGCCAGGTCGGCTTGCGCAACGATGCCGATCACTCTATTCTCACCATCGACGACCGGAATTCGGCGGACCTGGTGCTCCTGCATGGCCTTCTCGCATTTGTCGACATTCTCTCCGTCGCGACATGTGACAAGGTGAACACTGACAAATTCCTTGATCTGCGTAGTTCTCGAATCCAGGCCGCCGGCAATCACTGAGCAACAGAGGTCACGATCGGTGATCATTCCCAACAGTTCACGAGACTGCTGGTCGGCGATTACCGGGACCGAACCGATGTTGTGATCGCACATGATCTGCGCGACCTTCTGTGCGGTATCCTCTGGCACGCAACAAACCGGGTTTGAGCTCATAACGTCTCTGACCTTCACTGGAAAACCTCCTGTGTCATGTTCGGTTAGTTTCGGTTAGTGGCGACTGATGAGCGCCACATTGCTCGATTTGCCGATCCACGTCGGTTCAGGGTTCGACGAATCGCCTGGGCTCCCCGTCGCTAGTTCTGAGGCGGAATGGCGGGCGGAGGATTTGGCTTCTTCGCTCGAGCATTCGGGTCTTCCGCGTTTGCGTTGGGAGGCGCCGTCGTGTCCGGAGGTAGCGGCGCCGCATCAGGCGCGATTGCCCCCTTAGTATTGTCCGGGCTTGTGTTCGGTGCACTCAAAGGCTCCGTATTGGAGTTCGGAACCGTTTGCGTGTTCGGGCTCATCGTTTCGCTGCTGGGAGTGCCCTGCTCCTCCGAAGTCGGCTCACTTGTATTCGGAGTCGGCTGTGCGCTCGGGGGCGCCGGATTTGCCTTCGGAGAAGTTTGAGCACTCGGACTCTGGGTCTGCGGCGCGTTCTGGGCGAAGCTTGCCGAAGCAACAAGAAGCAGCAACCCAACCGACAAACCTGCAAGCATGATTCTCTTCATGGCTGATGTCCTCCTACATGTGTCGTTCATTCATTAGTCTGCAATGCCCGTGCCGTTTCCGGCGGGCGAAGTAAACAGAGGAGTTACTAAAATCGTTTCCCAGCATCCACCGGGAACATTTACGTGACCGAGCAAAAGCTGCTAGTTCCTCAAAGCTGGCGTTCGCGAGATGCTCGTGCAACTACTTCGACACACCGACCGAAAGCAGGACTTATCCGTCTTGCGCTCAGCTTCCAAGCAAAATAGAAAAGACCCGCCGCGAACATGCGCCTGGCGGGTCCTTCCGGTTAGCTGTTTGGAATTGGCTTGAGGCTGTCCACTCTCGTGGCCTCAGCGAATCAACTCGACAGCATTTCGAGCGATGCGAGAATTAGAGCGGAAGCCCTAAGCCTCAGCCACCTCACTTGGGATACAACTGTGACAATCAGATTTCATATATTTGGATCACCCTCCTTTCCAGTGTGAGGAGACAATACCATCCTCCGCGAACACCGTCAAACCCACTTTTCACGGCGCCACCGGTCGGAATAAGGAAGATCGACAAAGTGGCGCTCGATTCGCTACGCCCGGTGATCGCAGGCTGCTAAACGCCGATCAAGTGCCCTGACAGTGTCATGCGCGACAGTCCAGCGCCCGTTGCGGAGTCGCGGTCTGTGCGCAACATCACCGTGTTCCCGGCATCGGCGTAAAGCTTCACCATCCGTCCGCACTGAAAGCAGTCCTGGCTTCCAAACGGCCCGATGGTGCTCGACTCCAGGTAGTGCCGCGTGCCGGTGCTCTGGCCCTGCAAAGAAACGATGACCGAGAACAGCGCTTTCTGCCCGCTGGGCAGAAACGCCTGCCCTGACACGTACTCGATGACCAGCCTCTTACCAGCGGGCACAGTCACGAAACCGTTCTGCCCTTCGGTACCGGCCGGCAGCGATACTTGCACGCTCGCCTGAAAAGGATATTTGTCAGGATTGTTGAGTTCGCAGACCGGAGTGCAATCCGGCTTTGGTTTCGGTTTGGGCTGGGGTGGCTTCCTGGCGGTCGGCTTGGGCATGATAGATACCCTCCGCCGCGGAGTGTACCCCACTTTCGCTAGCCGTGGCCGCACTTTCACACAACACATCGAAGCCTCGAAGCCAAAGTGGGCGCTGCGAATCCACCGGCTATTTGCCAGCCAGCTTCTGCTGTATGCCCTCCACCCAACCCACCTGGAACTCGGGTTCCACCGTTTGCGCTAACATCAGTGCTTTTTCGTACGACTCACGGGATTCCACGCTTTGCCCCATTGCGGCCAGCACATCGCCGAGCACCACATTTGGATTGACCGCGTTCGGCCACAGTGCAACTGCCTGCTGCGCTTCTGCCAGTGCCTCAGGCAATTGTTTGGCGGTCAGCAGATCTCGGGCTCTTTGCGCGTGGCCACCGGCTGCCGCCTTTGGGATCGCGAAATGCCCGTCGTACACGAATACCTCGTGCGCAATCACCGCCGTCGGTGTCAGGCTCTTGAACTGCTCGTAGGGATTCAACTGTCCCGGGCCATATTCAAACCCCGAAAGGTTGGCGGCGCTAATCAGTACAGGGCCATCGACTTCGGCAGGTGGATAGAATTTCTCATTGACCCACATGGCGTCGGGCGTCGGGAGAGCCTTGCAGGGGATCCCGTAATACGAGTAGTCCACGACACCCTCGGCGAAGTAGACGAACCAGCAGTCCTTCACACCACGCTGGTCGAGGTACTTCTTCGTCGCTTTGAGCTGCTCGCCCCAGTCAGAATTCGAGTCGCTCAGCAGTTTGTAGGTTTGCGACGACCCTCCCCATAATTCGTTTGCGTAAGGAATGTAAACCGGAAAGGCATGTAGCGAAGTTACGATCTGGAACACGAGTAGCACTGTAACAACGCAGATCCATCGCCGATTGCGTTGGAATAATGCCCATGCCGCGCCCGCAATCAGCACTGTCAGAAACGGATACATCGGCAGGATGTGGCGCATCCCGATGTTCATCCGCGAACTCATTGCCACAGCCAGGTACAACACGGGAGGTACGATGAGAAACAAAATCTCACGCCAGCACTTTAGTCTTCCGGTCGCGATCGCCCACACCGTAATTAAGAGCAACAGCAAAATCGGCAGCGTTGACTTGATCACGATCACCAGTGGAAAGTAGAACCAGACTCCGTGAGGGTACGTCTTGCCCAGCAGATAGCTGCTGTAGAAGTCGGCCATCATGCGCACATCGGCCAAGCCGTAGATATAAGATTCAGGCAGCAGGTGGTAGTGGCCAACGGTTGCCAGCAACTTTGCTTCGTTGGGACGCGTGAGTTGTTGCAAGAACTCGGGCGACGTCGGATTCAACGCTAGGCCAGCCGGCCGCGCCGCATAGCGGAAGCCGTAAAACCCCCACAGTACCGTGAGCGAGATCGCCGCCACCACGGCCAGCGCGCCGACCATGCGCAGGAATTGGCCTCCCGTGGAGACCGTGCGCTTCCCATCTGTGGCCGCGCTTCGACTCCGCCACACCTCGCAAAGTGCCAGCACGATAAGCATCGGAGCGGCCAGCACACCGGTATGTTTGGTGGAAAAAGCGAGCCCGGTCGCCAGCCCCACCACCACCAGCCGCCACGCCGACGGCACTTTCACATAGCGATAGAAGGCATAAACCGAGGCGAACAGGAAGCAGGACAAACCAGCATCGGTCGTCACCCGCGCACCGTGAGCCAGCAGGTTCGGATCGAACACTAGCAGCGTCAGTGCCAGAAAAGCCGCACCCGTGCTGAACATCTCTTGCGCTGCGAGAAACACCAGCACCGCCAGAAGCACCGTCAGGACCGATGCCATCATGCGGGCGCGAAACAGCATGGTATTGGCATCGTTCTTGAACAGGAAGTCTTTCCCGCCGAGAAATGCTTCGTGCTTGAAATACCGTCGCTGCAGTTCCGGGACCTTCAAGTCCATTTTCAGGATCGGCAGCGCCGCCAGCATCTTCACCATCGGCGGGTGCTCAGGATTCAGCCCGAAGTCGCCCGTCTTCCACGACATGTACCCCGCATAAAGATGGTCGTCCTCGTCCCACGTGATCGACTCCTGCCGGATCGACAACGCCAGTTGTAAAACCAGGACTCCTAGAAGACCTATGACCCCGGCGACGACCAGAAACCGCCCCTTGCCCGACTCTCCCCCCAAAATTCCTCCCTGAAACGACTCACCAATATAGTCGACGCGCGCTGCCATTCAACACCATGACTCAGGTCACATAGCATCGCTGAACCACCGCCAGCACAAGTTGGCGGGGGCTCTCGCTGAAGGATTTTGCTTGTGTCACGCGGGCGAATCCTTACAATTGGCAGCCATGAGCTCCGCACCCGCCACTTACGACACTAAAGATCCGATCATTGCCCGCCTCGAAGACCAGATCAACTGGTACGACGCCAAGAGTTCCCAGTGCCAGAAGATGTACAAGTGGATCAAGGGCATCGAAATCGTCGCCGCCGCTCTGATTCCGTTCCTGGCCGCGTTGCACCTGTCGGATACCAGCTCTCATTTCCCCATTACCATGGGCACCGTCACGGCGTTGCTCGGTGTTCTTATCACGATTCTGGAAGGCGTGCTGCAACTGAACCAGTATCAACAGGTCTGGGTAAGCTACCGCGCCACTTGCGAGGCGTTGAAGCACGAGAAATACACGTACCTCGCCAAGGCTGGGGTCTATGCGACGGCGGTCGATCCGCGCGCGCTGCTCGCGGAGCGGATGGAAACGATCGGCTCGCAGGAGAACACCAAGTGGGCCTCGCTGCTGCAGCCGCAAAAGGCTGCTACTGGCAAGCAGGCATCGTAGCGCTCTACAATAGACAGCATGTTGGGTGATTTTTTCCGCTCGATGAAGACCCGCGAAGAACGCCTGGCTTGGCTGGTGGCCATGGGCGCTGATGCTCTGCAACTCGCCGTCATGCCGATGTTCGCCGAGGGGGCCTTATCGCCGGCCGATGCCGTGCTGGATGCCGTTGTCGCGGTGACGCTGGTTCGCCTGCTGGGGTGGCATTGGGCGTTCCTGCCAACCTTGATGGTCGAAGCTCTTCCCGGGGCTGACCTGTTTCCTACGTGGACCGCCGCTGTGTTCTTCGTGACCCGGCAATCGCATAATCCCGGCGAGCCGGTGATTCTGCCGCCAGAGCATTCCAACGGCACGCGGGCGTAACCAAGGATGACGATCTCCCAGACCACTTGCGGGGTTAGCGTACCCCATTGCAAGCAGTTAGATGATTTCCGACAGCGCGGCGATACGTTAGTCGTCCCGTAGACACTTCCGTCACTTTGCGGAGTGACGAATGTCCATTCGGGCTGTCACTCTTGGCGGATATATTCATCCCAGCGTTTGTACGCGTCGTCCATCTTCCTCGACCGATTTAGCGTCACGTCCTGCGTGATATTGAAAATCTTGGTTTGCACGTCCTGAAGAACCGTCCATCGGTCCAACTGTTGCTTGGCAGCGTCGGCGGAAATCTGAGTGTAGATCTTCTGTGCGTCCGCCGCATCGGCATTAATCAGTTGCTGGTCACGAAAGATCTTCTCCAATTCTCCTGGCTTCTTGGCTTTCTTCGCCAGGTAGATAGTTTCGACCGGCTGGGTGCTGGCGACAGCGTCGGCAATCGCCTTCTCCTTTTCGCGTCGTTCTTGCTCCGCTTTCTGCCGGGCGGCCGCATCGGCCGCTTCCTTTGCTTGCATGGCCAACTGAATGACTCCTAATAATTCGAGCGCTATTCGGGCGAGTTCGTCGTCAACATAGCGGCCACCGCTTCTCCATACCGGTTTCGCAGCCACGGGGCGAATCTGCCTCTCCTGGATCCACGGCACGGCCTGCCATGCGCAGGATTTGGCGAGGATTGGATACAGGCGGAGGTCTTCTTTCTCGCGCCGTTCGAGAATTACAGGAATCTCTTTTTGGCGAACAAAGTCAGAACCCAGAAAATCAGCCGTGATCAGCAATATGGCCACGCTAGCGCCCGACAGCGCCGCTTCGATCGCCGGCACCCACTTTTCACCCGACTTGATGCGGCTGTCCGTCCAGACGTCGAAGTCGGCCGCAGCTTCCAATGGGGTGAGGTGCTTGAGAAGGCGTTCTTTCTGCTTGGTATCGGTGTGGCTATAGCTGACGAAGATCCTGAGTTGCGACATTCGCCCGCATTTTAACATCGCGGTTGACGGTGTCCGTCTTTGCCAGAGGGGGGCGCCAAGCAGTCTAGTACTCCGCCAACTCCACCATCGCCTTGAACACATCATTCGCCTGCGGCAGGATTTCGTCTTCCACCTGCGGCTGATAAGCGACGAAGGTGTCTTTGGCTGCGACGCGCTTGACCGGGGCGTCGAGGCTATCGAAGAGTTCGTCGGCGATGCGCGCGGCGATTTCTGCGCCGTAGCCCCAGCTCAGCGTATCTTCGTGAACCACAATCACGCGGTGCGTCTTGCACACAGAGTTGGCAATCGCCTCCCAGTCATACGGGCTGAGCGTGCGCAGGTCAATGAGCTCGACGCTGACCTTGTGCTCGCGCTCCATGCGCTGCGCCGCCTGCAGAGCGCGCGGCACGAGCGCTCCGTAAGTGATGACAGTAAGATCGTGTCCGAGCCGCACCGTCTTCGCCTTGCCGAACGGAACCATGTAATCCGGTCCGGGATAGAGCGCGCGCCCGAAGGTCTCGCGGTACAGCCGCTTGTGTTCGAGGAACATCACCGGGTCGTCGCAGCGGATGGCGGTGCGCAGCAGTCCATTGGCGTCGAGCGCGTTCGACGGGAAGACGACTCGCATGCCCGGTGTGTGGGTAAAGATACTTTCGCCGCACTGCGAGTGATAAATGGCGCCGCCGGTAAGGTATCCACCGATGGCGACGCGAATTACCGCAGGGCACGAGAAGCCGTTATTGGAGCGCCAGCGGATCGTAGGCAACTCGTTGCGGAGCTGATGCATCGCAGGCCAGATGTAATCGAAGAACTGAATCTCGACCACCGGCTTCATGCCGCGCGTGGCCATGCCGGTGGCGCGTCCAACGATGTTGGCCTCGGCGAGCGGCGAGTTAAACACGCGATCGGAGCCGAACGCGGCTTGCAACCCTGATGTCAGCTTAAAGACGCCGCCTTTGCCTTTGACTTGCTTTTCCCGCAAATACTCTTCGCGGCTGCAATCTGCCACATCCTCACCGAACACAACAATGCGCTCGTCGCGTTTCATCTCGTCTTTGAGGCACGCGTTGATGAGGTCGGCCATGGTCTTCTCGCCTCCCGCGGGCTTGGCGGGCAGCGTTGGTCGAATCGGGTCAGTCTCAAAGGCGTGCGACGTGGCATCGAGATTGGGAGAATACAAATACTGCATGTAGGTGCCGGGCTTGGGAAACGGTGCCGCGACGGCTTGGTCCGCGGCTTCCTGCACCTCGTCGGTGAGATCGAGTTCGATCTCGTGTAGCGCGGCTTCGTCGAGAATACCTTCGCGTAACAGGAACGCGCGAAAGCGTGTGATGGGATCGCGCTCGACTTCAGCCTTGCGCTCGGCGTCAGGCCGGTAGAGCTTCTCGTCGTCCGACAGCGAATGCGAATAGGGACGAATCACGTGCCCGTGTACAAAGCCCGGGCCGTTGCCGCTGCGAACGTAGTCGATCGCCGTCTTCAGCGCGGCGTAGCTGGCGAGAACATCGGTACCGTCGACCTCGGCGAAATGGAAGTTGGGAAAATTCTGCACCAGCTTGCTGATGTTGCCGCCCGGCGTGTTGACCTCGACCGGCACGGAGATGGCGTACTCGTTGTCTTCGATCACAAAGAGCATCGGCAGCTTGAGGTTCGACGCGGTGCTGAGGGACTCCCAGAATTCTCCCTGGCTGGTGGTGCCGTCGCCGGAAGAGACGTAGACGACTTCATCGCCGTGAAATATGACGTCTTTGAACTGACGGTAATCACCTTCCGCCTTCGCCGCGGCCTCGGGATGCTTCTGGAAATAGCGGCCGGCCTCAGCACATCCAACTGCCTGCAGAAACTGCGTTCCCGTCGGAGATGAGCCGGTCACGATGTTGAGCTTGGGGTTGCTCCAGTGCGAGGGCATCTGGCGTCCACCCGACGCGGGATCGTCTGCCGCGCCTACCGCCTGCAAAAGCATTTCGTAAGCCGTGTTGCCCAGCGCGAGGCACAGTCCGCGGTCGCGATAATAAGGATAAAACCAGTCATAGCCGGGGCGCAGCAGGACGCCGGCAGCGACGAGTAGGGCCTCGTGTCCCGCGCCCGAGATCTGGAAGAAGATCTTCTGCTGGCGCTTCAGCATGATCTCGCGATCGTCGATCTTGCGCGACTGGTACATCAGCCGGTAGACCTCGATTAGATGCTGAGGCGTTAGCCCTTCATATTTATTGGCGCGCACAGGCTCTGCAGCGGCAATCTTAGGCTCGACCTTGGTGGTTGCCATCCATGACCTCTGGCTAGAAATGAGGGAGACCCGCTAACGGCGCAAACCCGTCCATTGTAAATCCCCGGAGACGATTCCCCGAATTGGCGCGACGGCTTGTTCCGGTTCATGCAGCCTGTCTGCCGTTCGCGGTCAGATGACTATACTGGAAGTGGAATGATACGCACTTTCCGGCCGATTCCACTCAAAAAAATAAAGCTCGTTTTGTTTGATCTGGACGGGACCCTGATCGATTCAGAACAGGACCTCGCCAACTCGGTGAACGCCATGCTGCGTCACTTCGGGCGCAAGGAGTTGCCGCTGGAAGTCATCGACACCTACATCGGCGATGGCGCGCCCATGCTCATCCGCCGTGCGCTAGGCGATCCCTCGCACGCCGCTTTCTTGCAGGAGGCGCTGAACTACTTCCTCCTTTACTATCGCGATCACAAGCTCGACAACACGCGTCCCTACGAAGGAATTGCGGCCGCCCTGCAGCAGGCTGAGATGTTCGACGGACGCGCCCGCCAGATGGCAGTCCTGACCAACAAGCCAGTGCGGGCCTCGCGCGACATTATCGCCGGATTGGGACTGTCGCAGTATTTCTTCCAGACCTATGGCGGCAACAGTTTCGAAACCAAGAAGCCCGACCCTCTGGGAGCGCAGACGCTGATGACGGAAGCTGGTGCCGCGCCGGAGCAAACGGTAATGGTAGGCGACTCTGAGGTCGACGTCCTGACAGCGCGCAATGCCAACCTGTGGAGCATCGGCGTCACCTACGGCTTCGCGCCACACACGCTGGAGCGCACACATCCTGACGTGTTGGTAGATACCCCTGCGGAGCTGGCGGAGGTATTGACGGTCAGCACTCAGCCTTCCCACTCAGGCGAGGCCCCGGCCGTAGATATTGTTGATTGAAACGCCTCGCCGGGGCAGCCTAAGAGCGCGCCGAGAATTGGAGGCTTCCAATGACCGGGCTGGAGAAACTGATCGAAGCAGTGCAGCAGGGTGAGGCGGATCGCGTCAGAGAGACTCTTGACACCGATGCCGGACTCGTTAATCAACGGGACGAATCCGGCGCAACTCCACTTCATTACGCCGCGCTAGCTGTACATCGCGAAGTAGTACAGTTGCTGGTGGAACGAGGCGCGAACCTTAATAGCACGGATGGCCGGTTCGGCGCGACGCCGACAGGCTGGGCGATTGAGTACCTGCGTGAATTGGGAGGGTTCCTGGGAATTGAGCTCAACGACCTGGCGTACGCCATTCAGATGGGCGATACCCGTTGGGTTGCGCGGTTCCTGCAACGCTTCCTCTCGTTGCGCGAAATGAGCGACACGAATGGAACTCCATTTCGCGACATGGCGCGGTCCTCTGGCAATAAAGAAATTGCCAAGCTGTTCAGGATTCACGAGTCAGAGCATTGATTGGCAGGCGGGCGCTCACAACTCTGACCGAACCTTGGACGATAGGGTGCATCCTGCTCCCCACAGTTCTAATTCCGATCCGCGTCTTCTGCGCCATCCGCGGTTGCTTTTGCCGTTCCGCTCTTAACTCTGATCCGTTTCGTCGGTCCAAATTTGTGGTCGCTTCTAGTTCCTCCCCAAGCTAAATTCACCGGGTCGCTGCTATCCTGATGCCATGTCGCAGCCACGCAATTCGCGTTCACCGTTCCAAGAGGGCTTTGCCGCTCTGCGCGATGGGCCGTTGCTGTTTCTCGCAGAACTGACATGGCGATGGTGTTTTGGCTTCGCCACGTGGTTGCTGGCGCTGGGTGCGGCGGCAGTATTTCTCGACAGCCTTAGAGTTTCGGAACTCGACCGCTTTCTGCTGGCTACGATGAAACCGGCGCTGGAGTGGTCGGCGCTGAACCATATTCTTCACGGCGCGCTGCTCCGCTACGTCTGGACGAAGTTCATCGTAGTGACTGCGCTGACCCTGCTGTGGTGCTTCGCGGCTGCAGCGGGACGAGCGGCTTCCCTGCGTAGCCTGATCGCGCTGTCGGGTGGCGAGGACCGCGCGGAAGAGTCCGGCTGGCAATTCAGGCCAATGTTCCAATTGCAGCTGCTGCGCGCGATCTGGACGTGGGCCGCCATCGCCTGCCTGGCGGGCTCGATATTCTTGGGAACTGTGATGGTGCAGCAGCAGCACGCGGCACGAGCGGCGTTGCTATACGTCTTTGGCGTCGCGCTGTCGTTGGTTTCTGGCGTTGTGCTGAACTGGTTTTTGGGGCTAGCGCCACTGTTCTGCATCCGCAACCAGGCGAGCGCCCACGATGCTGTATCGCTCACTTTGGATTTCTGCGCGCGCCAGGGCGGACGGCTGTTTGGTCTGTCACTGGGATTTCTGGCGCTGCGGCTGGTGTGGGCGGGATCGATGTTACTGCTGATCCTCGCACCCACAAACCTGAGCAAACACCTGGCGCTCGGATGGATTTCGCTACTGATGGGGATTCTGTTCCTGATCTACCTGGCGGGATCGGACGCGCTGTACTTGGCACGACTCGGCGCTTACGTCACGTTAGCTGAGATCGACGCGCAACCTGAGCCGGAACCGCACACTCCTCCCCTCGTCCTACCAATCTGGGGTTCAGTCCACCCGGAAGCTCCCGCGATGCCCGGAGAACTCGGCGAAGTTACGAATTAAAAGCGACTCACTAGCCACCAATCACCGATCACTTCTTTCTGGGCTTCATCATCTCCCACGCCGCGTCGGGGATTTTGCGGCCGAGCAGGCTGAAGGCGCTGGCGCCGGCCAGCATCTCGCCGCCGTCCATGTAAATCATGTCGCCGTTGATGTAGGCCGCCTGATCACTGACCAGGAACGCGGCAAGGTTGGAGATTTCTTCCAGCGTGCCGAGGCGATGCAGCGGGTTGTGGTCGAGCAAGGCCTTTTCCATTTCAGGCACGGGCAGCAGACGCGAGAACGCACCTTCGGTGCGGATTGCTCCGGGCGCTATGGCAGCGAAGCGGATGCCACGGCCTCCCCACTCGACCGCGAGGCTGCGAGTAAGGGCGACGACTCCGGCCTTGGCGACGGCGCTGGGAACAACATAAGCAGAGCCGGTATCGGCGTAGGTGGTGGCGATGTTGAGCACCATGCCAGGATGCTTGGCTGCGAGCCAGCGTTTGCCGCACGCGAGGGTCATGTTGATCGTGCCGTTGAGCACGATGCCGACTACAGCCTCAAACGCGTGAGTCGAGAGCGTCTCCGTTTTTGCCAGAAAGTTGCCGGCCGCGTTGTTGACCAGGATGTCGAGCGGGCCTCTTGTCCAGAGTTTTTCGATGGCTTTCTGGACATCGTCGTCATAGCGCACGTCGCAGGCGAAGGCCTCGATCGCGCCTCCGGTGGAGGCGGCGAGCTCTTTAGCTGTTTGTTCGACGACTTCGGCGCGGCGTCCGCAGATGCAGCCGGTTGCGCCCAGTTGCAGGAAGCGCTCGGCGAGGGCGCGACCGATTCCGGTGCCGCCGCCGGTAACGAGGAAGCGTTTGTTCTTCAGAAGATCGCTGGTAAACATGAGGGCCTCTCTCTAAAACGGATAAAAGTAGCACACGTTAGAAGTACATGCAGTGACATGAGCGACGGGGTTGATTTTACAGAGCGCCCCAGAAGTCGCATTGACAGAGACGCGGGCGATCCGGTACTTTCAAATTAAGATGACTTCGTTGGTCCATCGCCATCATCACCATTCGCACCTGGCGAGCGTGTCAGCGGAGATCATCGTATAGGCCTTTAGCACTTATACCTCCGACCCGCTGACATCAGTTCAGCGGGTTTTTTGTTTTGGCGAAAGGAGATAGGCATGGCGGTTGAGATTGATTTCGAGAAAATGCAGGGGCTGGCGCCGGCGATTGTGCAGGACGCTGGTACGGGCGAGGTGCTGATGCTGGGCTTCATGAATCGCACCGCCTTTGAAAAGACACTGACTACGGGCTATGTCACGTTCTACAGTCGCACGCGTAGCGAACTGTGGACCAAGGGCGAGACTTCGGGCAACCGGCTGAAGGTCGTCAGCGCACTGGCGGATTGCGACTTCGACACCATATTGTGCCGGGTGGAAGTGGAAGGGCAAGGCGTGGTATGCCACACCGGTGCGCGAACCTGCTTCAACGCGGAACTGCCGGTGGCGACGGTGACGGACGGTGAGCGATGAAACTGCGAGTGGGAATTCCCAAAGGCAGCCTGCAGGAGGCGACGCTGGCGCTGCTGGCGCGCGCCGGATTGCAGGTGTATGTGGGTCCGCGATCGTATCTCGCCGGCACTAATGATCCCGAAATCGAGTGCATGTTGATTCGGGCTCAGGAGATGGCGCGCTACGTGGAACATGGCGCGCTGGATGCGGGCATTACGGGTTTCGATTGGGTAATCGAGAGCGGGTTGGACGTTGTGACGGTCGCCGACCTGGTGTATGCCAAGCAGAGCAGAGGCAAGGTGCGATGGGTGCTGGCGGTGCCGGAAGATTCTCGGGCCCAGCGTCCCGAAGACTTGCGGGGCGCGACCATCGCGACGGAACTGGTGAACGTGACAACTCGCTATTTTCAGCAACGCGGTATCGTAGTGAAAGTCGAGTTTTCGTGGGGGGCTACGGAAGTGAAGCCTCCCACATTGGCGGATGCCATCGTCGAAGTCACCGAGACCGGCAGCTCGCTCAAAGCCAACCGGTTGCGCATCATTGAAACTCTTCTCGAATCGAACACCCAGATCATCGCCAATAAAACTGCCTGGAACGACGCAGGCAAGCACCAGAAGATCGAGAACCTGTCGCTGATGCTGCGTGGCGCCATGGAAGCACAAGGTCGAGTGGGCCTGATGCTGAACGTCAAGGTTGAAGACCTGCAGGCAGTGCTGGCTGTGCTTCCCGCGCTGAACAGCCCAACGATTTCGCCGCTCAGCGACAAGGCGTGGGTGGCGGTGAATACCATCATGGAAGAGAGCCTGTGCTGGGAAGTAATTCCTCGGCTGAAGGCGGCCAATGCGACCGGCATCGTGGAGTATCCGCTGAATAAGGTGGTGGTGTGATGCGGGCCCTGGCGGGTAAGGCGGCCGAGCGCGCGGTGACGAAGCTGGAGGGGCGGGCGTCACGGCTGGAGGAAGTTGAGCCTGCCGTGCGGCGAATCGTTCGGACCGTACGCAAGGAGGGCGACAAAGCGCTGGTGCGCTATGCCATATTGTGGGATAGCTTGCGGGAAGGCCAGGCCATCCGTGTTTCGCAGCGGGACATCGAGCAGGCATGGAAGGCGACACCGGCCGGTACTCGCGATGCACTGAAGCGGGCGGCAGCCAACATCCGGCGGTTTGCCAACTGGCAGATGCCGAGCTCGTGGCGCAAAAAGATCAATGGCGGAGAACTAGGTCAGATGGTGCGCCCGCTGGCGTCGGTGGGGTGCTACGTGCCAGGCGGGCGGTATCCGCTGCCGTCAACGCTGCTGATGACGGCGATTCCGGCGCAGGTTGCGGGAGTGGAACGCATCGTGGTGGTCACTCCGAATCCGCAGCCGGCAACGCTGGCGGCCGCATATTTGCTGGGGATCACAGAGTTGTATCGCTGTGGCGGAGCGCAGGCGATCGCCGCGTTGGCCTACGGGACGGAGACCATCGCGCGGGTGGACAAGATCGTGGGGCCGGGCAATGCGTTCGTGACGGCTGCTAAAAAGCTGGTGAGCTTCGACTGTGCGATCGACATGCTGGCGGGCCCGACCGAGGCGGTGGTTTACAGCGAGAGCGGAAATGCGGAGTTTCTCGCCTCGGACCTGGTCGCGCAGGCGGAACACGATCCCGACGCAGTCGTGGTGTTTATCTCGACTACCGGAGGGCTGGCAAAGAAGGTGACGGAAAGCACGACCCGCCTGGCGAGAGGTAACGCAATCGCGGTTAAGGCGATTCGCCGCAATGCTTATGCGCTGGTGGCGGCGTCACGCGAACAGGCAATGGATTGGGTCAATCTCATTGCTCCCGAACACCTGACCGTCGACAAAGATTCGGATCTCATGGCGGTATGCAACGCAGGGTCAGTGTTTGTCGGCAACTACTCGCCGCAGTCTGCAGGCGATTATGCGGCCGGGCCGAACCACGTCCTCCCCACGGCGGGAGCGGCAAGATTCCGCGGCGGACTGAGCGTAGCAGACTTCGTGAAGATCATCACGGTGCAGAAGTTCTTTCGGGAAGGACTACGGGAGATTGCTCCGATGGTCACTGCACTTGCGGAAACCGAGGGTCTGCGGGCCCACGCCGCTTCCGTGCGAGTGAGGTGCGGTAATGCTTAGCGCTCGCAAGGCTGTGCAACAGATGCACGAGTATCATCCTCCACTGGCGGGACGAAAGGGGCTGCGACTCGACTTCAACGAGAATACGCGAAGGTTGCTCTCCGCGCGTGCTAGCGCGCATCCGCGAGGTCACCGCCGATGACCTGGCGCGCTATCCCGAGCGCCAGCCGGTGGAGGCGATCGCTGCCGCGCACTTGGGACTGGCCGCGGATCAAGTGCTTCTCACTAACGGCGTGGATGAGGGTATACACCTGCTGTGCGAGGCGTACCTGGAACCGCCGGATGAAGTCATTGTAGTGACGCCGACGTTCAGCATGTACGAGATTTTCGCGGAGGCGACGGGTGCGAAAGTTGTTCGCGTGCAATGCGCCGAGGATTTGCGCTTTCCGCTCGAAAAGGTGCTGGCCAGCATTACTGCGGCCACTAGAATCATCGCAGTAGCGAGTCCAAATAATCCTACGGGCGCCGTGGCCTCGCGCGATCAATTGGTGGCGATTGCGAAGAGTGCGCCTGACGCAGCGCTACTGGTGGACGAAGCGTATTACGACTTCCACGGAAAGACAATGATGCCCGACGTTGCCGCGCTGCCCAACCTGTTTGCGGCACGCACATTTTCGAAGGCTTATGGCTTGGCGGGCTTGCGCGTCGGCATCTTGGCTGGACCACGGGAGCAAATGCCAATGGTGCGGCGAGTGTCCTCACCGTACAGCGTGAATGCAGTCGCGTTGCTTGCGCTTCCGGCGGCGCTGGCGGATGGCGAGTTCGTCGCGAGCTATGTGGGCCAGGTGAAAGCCGGCCGCGCGAAACTGGAGAACGAGCTAACACGAGCGGGCATCAACTGGTGGCCGAGCGAGGCGAACTTTGTGTTGATGCGAATCGGCGAGCGGCATCGCGAATTTGTGGCGGCCATGCGACAACGTGGAATACTGGTTCGCGACCGGTCGGCTGATCCGGGATGCGAGGGTTGTGTCCGCATCACTCTCGGAACCACTGACCAGACCGAGACGCTGATGGCGGCCCTCCGCGAGGTCGTGTCTGAGTTGAAACTGGGGGCTGAGGTGCGGGAATGAGGCGGGCCAGGATCCATCGCAAGACCAATGAAACCGAGGTCCGCGTCGCGCTCACTATTGAAGGCCATGGGCGGGCAAAGGTCAGCACCGGGATTCGGTTTCTCGATCACATGATGGAGTTGGTCGCGCGGCACGGGGCGTTCGACTTGGAATTACAGGCCGCGGGAGATCTGGATGTTGATCAGCATCACACAGTGGAAGATGTGGGCATCGCATTGGGAGAGGCATTCACAGCGGCACTTGGCAGCAAGCGAGGCATTCTGCGGGCCGGTTATTTCGTAATGCCGATGGACGAGACGCTGGGCGTCGTGGCTGTTGACTTTGGCGGACGCAGTGCAGCGGTGGTCGATACCAAGGTGCGCACGCGACTGGTAGGCGATCTGCAAACGGAACTGGTCGCTGATTTCTTCGATGGTTTCTCACGCGGAGCAAAAGCCAACGTCCACGCGAAGACCATTTATGGCCGATCGAACCATCACAAAATTGAGGCGCTGTTCAAAGCGTTTGCGCGCGCGTTGCGGGTGGCATGCTCGAGAGACAAGCAACTGGGCCGCATGCTGCCCAGCACAAAGGGATTGCTGTGATCGCCATCGTCGATTACGGCGCGGGAAACCTTACATCGGTGGTAAAGGCGCTACAACACCTGGGACAGGTGTGCGCAGTGACCAACGACCCTGACATTGTGGGACGCGCAGATAAATGGATCATCCCGGGAGTGGGCAACTTCAAAGCAACGGCGCCGCTCGGGACCGGAAGACTGGGAGCGGTGCTTCGCGGTGCGACTGACAGCGACGGACGACCACTGCTTGGCATCTGCCTGGGATTACAGTGGATGTTTGAGGGCAGCACCGAAGCTCCTCAATTGCAGGGGCTGGCGACGTTCCCGGGACAGTGCAAGCGGTTTTCAGAGCGGGTTAAGTCCCCACACGTGGGATGGGACAGCCTCGTGATCGATGCGCGCTCGAGGCTGCTGGCGGGGATATCGTCAGGCGCGTACGTGTACTTCACTCATTCTTATAGTGCGCCGGTGTGCAGCGATACTGTGGCGACCTGCACCTACGAAACGGCCTTTACCGCAGCGGCGGAACAAGGGAACCGGTTCGGCGTGCAATTCCACCCTGAGAAGTCGGGCGACCTGGGCCTACAGATTCTGGAGAATTTCTGTGCCTTGTGAAACCCTGGCCAAGCGTATTATCGCGTGCCTCGATGTGAATGCCGGACGAGTGGTGAAGGGCATTCAGTTCGAGCAACTGCGGGACGCCGGCGATCCTGCGGAATTGGCTCTGGCGCACAGCGGGGCAGGCGCCGACGAAATCGTGCTTCTCGATATCACAGCAACGGCCGAATCGCGCAACACCTTGCTGGATACGGTGCGGCGAACCGCCAAGCAGTTGTTTATCCCTTTCACTGTGGGCGGCGGTATCAGGTCGCTGGACGACGCGGCGGCGGTGCTGGATTGCGGAGCTGATAAGGTCGCGCTGAACTCGGCGGCCATAGCCGATCCCACGCTGGTTACGCGCATCGCGGAACGATATGGTTCGCAGGCGGTCGTGGTGGCGATCGATGCGAGGCAAACGACACCCACAACGTGGGAGGTGTATGTATGGGGAGGCCGCAAGCCGACGGGCCGCGACGCAAAGGCGTGGGCGAACACTGCGGAGGAGTTGGGTGCTGGAGAAATCATGCTGACCTCGATGGATCGTGACGGCACCAAGTCCGGCTTCGACTGCCCGCTGACCCGAACGATTGCAACCAGCGTACGCATTCCGGTGATTGCCTCGGGCGGAGCGGGCGAGCCGTATCACTTTGTGGAGGTCTTTCAGGGGGGGGCGGCCGATGCTGCGTTGGCGGCGTCGGTGTTTCACTTCGGACTGAGATCGGTTGAGACGATCAAGCAGGCGTTGCGGGATGCCGGCATCCCGGTGAGGCCGGCGTGCTGATCCCTTCGATCGATTTAATGAGCGGCAAGATCGTTCAATTGGTGCAGGGCGAAAAGAAGGCGCTGGAGTTTGAAAACTTCAGCGAGTGGGTTGAGCGATTCTCGCGCTATCCGCTAGTACAGTTAATTGACCTCGATGCCGCCATGGGGACTGGCAACAATCGGGCGCTGATTGCCGAGTTCTGCGGCAAGCTGCCGTGCCAGGTGGGCGGAGGCATACGATCTGCTGACGACGCGCGACAAGCGCTGAATTCCGGGGCGAAGAGAGTCATTCTTGGTTCTTCGCTAATCAAAGATCGCGTCGTCGACACCTCCTTCGCACGTTCGCTCTTTGAGGAGTTCGGTATGGAGCGGCTTGTGATGGCGATCGACTCGCGTGGCGGGCGGGTCGCGATTCACGGCTGGAAGACCATCACGGAAATTACGCCTGCGGAGATGATGGAGGCGCTGGAAGAATACTGCTCCGCGTTCCTCTACACACACATCGATACCGAAGGACTGCTTCAGGGAATTCCGCTGCACGTGGTGCGCGATTTGAAAGCCCGGACTTCGCGACGCCTGAGCGCAGCCGGTGGAATTCGCAGTCAGCAGGAGATTGACGCGCTCGATGCTATGGGAGTAGATGCTGTGGTAGGGATGGCGATCTATTCCGGACTGTTACAGATCTGACAACGTCAGACTCACCGCCGTCCTTGTAATGGGGCGACCAATTGCGCGGCCAAGTTCCTGCCAGGGAGTGAAGTCCCGGCAACCGGCAGGCGCAACTCAACTTCAAGACCGTGGGGAGAGACGTTGCGGGCGCTCACGGAGCCGCCGTGGACAGCGACGGCATTGCGCACGATAGCGAGTCCCAGTCCCATGCCGCCCGTGTTGGTGCCGCGAGAATCATCGACGCGATAAAACGGCTTGAACAATAAGGGTAGAGCGTCGTCCGGCACGCCCTTGCCGTTATCGGTCACCGTGATCGTGGCGTAACCATCGTCGAGGCGCAAACGCACGTCGATTGTGCCATCCTGACCGGAGTAAAAGATGGCATTGCGCACTACGTTTTCGATGGCGCTGCGTAGCAAACCGGGATCTCCGTTTACCTCGAGCAGAGCATCGTCGGTGTAATTAACGGTCGCGCCAGTGGCTGCGGCTTCGAAGCGGGCGTCATCGAGTACTTCGTCAATGAGGTCGTTTAGCGAAAGGCTCTCGAATCTCGGCTTGTATTGTCCGTTCTCCAGTCGGGCCACGGTAAGGATCCTGTCCAGCATCGAATCCAACTGGATAGCGTCCTGCTCAATGCGGTCGAGCATTTCGTCGCGCTCCGGACGATCGGCGGCACGCGCCAGCGCAAGCGCAAGGCGCATGCGGGCGATGGGCGAGCGCAACTCGTGAGACACGCCGCTCAGGAGATTGCGTTCGCTCTGGATCTGATTGCGCAATTCTCCCGCCATCGAGTCGAAGTCGCGCACTAGGTCGGCAATCTCATCGCTGCGGCGGCCGATGGTCGCGCCTACTCGGATATCGAGATTACCGCGCGCCAGCTCATTAGTTGCGTTGCGCAGGCGCTCGATGGGTTTGCTGAGATAGTGGGCGATGACCAGGCACATCAGGGCGGAGATAATGGTTCCGAGTTTCAGCACCCAGATGATGTCGCCGGGCACGCGCTCCGAAAGACCCGGCGGAATGAATTCGCCGATAAACAAATAAGTGCCGCGCACCGTGGTGGCGGGTGCGACGACGAACACAGCTTCGTCGGGACGAACCATGCCTTCATGCCGCAGAGCACGTTGGACGTAATCGCCAATCTCTTGCGGCATTGGACGCCCACTCAACTCGCGGCCATTGGCGTCGAGCAGCCAGTAGTTCGCGCGGTGGGGCAACGCCGACTGGTCGAGCAAGGCGCGCAGCGCGGGCTGGCCTCCATCTTCATAACGACGGACCGCCAAGTCCGCGAGGGTCGGCACGAGGCGGCGTTCTGGCTGCACCCACCAGGGGTTGTCGGCGTGCGCGCGGTGTTGCAGCCGTATGTAGAGCACGCCGAGCAAGAGTGCCTGGGCGACCCAGAACGGAAGAAAGATCTTCCAGAACAACCGGCGGTTCATGCCTTGGCCTTTTCCGGCGCAGGCGCGGAGGCGAGAAAGTATCCGATACCGCGAATGGGCCGGATGAGATCCTCAGCGCCGGTGAAGCCACCGAGCTTTTTGCGCAGGCGGCTGACGTGAACGTCCACACTGCGATCGAATGCATTCAAGGGGCGCCCCAGGGCGACTTCGGCAATCTGCTCCCGGGTCACGACATTACCCGCATTACGCAACAACAGTTCCAAGACATTGAACTCGACGGACGTCAGTTCCACGGGTTTGCCGCCGCAAGACACATTGCGGGTGCCAAGCGAGAGTTCAATGTCGCCGACCTTCAGAACTTCGTCATGATCGACACGAGCAGCGCCCGACGCAGCTTCGCGGGTACGCCGCAGAACCGCGCGAATGCGGGCGACCAGCTCGCGAGGATCGAAAGGTTTCGCGAGATAGTCGTCGGCGCCGATCTCAAGCCCCAGGATGCGATCGACAGCCTCGCCCCGGGCGGTAAGCAGAAGAACCGGAACAGCGGATTGATGGCGCAAGGCCTTCAGCAACTCGAATCCTGAGCCGCCCGGCAACATGACGTCGAGAATGACCAACTCATGGTGGTCGGCGAGTGCTGCAGCCAGACCGGTATCATGATCGTAGGCGGCTTCGACGCGGAAGCCTTCCGCTTCCAGAAAACGTTTGAGCAAATTGACGAGAGCATGATCGTCGTCGATGATTAGCAAATGGTTCACTGGATTTATTGTGCCTTTTCCAGTGTGCGACTGTGGTGAAGAATTGTTTCGGGATGTGGTGGGACCCTTCACAAAACTTAACCTTCCTTCACCCTCTCTTAACCGCGTGGCAATCGGCCATCCAGTCTAATTACCAAGGTGGGATTCATAGTATTGTAACTGGCACGGCTCGAGTCGAGCCAAGTGCTCCTGGTGACGGTCGTCATCCCTGCCACGATACCGGGCGCCAGCGAGGAGGAACGTTTGACGGTCTTACGAATTTATAAATTGGGGATCTCACTTTCGATTTGCGCGGTGCTGGCGGGATGCAGCCGCGCCGACAAGAACGCCAAGGCAAGTGGGCCGCCGCCGGCAGTTCCAGTCGGAGTCGCTACCGTTCAGCAGCGCGATTTTCCCGTTTATCTGACCGGATTGGGATCCGTACTGGCCTTCAATACAGTTTCCTTGAAAACCCGCATCGACGGTCAGATCACGCAGGTGAATTTTCAGGAAGGCCAGGACGTATCGGTCGGAGAGTTGCTGATCCAGATTGATCCGCGGCCGTATCAAGTGGCCCTCGAGACGGCGAACGCCAATCTGCAGCGCGACGAGGCCCAACTGAACAATGCCAAGGTGCAATACGAGCGCATGAAGGCGCTGTATGCCGGTGGCGTAATCGCCAAACAGGACCTGGACACGCAAGAGGCCTCGTTCGGACAGTACGAGGGCACGATTGCGGCCGACAAAGCAGCCATCGACAGTGCAAAGCTAAACCTTACTTATACCCGCATTACTTCGCCGATCAACGGGCGCATCGGATTGCGGCAGGTCGATATCGGCAACTACGTGCAGGCCGCTTCGACCACACCGATGGTCATCATCACGCAGTTGCATCCCATCGCGATCGACTTCACTTTGCCGGAAGATCAGCTGCAAGCCGTGCGGCAGCGTATGCATCAGGGGACGCTCGAGGTGGATGTTTATAGCCGCGACGATCAGACCAAGCTCTCCACCGGCAAGCTGCTGACTATCGACAATCAGATCGACCAAACCACCGGAACGGCGAAGTTCAAGGCCGTGTTCGAGAATCCCGACAACAATCTGTGGCCCAACCAGTTCGTTAACGTGCATCTGCTGTTGGAAACGCGCAAGGACGCGTTGACCATGCCCGCGAGCGCGATCCAGCGTGGCCCACAGGGAACGTTTACCTATGCCGTGGACAATAACAACGTAGTGCAAGTGAAGCCGGTGCAAATCGCGTTGACGCAAGGCAATACGGTCGTTATCGGGTCGGGTCTGCAGGCCGGCGACAAGGTAGTTACAGACGGACAGGAAAAGCTGCAGCCAGGTAGCCGCGTCAGCGTTCAGCCGCCGGCTACCCAGTCGCAGAGACCCGAGGCCATCGGATCGCAGTCATGAGTATTTCGCGGCCATTCATTTTACGGCCCATCGCGACCTCACTCCTCATGGTCGCGCTGCTGCTGGTGGGCATTGTGGCCTACCAGCAACTTCCAATCTCGGCGCTGCCGCAGGTGGATTACCCCACCATTCAAATCGTAACCTTATACCCAGGTGCCAGTCCCGACGTCACGGCCTCCTCGATCACTGCGCCGCTGGAACGGCAGTTCGGCCAGTTGCCCGGACTGAACCAGATGACTTCGAGCAGCTCTTTTGGCGCCTCGGTCATCACCCTGCAGTTCAATCTCGAGGAGAACATCGATGTCGCAGAACAGGAAGTTCAGGCGGCCATCAACAGCGCGCAGACGTTCCTGCCAACCGACCTGCCGACGCCGCCGATCTACAGCAAGGTCAACCCGGCTGATGCGCCCATCCTGACGCTCGCGATGACCTCCGACACCATGCCCCTGCCGCAGGTGGAGGACCTCGCCGACACCACGTTCGCGCAAAAGATTTCGCAATTGCCCGGAGTCGGGCTCGTTTCGATCAGCGGTGGGCAGAAGCCGGCGGTGCGTATCCAGGCCAACCCGACCGCACTCGCTTCCTATGGAATGAGCCTGGAGCAGTTACGCACCATGATCGCCGCGGTCAACGTGGACCAGGCGAAGGGACAACTGCAGAACAATCGCCAAGCCTACACTATCGGCGCCAATGACCAGTTGTTCAAACCGGAGGATTACGCCAACACCATCGTTGCCTATAAGAACGGCAACGCGGTGCGCGTGTCAGACGTGGCGACGGTGATCGAAGGCCCGGAAAACGTGAACCAGGCGGCGTGGATGAACACCACTCCGGCGGTGATTCTGAACATTCAGCGCCAACCCGGGGCCAACATCATCAAGGTTGCCGACAGTGTGAAGTTGCGGTTGAAACAACTGCAGGCCAACCTTCCGGCGTCTGTCAAGATCACGGTGCTAACGGACCGCACCAACACCATCCGCGCCAGCGTTGCCGACGTGAAGTTCAGCCTGATGCTGACCATCGCGCTGGTGGTGATGGTGATCTTTATATTCCTGCGCACACTGGCAGCCACCATTATTCCCAGTATTGCAGTGCCCCTGTCGCTGGTGGGCACCTTTGGCGCGATGTATCTGCTGGGCTATTCGCTCGACAACCTGTCGCTGATGGCGTTGACCATCTCGACCGGTTTCGTGGTTGATGACGCGATCGTCATGATCGAAAACATTGACCGCTACATTGAAGAAGGACACTCTCCGCTGGAGGCCGCCCTACTGGGTTCCGGTCAAATCGGCTTCACCATCGTATCGTTGACGGTGTCGCTGATTGCGGTGCTGATTCCGCTGCTGTTCATGGGCGACATCGTGGGACGACTATTCCGCGAATTCGCAGTGACGCTGAGTGTCACGATTCTGCTATCAGCTTTTATCTCGCTGACGCTGACGCCCATGATGTGCTCGATTTTGCTGCGTCAGAAAGGCCAGGAGAAGCACGGAAAACTCTACGACGCGTCGGAACGAATCTTTAACAGCACTATCGGGTTTTATGGACGCACTCTGAAGGTCGTGCTCGAGCACCAGACGCTGACTCTGTTCATCACGCTAGCAACGCTGGTAGCAACGGTCTGGCTCTATATCGTCGTGCCCAAAGGCTTCTTTCCCATTCAGGACACCGGCGTGATCATGGGCATTTCAGATGCGCCGGAGAGCGTTTCGTTCACCTCAATGGCGGACCGCCAACTCAAGCTAGGGGCGGCCATCCTGAAAGACCCGGATGTCGCCAGCCTTTCATCGTTCATCGGCGTTGATGGCACGAATACAACACCGAATAGCGGGCGCTTCCAGATCAACCTGAAGCCCAAAGATGAGCGCAGCGATGACGTAACCGCCATCATCAAACGGCTGCAGCAGGAAACAGCCGGCGTCGAGGGCATCACGCTCTACATGCAGCCGGTGCAGGACCTCACAGTGGAAGACCGGGTGAGCCGCACGCAGTATCAGTTCAGCCTCGAGGACGCCGATCCGAAAGAACTGGCCCAGTGGACTAGCACCCTGGTGGCCAAGTTGAAGACGCTTCCAGAGTTGCGCGATGTGGCAACTGACCAGCAGAACCAGGCCGCGGTGGCCAATCTGCAGATCGACCGCGACACCGCTTCGCGTCTCGGGGTGAGTGCCAGCGCCGTGGACAATACGCTCTACGACGCGTTTGGGCAGCGCCTGGTTTCGATCATGTTCACCCAGTTAAACCAGTATCACGTCGTGCTCGAGGTGGACCCATCGTTCCGCGACGATCCTGATTCGCTGAAGAGCATTTACGTCCCTGGCGCCAACGGACAGGTCCCTCTCAGCGCGATCGCGCACTTTGATACCGGCAGCGGCGCTTTGTCGCTGAACCATCAGGGACAGTTTCCTGCTGTGACAATTTCTTTCAACCTGGGCAACCGGTACTCCCTCGGCGAAGCGGTGAAGGCGATCAATGGCGCGGTATCGGACGTTGGCATTCCCCCGAGCATTCAAGTGAAATTCCAGGGTACGGCGCGCGCCTTCGAAGCGTCGCAAGCCAACGAAGGCTGGCTGATTCTGGCCGCCATCATCACTGTGTATATCGTTCTGGGTGTACTCTACGAGAGCTATATTCACCCCATTACGATTCTGTCCACCCTGCCCTCCGCCGGCGTGGGAGCCATCCTGGCGCTCAACATCTTCCGCATGGATCTGGGTGTGATGGCCCTCATTGGCATCATTCTATTGATTGGTATCGTGAAGAAGAACGCCATCATGATGATCGACTTCGCGCTCGAGGCGGAACGCAAGGACGGCAAACCCCCGCTCGACGCTATCTACGAAGCCTGCCTGCTGCGCTTCCGTCCTATCATGATGACCACGTTCGCTGCGTTGTTCGGAGCGGTGCCGCTGGCGCTGGGTTCGGGCACCGGTTCCGAGTTGCGGCGTCCGCTGGGCGTGACCATTATCGGCGGACTATTGTTCAGCCAGGTCCTGACTCTCTACACCACTCCGGTGGTTTACCTGTGGTTTGACCGTCTCGGCACGGCAGTGCGCAATATTCGTGCTCCGAAACCCGCCGAGGCTATGGGAGACTGACCATGAATGTCTCCGGACCTGCTATCGAGCGACCGGTCGCGACGTTTCTATTGACCATCGCGCTGCTGCTGGCCGGCGGCTTGGCCTACACGCAGCTTCCGGTTTCGCCGCTACCTCAGATTGATTTCCCCGTGATCTCCGTCGGCGCGGGATTGCCGGGCGCGAGTCCAGAAACTATGGCGACTTCGGTCGCAACCCCGCTGGAACGTCAATTCGGCCGCATCGCCGGCATCAACCAGATGACCTCAACCAGCCAGCTGGGATCAACGGGCATCACCATGCAGTTCGACCTGAACCGCAATATCGACGCGGCGGCGCGGGATGTGCAAGCAGCGATTAACGCTGCTCGCGGATTCCTGCCCGCCGACTTGCCTAGTAATCCCAGCTACCGCAAGGTGAATCCTGCTGACTCACCCATCCTGATCCTGGCGCTCACGTCCGACACCTTGACGCAATACCAGATGTACGACGCGGCGGACTCGATCCTGTCTCAAAAGCTGGCGCAAGTCGAGGGTGTCGGGCAGGTGTATGTCGGCGGCTCCTCGCAGCCGGCGGTGCGCATCGAAGCGAATCCCAACCTGCTCAACAAAATGGGAATCGGCCTCGACGCCGTGCGCAACGCGGTTGCGGCACAGAACGTAAACCAGGCAAAGGGCTCTCTGCAGGGCGGCGATAAGAGCTGGATGGTTCGCACCAACGACCAGCTCAAGAAGGCCAGGGATTATGCGCCGATCGTCGTCGCCTACAACAATGGCTCTCCGGTCCGCCTCAGCGATGTAGCCGACGTCCAGGACTCTTACTCCGACACCCATGTCGCCGGCCGATTCAACGGCAAGCCCTGCGTGATGATCATTATTTTCCGGCAACCCGGGGCCAACATCATCGCAACCGTGGACCGGGTCATCGAGCAACTGCCGTTCCTGAAGGCGTCGATGCCGCAAAACATCAAGCTCGACATTGCTCTGGATCGCACCCTGACGGTTCGCGCCTCGGTTTCTGACGTCGAGCGAACCCTGATCATTTCTCTAGTGCTTGTCGTCCTGGTGGTGTTCGTCTTTCTGCGCGAAGTGCGCGCCACCTTCATCCCAAGCGTTGCCGTACCGCTCGCTATCATCGGCACCTTCGGGATCATGTACCTGCTGGGCTACTCGCTCAATAATCTGTCGTTGATGGCGCTGACGATATCCACCGGATTCGTGGTCGATGATGCCATCGTGGTGCTGGAGAACGTGATGCGCCACGTGGAAGCCGGTATGGCTCCGTACGAGGCTGCACTGCTGGGTGCGCGCGAGATCGGCTTCACCGTTATGTCGATGAGTATCTCGCTCATCGCGGTGTTCATCCCCATTCTGCTGATGAGCGGCCTGATCGGCCGTCTGTTCCATGAATTCGCCATGACCATCAGCGGAGCCATCGCCGTGTCCATGGTGGTGTCGTTGACGACGACTCCCATGCTCTGTGCGCGGCTCTTGAAGCCACACGGGGCCAAACATGGCGCGATCTATCGTTTCAGTGAAAAAGGCTTTGTCCACCTCAACTCGGGCTACAAGCGCTCCCTGGCCTGGGTGCTGCGGCATCAGCGGCTGGTCTTTGCGATTGCCGTCATCGCCGTCTTCGTAAACGTCTATCTTTACGCCATCGTTCCCAAGGGCTTCTTCCCGCAGCAAGACACCGGACGCATGATGGGCACGATCATGGCCGATCAGGATATGGCGTTCGCCGGAATGCGCGATCGAGTTGCTGAATTTATTCGCATCGTGAAAACCGATCCTGCGGTCGACAACGTGATCGCATTTTCCGGCGGCAACACAGCCCAGAACCAGGGCCGCATGTTCGTGACCCTCAAGCCCCTGAAAGAGCGCAAGGTCAGCATCGACCAAGTCATCAACCGCATTCGCCCCAAGACCTCGCACGTGCCGGGAGCGACGCTGTTCTTCCAGGCTGCGCAGGATCTGCAAATTGGCGGACGATTCTCCAACGCCCAATATCAATACACGTTATCCGGAGAGGACCTGCAAGAGCTGTACGACTGGGCGCCTAAGCTCACCGACAAGCTGAAGGCGATTCCCGTACTAAAAGACGTCAGCAGTGACCAGCAGGTACGGGGTCTGCAGCAGAATGTCATCATCGATCGCGATACCGCCGCGCGCTTAGGAATCACGCCTTCGCAAATCGACAACGTTTTGTACGACGCCTTTGGACAGCGCCAGATCTCGACCATCTACCAGACGCTGAACCAGTATCACGTGGTGCTCGAGGTTGACCCGCAATATCAAATGACGCCCGACGCCCTCGAGAGCGTCTACGTAATTACCCGAACTGGCGGCCAAGCGCCAGCCACTGCGCAAGGTACGGTAAGCGGCCAGCCCGTGGCTGGAGGATTGTTGCCACCAGGGTCGCAGGTGCCTCTCTCCGCATTCGCGCATTTCGGACCAACCAGCACCTCGCTGGCTGTCGCCCACCAGGGACAATTCCCGGCGGTGACCATCTCGTTTAACCTTGCGCCCGGCGCCGCCCTGGGCGATGCCACTAAACTGATCGAACAGACTCAGTTGGAAATGCGCTTCCCCGCTACGATTCATGGCAGCTTCCAGGGGACCGCCGCAGCCTTCCAGGACTCTCTGTCGTCGGAGCCGCTGCTGATTCTGGCAGCGCTGGTGGCCGTCTATATCGTGCTCGGCATGTTGTACGAGAGCTACATCCATCCCATCACGATTCTCTCCACGATCCCTTCAGCCGGCACCGGAGCCCTGCTGGGGTTGATGCTGTTCCACATGGAACTGAACGTGATTGGACTCGTGGGCATCCTGCTGCTGATTGGCATTGTGAAGAAAAACGCTATCATGATGATCGATTTCGCACTTGAAATGGAGCGCCAGGGCAAAACTCCACTCGATGCCATTCACGAAGCTGCGCTACTCCGCTTCCGTCCCATCATGATGACTACGGCAGCGGCATTGCTCGGTGCTGTTCCGCTGGCATTTGGCACCGGCACCGGGTCGGAGCTGCGTCGTCCGTTGGGTGTCGCCATTGTCGGCGGCTTGATGGTCAGTCAGGTGCTGACGATCTACACTACGCCCGTTGTGTACCTGTATCTCGATCGCCTGCAAAGCTGGATCGTCGCCCATCTGCCATGGCGCAGGAAACAGCTACAAAAAAAGGGCGAAGTCCCAATTTTCGCGGACTAACGCACGCCGTCTCCTGCTGTCCGAATCCGGACACAGCTGTCGCAAGGTTGGGCAGGCCCGCGAAAACTCTCTAAGGCGCTGCTTGATTCCAAGGGACTTGGCGATGTCCGAGAGTGGCAATCGGTCTGCACTTCCCTACAGCGGGCAGACCATGTATTACGACAACGAAAAACCCACCATTCTGATTGCCGAGGACCAGGAGCACGTCCGTGAAGCGCTGGCGATGCTTTTGCGTGGGAATGGGTACCCAGTGCTGCTCTGCGCGTCGCCTCAGGAAGCGCTCAACGTGGCGAGTCTGCAATTGCCTGACCTCGCGTTGGTTGACATGAATTATCGCCGCGACAGCACGTCTGGAGTCGAAGGCCTGAACCTGATCGAGAGTCTGCGGCAGATGGACAATACGCTCCCGATTGTCGCGCTCACCGCGTGGGGCAATGTCGATCTGGCAGTACATGCCATGAAGTCGGGCGCGTCGGACTTCATCGAAAAGCCGTGGCGCAACGACTCGCTACTGGAGAAAGTAGTATCACTCATTCGGCACGGTCGCGAGATACGCTCGATGCAGCGGATTTCTGACCACGAGAAACAAGACGCACAGCAACTGCAGACGCGCATCGTGCCGCAGCGCCACCTGGTTGCGCGAGACATCGAGCTGTTCGGCGAGAGTCTCCCGGCAGGTGTCGTGGGCGGCGACTATTTCGGCGTCTGGCAACCCAGCGAGACCGTGCTGCATTTCTGCGTCGCCGATGTTTCTGGCAAAGGCACGCCGGGAGCGCTGATCGCGGCCATGCTGTACGCCTCGGTGAGCACCTTGTCAGCGGCCGGAGGCGGAGCAGCGAAGATCGTCAGCGAGGTTGAAACGATTCTCCGCGACCAACTCGGCGAGGGCCATTACGTGACCATGTTCTACGGCGTACTCGACCTCGCAGGCCGCGTGCTGGAGTATGTCAACGCGGGACACTGCCCGCCCATTGTGCGCCACGCCAGCGGCGCGACCGAGACGCTTGCACCTACGCGTCCCGTGCTCGGACTGCTGTCGCAGCAGGCAGCCGGCGCCGAACATCTCTGGCTTCGTGCCGGTGACACTCTGACCTTATATACCGACGGCATCACCGAAGCGGCCGACGACAGCGGCGAAGAGTTCGGCCCGGAGCGGCTGACGAAAATGTTGGCGAGCGATGGAGCTGCGACATTGCAGGAACTCCACGCGCGCATTCTGGGTCAGGTCCGCGATCACGCCAGCGGCAAGCTCGCCGACGACGCCACCCTTGTGTTGATCTCCGTGAGCGGCAATTCGCCAGCGAAAACCGAGTCGCTGGCCGAGCCTGCGTGTTCGCGAAGAGAGTCCTGAACACAATCCTCCGAGCCAGTTTACGAATTCCTAAGTTCGGGACTTGCAACTCGAAACTCGAAACTTGAAACTGAGATGTGATCCATTCCTATGACGCGGTAGTGCTCGGCGGAGGGGCTGCCGGACTGATGTGCGCCATCACCACCGGTCAGCGCGGACGCCGCGTCGCCGTGCTGGAGCACGCCGACCGTATCGGCAAGAAGATCCTGATCTCCGGTGGCGGGCGCTGCAATTTCACTAACCTGCATTGCCGGCCGGAAAATTTCCTTTCGTCCAATCCGCACTTCTGCAAGTCGGTGCTGGCGCGCTACACCCCGCAAGACTTCATCACTCTCGTTGAGAAACATCGCATTCCTTATCACGAGAAAACATTGGGTCAATTGTTCTGCGATCGCTCCGCGCAGGAAATCGTCGCAATGTTGGAAGAAGAATGTCGCGCGGTAGGAGTCGAAGTCTTTACCGCGACCCGCGTGCAGGAAGTACGACGAGGTGAAAAGCTCGTCGCATTTGCGGGTGATGATGAGTTCCATGCGCCCGCGCTGATTATCGCCACGGGCGGACTGTCGATTCCGAAGATGGGTGCGACGGCATTCGGCTATGAGTTGGCACGGCAGTTCGGAATCAAGATTCGTGAGTGTCGGCCGGCTCTTGTTCCCCTGACCTTTGATGCCGAGGATCGCAAACGCTACTGTGACCTCGCTGGAGTCTCTGCCGAAGTAATCGCGTCGGTAGGACGCCAACGCTTCCGCGAGAAGATGCTGATCACGCATCGCGGCTTGAGCGGTCCCGCGATCCTGCAGATCTCCTCGTACTGGAAGCTGGGTGAGGCGCTGACACTCGACCTCGCTCCCGAGACAGCCATCACGCACGCTATGCGGATGGAACCTGGCGGACGCGACCTCAGCGCGGCCAAGTCGGTCTTTCGCGCGGTGCTGCCCGATCGATTCGCGGACCGCTGGCTGGAACAACACGCGCCGGAGCGATGGACGAATCCTGCGCTGGAAGAATTGGAGCGAGCCGCACATAATTGGAAACTCTTGCCATCCGGAACGGAAGGTTACGACAAAGCGGAGGTCACGGCTGGTGGCGTTGATACCGACGAGTTGTCGGCGAAAACCATGGAGAGCAAGAAAGTGCCGGGCCTCTACTTCATCGGCGAAGTGGTGGACGTGACCGGGCACCTGGGTGGCTTCAACTTTCAATGGGCCTGGGCCTCCGGATTCTGCGCGGGCCAGGCGATTTGAAGAGTTGTAACAATCCACGTTCTGTCGCTGCCCCTTTCATTGGTAAACTGCTGCTACAGCCTCTTGGGTAATCCAACAACACAAAGCAAGCGGAGCGCCGTGACCAGTTCAACCGACGCAATTGTCAACATACAGAAGTTGGTAAAGACCTATCCCGGTAAGCCGCCGGTCGAGGCCGTCAAAGGCATTGACCTGGCGGTCGAGCGCGGAGAGCTGTTCGGCTTGCTCGGCCCGAACGGCGCAGGCAAGAGCACTACCATCAGCGTGTGCACCACCCGCTCGCTGCCCACTGCGGGCCGTGTCACCATCGCCGGCATCGACGTGGTCGAACATCCCTCCGAAGCCCGGCGCTACATGGGCGTCGTGACCCAGTTCAACACGCTCGACCGGCAGTGTACGGTGTTTGAGAACTTGTATTTCCACTGCCGTTATTTCGGCATTCCGCACGCGGAAGCCACGAAGAGGTCGACGGAACTGCTCGAGCTGTTCAAGCTGAGTGAGCGGGCAAAGTCGTCGGTGCGGACCCTGTCGGGCGGGCTTGCCCAGCGCGTCCAGATTGCGCGCGCCATTGCGCACAACCCCGAAGTGCTCTTCCTCGACGAGCCTAGCGCCGGACTCGATCCCCAGACACGTCTGGCATTGTGGGACATCATCCGCGAACTGCGCCAACGTGGCATTACTGTCGTGCTCACCACTCACTACATGGAAGAAGCCGACCAGTTGTGCGGCCGGGTCGCCATTATCGACCACGGCAAAATCCTGGTGAGCGGCACGCCGGAAGAGCTGAAAAGCAGCGTTGGCGCGCAACGCGTGTTCCAGTTGCAATTGCAGGACGTGAGCGCCGACGGATTGCGCGCGCGCCTGGGAACGCTTCCCGGTGTCACTTCGGTGGAAGCATCCGCCGCCGGACTGATCGTGTTTACCGACGGGCGCGGCGGACTGCTGCCCGAGATCGTCGGCATCACCGGCGATAATCTGCGCGACATCTCTGTCACCGAAACCACTTTGGAATCCGTCTTCATCAAGCTCACGGGGAGGGACCTGCGTGACTAAGTACGCCCTGTATTGGCGCTCGTTTTGCGGACTGCTGCTGCGGGACATCAGCGTTCTGCGCCGCGAGGTAATTCCCTTTCTCATCCGCACCGTAATGAACCCGCTGATGTTTGTCTTCGTGTTCACCTACCTGTTCCCCAAGATGGGCCAGGGCTTCCAGAGCAGCGCGGCCGGGGGTTTCGGTACGCTGATCCTCCCTGGGCTGCTGGCAGTGGGCATCTTTATCCAGGGCATCATGGCGACGGCGCTGCCGCTCTCGATGGAAATCGGCGCGACCCGCGAAATCCACGATCGCGTGATGTCGCCACTGCCGGTCACCTGGGTGGCCATCGAGAAAATCGTGTTCAGCGCAGTACAAAGTCTGCTGGCCGCGCTGGTGATTTTCCCGCTGGTGTACTTCATTCCGGCAACCCCGGTGCAGGTGAACGTATCGAATTGGGGGACTCTGGTTGGGATCCTGCTACTTGCCTCCCTGGTTGCGGGAACGGTCGGCCTGGCCATCGGAACGGTGGTGAAGCCGGAGCACATTGCGCTGATGTTCGGCATCATCGTCGTGCCGGTGACGTTCTTCGGCTGCGTATATTACCCATGGGCGGCAATGCACAATGTGCGCTGGCTGCAAATCCTGGTGCTCATCAACCCGCTGGTATACATGAGCGAGGGGCTGCGGACGGCGCTGACCCCGATGGTGCCGCACATGCCGGCATGGGTATCGTTCCTCGCGCTGCTGATTGGGCTCGGACTTCTGGGGACCTTCGGGGTGAAAGGGTTCATCAAGCGGGTACTAACGTAGGCAGTAACTCGGTACCGCCCAAAGACACGGCGAACCGACCGGTGCCAAAACCGCCGTTCATGCCAGCTAAAGTCCAACGGGCAGAAATGGATACGTATAACTACCTTTAGAATCACTCTTACAAACAATTTTCCGCTAACCCACTGATTCCAAGTAGGTCGTGGTTCCTTGTGAGTTTTAGTGTTGTACAGCACTATATCAGTTGGCGAGCGCCTTCAGCCTCGGGGCGCACACGGTCTCAGCGGTTGTAAACCGGCAGGGGGCCGCGGAGGTCGTGCCAGACTTGATCGGAGGCCTTGATCACATCTTCGGGGAGCGGGCCTTCTCCTCCGGCCGCAAGATTCTCGTTTAACTGGGCCATGCTCGATGCACCCAGGATCACCACATCCGACACAGTGTGATGCAGCAGCCAGTTCAGCGAGAGGCTGATGAGCGAGCGTCCGGCGGACTGCGCGATCTGGCGGAGACGTTCAACCGCGTTGAAGTACTGTTGGTGCCAGTAGCGGTCCTGGTAGAGCTTGTTGTTGTCGAAGCGCGTTCCGGGAATCACCGCGTCGGGTCGATGCTTGCCGGTGAGCAGGCCTCCCGCGAGCGGGTTATAAACCACGGTCGAGACGCCGAACTCCTTGCACATCGCCAGGTATTCCTGCTCAATGCCGCGCGCCAGCAGGTTGTACATAGGTTGCGAGACGTAAGGCGCGTGCCAGCCACGCTCCTTGGCGATCCAGAGCATCTGCACCACTTCCCACCCGGCGTAGTTAGAACAGGAGGGATAGCGGACTTTGCCCTGGTTGACCAGCGACTCCATGGCTTCCAGTGATTCTTCAATCGGAATGTTGTGATCGGGCGCGTGCAGGTAGTAGAGGTCGAGGTAGTCGGTCTGCAGGCGCGCGAGGCTCTCGTCGATGGCGCGCAAGATGGCTTTGCGTGAAAGGCCGTGCTGGTCGGCGGCGTCGCCCATCTTGAAGAAGACCTTGCTGGCGAGGACAATTTTGTCGCGACGACCTTTGAGGGCATTGCCGAGCAGAATTTCGGCGACGCCCGCGTTGTACATGTTGGCGGTGTCGAAGAGGTTGATGCCGGCGTCGAGGCAGCGGCCGATGATTTCGTTCGTACCGCTCTGGTCGAGTGGCTTGCCGAGAGTCATGGTTCCGAAGCCGAAGCGGGAGACGGTGAGGTCGGTATGGGCAAGAGTGCGGCGTTCCATGGATTCCATCATATGCGCCGGTACGGAAGTCATCGTTGGGCAGGGGGCCTTCGACTTCAGAGACGCAAAGGGGGTCGCCGTCGCTCAGGATGAACCGAGCTAAAGGGGCTTCGACATGCTAACGAAGTGCACCGGCATGATCGCGGTTTTGATGACCGCCGCAGATTCGACGCCGCTCTCGGTGTAGCCCAGCTTGCTGTAAATCGTCGGCAACTCGGGGCGTACGTTCACTACTCGGATGTCGGCCAACTTGCATCCTGCACGGCGGCCGAAGTCTTCGGCCTCGCGCATCATGCGCGCGCCTATTCCCAATTTTTGTTTTGCGGGATCGACGGCCAGCATACCGATGTAAATGCGTTCTCCACGTAGCTCGACGTGGACGGCGGCGATGAGGTTGTCGTGGTCGGTCAGCAGGAGAAATGGGCCGTGCTGCAGCAGTTCGCTGATTTGCGCTTCGTCGGTGCGGTCGCCGGTCTTGAAGAAGAATTCCACGGCGAAGGCGCGATTGACGAGGTCGGTGATGGAAGCTACGTCAGCAGATGCCGCGTGGCGCAGGGTGTAGTCGGGCATGATTCATTGTGGCATGGGATGTGTTGCGGTTGCAGCGGTTGTGTTCGTCCCACCCTCTTCCAAAGGCGGGAAAAGGATGGAGCACCCACAGCATTGCTTGTGTCTTACAGGACTGCCGTCTCATGTAGTAGTTCACCCTTGGCGAAGCGCGCTGGGCTTAACGCTTCGACGTTGCTCACAACGTCTGTCTTGCCGTGCAGAATCAAGTCGGCAAGGATGCGGCCGGTCCCGGGCGAATGCATCACGCCGTGTCCGCTGAAGCCGTTGGCGCAGAAGAAGCCGGGTACAGCTTCGACTGGGCCGAGAATGCAGTGGTGGTCGGGCGACATCTCGTAGAGGCCCGCCCAGGCGCGCTTGGGATTCACGGCGACGTTCTCGAAGCAGGGAACGCGGTCGGCCGCGCGTACCAATATCTTCTCGATAAACGACGGCTCGAAGTCGGTCTTGTAGCCAATGGTTTCTTCGGGATCGTTCCACGCGAGCAGAAATCCCAGGCTCTCGGGACGGAAGTGGAAGCCATTGGTCATGTCGATGACCATGGGGATTTCGTGCGAGACGCCATCGAACGGCTCGGTCGGGACCAGTTGACGTCGGAGCGGTTCGACCGGCAGATCGATGCCGGCAAGCGCCGCAACTCGCGCAGCCCACGCCCCGGCGGCGTTGACGACAACTTTTGTGTTCACGGGGCCGCGGGTGGTTTCGACGCCGGTGATGCCCGAGCGGTCCCGATTTATCTTCGTGGCTTCTGTCGATTTCCAGACTTTCGCGCCGCGCTCAGTTGCACAAGTGGTAAAGCCGATCATTACGCTGTAGGGATCAACGAAGCCGTCAGTGGGGCAGAAGCTTCCGCCGAGGATGTCGTCCGAACGAAGCTGGGGCACGCGGGCGACGATGTCGTCACGGGTGACCATGCAGGCTTGTTTTAATCCGAGCGAGTGTTGCAGTGCCTGGTTGGTGCGCAGGTAGTCGAGATGCTTTTGCGCTGTGGCGACGAAGAGATATCCCTGCGGACGGTATCCGCCGGGCTGTCCGAGGCGCTCGTCGAATTCGGAATAGAACTGAATGGAATACATCGACATCTGGATGTTGGGAGCGGTGGCGAATTGGGCGCGCACTCCACCCATGCTCTTGCCTGTTGAACCTTTGCCCTGATGCGTCTCGCGCTCGACGATGAGCACGTTGCGGTGTCCCTGTTCGGTGAGATTCCAGGCGATGCTGGCGCCTACGATGCCTCCGCCCACGATCACGACGTCTGCGGTTTCCATGATGCGGACAGTGTAATACGTGGTGTTAGATGGGGATTAACGATTAGCGACTAGCAATTAGCTAAAGCCCGCGATAGCTCTGTTGCCGAAGTTAGGAGTATGTAACCTGCAGCGTTACCAATAACTATGGGGCAGCCTATGGTGCATCATAGGGACGGAGTCATTTCACCATGCCGACATTTTCCGTAGTACAGATTTTGACCGCTTCGATCGCGCCAGTGATCGTGATTTCCGGCGTGGGTCTGCTTCTGCTGAGTATTACCAATCGCTACGGGAGGGCCATCGATCGCGCCCGCCTCCTGGCCGGCGACCTCGGCGAGAGCGACCCGGAGAGTGCCGGGCGGCGCCACCTCTCGGAACAGCTCCGCCTGACCAATGAACGGGCGCACGTGCTGCGCAGCTCTATGCTCTATGCCTCCACCAGCATCTTCTTTGTGTCGCTGACCGTGCTGTCGCTGTTTGCCGAGCAGTTGTTGCAACTGCAAAGGGACTTCGTCGCTTTGCCATCGTTCGCGCTGTGCCTGATTTCACTTGTGGTCTCTATGTACTACTCGATCCGCGATATCACGGTGTCGCTGGCGGCGTTGGAGTTGGAGGTCAGTGACCGGATGGGGGGCGAATCACGCATTCCGTAGTACTCAGTATTCCCCGTAATTAGGGCGAGGAGACTTGTGGCGCACGTCACAATCCCTCGTGATAGAAGACACAGCGAGCCGGTTCGAGCCGTCCTAGCCTTGTGCTTCGGGCCCAAAAGCGTGAATTCCATGTCATGTGCTGATGCCCAACGGGTGACGGCTTGCGTTGCGCTGGCCGTTTCGCCTCGGGGAATTTGCCGTGCTCGCAAGAAGGAAACGACATGCCTCTGATGAATGGTTTCTCCAAAGCTGTTGTCCGCGATTTTTCCATCGAAGAGCTCGAACAAGCTGCCCGCCTGATGCGCGGCTACGACCTCGTGGCGTTGTGTGCCGCGGGTTCAGGACACGCCGGTGGAACGCTCTCCATGATGGAAATTGTCGCCGCCCTTTACCTGAAGGTGGCGAACCAAGATCCGCATATGCCGGAGTGGGAAGACCGAGATCGCATCGTGTGGTCGGGTGGACACAAGGCTCCCGCGCTTTACCTCGGCTTGGGCATGGCGGGCTACTACCCGCTGGAAGACGTGGTCACCCTGCGCAAACTGTATTCGCCGTTCCAGGGGCATCCGCACCGCCTGAAACTGCCGGGCGTCGAGGTGTCGAGCGGATCGCTCGGGCAGGGCCTGAGCATCGCCGTCGGTATGGCGCTGGCGGCCAAGATGGCCGACAAGAAGCACACTGTGTTTTGCATCATGGGTGATGGCGAGCAGCAGGAAGGCAACATCTGGGAAGCGGTGATGGAAGGCTCACACTTCAAGCTGGACAACCTGGTGGGCATCATCGATCGCAACCGGCTGCAAATTGATGGCTGGGTGAAGGACGTGATGAACGTTGAACCGCTGGACGAGCGCTATCGCGCGTTTGGATGGGAAGTTATCGAGGTGGATGGTCACAACATCCGCCAAGTGGTCGAAGGATTGCAGAAGGCGAAGAACGTTCCCGCTGCGGGCAAGCCGACCTTGCTGCTGGCCAACACGGTGAAGGGCAAAGGTGTCAGCTTTATGGAGAACGTTGCGGGTTGGCACGGGCGGGCTCCGACGTACGACGAGATGGTGAAAGGATTGGAAGAACTTGGCCTGAAGAAGAACATCGCCTATGACGCGCTGCTGAAGAAGGCGGCCGAGTACCAGGAAGAGGTCGAGGCCAAGATCGAAGAGAAGATGCCGCACTTCTCGCGCGATTACTGGTGGAATGCGGAGGGCACTCCGCAGGTGAAGATGGAGCCGACGCGCAAGGGCTTTGGAAAGTCGCTGGCGAACAACGGCGACGACGATCGCATTGTGTGTCTCGGACTCGACATTTCGGGATCGATCACCATCAGCGACTTCTACAGCGGCAAGCCGGAGCGCAAAGACCGCTGGATCAGCATGGGAATCGCCGAGCAGTCGGCCACCGCGGCTGCTGTGGGACTGGCGCGCGAGGGCAAGCTGCCGGTGTTCGGCACCTACGCTACGTTTGCAGCGGCACGGAATCTGGACCAGATTCGCGTGTCGATTTGCTACGGCAATTTCAACGTCATGATCGCCGGCGCGCACGGTGGGGTTTCCGTCGGCCCCGACGGCGCAACGCACCAGGCGCTGGAAGATTTGTTCGCGATGTGCGGACTTCCCAACATGGTGGTATCGGTGCCCTGCGACTCCATCGAAACTCGCAAGGCGACTGATTACCTGCTGCTGCAACATGTCGGGCCGAAATACATCCGCTTCGCGCGCGAGGCGACGCCGATCGTTACTCGCGAAGACACGCCGTTTGTGTTTGGGACCGCCAACGTGATCCGCCTGCGTCGTAAAGCTGAGCAGATGACTGATGCATTCGACACGGTGCTTGCGCCCGAGTACCGCAACGAGCACGAGGACCTCAGCATCATCGCCTGCGGGCCCATGGTTCCGGAGGCGATGCGCGCGGCGTACATCCTCAAGCAGGAGTTCGGTTACGAGACCCGCGTGGTCAACCTCCACACCATGAAGCCGATTGACGAGGCGGCGATTGTGCGCGCCGCAAGGGAGACCGGAGTCGTGGTCACCGCCGAAGAACACCAGATTGGTGCGCTGGCATGGCGAGTAAGTGGCGTCATCACGGAGAGTCCGGAATTGTTTGGGACGCCGGTGATTACCGGAGCTATCGGCGTGAAAGATCGCTTCGGCGATTCGGGCGCGCCGTGGGAGTTGATCAAGGAGTTCGAGGTCAGCGCCGAACATATCGCGCAGAAAGCGGCCGGGTTGATCGCCATCGCCAAGGTGAAGAAGGAAGAAGAGAGGCTGGCGCTGGTGCACTAAGGAAGAAACTGGCGATTAGGTCAAGACCTGTCGGGCTCGGACTGTCGCTCGACCATCACCGCAATGAGATGAGCCGCGTCAGTTGCCACTGAAAAACGGGCGACCTTCCGGGCCGCCCGACCAGCTACAGTTACCTGTCAGCTAATTCAGCACGTGAATATTCTTCTTCGCGCACATATCCTTCAGGGCTTTCGGCCATACTGTGACGCTTACTTCGCCGAGATGCGCCTTGCGCAGGATCTGCATCATGGTGCGTGACTGCCCGATACCCCCGCCAATGCTTAGCGGAATCTCGTGGTTCACGATTGCCTGGTGATATGGATACTTCAAGAAGTCCATCTGATGGGTCAGTTCCAATTGCTTCTTGAGTGACTCGGCGTTCACCCGGATGCCCATGGATGACAGCTCGTGACGGCGGCGGGTGACCGGGTTCCATACTAAAATGTCGCCATTCAAGCCGTGCAGCAAGTGGCCGTTTTTGGTGATGGTCGGTGTGACCCAGTCGTCGTAGTCGGCCGCCCGGAGTTCGTGCGGATAGCCGTCCTTCAGCATCCATCCGATGCCGATGATGAAAAGCGCCGGATACTTCTGGAGGATCGCGGTCTCGCGCTGTTTGCGCGGCAGCTCAGGATACATGTCGAGAATCTCCTCAGCATGCAGGAACTTGATCTGCTCGGGCAGACTGGGGTATTTCGGATCGCGCAGCGCTGGGAACAACTCCTGCGCATAGCGCTCGGCGCCGACGATTACCTTCCAGATCTTGCTGACGATGGCTTTAAGGAAGTCGAGATTGCGCTGTTCGGGCGTGATCACGCGCTCCCAGTCCCACTGATCGACGTAGGCGCTGTGGTCGTGATCGAGGAAGTAGTCTTTGCGGACAGCGCGCATGTCGGTGCATAGACCTTCGCCCGCCGCCATGCCGAATTGTTTCAGCGCCATTCTCTTCCACTTGGTGGCAGCCTGCACCACTTGAGCGTTGATGGGGTGCTGGTCGCGGTCGTTGGAGATGTGGAACTGGATGGGTGTTCTGGATCCATCGCGGTCCAGCAGGTCATTGACGCCGCTTTGCTCGTCCACGATGAGCGGCACTTCGACCATCATGAGGTTGAGTTCCTTGCAGAGGTTGTCTTCGATGTAGCGCTTGACCTCGAAGAGGGCTCTCTGCGTCTCTTTCGGTGTCAGCAGCGAGCTGTAGTTGTCCGGCAGGACTTTTTCTAGTTCCAGATAATCGCCGATGCCGGGTCCAGCGAGGTCCGCTTTCTTGTCAGCCATGCTGTGCTCCTTATGATTGCGGTCGGCATGCGGCAAGTCCTGCTCAGCGGGCTTAGTCGCGGCAGTCCGTACGCCGCCACGCTAATGAAACACCTGTTACAAACCTGCCGCAGTGCTCGCCGTCACGTCGCCTTGTGCGAAACGGGCAGGCAAAGCGGCGAAAGCGCCCGATACAAACCGATCGCAAAGACGACTTTTTCAGCAGCCTGTGAAGTCGTGCACTGACACAACACAGTCGCTAGTACGAATTTTTTCGTCAGTTGCGGCGGGTGAAGCCGTGCCTTTTCAAAACCTAGGCGCTGTCGGCGAGAGGCTCGGGCGCAGGGGTCGCTGACATCATCTCCTCCCTTTTTCGTCTTTTCGTACTGCTGACGCTTCTGCTCGCTGTAGTCACGAAGCTGGTGCTGCGTCCTTTTCAGTTGCAGGAGCAGCATCTGATATGTCTCCTCGCGGAAAAGAGGGCAGGCGGGAGAGCCGACGCGCACACCGGGTGGAGGCACAGGGAGGATTCGGCATAATGGACAGATTTCCTTTCGGTAACGCGGTACCCTTTTTCCCCTTTTTGAAAACACAGGGTTTATCGCGCGGCTGGCTGTAAGTTTTGACAAACAAATAGGCTTACAGGCAAAGGCGCAGAAACAATGGAGTTACCGCGCATAGTATGTAAAGAACAAAATGGCGCTCGCCCGATGGCAAGCGGAGGCTGGTTCAGGAATAGCGGAGTTGGGGAGGGGAATCAGGGAGAAAGTGAATACCGAAAAAACTTGGGTAACCAATTAATTGCCCGAAATGGGAAAAGGAAGCAACTAGCAGTTAGCCATTAGCGATTGGCGAAAGGCCGCATGGGGTTGTGTCGGAAGCGCGGCGAGAGGAATTCTTCTGTGCGCTCCGGCTGCCGCAAGCCTTCGGCAGAGGGGATGGGTTCTCGTTGGGTCGAGAAACACTCTGAAATCAGAGGGATATCAAGGGCGGAGCCCTTGGCTAGTTAGTTTCGTTGACCGGGTGCGCCCGGCAGCGTGACGGCTGGGCCCGGAGGCAATTGAGAGCAGCAATCAGTAAGGCGTTTACCTTAGTGACTCCTGACCGATCCCTTGTAAAGTTAGTTGCCATCCGCTTAGGGAGAACGTCAGTGTATTGGTGTCGAGGTTAAGCATGCATTACCCGCAGGCAACAAGGCGGAGCTTTGTCGTGGGTAGCTCGCTGGTTGCAACAGCTTTGAGCGTGGGTGCACTGCTGATGATGCCCTCCGCTATCCGGAACGTTCTGTCCACGAATTTCCTGCCGCATGCCTATTGTTATCTGAACGATCGGCAATTGATTGCATTGCACGTCGGGAGCGATACGGCAATCTGGCTCTCGTATCTTGCAATATCGGCCACGCTGGTCTACCTGGTACGGCGAACGCGAAGAGAAATTCCGTTCAGCTGGATGTTTCTGGCTTTTGGACTATTCATCGTCGCATGCGGCTTCACGCACTTCATGGATGTTGTCGTGCTTTGGAAGCCGGCTTACTGGCTGGCTGGCGATGTGAAGCTCGTCACCGCTCTGGCTTCCGTTGTAACTGCGATCGCACTGCCGGGATTGGTTCCCCAAGTGCATGCGATGTTGGGATCGGCGCGTTTATCGGAGGAGCGGCGGAGCCAGTTAGAGAAAACGAACCAGGAGCTCCAGCAATTGACCGCTCACATTACCAGTGTGCAGGACGAGGAGCGCCGGCGAATTGCACGAGAATTGCACGACAGCGTTGGTCAGTATCTTGCAGCGATCAAGATGTCGTGTGTGGTCGCCCTCGACGAAGCGAGGGCCAATCGTTCACCGAAAGTCCTGGAAGAAACACTCAACCTGATTGACCGGTGTACGTCAGAAGTTCGCACCATGTCCCATTTGTTGCATCCTCCGTTACTCGAAGAGATAGGTTTGTCATCAGCCATTCCGTGGCTGATCGATGGTTTCAGGCAGAGGAGCGGCATCGCGGTCCGTCTTGAGATGCCGCCCAACCTCCGCCGTCTGTCTCAACCGGTGGAATTGGTGCTATTCCGAGTACTGCAGGAGAGTCTGACTAATATTCATCGTCATTCCAAGAGCCGGTCGGCGGCAATTTCGATTCGCTACGATGGATCCGACATTCGAATGTCTATCGAAGATGCGGGCGTGGGATTTGCAACCGATGGCGACGGGGCCAAAACGACGGGGGTGGGAATCGCTGGAATGAGGGAACGGGTGCGGGAGCTAAGCGGAGAACTGCACATTGCTTCGAGTGCAGCGGGAACCAGGATCGAGGTGAGGCTGCCGGTAGCGAAGGAGACTACATGCCAAAGCGCATCGTAGTAGCCGATGATCATGACGTCGTGCGCCAGGGCATCCGGCTTATTTTGAGAGACCATTCCGAATGGCAAATTGTCGCCGAAGCGAAGAACGGGGACGAAGCCATCGATGCGGTTCGTTCTTTGCAGCCCGATCTCATCATTCTTGATATCAGCATGCGTGGTAAGGGAGGACTACAGGTGCTTGGCGAATTGACCAAGGACGTGAGGGACGTTAAAGTGCTGGTTTTGACGATGCACGAGTCGAAAGAATTCATTGAGCTCGTAGCTCGCTCAGGGGCCGCCGGTTATGTCAACAAAACCAGCGCCGGCCGTGACCTTGTGCCCGCAGTTCAAACAATATTTGACGGCGGTACGTTTTTCTTATCCGAAGACTCGTGATTAGAAATCCGAGTGACCTCAGGCAACTTCGCACAGAGGCACACGCAGTGGTTTGTGGATAGTGGCTAGAAAAAACGCGGACTCACCACGGACCTCAGAGTGGGCTGCTATCTGCGTTTTTCGTCCTCGTGGTGTTACTCTTATGGGGTTTCGCCGGCGTCTGCGCGCCGCTACGAGGAGAACGCGACCATGGCTCCATCGGACCCAAAAGAGCAGTCCTCGGCCAAGGAGAAAGCCGCAGCCCTCGAGCCGGCCTCTGCCATTAGTACAGAAGATCAAGACTCGGTCCTGCTGACCAGCTTCGACCTTCACCTCTTCAATGAGGGCGGGCACAACCAACTCTACAAGAAGCTGGGCGCGCATATCACCGAAATCGATGGGCACCAGGGAACGTACTTCGCTGTCTGGGCGCCGGACGCCGAACGCCTCTCCGTCGTGGGCGACTTTAACAGCTGGAATTCCGACTCCAACCCCATGACGCCCCACGGCAACTCGGGCATATGGGAGTGCTTCGTCCGCGATCTCGGCAAAGGGGCCATCTACAAGTACCACCTGCGCTCGCGTTTCCACATGTACCAGGTGAACAAGGCCGACCCGTACGGGTTTCATCACGAGACTCCACCGCGCACGGGGTCGATTGTGTGGGACCTGGACTACAAGTGGGGCGACGAAGACTGGATGGCGCTGCGCCACAAGCGGAACGCGTTTGACGCTCCCATGTCGGTGTATGAAGTGCACGTCGGTTCGTGGATGCGGAACCAGGAGGAGGGCAATCGCTGGTTCAGCTATCGCGAACTCGCGCCGCGGCTGGCAGCGTACGTGAACGAACTCGGGTTCACGCATGTCGAGTTCATGCCGGTTATGGAGCACCCGTACTTCGCGTCGTGGGGCTATCAAGTCACGGGATACTTCGCGCCCAGCAGCCGTTTCGGCACGCCGCAGGACTTCATGTATTTGGTGGACTACCTGCACCAGCGCGGGATTGGCGTGATTCTAGACTGGGTGCCTTCGCACTTTCCCAATGATCAGCATGGGCTCGCGTATTTCGACGGCACGCACCTGTATGAGCATGCGGATCCGCGCAAGGGATTTCATCCTGACTGGAAGTCGGCCATCTTTAATTATGGCCGCAATGAAGTGCGGGCGTTCCTCATCAGCAACGCGCTGTTCTGGCTGGACGTGTACCACATTGACGGACTGCGCATGGATGCGATTGCGTCGATGTTGTACCTCGACTATTCGCGCAAGCGGGGGGAATGGATTCCCAACGTGTACGGCGGGCGCGAGAACCTGGAAGCGGTTTCGCTGCTGCAGCGCGTGAATCATGATGCTTACCAGGCGTTTCCTGACATTCAGACTATTGCGGAGGAATCGACTGCGTGGCCGATGGTGTCGCGCCCGACGTATATCGGCGGGTTGGGCTTTGGCATGAAGTGGGACATGGGTTGGATGCACGACACGCTCGCATATTTCCAGCAGGACCCGATCCACCGCAAGTATCACCACAACAAGCTGACATTTCGCGGCCTGTACGCCTTTACCGAGAATTTCACGCTGCCGCTATCACACGACGAAGTGGTGCACGGCAAAGGATCGCTCATCGGCAAGATGGCGGGAGACTATTGGCAGAAGTTCGCCAACCTGCGGCTGCTGTTTGGATATATGTTCACCCAGCCCGGCAAGAAGCTGATCTTCATGGGCGGCGAAATCGGCCAGTGGTCGGAGTGGAACCACGACGGCAGCGTGGACTGGATCCTGCTGACCTTTCCTTCACACCAGGGAATCAAGCGCTGGGTGAGCGATCTGAACGCGTTTTATCGCGGCGAGCCCGCGATGTATGAGTACGATTTCAATCCCGCCGGATGGCGCTGGATCGACGCCAACGACAACGACAACAGCGTGCTCACCTACCTGCGCTACGGAAAGGACGAGGATGCTCCGCTGGTGGTGGCGTGCAACTTCACGCCGGTACCGCGGCGCGGGTATCGCATCGGAGTTCCGTTTGCGGGGAAGTGGCACGAGGTGCTGAACAGCAACGCCGCTATCTATGGAGGCACGGATGAAGGCAACTACGGCGGAGCCACCAGCGAGGCGATTCCGACGCACGGCTTCGACCAGTCGTTGCTGCTGAACCTGCCGCCGCTGGGGATGGTGGTGTTCAAGCAGTAGGTCCAGCCTGTTTGCCGTTTTCTAGCTTCCCTTTGCAGTTGGGGTGTGCCATCACACATCGTCATTCGGCGGCGCAAGCAAGTTAGTGTCTTGAAATTGCTCGGGACCGTGGAATACGAACGCGGGTACGATCAGAAAGCCAACCGGCGGCGTGACCGAATCGAGCACGACTAATGAAGCTGCTGGCCGACACCCCGGTATGGTCGCTAGCCCTCCGTCGACGCGCGGCACAACGCTTAGCTCCGAGGAGAACCAGCTGAGGGCAGCCCTGGCGGAAGCGATCAGCGACGGGTGGGTCGTGATGATCGGGCCGATCCGGCAGGAGCCGCTGTCGGGAATCAACGAGCAGTCGCGGTTTGAAAAACTGCGGACCGCGCTGGAAGCTTTTCGCGGCGAAACGATTGATACGCTTGACTACGAAGCAGCGGCGCGCTGTTACAACCTGTGTAGAAGTCAGGGAGCGGAATGCGGCCCGGTCGATATTCTGATTTGCGCTGTAGCAGTGCGGCGCAAGTGCAGCGTGTTGGCCAACGACGCGCTCATGAACCGATGCCTGCAGATCGTCGTTGCGCATCGTCCCTAGCGCGGACATGTCGCACGAAAATTCCCGCTCAAGCTACGTGTCCAGTCCTGGGACATGGTCTACAAAACATTCCGCATTCAAGAACCGCGAAAGAGGATTCCGCATCGAAGTCAGAAGACTGAAGATCGAGGAGTGCATCCATGCTCAACGTTAGCAAGGCGTTCAGCAGTTTCTCGGTGAACGATATTGAGAAGGCCAGAGAGTTTTACGGCAAGACGCTGGGGCTGGGAGTTTCCAGCGGTCCGGAAGGCACGTTGGTTGTGCCGCTTTCCGGTGGTACCAAGGCTCTGGTGTACCCCAAACCCAACCACCAGCCTGCCACTTTCACGGTTCTGAATTTTCCCGTCGACAGCGTAGAAAAAACTGTGGAGGAGTTGAGCCAACGCGGCGTGCGATTTGAAGTCTACAACGAACCCAACTTGAAGACGGACGCGCGTGGCATAATGCGTGGAAATGGGCCGACGATCGCGTGGTTCAAGGATCCAGCGGGGAATATCTTGTCGGTGCTCGAAGCGGCTTAGCAGATTGTCTTGGGTTTCAGCTAACCCGGGAAGCTAAGAAGGGACGGATTGGCTCACCTTGGACTTGAGGAGAAAGCGCGTATGGGGGTGACACATGTCTCATCTGAGTTATCCGAACGAGAGCGCCGAGTACCGCGAGGCTCGAAACAAGCTGCTGGCTGAAGAAATCGCGTTGCGCAGGCAGAATGAGGCCGTCGCCGCGCTGCGCCGTGCCCTGCCGCCCGGCGGAGAAGTTCCGCAGGATTATATCTTCGAGCGGGTTGGCAAGAATCTCATGCCTGAGAAGGTGGAAATGTCGGAGCTCTTCGGACGGCACCGCACGCTGATCCTCTACAGCTTCATGTATGGCCCGGAACGCGAGGCGCCGTGTCCCATGTGCACGCACCTGCTTGACTCGATAAATGGCGGGGCGCGCCATGTGGGCCAACGCGCGTCGCTCTACATCGTCGCGAAGTCGCCCATCGCGCGACTAGTCGCCTGGGCGAGAGAGCGCGGTTGGGATGACCTTGGTTTTCTGTCCACCGCCGGCAACAGCTACGACGCCGATTATTTCGGCGATACGTCCAAGCTGCCGGCGGCGATGCGCAAAGATCGCGCCAAGGACGGCAAGGACTATGACGAGACAATGTTCAACCTGTTTCGTCTGGCCAATGGAAAGGTCCATCATTTCTGGGGGACCGAACTGACCTGGGCTCCGATGGATCCTGGCGAGCATCATCGATCCGGTGACGCAGTGAATGCGCTCTGGGGGTTTCTCGACATGACTCCCGAGGGCCGTGAGCAGTTCATGCCGAAGCTTGCCTATTGAGGTCGAACGCGATCTCAGGGAAACGAGAGCGGTGCCCTGTGCGCCAGAACGGAAAAGACAATGACGGACATCACGAGAGATGAACTTGGAGCGCCGAAGGTAGTCGATCGGAGCACCTTCCACGCCGAGTTGGAGGCATTGCGGGTTCGCGAAAAGGCGCATACGCACGAGGGGGACGCGATTGCAGCCGCGCGCCGGCGGCTCCCCATGGTCGAGGTGGACAGCACCACACCGCTCATAGGCGACCGGGGGAAGGTGACGCTATTGGATACGTTTGAGGAACGGCGGATGCTGCTTGCATATTACTTCATGTGGAATACCGGGAAACCCGCACCCGAGCAGTGCGAGGGATGCACCTGGGTCACATCGCAGGTCCGCGAGTTGTCCTATATCCATTCTCGCGACGTCACCTTTGCCGTGCTTTGCCAAGGTCCGTACGAAGAGAGCGCGCGGTACCGCGACTTCATGGGTTGGGAAATGCCCTGGTATTCGGCGCAGGACTCACTCGATGTGCTGCTGGTGGGACGCCGGATCGGCAGGATGCACATCGTTTGCTATCTGCGACAAGGGTCGAATGTGTTCGAGACTTATTGGACGACAAGTCGCGGCGTCGAGGTGATGGATAACAGCTATCGGTTGCTCGACTTCACCGTCTATGGGCGTCAGGAAACGTGGGAGGACTCGCCGACCGGCTGGCCACAACGGTTTAGTGGCCAGCAAAATTTCCGCACCGACGGACGTCCTATCCCCCAGTGGCCTCGGTTGAAGGCCGGGTTTTCCGGCGACCTCGGCACCACGCCGAGATAGAAGCGTCGCCGCGGCGGGATAACAAAGATTAGGGCGAGCAGAACAGATTGGCTCGGGTTAGGAAAAGCCCGGCTTGAGTCCCGTCGGAACTACTTCTTCGGCTTCTGCGGATTCACAACCAGCATGTCGTAGACCGGCATCTTGTCTTGCTTCTGCAGAAAGTCGGATATGGTATCGAGGTCGGACACAGTTGCCGAGGAAATGATTCCCGAGTCGCATTGCGAGGGAGTGCCGGGGCTGTCGGGCTCGACAAGGTAGTCGCCGACATCGTGCTGCACAGAACAGGTGCAAGCTGCCTTGGTTTTGTCGGACTTGTCAAGGGTGCAATCCGAATCGAGGCACATTGCCCAAGGCCGCTTGTTCGAACACCGGGCATAGGTGCGGATGGGAAAGTAGCGCGACTTGACGTGCGTCTCGTCCGGCTTGTCGGCTTTGCAATCCTTCGCACCGACTGACCAGCCGTCGGTGATCACCTTGCAGCCGCAGGTGGTGGTAGCTTTGTCTCCCATGAGCACCACGATGTCGCAGGCCGAGAAGGTACACAAGGCATAGGTCATTCGACACGCATAGAACGGGGGCGGCGGTACGAGCGGTGCCGGGGGAGTGGCCTTCGGAGTGGACTGCGCGAGTGCCGGCATGATGCAGCACGCGACCATGAGCAAAGCAGTGGCCAGCGTCTTCTTTACGTTCAGCGTGATCGGGTCCATGGTTCCTTCCGTCCGTTTACGTAAGCTGAAAATTGTAGCTCGGACTATACACCGACGGCGAACTCTCATTCTGAGCCAACGCCTAAGCGGCTAAATTCTCACTCCGACGGAACGTCGAAGTTCACCAGGTCCGCCTGAAAGCCGCGGGTCTTGATGGCGCCGTAGGCTACGCCGGCGAACATCCAGATGGAGCCTGCGATCAGTGCCATCTTCGAGAGGTTCAACCACAGGGCACCGCAAATAATGAAGCCGAATAGAGGAACCAGCAGGTTCGACAGCGACCGGTTTTTGCCGCGGATGAAGTAGTGCGTGAGCGAGGCGATATTCACGCCCATGAAGGCGATCAGCGCGCCGTAGTTCAGCAGCTCAGCGGCGCGATCGTAATCGCGGATGATGTAGGCCCCCACCAGCGCCACCGCGCCGACCGCGATGACGTTGTTGCGCGGAATACGGGTGCTGGGATCGAGTGCTCCGAAGAAGGATTTGGGGATGGCGTTGCTGCGTCCCATTCCGTAGAGCAGGCGCGCGGCACCGAGTTGCGCTCCCATGCCTGAGCCGATGGTGGCGATCAGCAGGGTGATGGTGATGGCGAAGGAGATGGCCGCGCCTCCTGCAATCGCCGCAACGTGGGCGAAGGCGCGCTCGGCCTCAGCTTCAGAGAAGCCGTATCCCGGACGCAACAATTGCGCCGAGTAGACCTCGGCCGAAGCCAGCACGCCGGTGATGACGCAGACCAGCACCGTGGCGAGCAGGATGTTGCGCTTGGGATTGTGTACTTCTTCCGAGAGCGTGGAGATGCCGTCGAAACCGATGTAGGTGAGTACCGCGAGCGAGGTTCCGTGCAGCAGGACCTTCGGGGTAAACGCTTGCGGGTTGTAGAACGGCTGCAGGAAGAACGCCGCGGTATGCGGGCCGTTCGAAGTGAGGTAGCGGATCGTGACTCCGAAGAATGCGACGATCACCACGCCCATGGCGGCGAAGAGCACCTGGTTGATGCGGGCAGAGGTTTCGACGCCGCGCAGGTTCAGCAGTGTGAAGAGCAGGGCGAAGGCTATGAACCACCAGCGCGGCGAGACTCCGGGAAAGAAGTCGAGCATGGCCTTGCCGCACCAGATGGTGCAGATCAACGGGTTGATCATGTAGTCCATGGTCATGCTCCAGCCGGTGACGAAGCCGAGCGCAGGATGGATTTCGCGTCCGACGTAGGTGTATGCCGAACCCGCGCTGGGATAGACGCGCGCCATGCGCCCGTAGCTGATGGCGGTGAAGACCATGGCGACCATGCCGATCAGGATGCAGGTCACCACCTGTCCCTGGCTGGCGTTGGCGAACACGCCGTAGCCCGGCATCGGCGCGGTGGGCTGAATCACGATGATGCCGTACATCACCAGGTCCCAGAGACCGAGCGCGCGCTTCAGGCTGGGTGCGGCAGTGGCGGTGCCCACCGGTGGGCTCGACATGTTGAGTGAAACCCTTCCCTGGATTGAAGTTGGGACGTCGGATCATTGTAGTCGGAGAACAGCCCCGCTCAAGGTTCGCTTGAACGGGGCACCCGACGTGCGCACCCAGCTCTGCTATGTTGTTATCCTGTTTGCGTGTGGTTCCGCGTTTTCATTGTGACACTTTTGTTCGCCCTGGCCTGCGTGGCGCAGGACAACTATGAGATTCAGGTTTATGGTTCGGAAACCGTCGCACCCAAGACGACGATGGTGGAATTGCACTCCAACTTCACCTTCCAAGGCAGCAAGGAAACTGTCGACGGCGTGCTTCCCACGGAACACGCGCTGCACGAGACGATAGAGATCACTCAGGGACTCACGTCGTGGTCGGAGGTTGGCTTCTACATCTTCACGTGCGCCCGGGACGGCCAAGGGTGGCAATGGGTAGGCGACCATATTCGTCCGCGGGTCCGTGCACCTCAGAGTTGGCACTGGCCAGTGGGAGCGAGCCTCTCCATCGAGTTCGGCTATCAGCAGGCAAAGTTTTCCACGTCAACCTGGAACATCGAGATACGCCCAATCGTCGACAAACAGAAAGGCCGCCTCTACTGGTCGGTCAATCCGGCTTTCGATCGCGGGATTGTTGGCCTGCCCAGCGATCAGCAATGGAATTTCTCGCCCGACGCGAAGATCTCGTGGGACTTCACGCCGAAGGTTGCATTTGGATTGGAGTATTACGGCGGATGGGGACCGGTGAGCAACCTCTACCCGTTTACGGTCCAGTCGCAGCAGTTTGTGCCGGCATTCGACTTGAACGTCTCGCCCAAGTGGGAAATCAATTTTGGAGTGGGCGTCGGTGTGACTGCAGGAACCGATCACATGCTGCTAAAGGCGATTATCGGGAGGCGCTTCGACTGGGGAAGCCGGCATGGGGCAGTTGCCAGTAGCCAGTTGCCAGTTGTCACTCGGCAATAAGCGTAACCTGTGCGATTCATGGCTGTCTCCTCGGATAACTGGTGACTGGCAGCCGGTAACTGGAGTAGGGGGTAGCGCTAGCGTCGGCTGAACGCACTGGGTGGGCTATGCGCGCTTCCTGGCTTTCTTTTTCCCTTTGGACTTGGTCTTCGACTTGGCTGGAGCCTTCTTCTGTTTCTTGTGCTTCTTCTTTTCTGGCGTTTCCTGTGCGACCTCCGGCTTCTGCACCTCGACGTGTCCCGCCTTGATCGCCTTCAGTAATGCCTCGAAGTCGCGCGTGTCCTGATCGGCATAATCTACCGCGAAGTTCACGAGTGCCTTATCAAACCGGTCGGATGCGCCTAGATAGCCGTATAGCATGCAGGGATCGCCGGAGCGCCCATGCCCCTTAGCCAGTAGTTCGCCGCAGACCTCCGCGTATTGCACGAGGCCGGGGCCCTGCAGGTCTGACTCCTCGATGCCCGCCTTATGGTCGCGCAACTGCCGTACCAGGTAGGGGAGGCCCTCAATGGTTGCCCATCCCAGGAAGATGTCGAACTGAACCAGCATCCGCCGGACACCCTCGACCACGCGTTCGCCAGGGTGTTTCGGCGGATTGGCTTTGGGCAGGTAGGGGGCGTAGGCCGACGGCAACTCCTGTTTTAGTTGCAGGAACATCGGGTCCTCGACGGCGCCGCCAAACAGCAGCACGATGTAGTCACGTGTGCCCACGCTACCGGTTCCTACAATCCTGAATCCCACGTCCGTCGGCCTGTACTGCGCGAAGAAATGACGGCGCTCCGGCTCCAGCGTCTTCACGTAACCGGGCAATGCGCCCAGTACTTTCTTCGCCGCCGACTCGTCTACGCGGTACTGGATTGGAACGCCGAAGTCCGGGTCATTCAATTCCCTGAACCTGTAGTCTCCGTCCTGGCGCTCGGTCAATTTCTGCAGACTGTTCAGGGGCGTCGCGCGTTCTGCCTTGCGCAGCACGGACCTCACTGGCGAAACTTTCAGGTCGCGCATAACCAAATAGCGCGCAAGTTCCAGGACCGGCAAATCGGAGAACGTGCTCATCGATTCGCGATATTTGCGCGAGAAGGCCAACACGGCGTCCTTACACTGGCGCTCGGAATTCTTCGCTTCGCGCCCGGCCAGCATCAAGCTGGTGGCCATGCGCTTTACGTCCCACTCCCACGGGCCCCTGATGGTCTCGTCGAAATCGTTGATGTCGAAAATCAAATGACCTGCAGGGCCACCGCCAAAGGCGCCCAGGTTCTGAACGTGCGCATCACCGCAGATCTGCACGTTGATGCCTGTGCGCGGCAGCTCTGCCAGATCCGCGGCCATGAGTGGCGCTGCGCCTCGGTAGAAAGCGAATGGACTCGCGGCCATGCGCGCGAACTTTAGAGGGACCAGTTCCGGAAGGCGTCCTTTGTGGGCGCTCTTCATCAGCTCGATGGGATCGAACTTGCGCGCCTTCGGATCGAAATGCCCCTGGTTGAGGCGGCTGATTTTATCGCGGCAGGCCCGGCCTGCCCGGCGCCGCTCTTCCCTTGTGGAATAGTGATCGGCTCGGGTTGTCATGAGGATCGCTCAGAAATCATACTCTTGCTATCTTGCGGCGCAATTGGACATCTGTGCCGCACCACTAAGGTCTAGCTGACCCGGTCAGAGCCAGCCATTCTTCCTACCAATCCCTACAATCCTCTTTCCTGCTTACTTAAGTTGCCTCGCATGCGCGATTCCTCTAACATCGCAGACCGATGAGATTCAGCGCGCTTCTCCTATCTCTCGCCGCCGGACTGTCGCTAACGCCGCCACTGCTCGCGCAATCGAACTGCGCGAATTCAGGAAGCATGACTCTTACCCGCGCGGCGCGCGACTGGCAGTTCCTCGATGCCGTAGGTCCGCACGCCGGACTGCTCGGCCGTGAAGACGGCATTTTCGAGGCATGGATTTACCCGTTGAAACTGTTTCGCGACTTTGACGTCAAGTTTCGGCTGGGTGACGTAGTGCTCGACGGCAAAGTATTGCCGCGTACCATCACTGTTCGCCCAGAGTCGGTCTCGGTCCATTACATTTACGATTCGTTCACCGCGTGCGCCACCTGGTTCACACCCATCGATGATCGTGGCGCCATCGTGACGATTGAGGTCAACAGCTTCGATCCCGTTGAGGTTGAAGCGTCATTTGTCCCAGATGTGGCGTGGATGTGGCCCGCCGGCATGGGAGATGCCTACACGCAGTGGGACGCGCAACTCAAGGTGTTTCGCTTCGGCAGCGACAGGCATGGGTTCTTCGCGATTGCCGGAGCGTCCGGAGCCAGTGCACTGGTGGCGACCTATAGCGCGAACTATTCGTCGGAACACTCTGCCGTGATCTCGTTCGGACCGGCGGCGAAGGGCGAGATGACGTATCGCTTCGTGATGGCGGCGTCGTTCGAGAGCCAGCAACAGGCCAACGCGCTCTACAACAAGTTGATTGCTCCGGGCGATGCGCTGGTGAACGAAGCGCGCGCGTATTACTCGCGCTATCTGGAGAGTACGGTGAAACTCTCGCTGCCGGACCCCGATTTGCAGATGGCGTATGACTGGTCGCGGGTCAGCACGCTGCAAGGACTGGTAGACGAGCCGTTCGCCGGCAAGGGACTGGTCGCGGGATACAACATTTCGAGCGGCAGTCATCGGCCGGGATTCAGTTGGTACTTCGGCCGCGACTCGATGTGGACGTCTCTGGCCCTCAACTCTATCGGCGACTTCGCTACTACCCGCACGGCGCTGGAATTTCTAATGCAGTACCAGCGGCCCGACGGCAAGATTCCACACGAGATCGCGCAGACGGTGAAGTTGATCGACTGGTGGAAGGACTACCCGTATGGCACGGCGTCAGCCGATGGCACGCCGCTGTTCATCATCGGATTCGACGATCATGTTCGCGCCACTGGCGATGTAGCGTTCGCGCAAGATCATTGGGAGAGTTTGTGGCACGCGTATCAATTTCTGAAGTCAACATACGGGGCGAATGGACTCGCGCAGAACCTGCATGTCGGGCATGGATGGATCGAAGGGGGGCCTCTGCGCTTCCTTCCGGGACAGCAACCCGGCGTGGCGGAAGGAGAACTCACCGGCGAGTTGTACCAGGCGGGAGTGGGCGCTGCCGGAGTTGAGGCCCTCGCCAGCCTCGCTCGCGCGACCGGAAAGTCCGATGTGGCGGCGACTCTCGATCAAGAGGCCGCACAACAACGCGCGACCATCGAAAAGCTGTTCTGGTCTCCGAACACAAGCTCTTATGGATACGCGCTCGACGCCAGCGGGAAGCTCATCGACAAACCCAGCGTGCTCGGGACTGTACCGATGTGGTTCGGCGAGCTCGATCAGCACAAGGGTGATCTCTTCCTCAATCAGATGGCAGGGCCCGCGCACCAAGCCGACTGGGGGATGCGTATCACCTCGCAGGCGGATCCGTTCTACTCGCCCACCGGATACCACTTTGGCAGCGTGTGGCCGCTGTTTACCGGATGGGCGTCAATCGCGGGATACCGTTACCACCGCCCGCTCTACGGCTATTTGAACCTGATGGCCAACGTGCAACTCGCCCACGACGGATCGCTGGGGCGCGTGACGGAGGTGCTGTCGGGCGACTTTTACAGCCAGCTCTCGACCAGCACGCCGCACCAAATATGGTCATCAGCGATGGTCGTCACACCGCTAATACGTGGTTTGTTAGGGTTAAGAGTGGATGCACTGAAGTCCAGCGTCGCGCTGGCGCCGCACTTGCCTGCAGGATGGAATGACTTCGCGATTCACAACGTCAAAGTGGGAGCCACGACGCTCGACTTCGCGTTCCACCGTAGCGGTGAGGAAATGACTCTGGAAGTACAGCGGCACGGCAGCGGGAATGTGCAACTGGCATTTTCGCCGGCGCTGAGTCCACGCGCTAGAGTCCTGGAGGCACGAGTCAACGGGCAGAAGGTGTCGCCTTCGATCTCGAGCAATGAGAACGACCAGCATGCAACCGTGTCGGCGTCGATCTCGTCGGACATGACCACGCTTCACCTGCAGATGAGTGACGATTTCGGCATTGGGTATCCCTTAGCCGAACCCCCAGACGGAGCGGCGAGCTCAGGTTTGAGGATGGTTTCGGAACAATGGAACGACTCGCACAGCGAGCTGCAACTTCAGATCGCCGGAGTTAGCGGCAAGACCTATGAAATGCCCATCTTTAACGCGCCGAGCGGGATGGCGGTCAAAGGAGCGACCATCACGAAGCTGGGCACGGGGCCGGCGCTGCAAATAGACTTCCCTGCTGGTCCGCCGGATATCTACAGCACGCGCATGGTGACGCTGCAGTTTCCGGCGCGATAACGAAAACAAGCCGAGGTAGCCAACAGAAAAAGGGCGGACTCAAGCGAGTCCGCCTTTTGGTTGAACTGCAAGGTGGAATTACAGCCCGAGGCGACGGCGGCCATAGGCAACTGCGCCTACGAGACCCGAGCCCAGCAACAGCAGCGAGGTTGGCTCCGGGGTCGTTCCACCGCTGTAGATGGTGAGCGTGTCGATGGCCAGGCTGTCTCCACCGAACTGGTCGACTACGTTGAAGTTGAGGAACGCCACGTTGGCCGAAGAGCTCTGGAAGCCGATGAAAATCGCGCTGCCATCGGCATTGGAGTTCGAGTTGCCGACCATCACGGTCGTCCCGATGAGGTTACCCCCGCCGTCGAAGGCGGTGAGGGTGGCGGTGAAGGGGCCGAAGAAGTCGGACTGAATCTGGGCTCCGCCACCGGCGCTCAGATTGTTGAACAGCACGCCGATGTCGATGCCAGTCTGGCCCAGGGCACCTTCGTTCCAAAGCAAATGGTCGCCAGGAAGGAAGTTTCCGCTCCAGCCATTGCCCTGGTCCAGGCGCTCGAAGTTCTGGGTTCCGATCAAGCTGCCGGTGATCCCGACCTGGCCGGTATACAGCGCACCAGTGGAAGTCCAATTCTCAGCCGTTGTCAGAAGAGTAAACGAAGGGCCAAGTTGCCCCCAGTCAACAGTGTCATTAGCGAATGCGCCAGTAACCGCAAGTACGGCACAAAAGACGAAGCAAAGTGCAATCCTTTTCACGAATCCTCCACTTGAGTTGCTCTAGAGTTTTTCAGCCAGTTTTTACAACGGGACGACAGTCGTACTACAACGAGTGCGTGCATTTTGTGCGCCACTCGATGCCCTCTAAGTGTATGAAGGGAAAATAGCAACTCTCACGTCGAGGTCAGCGACTATGCAACAACTTGCACTTAAGTGGGAAAAAGGTACTGCCTAATAGGGTAATCTCACAAATTTAGTGGAGATCAACGGGGCACGAGGTTTGTGGGGAGTCCCAGCCCGAACATGCGTTTCGGCGTGATGCCTGGGGCCCTGTCCGTGTAGCCATGCGGGCAGGGCGGTCGGTAAATGGTTCAGCACGATATGGACATATTCTTTGTGGGATATCGGCGCGGCGACTGCGGTCCACTCGTGAACTTCGCGCTGTGGTTTGAGGGTATGTTTTCGCGCTACCCTTCCGTCGTAGAGCGGGTCTATCCTTAAGCCTGCGGGCTGGCCGAGCTGAACGTTCCGCAGGGACCCGATGCGCCGCTTATCGTTCCAATTTCAATCCCTGGCATCCGCCTGGAAACTTGCGCTTGTCGTGGTGTCGGGGTTGCTGTTCCGATCCATAAGGATCTTTTCTGTCTCGCACCCGGGCGCTCTGAGTTCCACGCACAAGATTTCGCTGCCTGCGTCTGGGGAAGGTTATCGGTAGACGATGTTCATGGGGCATGTTCTACACCAACCTTGAAGAAACTGGCCGAACTGTAGCCATCGACATCCATAAGCGCGTGGTCGTGTCCAACTGGCGTTCCTGCTCTACGTAGCTGCAGCGCATGCCGCACAATTGACCATCGCTCGCATAGACGACGATGGGATACCCACGGTCGAAGCCGTTGTACCGACCGCAAAGGGGCACGCAGCGTAGTTGCAGGCGCGGATGGATCGGCGTATTTATCGACCCCCTCGAAGGACGATCCTGAAAGTTGAACACAAAATAGCAAACACACCGGATATGCTTCCTGCGCGCGCATTGCGACCACTGGGTTCCTCGTCGCATACTGAGAGCGGTGAAAACCGACACCCCAGTGCTTTCCGGCGGAAACATTCGTCTTGAACCGCTCGACCGCGGCCACATCGGCGGTCTGGTAACTGCCGCAGCCGTCGATCCCTCTCTCTATCAATGGACCACGGTTCCGCAGGGTGAACTTGCCGCCACAACGTACGTCGAAACTGCCTTAGCGTGGCGAGACGTGGGCACCGCAGTGCCGTTTGCGATTGTGCGCAAGGACGACGGCGTCGTCCTCGGCTCGACCCGCTTCTTTAACCTGGATCGCTGGTCGTGGCCGGAGGGACATCCCAGGCACGGAGGGGCGCTCGATGCGTGTGAGATCGGCTATACGTGGCTGACCCGCGCGGCTATCCGCACGGCTGCCAATACTGAAGCCAAGTTCTTGATGTTGGCCCATGCCTTCGAAAAGTGGCATGCGCTTCGCGTCTGCTTTCACACGGACGCGCGCAATCAGCGATCGCGCAACGCGCTGGAACGCCTGGGAGCCAAGTTCGAAGGGCTTCTCCGTTCCCACCGGATGGCAGCAGACTTTATTCCCCGCGATTCGGCATGTTATTCCATCGTGGTGGCGGAGTGGCCGGAGATAAAGCTACGCCTGACTCAATTTCTCGATCAGCCGTGATCCCTTCGGCTAACTCGGCCGAGTTCAAAACGATATACTCGTCTTACATGTTCATGAGAGTCGGTGTGATAGTTGCAGGCTGCCGGGTGCTGATAGGCGGGTCGTGCCTCGTCGTTTGTGCTGCCTGCTATTTGCCAGCGCAAAATACCGGCGAGCAGCAGCAGATTCCGCTCAGCCCGCAGCCGCAGGCCCAATCGCCCTCTGCTCCGCAGACTCCGCGAACTGCACCTTCAAGTTCCACTGCGGGCGTTCCATCAACTCCGGTGAAGGCTCCGAATGGAGATGCGCCGGCCGCGATCGCCATACCTGCCGCTGCCGAACGTCATTACCACGCCGGGCGTGCAATGGAGAAGGACAAGAACTTCGACCCGGCCATAGATGAATATCGCGCGGCTATTAAGGAATATCCCGACTACATCGACGCGCGCTATCACCTCGCCAACCTCCTCATGGACCGTCAAGGATATGACGAGGCCATCGTGCAGTTGCGGCAGGTGGTGATGTTGAAACCCAACGACGCCAATGCCCGCAACGATCTCGGCTACGCCTTGAAGAAGAGTGGCGACGGCAAGGGCGCGGCCGCGGAATACCTGCAGGCCATCCACCTCAACCCCAAGTTGGCGGTCGCGCAAAATAATCTGGCCAATCTTATGTACGCCAGCAAGCAGTATGCGGCCGCGGTGGCGCATTATCAGGCGGCGTTACAAATCCAGCCTAACAATGCCGAAGCGCGCATGAACCTCGCAACCGCGCTCGACGTGATGGGTAAGACCGACGACGCGATTGTCGAATACCAGGAAGCGGCCCGCCTGCGGCCGGACAACGCCAACATTCATTTCAATCTGGCCATTGCCTATCAGAACAAGAAAGATTTGACCTCCGCGATCGCGGAGTTAAAGACTGCATCCAAGCTGGCGCCCGACTGGATTTCCCCGCATTTGATGCTGGTGAAAATGCTGAAAGACTCCGACCCGAAGACCGCGCTCGATGAGTGCATGATCGCCGACGGACTTTCTCACGATGCCAAGCTTCACGATCAGTGTCTTGAATTACAGCGGCGCACGCAGTAGAGCAAAGAGTAATTAGCGGGTTGAAGAGCTGTTAGACCACCCCCGGGCCATTGTGCCCAATTGTTACCAGCCGCTTTTTGCCGCGAATCTTCCTACAGCCGATCCGCATCCAGATCTGCACAAGACTTTATGGCTACTTTTAATTGGCTCGCGCAAGAAGCCCACTCCGATGCGCTGTATGACCCAACCGCTGCTTCGGCAAACCCGGACGCCGGGTTGCTGGATGCCTATTCGCGCGCGGTGGTTGGCGCGGTGCAGCGCGTCAGCCCCGCCGTGGTTCATATCCAGGTGAGGCAGAAAAACGACCGCCAAGGTGGTTCAGGCTCGGGCTTTGTCTTTACCCCTGACGGCTTCATGCTCACCAACAGCCATGTTGTGCACAGTGCGTCGGAGATTTCGGTAACTACCGTGGAGGGCGATCGCTTCCCCGCCGAGTTGGTGGGTGACGATCCAGACACCGACCTCGCCGTGATTCGCGGACGTACTTCCGCACCTTCGGTCCCGCTGGGCAGCTCGCGACAACTCGCCGTCGGACAACTTGTGATCGCCATGGGCAATCCGCTGGGCTTTCAGCATACGGTGACGGCGGGCGTCGTCAGCGCGTTGGGGCGCACTATGCGCTCGCGGTCGGGTCGCCTTATCGACGGCGTGGTGCAGACGGATGCTGCTCTGAATCCCGGCAATTCCGGCGGCCCGCTGGTCGATTCGCAAGGACGAGTGGTAGGAGTGAACACCGCAACCATCATGGGGGCGCAGGGTATTTGCTTCGCCATCGGCGCAGATACGGCGGAGTTCGTGGCCTCGCGGCTGATTCGCGATGGTCGGATTCGCCGCAGCTACATTGGCGTCATGGGTCAGGGCGTGCCGTTGCACCGGCGAATCGTGCGCTATTACGATCTGCCCTCGGACAGCGGACTGCTGGTGGAAAGCGTCGTCCCTGGCTCGCCCGCAGAGCGCGCCGGATTGCGCGAGCGTGACGTCATTGTGCGTTTTGACCGGCACTCCATCGCCAGCGTGGACGATCTGCACCGGCTGCTCACGGCGGAAAGAAGCGGTCAATCCGCGGTAGTCGAGGTCGTGCGTGATACGGAGCTGCGCAAGTTGTTGCTTGTTCCCCAGTCGCAGCGAGACTGAAGCGCTCAAACTATTTCCGCGCGCGCTGATAGTGCCGCCGCGCCTTCTGGCGGTTTCCACACACCTTCATGTCGCACCATCGGCGGCTGCGGTTGCGGCTCTCATCGAGAAAGAGCCAGGCGCAATCGTCGGCTGCGCACTCGCGGACCGCTCCCGCCTGGTCTGAAGTCAACAACTGCGACGCCGAAAGCGCGATCGGCCATAATATCTGCTCAGGGTTTTGCGCCTCCTCCGGCTTCCACTGCCAGCCATAGCCACCCCGGGCCGACGGTGTCAGTCGCCGTTGTTTGAGCGCTTCCAATGCAAATTTCTCCAGCACCTTCCCATCTTCGGACGCGACAGGCCGGCCTCCGGCGATGGCCGAGAAGACGCGATAAATGGCTTCGCGCAGCGTCACCGCGCCAAGCATCACATGACGCACGGCGGGCGAAGGCGAGGGCGCGCGATTTCTCAGCAATTCGGCTCGGGCCGGAGTAAGCAGCTTCGTCTGCCTGGCAAAAGCGACGAGGCGAGCGAAATTCTCCAGTTCGTCCTTGGTCCTGCCGGGCTGATTTCGCCGAAGCACCGTGTTGGCGAAATCGAGGCATAACGCCCCGCCGCTGAGCTCGAATTTGCGATCGCGCTCGGCCTTCGCTCTCGTCATTCGTCCTCCGTACCAACCGCTTTACCCATGAACAGCGGCTGGTTCATGCGACCTCGACTTCGTCGATTTCAGCCTTGCCTTCCGCGGACTTTCCGGTGCCGCGGCTGATTAAATACACGGCCAAAAGTATCAGAAGCCCGGCCTCCAGCACGCGAGTGTTGATGACTTCTCCGGCCCACAGCCACCCCAGCAATACCGCGATCACGGGATTGACATAAGTGTGGGTCGAAACCAGGGTCGGCGAACAATGGTCCAGCAGCCACGTGTAGGCGGTGAACGCGATGATCGATCCGAAGGTGATCAGGTATAACAAGGCCCACCAGGAACGTGCAGGGACCGCCACCACGTGCAGGTGTGAAAACTCGCCCGTGAAGCCGGCCGTGAGCAACAAAACCACCGAACCCGCAATTTCCGGCATGCCTGCACGCGCCACCGCGTTGCGCGGCAGCGACGCGCTTCGCGAGTAGAACACGCCCACCGACCAGGACAGCGTTCCCACCAGGATTGCCAGGGACCCGATGAGCACGGGGCGATGCCCCGACGCGGTGACACCGCCGATCAGAAGGGCCACACTGGCGATACCCAGTAGCAATCCAATCACGGTCTTGCCGGTCAGACGCTCACCGTGCGAAACCACGGCAGCCATCCCCGCGATCCAGATGGGCTCGCTGGCTATCAGTAGCGCGGCCAAACCGGAGGGCACCACAGTTTCTGCCCAATGCAGACTGCCGTGTCCGATGGCGAAATAGAGAACGCCCAGCACCAGACTGGCACGCCACTCGCGCAGCCCCGGGTGGTATCCGCGCGCGTAGGCCCAGCCAAGCAACACTAGACCAGCAACGCTATGCCGCACGCCAGCCACGATCAGCGGAGGAATTCCCTCCACGGCGTAACGTATCGCCAGGTAAGTCGATCCCCAGACGACGTAAATCGCGAAAAACGCCGCGACCAGGGCCACGCGGCTGGGCTCGGCCGACGGCCGGAGGCGCAAATCAGCAACTTTTTCGCGACTAACCACTGAAGCTGCCATCGCTGGTTATAAATCGTAACACGGGGATTGGTAGCTGGCATGACCGTCTCGAGCAACCCAGCCAGGTCCTGGAGTGAAGTTGGACTTTGTTGGGGCCGAGGGTGGCTAGTGTCCAACCGCGCTTCGGACGAATTGGTTCAGTTTGTAGTCCTGGTAGCGAATGGTGAGGACGGCTTTACCTCCGAGCCGGACATCGGTCACAGTCTCATTCAAGGCTGGGAGGTAGAACTCGCCGATCTTCTGATACCGGTGATGGATCTGCGAGCGCTTTGTCCAAAAAGACGGATTCTTGGCGGGCTCAGCGTCGATGCGGGTCACGGCGAAATCCTTGGCGTCGATCCAGATGGTGCCGCGATACAGGAACTTGGCGTCGCGTAGAGGCTGCACATCCATCACGTAAAGATCGCGGCCGCCCTCCACATCGCAACCTCGCAGGGCAAAGCGGTAATTGTCAGGGGTTAACGCCACTTCGGCGCGGTTCTTCTCATCGCCTGAAGATTCCTGTTCGGATTCCAACAGCTTACGAAACACGTGGGTCAAGATGAGTTTCGATCCCGACTCGGCCAGCACGGTGAATTCCCTAACGCCGGGTGCCTGGTAAGTGACCTTTACGTTCATCTCGGCACTACGGGGCGAAGGGAGACCGGTGTACTCGAGCGTGTACTGCCTTCGCGCTTCAAAGTTGCGTAGCTGCTGAGCGCGCTCAGCATTGTTCGCCGCGAGGCGGCGGGAAACCTCTTCGCTATTGAGATTGAGCCCGACTCCGCATGGGAGCGTGATGGCGTCCGGAACCGCTGCAACGCAGGAGGTCGCCGTAGCGAGAAATAGAAACGCGAGTTGGGTAATTCGGAGCGGCCGCTTCACAGGCGCACGACTCCCTGAATCATTGGAGTAAGCGGAAGAGATCCGGTAAAGGGACACACGGAAGCCATAAACCTATGCCCAGCTTACCTCAAAACGGGGATGCCAACCTTGCGGACTGCAAAGCTATCAACGCTTCCTTCATTTTCTTCCAGTACAATTCGGGCTGGCCGCGGTGAGAGAAGGCAACTTAATTCGAGGCGCGGCAGGGGAATTCTTATGGGCCAAGTGCAAACCGAGTTGGAAGCAGATGTGCTGCGGATCACGATAGACCGCCCTGAAAAGAAGAACGCCCTCACCTCCGCGATGTACAGCGCGCTGGCGGATGCGGTAGAGGGAGGCGAGTCGAACCCCGAGGTCAGGGTGATGCTGCTGCATGGCAACGGCGACTCGTTCACCGCCGGCAACGACCTGGAAGACTTCATGAAGAACCCATGGAAAGGAGATACGGTACCGCCCGCGCTCCGTTTCATCGGAGCAGTGGCGAACGCGAATAAGCCGATCGTGGCGGCGGTGCATGGGATGGCGGTGGGCATTGGGGTAACGATCCTGCTGCACTGCGATCTGGTGTACGCGGCGGACAACGCCCGACTGGTGATGCCTTTCGTCAATCTCGGGATCGTACCCGAGGCGGGCTCAACAGTTCTGTTACCGGCACTCGTAGGGCATCAACGTGCGGCGGAGTTGCTGATGCTGGGCGCTCCGATCAGCGCCCAGCGTGCGTATGAGTTGGGACTGGTGAATGCGGTGGTCGCACCGGCAGCACTGCTAGCCACGGCGCTCGAAACCGCGCAGAAGCTAGCTGAGAAGCCAGCCGGGGCGATACGAGCGACCAAGGCGTTGCTGCGCAAGGCGGGACAAGCGGAGTTGGAGAGGGCGATTCGCGAAGAAGTGCAGGTCCTCAGCGAGCGGCTGGCTTCACCGGAGTGCCGCGAAGCATTGACGGCGTTCGTCGAGAAACGCAAGCCAAACTTTGCACAGTTTCGATAGTCCTGAACTTGCAGACGCACTTTCGGGGGATATCGAAGTTTCCCTACAAACACATCTGTGGGGCCGTCCCGGCTTGACGTATGCTGCTGACGATGTTTACCTATGGGATGTTGAGTGTCACGTAAGGCAGCGCCCAATGCCTGTGAACGAGACGACGCTTGCGTCGACGATTTTCGATCAACTGCAGCGAGCTATGGCTCGCGACCCTGCAGGTTTCACGGAACTCTATCGCGACTATCTGGCTGACGCATGGGAAGCGATGGAAACGCTGCGCGAGGGGGTACTGCAACGAAAACCCGACGAAGTTAGAGCCAGCGCCCACCGTTTGAAAGGCAGCAGCATGGTTCTGGGTGCGTGTGAAGTGGCGCAATGCGCGGCGGCACTTGAGGAATTGGGACGCAGTGGCGATGTTGGGGGCGCTGGGCCCGCGCTGGAACGAACTCAGCAAGCCCTGCGCGAAGTCGAGGCTGAACTGAAGGTCCGTCTGGGCGCCGGAGTGGTCCCGGAAGCCAAGACGGGAGCGGCGTAGAAGCATCTCTTACTCCGAGTAAACGGTGAAGGCAACTCCAATTCGAGTCTTGATCGCTGACGATCACCCCGTGGTGCGGATTGGTCTGCGCAACATGCTGCAAGCAGATCCCATGATTGAAGTGGTGGGAGAGGCGCGCGATGGCGTCGAAGCGCTGGAGTTGGCGCGAAGCTTGCGTCCCGACGTCCTACTGCTGGATCTGGCGATGCCCAACGTAGCAGGCATGGAGGCGCTGCGCGAGATGACGTCGGGTAACCTCGATACACGCACGATCGTCCTAACCGGACTGATCGACAACCGACAAATCTTGGAGGCGCTGCAGTTGGGCGCACGCGGCGTGGTACTGAAAGACGCTGCGGTGGAAAACCTTTCGGCCTGCATCCGCGCGGTGACACAGGGGCAATATTGGCTGGATGGACGGCCAGTGCAAAACCTGGTGCAGGTGTTGCGCGACCTCGCGGCACAAACCGCTCCGCCACCGCGCAAGACATTCGGGCTGACGGCGCGCGAACTGGAAGTAGTCACGCTCATCACCGAAGGCTGCACCAATAAAGACATTGCCAAGCAATTTGGCATCAGCGAAGAAACTGTGAAGCGCCATCTCACCAACATCTTCAATAAGCTGGGCGTGGGCAACCGCCTGGAACTGGCGCTGTTCGCGCTCAATCACAATCTACTGCCGCAAACCGAAGGCAAGTAGGCGCGCAGCGTTGGTCTAACGCGGCTGCAACATTGGATCCAACTTCTCTCACGATCGCGCCGACCAGAACCGAAGCCTCGAGTTTGACTGGCGCTATTTCTTTCGCGGAAGGCCCGCGTTTTCGGCGGCAAGACGCGCGATCGAGCTCCAGTCGAGGTTTTCCATCCCGCGGCCGATGGCGGCGAGGACGTGGTCGCGAATCAAACTGGCCGAGGGCATGGGCACATCGACTGCTTCGGCGGCGGCCAGTACGAGGCGGACATCCTTCAAGCCCAGCCGCATTCTGAAGCCAGCAGGTTCAAAGCTTTCATCTGCGATGATTCCGCCATAGGTCTTGTAAACCGGAGCGGAGAACAGTGTGCTGGTGAGAAATTCGATGTAGGCATGCGGATCGATGCCGTACTTACGAGTGAGAGCAACGGCTTCCCCCAGCCCCTCGATGACCGAAAAGATCAGGAAGTTGCCGCTAAGCTTCAGCACGTTCGCCATTTCGGGTGAGGTACCGATCACGAAGGTGCGTTGGCCCACAGCGTCAAAGATCGGGCCGCAGCGCTCAACCGCGGAAGCGTCTCCTGCGGCGGCGATGAATAGCTTTGCTGCAGCGGCGGCCTCGGGGCGTCCGAAGACCGGGGCGGCAACATAGTGCTGCCCGCGCTTGGCATGTTCGGCGGAAAGTTGTTGCGAGAGCGCGACGCTAATGGTGCTCATGGAGACGTGTGTAGCGCCGGGTGCGAGATTCTCCAGGATGCCGCCGGAATCGAGTGAGGCAGAACTCACGGCGTGATCGTCAGCCATCATAGTGATAACGAATTCCGCGCCGTGGGTTGCGGTGGCGACGGAGGCCGCCACCTTGGCATTGTCCGTCCGAAGAGCTTCGGCTTTCGAGAGCGTGCGGTTCCAAACGGTGACGTCGTGGCTGGCGCGCAGTAGATTCCGTGCCATCGGAGTTCCCATGTTGCCGAGTCCGAGAAATGCGATTTTCATGAGAGATAGTTTCCAGTTCTGAGTTTCAAGTTGCAAGTGCGGAGAAGTTGTCAGTGGCAAGTTGTCGGTTGTCAGTTGCCAGTGATTGCAAGGCCGATTCGGGCGTTCACCGGCAGGGCATCTGATTTATTGCAGCGGCATGTTCTCCGGTTGCACATTCCAGCCGCTGACTTCGAGATGAGCCGGTGCTTTGCCTAGATCGCTGGAGCGGTAGCGCAAGGGAATCGTGCGCGACTCGCCGGGCAGCAGCGAAACAAAATTGTCTTCAAAGAATACAGGGACAACATCGTCTCCATCGCTTTTCACCAGCCGCAGGCGCGCCATGAAAGCCACGGTTTTCGAAGGGTTGCTGAGGGCCAACTGCCGGTAGAGGAACCCACCGTCACACTCCTCCGCCGTGATGGGAGGAGTCGTCGGCGCAGCGTTGGGTCGCACCACGATTGGAGTCGCACAGGGTGAATCAGCTGGCTTGCTCTGCACTCGCAGCGTTACCAGCGGTAGATCTTGCAGACCAGTCATGTCGGCGTACGCGCTCTGCGGGGTGTTCGCCGTGCCGTGCGTCTTGTCCCACGCCATCTCGTCGGGCTTGGCGGAGAGCCAGTAGAAGTTCTCGCTCGAGACCTTGCCCAAGCGATCCGTAGCAGAGAGCTTCAGAAAATACGTGGTGGACAAATCGGGTAATTGTGGGACCTCAAACGCCACAGTTGGTTTGTCACGTGCAATATCGACCATTGCGTCTTTGGTCCACTTTTGAGTCCCGTCCAAGTTGTAGAGGCTAGCGGTCACCTTGACGGCGTATCCGTTCTCGCCGATGTCGGTCACAACGACAACCGAGCGAGTGTCATAGGCATACAAGGCGTGCATAGTTTCATTGGCTTTCTTGGTGCCGTAATAGCCGCCGCCGGGGACAAGATAGTAGTCGTACAGATGCCAGATGAGCGAAGGCCAGCCGTTGTTCAGCATCCACTGAATAACTCCGGTGGAGTTGTACTTGTTGCGAGCGAAGGCCTCGAACATGGCACGCTCACCTTCGTAGTCCATAGCGTAGGCTTTGCGGACAAAATCGTTAAGGTCTTTCGGTGCCCCGTAGCGGTTCTGCATCGACGTGTTGTAAAGGGTGATGGTCTGAAAGCGTTCGCCGCCCTCGTGGAGCCCCCAGGCTTCGTTCTGTGGCCACAGTTTGTCGGGTGGCAGAAACCTGCGCAAGCTCGCCGGAGGCGGAATGGCTGGGCCGGGACTGGTCTCGGTGTTGAATCCCCATGCGCCGCCCAGCTTGGTATCAGTGAGCCAATAAATGGGGGGAACGTAGTCGTAAGGGCCGGTCATCTTGACGCCGGAAGGGCCGGTAACCGTCGTGGGAGTCGCGGAGGCGGAAGACAAGAACGGATTGGGCCACATCTGTTCCTTGCCGATGTAGAGATACATGGACTCGACGGATGGGATGGGCGGGTTGTCGCTGCCGTTGAGCCACACCAGCATGCTGGGATGATTTCGCAGCAGACGCATCTGGTCACGCATCGCGCCTTGCGCGATCTTGTATTGCTCCGGACCCCATTCGTTCCAGCGCTCCCACATATCGCAGCAACACCATCCCGCCATGACGAGGATGCCGTACTTGTCGGCGAGATCGTAGAAGGCCTGGCTCTCGAGCTTGCCTTCGAGACGAATGGTGTTCAGCCCGAGATCGCGCACGTAACGGAATTCAGTATCCATGATCCGGGGCGAAGAACGCAGGAGCATGTCGGGCGCCCAACCGCCGCCGCGGATAAGGATGGGTTTGCCGTTGATCTTGAACAGCGTATGCCCGTTGTTTAACCCCGACGTAACTTGGCGGATGCCGAAGGTCACATCGCGCGCTTCGGAGGGCCTGCCGTCAACGGTGGCGCTTACCCGCGCGTGGTAAAGCACGGGAGTGCCCATCTCCGCCGGCCACCACAGTTTGGGGTTCTTGATGATCAGGTCGTGAAACTGTTCCGGACCGAAGAGGACGGTCTTCTTTTGCTCGGGATCAAGCGTGACTTCCTGATGAATACTTTTGCCATCGATCTCCCAGGCGACGTCAGCCTTCACGGCGTGCCCGCTGGCGTTCCAGGCTTCCACTACCGCAGTCAGTTGCGCGGTTGTGAAACTGTCGTCTAGTTTGCTGGCGACGTAGGGGAAGCGCAACTGCAGGGGACCTCCGGCGGTGAGATAGACATCGCGGAAGAGGCCGGTGTTCTTGTCGGGCGGCGCGGGATTCCAGTCCACCCAGGTGATGGCGAGATCGTCAGGGGTAGGCGGAAACACTTCGATGGCCAGCATGTTTTCGGCATTGGTAGAGAGCGCACCGGCGAGATTGAGTTCGAACACGCGCCAAGTCCCGGCAATTTCATTCTTGTTGGCGATCTGCTTGCCGTTGAGCCACACGTCGGCGCGATAGTTCACGCCATCCAGATGTAAGGCGACGGCGCGTCCTGCGAAACCCGCCGGCAGGCGGAACTGGGTGCGATACCACCATCCACACTTATAAGGACTGTCGTCGGTCATAGCGAGGTTGGCGAACTGGCTGCCGACCGGGTAATCCATGCCAGGAAGCTTACGAAGGTTCGTGCCATAGAACGGCTCTTTGATAATGCCGGCGGCCACCTGTGCCGCGACGACAGTGGTGGGTACGGTGGCGGGAATCCAGCCGATGGGACGGTAGAGCGGCGATGAAAGCGTTTCGCCGTCAAGGGCAGGATAGTTGCCACCCTTCAGACCGGCCGGACCGGTAGTGGAACCTTGCAGTACGCAAGCTGATTGCACCTGCCATCCTGCACGGAGATCGAGGCGAGTTGTGGGTGTGGCTGGTGCAGGTGTAGTGGCGGCGAACAGAGACCAGGATGCCAGGACAATGAACAAGGGCGCGAAATAAACAGCACTTTTCAGCGGTATTGACTGTGGCCGGGGCATGAAATTCCCTCGGACAGCATGGTACATGAGAGAGTTCGCCATCAGCTGCGGCGCACGAAGATCGTTGGTGTTCGTGCGTCCCAAACTGGAATTGACGAACAGCGGCCCCGGGATTTCACTGCGCCGTTTCGCGCCCGCTGTAGCGGCGTGGCGCGAACGGAAGTTCCAGCTAATTGATAGTGACGGGAATGGAAACGCTGGTAGTGAGGTTTCCGCTGACGCCCGTGACGGTCACCGAGCCACTTAGCGGAGTGGGGCCCGAACCGCCGCCGCTGCTGCCACCGCCTCCACAGGCAACCGTCCCCAAGAGGATCGCAAGCAGCACGAGGCCGAGCAGGTTGCTCCACCATGAGCCTTTGGTCTGCAGCAGGCGCCTCGGTTTCATAGTGAACACCATCCCGAGCGCGAACGCGAACGTTGCGTAGCCGCCGAAGCTGTGGCGCGAAGGTGGCCGGGGCGCGCCGCGAAGCATGCCGGTCACAACGGCTCCGTTGATGGTGAGCGTGGAGGTACCGTTTCCACCGGGCACGGTGACGGGCGAGAGGCTGCAAGTGGTCGCGCCCAAAGTAGACGCCGGGCTGCAGCTGAGGGTGACATTGGAGGAGAAACCCGAGGTCGGAGCGACGGTGATGGTCGCAGTCCCGGTCTGGCCACTCGAAAGCACGATCGAGCCGACGGAGGAGGACAGGGTGAACCCGGGCGTTGCCGACACGAGAAGCTGAAGCGTATGGGTAAGCGTTCCGCTGGTGGCCGTGATCGTAATTGAACCGGTCTGCGCTGTAGACGACGCGTTGACGGTCAACGTACTGGTGACAGCGGCGGACGCGCTAGCGGTCACCGGATTCGGGCTCAAGGAGCAGGTAAGGCCAGTGGTTCCACTGCAGGAGAAACTCACACTGCCGGAAAAATTATTCACTGAGGTGACGCTAATGGTGTCCGTGGTGGAACTTCCCGGCGTGACGGTTTCGCCGCCGTTTGTCGAAGCGAGCTGGAAGTCAGGATTAGTTCCATTGACGACCACAGTGATGGGCACGAGATGGGAAATCGACCCATTGGTTGCTGTCACGTTCACTGCGCCGGTTTCTGAGTATCCGCTGGTGGTGCTTACGGTAAGCGTTGAACTTACTGCGGTGCCCCCGTTCGTAGTAACGGGAGAAGGAGCCGTGCAGGTGGTAGCGGTCAATGGGGCGACTGGAGTGCAGGTAAATGTTATGTTCGACCCGCTGGTGCCCAGCACGGCGAGGGCCAGCGTCCCTGAGCTGCCGGTCGTGAGGCTTATGTTTTGAGCAGCGGCGTTGGGGAAAGAAGGCGTGACAGAGAAATCAGAGACGCCTGTCATGGCATTGAGCAGGACGTCGACGTCGAGCGACCCCAGGCCGGTGACGAGGTCGTAGCCCGGACCGGCGGAGTATCCCAATGAGCCGTTGGTGCAACCCGTTCCCGTGGTGCAAGCAACCATGTTGTTGCCGGTAGTAATGTCGTGAAAGGCCCACGGTGCACTGGCAGCCTGGGCGTAGAGTACCGGGTTAATGTTGCCCTGGTTCGCGCCCATCTTCTGATTGATCAGCGCCACGATTCCGGCGAAGGAAGGCGTGGGAGCCGACGTCCCGCCGATGACGTTGAAGGAATTGGTGGCGTCGCGGTAGCCGTTGACGCAACTGGACTGGGAGCAGACCAGGTAGCCATCGTGCTCAGCCGATGCGGTGAACGAAATATCGGGCACATTGCGACCTGTCGCCACGCCCAAGCCGGTTTGCCACGTCGGCTGGGGGAAAAACGTGCTGACGCCGCCTCCGGTGGCGGACAGCGATGGAGTGGTGATCGAGAAGTCGTTCCAGGCAGTCTCAGGGATGTAGGCCAACGCCGACGCAGTAATGTCGTTCGTCGAGGCAGCCCAATAAGGCGTCGGCACGCTGGGGTCGGCATTGTTGGCGGAGTCGGCGGAGAACTCAGTCCCTCCAACAGCAGTCACCGTGGGAATACTTGCAGGAAAATCGACAGCGATGCCCTGGGTGGCGGGGGAGTTCGAGTCGCAATCCGCAGCGCCGCTATCGCCTGAGGGCGCGACGATGGTCTGGCCTTGCGCAGCGGCCTGCGCCGCAGCGGTCGTCAGAGCGCTTTTGTCGGCGCTGGCCAGGGGTTCACATTCACCATAGCTGATGCTGAAGATGTTGGCCTTGACGTTGCTCACCGCCCACTCCAGCGAGCCGAAGGCTCCGTTGCTGGTGGTCGGATTGTCGATGACATAGATCAGATTGGCATTGGGAGCAACAGCTCCGGACCATTCGACATCGAGGTTGGCTTCATTGGCGTCGGCGGTGACGACTCCCGGATCGGTGACGCCGGTAACCAGCACCGTCTGAAAATTGCTTGAAGTCAGAGCGGGCAATCCAGCGAGATTGCGAAAGGTAACCACGTCATATTGCTGCTGCTGTCCGTTGACGACGGCTCCCGGCGTGCCGTTGCGGCCCGGATTGCTATCAGTGGTGAGGTCAGTTTGACCCATGATGGCAATCGTCTGACCGGAGCCGTTGAAACCGCTGTTGTACAGAGTTTGTACGTCGTAGATAGTGGCGAAATCGCCAGGCACTATAAAGTGGTTGCCCGTGAGCGAAGACGTCAGGCGCGGCTTAGCCTGAACGCTGCGAGCGTGAGGCGCGAAATTATGCAGGGCGCCGATGCCGGTGACCACTCCCGCAAAGGCGGCGGGAACCGAAGGTTCGATCGCGGCTGCGTAGTGCACCTTTCCGTTAACCAAGTAGTTGTGCATGGAAGTCTGAAAGGCGGCGTTGACCTGGGCTGCGATGCCGCTGAAGGCGATCCAGGTACGGCTGCGCGCGGTCTCGTCCACGGTGAAGCCCTGCGAGCGCAACCAGGCCGCGAGGACATTGATGTCCTGTGAACTGATGCCGAAACGGTCGGCAAACTCTTCCGGCGTGAGCCACTTGTGGTAGTTCGGAGAAGCTGGGTCTTGCTGTTCTGTCAGCAACTCGTCAAGAGCGGCTTGCTGCTCCGCCGTCGGCTGGAAGAAAAGCGTCATGCGCTGCATTGGCTGCGTCGGCGAGGCTGGCCCCTGATCGGAAGCACTGCGAACCAGAGGATGCAACGTCCCCTGCAGGCGCACCATGCTGCGGTTATCGACGGGGCGAACTATGCGGTTCTGTTGGGCCGTCTGGCCAACGGCATAGGGGGTAAGAAGAATGAACAATCCAATCAGTACAGCGGTGCACCTGGACGCAAGCTTTGATTCCATAGGTTTCCTGAGGTAGTCGCGGGCACTCGCGCAGACAGACAGATTGCGCGAGAAACCCGTATAAGGTATTCGGCGAGGATCCTGCGCGAGTTCCCGTAAGCCATTAAACAGAGTAAATGGAGACAAGTTGTGAGGGAAAGCACTTCCTGTCATCAAGTCTGAACGGCTACCTCGATGAGGATGGCGTAACGAGGATGGCGTAACGAATGACGCAACCGATTGGTTCCCCCTTCCGCAAAGGCGGCGAAAGGATGCTGCGCCCAGACTCCTGCGAATTATTTACTCGTGAAGAGCAAGGGCGCGAAGCTGATCAGATTGCGACGCCAGACCATCCAGGTGTGGGCGCCGGGAGTTTCGATGTCGGTGAAGGCGATGTCCTTCGACTTCAGCCATGCTTTGAACTTGCGGTTATCGTCGATGAGGTGATCGCTGGTTCCGCATGCGATCCACAGCACGCGCAGTTGCGAGGCCTGCTTGGCGTCGAGCGCGGGGAATGCAGGGGCGTAGTCCTCATACAATCCGCCTGCGCTGAAAGAGCCGACGTAGGCAAACTTGTCGATGTTGTTGAGGCCGGTCAGCAGGCTCTCTGAGCCTCCCATCGACAGTCCAGCGATGGCGTGGTCTTCGCGCTTGGTCGATACCGGATAGGCGCTTTCGACCATTGGTATCACCTCAGTGAGTAGCGACGTGCGGAAGCCGTCGAAGTTCTGCTGCTTCACGTCAGGATGGTTCCAGGCGGCCTGCTTCAGCCTGATCATCTCGGGGGTGCCGTAGCCGAGCGGCATAACGACGATCATCGGCTTCATTCTTCCCTGCGCAATCAGGTTATCGAGGATCACGTTGGCCATCCCCACCGCAGTCCAGCCATCGGCTGTATCGCTAAAACCGTGCAGCAGGTAGAAGACGGGATACTTGGTTTTGGCTTTGGGGTCGAAACCGGGCGGTGTGTACACGTAGAAGTCGCGCTGATCGCCAACCACTTTGGACTTAAAAAAATGACGATGCACGACGCCGTGCGGGACTTCGGCGACTTCCCATAGTTGTGAAGGAGGACCGGGGACATGGACCATGTTCTGCGGCGTGAGTAGATTGGGTTTAATGCTTGGGTTGTTGGGGTCCATCAGGTTCACGCCATCGGCAATGAAGATGTAGCCGTAGATGTCGGGATCAAGTGGGCCGAGCGTGAGGCTCCAGATGCCGGCGTCATCACGAGTCATGGGCACCGGTTGGGGGCTGCCTTCAAAGTTGAGTTTTACGTCTTTGGCGCCGGGATCGAAAAAGCGGAACGTAACCTTGCCGTCGGGCTGAACGTCGGGCGATGTGATCGCGGGCGGTTGCTGTGCGAGCGCGGCGAGCGAGCCGAGAAGCAGGAGAAGTAGAAGCGTGCGTTTCATGACGAGTGGAATAGTACATGGAGCGAGTTGTCAGGACAAAGAGTGGCTAGGGGTAGGGGCAGAAAAAGCAGGTCCTTCCGACTCCGGCGGCGCAAAACCCGCGCCGCCTGCTCAGATGACAAGCCTACTTGGGGTCCGCGGTATCCGACTTTACGTCAGGCGATGACAAGACTACTTCGGGTTCGGGGAATCCGGCGTTGATGGCGACTTCGCATCCGGCTTGGTGTTCTTGTCCTTATCCTTCGGCGGAGGTTCCAAGCCGCGGATGGACATGCGCTCGTCGCTGACTTTGTCGGCGTCTTTCCTGGTGTCACCAGCTTTGGCAGCGCTGGAGGTTTCGGCTTGCGTCGTCTTCGCCCGCGGGCTTTTGATTGGCCGACTTGACGAGCACTATAGCAAGATTTAGGGCGGCAAGTCATTCAGAATGCGCACGCGGAACGCAGCCCTAGTTAAGCAACCACATTCCGATCACGGAGGTGACCGTGGGCTTCCCTGCCTAGTGCCAGAAGTTCCGCACCCAGCGATGCGCGCGGAGTTTCTGTAACACCGCGGGCGGCAGCGGTCCGGCGTCGGAAGCTGCGACGTTGGCGGCCACATGCCTGACGTTGCGCATCCCCGGTATCACGGTCGAAACTGCCGGAGCCGAGAGACAGAACCGCAACGCCAGTGCGGGAAGTTCATCGACGCCAGTGCTAGTTTCGCGCATGATGTTCTGCACGGCATCCCAGATGTGCTGCAAACGATTTCCGCGGAAGTAATTGTGCCGGAAGTCGCCATCGGGGAAACGCGTGTCAGGCGTTAGCTTGCCGGTGAGCGCGCCTTCGTCGAACGGAACGCGCACGATCACCCCGGTGCCCAGCCTTTGGCACTCGGGGAACAACCCGTCCTCAGGTGATTGGTCGAAAATGTTGTAAATGACCTGCACGCTGTCCACGAGTCCGGTGTCGAGCGCCTTCAGCACGTTGGCGGGCTGATGGTTCTGCACGGAGATTCCCACCAGCCGCACCTTGCCGGAGGACTTCATCTCGCGCACCGTCTCCTGCCATTCGGGATCGAGCGCCCAATCGTCGTGCCAGGTGTGGAACTGGTAGATGTCCACGCGCTCGCGGCCGAGGTGCTTCAACGTCAGGTCGAGACACGAGAGCACGTACTTCTTGGCGAAAGTCTTCTGGAGCGGATCTCCAGATTTGACGTCCCAGACGAGGTCCTTCGGAGGTACCTTACTGGCAATGATCACTTCAGGCGATTTTCCGAAGGCGCGGGCGATAAGTTGCTCGCTGTGGCCGTCGCCGTATGCCAGCGCGGTATCGAAGAAGTTGACTCCCGCGTCGCGTGCGGCCTTGAGCGACCGAAGGGACTCTTCGTCGTCGGCGCCGATCCACATGGATTTGCCGATGCCCCAGGCGCCGTAGCCGATGTCGCTGACCTTGATTCCTGACTTACCGAAATTGCGGTATTGCATGACTTTCATGATAGTACTGCGGGCCACGACTCCGCTCAGGCCCCCAGACTCTCCACGAGACGGAAAGCATCGCGCCTCTCGAAAACCGCGAAAAGCGCCGCATCGAGCCATGGCTTGCGAGTAAAATGAATGCATTCGGCAGGATGGCACACTTACGGCGCTGATCTAGCCCTGTGACAATGCAGGAACTTAATAACCCATGCCTCAAATAGGTAGCTTCACGCTTTTGCTCGCCCTGGCCCTGGCAGTCTATTCGTTTGTAGCCGGGGCGCTGGCGCTTTACCGCAAGGATGATCGGCTTGGCGAGACCGCGCGGCGCGCAGGTATCGCCTGCTGGGCCGCCGTCACCATCGCAGCGTTCGCCTTGGTACTGGCAGCGTTTGGCAACGATTTCTCGGTCGCCTACATCCTGCACCACAGCAATCGCGACCTCCCCATCGCCTACAAGTTTGCCGCGCTGTGGTCGGGCCAGGAAGGCTCGCTGCTGTTATGGGCGTGGCTGCTCTCGACTTACGGCTTGGTGATGAGGCTGCGCTATAAAGTTGATCCGCAACTCACGGCGTACGCTTCAGCGATTGTGGCAGCGGTGCAAGTCTTCTTCCTGCTGCTGATCAATTTCGCCGCCCATCCTTTCGGACTTGTCACAGGCACGATTCCACCGGACGGCAATGGGTTGAATCCCCTGCTGCAATATCCCGAGATGGTGATCCATCCTCCGATGCTGTATCTCGGCTACGTGGGTGTGACCGCCCCGTTCGCGTTCGCGCTGGGTGCGCTGATCATGAAGTATCCCGGCGAAAAGTGGATCCACATCACACGCCGCTGGACCATGGTGGCGTGGCTCTTCCTGACGTGCGGCATCTTCCTGGGCGCGCACTGGGCCTATGCGGTGCTGGGCTGGGGCGGCTACTGGGGATGGGACCCAGTCGAGAACGCTTCGATTCTTCCGTGGCTGACGATGACCGCGTTTTTGCATTCGGTCATGATGCAGGAAAAGCGCGGCATGATGAAGATGTGGAACATGTGGCTGATCTTCATCACGTTTCTGCTGGCGATTTTCGGAACGTTTCTTACGCGCAGCGGCGTGGTCAGCTCAGTACATGCATTCGCCCAATCGGGTATCGGCATCTGGTTTGTATGGTTCCTGGCCATCGCGTTCGCGACCTGCGTGTTCTTCTTCGTGCGCAATCGCGAGACGCTAAAGAGCGAGCACCGCCTGGATTCGCTGATCTCGCGCGAGTCGAGTTTCCTGTTCAACAACCTTGTGCTTCTGGTGGCCTGCTTCGCCGTGCTGTGGGGAACGCTGTTTCCGGTGCTGTCGGAGTGGGTGACGGGCAGCAAGGTAACGGTTGGACCTCCGTTCTTTAACCGCGTCAACGTGCCCATCGGATTGTTCCTGGTGTTTCTGACCGGCATTGGGCCGCTGCTGGCATGGCGTCAGACATCGTGGGACAGCCTGCGTCGAAATTTCTTCTGGCCGACGATCGTAGGAGTAGTGACTGCCATCGTGCTGATCATACGCGGCATGAAGCCATGGCAAGACAGCGCGTACTTCTATTCGCTGATGGCGATTTCATTGTCGGCGCTGGTGGCAACGACGATTTTTGGTGAATTCTGGCGCGGCGGACGCGTCATCGCTCGCCAGCAGCACATCAGCATCGTTTCTGGCGTGGTACAGATCACCCGCCGCAACACTCGCCGTTACGGCGGATATCTGGTGCACTTCGGCGTGATCCTGATTGTGATTGGATTCGCCGGCCTGCCGTTCAACCAGGACAAAGAGCAGGAACTGGGCTTCGGCGACAAGATGCAGATCGGCGCCTACACGCTGGTGTGCCAGTCGTATACGCAAGACGACACTCCGAACTACGGCAGCGAGTGGGCCGTGCTCGATGTCTACAAGAACGGCAAGAAGATCGACACGATGTACCCCGAGCGGCGCTTCTATAAGGCGAGCGAGCAGACCTCGACGATTGTGGCCAATCGCTCGCGACCGAACGAAGACTTGTACCTGGTGTACACCGGCAAGAATCCTGACACCGGCAAGCCGATCATCAAGGCGCACGTGAACCCGCTGGTGATGTGGATCTGGATTGGCGTGGTGGTGGTGGGAATCGGAACAGTGCTGGCGCTGATTCCGAACTGGAAGCCGCCTAAAGTACGGGCCTTGGAGAAAGAGAAAGAGCGCGAAGAAGCGGAAGCAGCCGTTAAGCGCGGCGCTGTAGAAGTGGGTGGAGATTGATGGTGCGCAATCCAAAGCTGCTCCGCCCAATTCAGTTGTTAGGCATCGCTGTGCTGGCCATCGCGTTTATGGGAGCTGATGTCGATGCCCGTTTCAACAAGCTTGGTCATCAACTCATGTGCATGTGCGGCTGCAACCAGGTATTGCTGGAGTGCAACCACGTAGGCTGTGCTTACTCGGAACGCATGCGCAATGAGCTGACGGCGTCGCTGGAACACGGTGACAACGATTCGCTGGCGCTGCAGAGCTTTGTGCAGAAGTATGGCAACACCGTTCTCTCAGCGCCAACCTCAAGCGGCTTCAACATTGTGGCGTGGATCATGCCGTTTGCGGTGTTTGGGTTGGCGAGCGCATTAACCTTATGGCTCGTGCGGCTATGGAAGTCGCGCCCAGTCGCGCAACCAGTGGCCCATCCCAACCTGGGGAGCGACGAACTCGATGCGCTACGCAAGAAAGCGCGTCAGGAGACGGAATTTTGATTACCGCCTTATTCGCAAGTGTAGTGACAGCGCAGGAGACACCGTTCATCCTGTTTGGATGCGCGCTGTTTGCCGCGGCGCTGTTCGTGTACGTGTTCTATCAGCCGGGCGAGGTCGAAGTTGGCGAGGCCAAGACGCGCTACGGCTATCTGCAGGAGCGCAAGGACGCCACCTACGAGAACTTGCGCGACCTGAACTTCGAGTACAAGGCCGGCAAGTTGAGTGAAGTGGATTACGCGATGCAGCAGGCATCGCTGGAAGACGAAGCGGCAGCCATTCTCGCCGAGATGGAAGCGATCGAGAAGACGCGCTTGCGCAAGCCCTTTGCGAAGGGGGGGCGGGCGTGAGGCTGCTTGTTTCACGAGTACGCGACTGGAGTTCCGTAATCACAGCACTGTTGGCGGGCTTGATGTTCCTCTGTACCGCGGCTTCGGCCCAAAACATCACGGGCGCGGTCACCAACGGCACCACGGGCAAACCCTCGGCGGGCGACGATGTCACACTGCTGTCGTTGTCGCAGGGTATGCAGGAGGTCGGATCCACCAAGACTGACGCGCAGGGCAAGTTCAGCATGGCCGCTCCTGCCGACCAAGGTATACCGCACATGGTGCGCGTGACCCACGGCGGAGTGAACTACTTTCCCCAAGGCGGTCCGCTGATGCCGGGTGCTACGACCGCCGAGATTACCGTGTACGACACGGCCAAGAAACTCGACGGGATTTCGCAGACCGTCGAAGTCGATCGCTTCCAGACTGACGGCACCCAGTTACAAGGGATCGCGCTGTTTGCCATCAAAAACGGTTCGACTCCTCCGCGCGCACTAGATGGCGATAAGACGTTTGAGTTTGTCCTGCCCGCAGGAGCGCAAATCGACTCGGGCATGGCGAAGTCTCCTGGCGGCCAGCCGCTTAACACAATGCCCTCGGAAACGGACAAGAAGGCGCACTACGCGTTCAGCTTCCCGCTCCGGCCGGGCGAGACGCAGTTCCAAGTGAGCTATCACATGCCGTACAGCGGCGAGGCGAGTTTCTCGCCCAAGCCCTTGGCCGAAGTGCAGCACTTCGTAGTCATGACCCCGAAGGGCATGACCTTTGCCGCCAAAGACCCACAGCGCTTCCAGTCGATGCCCGACAACTCGGGCGCTGGCATCATGGTGGCCACTAACGCCAAGCCGGGTGAGGACCTGGGCTTCAAGATCACGGGCAGCGGACAATTTCAAGCGGAGAGCCAACAGGCCGCGGCTGGCGGCGACGAAAGCGGCGTTGCAGGTGGCGGCGGTGCCATGGGCGGCGGCCAACCGACTGGCCGTGACAATCGTCCCGGTGGCGGACTCGGCGCGCCGATTGACTCGGACGATCCGCTGCACGATTATCGCGCCGTGATCCTTGGCGTGTTTGCCGTAGTCCTTGTCATGGGCGGAGCCTTCGTGATTTCCAAATCGAACCATCAAGTGCTTGCGGCAAAGGCCGCTGCTGCGGTGGATGTTTTCGAAGTGTCGCCGGTATCCGGCAGCGCGCCTGCGACCGTACGCGATCGCAACGCCTTGCTCTTGGACGCCATGAAGGAAGAGCTGTTCCAGTTGGAGATCGATCGCCAGCAGGGCAAGGTCAGTGCTGAGGAGTATTCCACGGCGAAGGCCGCGCTGGACGAGACCATCAAACGCGCGCTCGCGCGGCAGACTCAAAAGTCGTGATGGCTGACCGTCCGCTCCTGATCCTGATTTGCGGACCCTACATGTCCGGTACCGACGGCGATCCCGCGCGGATCGCAGCCAACCTGGCTACCCTGGAGTCCATGGCCTTACCCGTTTACGAACGCGGGCACCTCGCCTTGGTCGGAGAATGGCTGGCGCTTCCGATCATCCGCGCCGCGGGCGGAGTGAATCATGGCGATTCGGTCTTCCAGGCTTATCAGTATCCGGTGGCCCATCGACTATTGAGCCGCTGCGATGCTGTACTGCGCTTACCCGGCGCCTCGCGAGGCGCCGACATGGACGTGGCTCACGCCCAGGAACTCGGGCTTCCTGTTTTTACTTCCGTTGACCAGATACCCGTCTACACACCGCCAGCACCGGGGTCTTCCGCCTCGTAACGGCGTGCAAGGTTGGGCGGTCCTACAGATGATGGCGTAGAATCGGGCGTTGCGGCCCCAATAAACCGGTGTCGCGTGGTCATTATTCGTCTGCACTTTCAAAGCGAGGTTCGGATTCCATGGCACTCATGCAGAAGGGCGTGGCGCTGGCCGCCAACCGCATGCCCAAAATGATCAGTCCGCGGGTACACGCGGCTCTCGATTATGCAGTTGCGGGATCATTTGCACTGATGGGGGCGCTGTTGTGGAAACGCAACCGCCGCGCCGCCATCGGCTCGCTGCTGTGCGGCGGCGCAACTGCCGCCGTCAGCCTTCTCACCGACTATCCCGGGGGGATCCGCAAAGTGATTTCCTATCCGATGCACGGCCAGATCGATACCGGGCTGGTCGCCATGACGGCTGCCATGCCACGGCTGATGAGCATCGAAAATGATCGCGAGGCGAAATTTTTCGCGCGCCAGGCGGTGGCCAAGACCGCCATCACCGCCATGACGAATTTCGATCGCGTGCCGCGAAAACGGTCGCCGCGCGAAGCACACGACGAGGGATTCGTTTAATACGGCGCAATTCGCCGGTGCGCGAGTTGGAAGCGGTGTCAGGGCAACTAGCCAGCGCTCGCGCTGGCTAGACCCGTACTCGCCACTTGGCGGCCTTCTGCGCGCATTGCGCTCGGTAAACCTTCGTGTCCGCGGCAGAATTGCGATCGGAGCGCAACCTGGCTGGAATCGCCTCATCTAATCAGACTGATTCAGACAATTGGAAGGTGTTATGGGCAACACATTCAAGACAGCGTTATTGCTGACGGCGATGACGCTGTTGCTCTTATTCCTGGGACAGACGTTTGGCGGCGAACGCGGCATGATGATTGCACTTGTCTTCGCCGTGGTCATGAATTTCACCTCGTATTTCTTCAGCGACAAGATCGCCTTGGCCGCCTATCGCGCCCAACCCGTCAGCCGCGAGGAGTTGCCGCGAGCTTACGAAATCGTCGAACGGCTGACGCAGAAGATTGGCATCCCGATGCCAAAGATTTATGTGATTCCCACGGATTCGCCCAATGCATTCGCTACCGGACGAAACCCGCAACACGCCTCAGTGGCAGTGACCCGTGGAATCCTGGACTTATTGAGCGATGAAGAGTTGGAAGGCGTGCTCGCGCACGAGATCGGGCACGTACGCAATCGCGACATCCTGACCAGTTCCGTGGCAGCAACGCTGGCGGGGGCGATCACGTTGATTGCGCGCATGGGCTACTGGGCATCGCTTTTCGGCGGAGGCGGCGGGCGCGATGACCGCGATCGCGGTGGTGGTTTCGTCGCCTTGCTGATGTTGGTACTGGCGCCCATCGCAGCGACACTGATTCAGCTGGCGGTGTCGCGTTCGCGCGAGTACGAGGCCGACGCCAGCGGTGCTAAATACACTGGCAACCCCTATGCGCTAGCAAGCGCGCTGCAGAAGCTGGATGTCTACTCAAAGCGCGTCCCAATGCAAGCCACTCCGTCAACGGCGCACTTGTTTATTGTGGCTCCTCTGCTGGGAGTCGACTTCTCCAGCCTCTTCTCGACCCATCCCCCGATCGCCAAGCGAATCGAGCGTCTGACTGGCCGACCGGCCGAGTTGCAGTCCTAAAGTCAGTTTCGCCAATAATTACTGATATAGCACCTTAGGCCCATTGAACTTATGGCAGAAACGTGTATCGTAACATCAACAGAAGTTACTTCCTTGGGGTGCCTCTTGCTTCCGTCTCGCTTGCAATCAAGAGTGTTGTCGGCTTCGGTTTTTATCGCGAGTATTGGACTACTGTTGCTCGGTACACCAAGTGCGGCTAGCGAGAACGCCCGAGGCCTGCCTTCCGCCGCCGGAATATCTTGGGCCAGCGTCTGCCGGACCGATGGGGCCGAGGACGTTGATTGCGATGCGCACGCTTTCCCAACCGGCAATGCTGTGCTGGTGGAGTTTTCCAAGGCGCGCGGCACAGCCTCGGAGAGCGACTGGTTTGTAGGGAGTTGGGCGGGGCGGCAATTCCCGGCCGAAGACGGCCAGCCGCAAGTCAGTGGCGTGCAAGATATTCCCTTGGTAGACGATCGAACCGGGGCGCCGGCGGACGAAACGCCTCCCGGTGCGAGGGTACCGGAGCCCGCCACCATGGTTCTTCTAGGTATCGGCATGATCACGATGTCGCGAATCTCGCGCATCAGGCACCCACCGCAGAAGCAGTCCCGACAGTTGTCAGCATTGGTCAGTACGTATTAACTCGGGCCATCCTTGGTTTGAACTCTCCGCTCGTTTGCTGTCGTTGCGAAACTCGCAACTAGTTAATGAAAATCAGCAACCTGTGTTTAACACCCTCGTCTCGGGACGGTATCTCCATCTATCCCCGTAAGCCCTCCCCGATGTAGGCACGACCGACACGTTCGGTCAGTCGTCCTTCCGATCCGCCACTGCGCCGCATTCGAACATCAGCAAGTGGGCCTTGCCAAAGGCCATAACGATTCGCGCATTTCGAGCGCCGCTATACGTACCGGTTTTGCGCTGCCAAGAAGCTAGCAACACCAACGTTTAGTACGTCCCACAGTGTAGGACTTACTGTCTTTGATGCATCGGCACATCGTGCTTAGACTATCGAGCGAGGTGCGACTTTGTTGTGTGATGCCGTCGACCAATAATGAGCGCGCCCGCATGAGCGCTCGTAAGATGGCGCTGCGCTTCTGTATGCGATTGCATCGTACATCCCACAACGTGGGATACCTACGTTGGAGTATTTGACTGAACTCTTCCTGCCAACGTTATCGTACACGACGTGTGTTTCGCCATCCGTAATCGCGTTCTGGGGATTTCTCACGGCTACTGCAGCCGCGAGTTATCCACAGACCGCCTTTTATGACTGTGGGATACGAGCGCGGGTACAGGCTTTTCATAATCCGCAACCGATAGATGGGACGCGAGTTGAGTGCCAGTACCAGTCGCCGGAAAACAACGTCGCCGCCGCCGTGAACAGAGGCTTTACTTCCGGGAGCGGGACGGCGATAATAGAGGCACTTCAAATGGCTCTTTACCCCCCAACACTAACACTCACGCGTCGGACCTGAAATTACATGTCTGACAATGTGGGAGGAGTGAAATGCAAGTCGAAGCTGATCATACTGCCGAGATAAATCATCGCGAGCGCATCTGGTTTTTCCCTAACAAATTCTGGCAGGCTACTAAAGGCATGCCCGCCGACGAAGTTTCCCGGCTGATGGAAGAAGTGGAAAAGTTGGCCGAGGCGAAAGACGTCGAGGCCCTCAAGAAGTATCCCTTCGTGTTTGTCGGCGACCCCTACAAAGATCAAAACCACGCAGCATAAAGTCCCGGCTCATCGGGCGAGCTGCAGCTGTGCCAGGCTATATCGTTGCCCTTCGGCCAGCATTAGCGCTTGCGCCGAATTGCCGGCCCTTTCGCAGCGCGAGCGTAGTCCTATTCGTCTGGCTTCGCAATCACGGCTGGTTTGCGTCGAGCAGGAAGCGGCCGAATCATAATAGGCATCTTGAGGCAGGCCTCAAGCAGATAGCGCGCCCGCGCAAGTTGCTCTCCAAATGGACTGACCGAACTGGTAATTCCTTGCGCGAAGATGGTCAGGAGTCCGTTGCGTCGCCCCACGCTTGCGGAAGAAACTCGCTGGTCGTGCCCCTCATCGAGGGCGTTGGCCAGACGCAGCACACCAGCCAGCGGCATCAATTCGACGCGGCTTTGTGCCGGCAGGCCCGCAAAAATCGGGTGATTCGAGGGCGGCAGGCCACCGCGATGGTAATGTGCAACGATCGCTACGCACTGCAGGTATTCGTCATTCCAGCCCACCGGGGGCTTCAACTTGCGGATCATGCGATAGCCACGTTTGCGGTGGCCGCCGCCATCCTTGCCGCGACCCACATCCTGCATGACCGCCGCAGCCTCAAGCACCTTGCGTGACTGTTCGGATGGCGCAACTACGCCTTCACTCACCAGCCCGTCATAAATTTGTAGCGCAAGCGTGGTGACAAGCTGAGCGTGCTTGTCGTCGGGATCGAGAAACGCTGCCCAAGTCCGCATCTTCTCCACTGCGGCCCGTGCCAGCGACTCTCCAGCAGGCAGCTCAGCGCGCCACTTTTGCCACAGCGATTTCTTTCCCAGCATCTTCTTACGGTAGTGCGCAATACGCTTCTGCCGCTCGTTGGAGATAGTTCGCTGCCAGAGCGCTCGTTCCTCCAGACCTACCTCAGCGTGCACCCTCACCATTGCCCAGAGCACATCGAAGTCGTGGACTTCGCCGAGAACGTCCTGCAGGTCGCGCAAGTCACCTGACCAGCGCGAATGCAACTCCGGAAGAAAATTCTCTACGGTGTAACGAAACCGTTTGATGCCGATCCGCAACTGGTGATAAGCCACCGCACTGCGATTCCGTAACGCCGTCCGATGCAGCTCGTAAGCATCGTGCCAGCGCTCCAGCGCGAGATACCGGAAGACCGGACCATCCAGCGGTACGCGTGTCGCCCGCTCGGCCAGCCGCGTGTTGAGCGCCATCCAGCGCTTGCGGTCAAAATCATCTACCGCCTTCTTCGCCACCAACTTCAGCGCCGCTTCTTTCTGCTGCAGCGAATCAATCAGGATTTGCCGTAAGGGGTCATCCGCGGAGGACAACTTGACGACCCACTCCATCATGACCTGGGTATCGCGCAGTTCCCCGAGGCTCGAGAACAATCCCTTTCCCAGCTTCTTCATCTGTCGCCATGCCGGATCGGGATCAACTGAGCGAAAGCCATCGGCCATCGAACGGCAGCGGCGAATCGAGACCCGCAAATCGTGCACCGGATCGGCGGCGAAATCATGGCTGGCCTTGTCGCACTCCTCCAGAACGCGCTCGGCCCAATAGGCTAGGCCAACTTTCTTGTCAGCGGCAGCTTCGACATCTTGCAGGTGGGATTCAGGATGCATACGTGAGACCGATCTGCAGCTATTGTCTCAGAGCAGACAACGCACGCGACAGTTCAGTGCGAAGTTGCCTGCGACGGCCCCGGAATGGGTTCGATTTTACCCAGCAGAAACAGATAGGACGCGATTCCGGCAAGCAGCATTCCAGCGGCAACCAGAAATGGTCGGCGAAACGACTGCGAATTCCCGACTAGGTATCCGGTAATGACGGGCGCGAGAATTGCGGGCACGTTGGCGACAAAGTTCATGATACCCGCAACCCTTCCCGTGCTGCCGGCAGGCGCAATGAGTCCGGGAATCGACCACCCGATTGGCGCCGAGGCCGCCAGTCCGCAGAGTGCAATGGAAATCCAGAAGATAGCAACGCGTGGATCAGTAGTGCGCGTGGCGCCCGCCACCGCTAAGCCGAGCACTAGTCCGGCGACGAGAATGGTCTGCCGCACGCGGGTTGAGTCCCGACCCGAGCGGATGAGATAGTCCACCAGCCAGCCACCCACAAGCAGGTCGCTTACCGTAGCTGCGAGCCACGGAATCGCCGTGTAGAAGCCTGACTGCAAAATGTTGAGATGCAGCGCGGTGCCCAGATATCCCGGAAGCCATGTCAGGAAGAGATAAAAGTTGTAGTTATACGCGGCCATGCCCAGGGCCAGCCCCCAGACTTTTTTTCGGCGTAGCAGAAAGAACAACGACGCGGCAGCGTGATGCGGATCAACGGAGGCTTCGGTCTGGCCTCCGCCTGCCGCTATGTATTCTCGCTCAGCCACCGACAGCAGCGGATCCTCAGTGGGATCTCGATACACGAACCAGAACAGTGCGAAATATCCGAGGCTGAGCACACCAGTGAAAATGAAGCTCATGCGCCATCCCCAGTAGTGCACCACGATGGCCACCAGCGGAATGCCAATCGCCGAGGCGAACTTGGCGCTGGCATCAAAAATCGCCGTGGCCAGACCGCGTTCGTTCCGGGGGAACCACACTCCGATGGCCTTCGCGTTTCCGGGAAAAGTGGGCGCTTCCGCGACACCGAGCAGCAGCCGCGCAGAAATGATGGCCGCGAAACCGCGCGCCACTCCAGTAGCAAACGAGGCCACGCTCCATAGAAACGCACTCGCGCGGATAACCGGCTTCACGCCGTAACGGTCAAGCACCGGCCCGGAGGGAAGCTGCAGCAGCACGTACGTCCAGCTATACGTGCTCAGTAGATATCCGATCGCGACGGTGCTGAGGCCAAACTCGCTCTTCAGCGGCGTAATCGCGACCGACAGATTTACGCGATCGAAGAAGTTGATGATCACGCCGATGCCGAGCAGGACGGCGATGCGCCAGCGGCGACTGGTCCAGAGCGATGGGGATTCAGAAGTCAAAGAAGTTCGAAGGCTCGAAACACGGGAACTCAGCTCTGCGACCACAGTACGACAAGAAAACCGACTCCGGCCAGAAGCACCAATCCGTTGACCAACACCAGCAACAGCCCCTTCCGGTAGTACGGTTCTTTCGGAGTGGGATACAACTGCTCGCCCTCAATGCATGCCCCGGTCTCATAAAGCCCCAGGGCGTTCTCACATCGCTCCAGCAAGAATCGCGTTCCGCGACGCGCCTTATGCCGATGGTATCCCGACACCATCGCCAGCAACGGAATGGCTGACGTAATCAGGGTGAGCCCCCCACCTTTCGTTGGGAGTATTGCGGCTACTCTTGTTCATCATGGACGCGAGAAAAGCCCCGCCGGTGCCGAATATCCCAGCACAACTCCGGTCACCTTCACCTGAGAGTCCTCGATGGCCAGGAGTTCTTCTTTGTGTCCCTTGAAGACTTCCAACAGTCCCGGTACGCTTTCGGTCCGAGGCAAAAACGGCATAGACCTTTCCGCGAGCACGCTTACAAAATGAAAAATGATGTTACGGCCAGATCGGGCCGAAAGCAACGCCTTGCACGCTCTGCAAATGGGAATGGCCGCGCGCACTCGCCGCCACCACTCACACCTTCAGGTGACTGTAGTCACTGCGCGGGACTTCCGGCAGGAGTATCAAACAACCAGGTACTTCCCAAAGCTCACCCGCGGAGGTGTCCCATGGCACCAAACGTCGCCACGCGTGTGGTATTCAAGAACATTCTGTTTGCAACCGACTTCTCCGAGGTGTCGCAGCACGCGTTGCTGCACGCCCTGGCAATGGCGAAACGCTACGAGTCCAAGTTGACTGTCGTCAACGTGGCACCGCCAGAAACGCAGGCTCCCCTGCCAATGGAGCCCGTCCCGCTCGAGATGGATTGGCAAAAACAACGGGCCGCAGAGTGTATGGCGCGGCTGGAGAACTTCGAGCCGCTTCGCTTATACCCGCACGAAACCGTGCTCAAGCAGGGCAACCCTCGGCTGGAGGTGTCGGGATTTATTGACGACGCTGGCATCGACTTGGTCGTCTTGGGGACCCATGGACGCGGGGCGATTGGAACGCTGGCGTTCGGTTCGATTGCCGAACAGGTACTGCGGCATGCGGATTGCCCGGTGCTGACGATTGGACCTGAAGTTGCACCCAGCCTCGTGGACCACGATAAGCTGTCTCACGTCCTGTTTGCCACCGACTTTTCGGAAGGCTCCTTGCACGCCTTGCAGTATGCGCTGTCGCTGGCGGAGGAGAACGATGCTCAACTCACACTGATGCATGTGTTGGTGGAGTTTCAACCCACGCTGCTGGAGTATTCGAAGCAGTTGCTGGCTGACTACCGCAAGCGGTTATGGGACCTGGTGCCGACGGACGCGGCCATGTGGTGCAAGCCGCAGGTAGCCTTGGAGACTGGGGCGGCAGCGGAATCAATCGTGCGTGCCGCCCATGACCGCATGGCTGATCTGATCGTGATGGGCGTGCATAGTGGCGGCACGGTGGCTACTCACCTTCCTTGGACGGTAATTCACTCCGTGGTGCGCCATGCCCGCTGCCCAGTGCTCACGACGCGCGCAAGCGCGGCATAGCTCGTTGATGTGGCCGAGGAATCAGAACAGGCCAAAGGGGGTCCGCACACGGGCCCCCTGCTTGCTTCTCGATGTTCGAGGCGATAGCGGCTTGGAACCGCCTCTCGAGTCAGCTCTTTCCTGAACCGGCATCTATGGTGGCTCGCGATGGCGACTTGTGGTGGTGAGTGCTGTCGTTTCCCGCGCGAACGGCACTGCCGTGGGTCTTCTTGCGATGGTGTACCACCAGCGGATGAACCTCAGCTCGCACCACGCTCTCGGCCTTCGCAGGATCCGCCTCATATTGGGGATCAAACATCGCGATTACTGTGACTGCTCGCGTCGAATACCGCCTGGCCCAGTCGCTGTCGATGAGAGTATTTTGTACAGCTTTCCAGTGCTCGGCTTCAGCTTCCCCATTCACCGCCGTAAGAACGGAGTCGCGGTAGCTCACGTCGTTGAGGGTGCTGAGAAACTGGATGAACTCCTCCAGATTTACGCCCATCTGGTACACGAGTTCACTCAATGCCATCTGCTGCGAAGCGGTTAGCTGATCGAACTCGCGACAATAAGCCCGCGCGTTGTGCACCGCCTGCACGACCGAGACCTGCAACAGCCTGGTAGCGTCTGCATCGGTCAACTGCGACGACAATTGATGAGTCTTGATCTTCTTGCGAAAGTTCTTCTTCTTCCAGGCCTTCAACTCCCTTTCGTACTGATCAAGGATGGCCTGCAGCCTCACCGGATCGAGGCCTGCCGCTTCCCACAACTGCGCACTCGAGGGCTCGAGGAACGTATGCGAGTTCAGTGGATCGAGCTGCGGATGGTCCGTCGCCTGTACATCGAGGCTGAATCCCGCACCAATCAGTGGCCGGGCAGTCTTGGGATCGGGATAAGCCGCTAACACCCAGTTCTCGTGCGTCGGATCACGAAGCGTGGTCATCAAGCTCTGCAATCTTGAACTTAGTGTCAGAATCTGTCAGGATCGAAGAGCGGCTCGGGTACACATGGTACCTCAGGTGCTACAACGGTCGGCGAAGGCTGCGGCTTTTCCGTGGACAACAATTCCGCCGTCTGCGACGACGCGACGGCGGGTTGCGCGGTCGGCTCACTTATTGCGGTCGATTGCGGTCGCGCCGCACAAGGCGCAATTTGTGCCGCCGCTCGCGGGCCAGAAGCCGCCATCGCACATATACAGGTCGCGGCCAGAATTCGTTGTGTCGTGAACGTCATCTTCCCCAGGCGATCGCTGGCTTATTCGGCACAGCGGCCATATAGCGTCACCAAAATTGTAACTTTTTGGCCCAGCTTTACGATCACCAATCAGTAGCAGGAAGACCAACCTTACAGCGACGCGACGATCTTCCGGAATTCGTCTTCGTTAAACGCTTTCATGGTCAGAGTCGTCACGTTGCCCAGCGACCCCGTCTTCAGCATGAATTTCGCGGCTGCCTCATCGCTGGGAAACTCCGTAATGATCACGGCGTCATATTTCCCCATTGTTAGGTGCCACGACTCGAGTTTGCCCCCGACGGCCTCAGCTGCCTTGCGCGCAGCATCCAAGCGTGCCGGGCTTTCTTTGATCTTGCTCGCTCCCTGCTGCGTATACCGCAGCAGCGTCACATATTGACCCATGGCGATTGCCTCCAAATTGAGATTGGGACATTATCTGCCGTCGCGAGCGGAAGTCAAAGGTGGGACGCCATGTGGCCCGGACGGCGGACCGGTTTAGCGGTAAGAGGTTCTCGCGTAAGTTCCGAAGTCCCTCTGCGCCTGCAGACTCGGAACGCTCGAGACTCTGGTAGACCCGCCCCAACAGTTGCGGACATCGGTCTCCCATGCCATCGATCGGTGTCCGCGCTCGTCGGTATACGTCACAGGAATCATCTCCATGGAAAAACCGCAGCTCTCGGACGTGTTAGCGCCGAACGAGCTCGGCGCGTCGAGTGATCGGCTGGAGGCCGAGTAGCGCACCGATGTCATGGCGGTAAAGATCACCGCCCACGCGCTGGAGACGAACACGAAAGCAAACAGGGTCATCAGGACCGCGCGAACCCGGCGCCGTCGTCGCGAACTGTGGTACGTGCGTGGGCGCACCGCGGCACGCTCCGGCTTGCGACGGAACTTCAGCTCCGGATGCCACTTCGCATCGTATTCAGCGCGACGCTCCAGATCAGACAATACCTGGTGCGCCTCGTTTATGTCTTGAAATTGCAGCGTCGCCCCGGGCGCAGGATTGTGATCGGGATGATACCGCCACGCCAACCGGCGAAACGCAGCGTTGACTTCGATCACATCGGCTGACGGTTCGATCTCCAACACCGCGTAATAGTCGAGTTGCACACGAACAAAAGGCGGCATGATGCGTCGCTTATCTTATCGCACCGGCGCATAATAACCCTTGCGCGCCCGGACTTTGTACTTCTTATTTTCAGCAAGAATCTGGATCGTGTGATATTTTCCGTTCGGTTGCAGCTCCGCCGGCTTGTACGAAATCGCATACTGGCTTCGCAACTCATCCTGGATCTGCGAGAACGCATCCGACACGTCCTGGATCTTGAAAGGAAAGAAGGCGCGGCCACCCGTCTCTTCGGCGAAGTGTTCCAGCACCTTGTCGCCCTTCAGTTTCTGCCCGCTGGTGTTAGTGGAGATGGTGTAGATGATCACTTCCGCCTTCTGCGCCATCTCGACGGCCTCTTCGCGCGACACACGGCTCTGGTTGTCATCGCCATCGCTGAGCAGAATGATGGCGCGCCGCGTTGCGATGTTGCCCGTGTCCTTGGCCATGATCTGGTCGCGACACGCGTAGTAAATCGCGTCATACATCGCGGTGCCGCCGCCGGGGCGAAGCATGCGCACGCCTTTGGACAGCGCTTCTGTGTTGTCGGTGAACTCCTGTGTCACCTCGGGCGTAGTGTCGAACCCAATCACAAACGCCTGATCGTATTTCGAGCGGATGATCTGGTTCAGGAACTCGATAGCAGCTTCCTGCTCAAATTTGAAGCGGTCGCGAATCGAATTGCTGGCGTCGATCAGCAGTCCCACGCGTAACGGCAGGTTGGTCTCGCTGCGGAACGATCGGATCGCTGTCGGCGGCTTGCCGTCGTCCAGCACACGGAAATCGTCCTTCTTCAGGTCGTTCACAAACTTGCCACGCTTGTCGGTGACGTTGAAGACCACGTTGACCTCGTCCACCAGCTTGACGATCGTGGTCAGCTTCTCTTCCTGGTTATCGGAATTCCCCTGGCCGGCCGTACCCAACGTCCCCAGATTCGAAGCCGGCTTGGCCGGCGTCTCGGCCGGAGCAGTTTGCGGCGCGACACTTGTATTCTGCGACGAGTCGCTAGCCGCCGCGGGCGCGTTGCTGGGCGTTGGACTCTGCGTTTGTGCCGGAGCTTGGGTCTGCGCCGCTGCCGGAGCCGCGTTTGCCGGCGGCGCGGCCTGCTTGGGCGGATACTTGGTCGCCGACGGCGCGGAGGGCAATGGCTGCTGTGTGGCGTCCTGTGCGAAGGACCCGAAGGTGAGCAAGAACGTCAGGATAGAAACGCAACAAGCGCGCATGGAGATTTTCATTATAGCTGTTGCTGACCGCGAAGCTTCTCCAGGAACCCGGCGAGTTCCGCGGGAAGCGGAGCAGTAAACGACAACGGCTGCCCCGTGCGCGGATGCGTCAGCTCAACCGCCGCGGCGTGCAGAAAATTACGATTGAGACGAAGTGCTCCCGGAACAGCCGCCCCCTCGCGTTCCGGCGCGCTTCGTTTGCGCGACGCCTTGCGCGGTGCGGACACAGATCGCAGCACGGCTGCCGCTCCATACAACGTGTCCCCCACCACCGGATGCCCGATCGACGCCATGTGCACGCGAATCTGGTGCGTCCGCCCAGTTTCGATCCGAACATCGACGAGCGCGAACTTGCCGTACGGCGACTCAATTCGCTCTCGCACTTCGTAATGCGTGACGGCAGTGCGGCCTCCGCTTCCGCGCGTTGTCATGCGAATGCGCCGGATCGCATCGCGACTAATCTCCGCATTGATCGTGCCACGTGGCCATTCAGGCCAGCCGTGCACCAGCGCGATGTAGCGCTTTTTCACTTCGCGTCCGGAGAATTGTTTCCCCAGGTTGCGATGAGCCATATCGTTGCGCGCAACCAGGATCAGCCCGCTGGTTTCCTTGTCGAGACGATGCACGATGCCCGGACGCGTCTCGCCACCAACTTCGGAAAGCTGGGCGAAGCGATGCAACAGGGCGTTGACCAACGTGCCGCGATTGCGCTCGTCGTCGGTGGCGCCCGCCCCAGCGTGCACCATCATGCCCGCAGGCTTGTTGATGACGGCGAGGTCGTCGTCCTCGTAAACGATATCGAGCGGAATATCTTCAGCCATGGCGCGCAGCGGCGGAGGCGTGGGGGCGCCGAGTATCGTGATGGTCTCGCCACCTTTCACCTTCAGCGACGCTTTGGATTGCGCTCCATTCACCAGCGCTTTCCCCTCTTCCAGCAGCATCTGCACCCGCGCGCGGCTGGTGTCGGGAAGTTGCGCCGCAAGGAACTGATCCAGACGCTGCCCGGCGGCCTCAGCCGGGACCGGAATGATGATTGGGAAGACGGAGTAGGACATCGAAGAATGATGGTAGAACCCAGCCGAAGATTTAGCCAACCGGAAGGAAAGCAGGTCTTTCGCTCCTCCTGGGGACGCGTAGGGACGCAAGCCCTGATCAGTTTTATTCCGTGAATAGAACTGTGATATAAAACCCCAAGCTGGCGCATCCGACTTCGTCCTCGAAAGATTACCGCCGGCGCTGCGAACGATCCTTCCGTTCGCTCGTAACGGTTTGAGGTGGGGCGATGAGAGGGTGCGTTACCATAGCTGTCTTCCTGTCCGTGCTGCTGGGCGGCACACTAGCCGCTACTGCGAGTGTTGTTTCCAATTTGACCACGAGCATAACCATGGATTGCTCGAACCCACCGGCGGTCTGCAATTTCGATCCCGGCAGTCAGGGTTCCCCAGAAAGCGGCATGGCCGATTTCAGCTCGGTAGCCCCGGGTTGGAGCGCCTCTTTTGACTCGGCGCCAGCCATCGCGTGGGGAATAATTTTTCAAGAATACATAGCCGAGTTTGGTCCGGGCGGTTTCTTTGACATAGCCGCACCTGGCGGCATGCAATTCTTGGGCATGCTCACCTCCGGCCTCGCATTGAGTTTTCCAGACGGTACTGCAGAGACGGTTGGTTGGTTCCAGGGGCGCTGGAACAACGGCTATTACGCCGATGGAGTAATGGTTTGGGACGACTTCGAAACAGGTGCACCGGTGACCCTCACGGTGACCACCTACACGCCGGAACCCGGCAGCTTTCTCCTGTTGGGATCCGCCCTTGCCGCGCTTGCTGGAAAACTGCGAAGGACTCTCCGCTAGAACGGATCGCCCAAATAAGAAACTTCACTTGGGTCTGTTTCGACGACCTAAACCTACCGGCCGATGCCCACAATCCACATGTCCGCCAGGTTTTTGTGGGCCTCCGCATAGCCTGCCGGAATCCGATACAACTGCTCATCCGGACCGCCGCCTGAAAAGGAAGTCGTCTTTAGGGTGAATTCGAATCCCAACTCTTTGTCCGGCGAACCCGGCTTTACCATGTATTCCTGATAAATCTGGAGAAGCGGTAGCCCGTCAGGCGCCTGAGCGACTTTGCAGAGATCAAGAATTCCCTTCGACATGACGGCGGGCCAAACTGTGTCAGAGTTTGCCTTCAATTCGGTGGCCATCATCATTTCTGCTAACGTGTAGCCAGGAAACCGCGCTGCATCCGTGCCGGACGAGCCGGACATCCCATGCACCGCCGCGGCCACGCGCTCATAGACGCCGCGCCCTTCGTTGAAGCCGTCGACCGAGGGGGCAATCCAAGAATCGATCACCGAAGAATCCGCCGAGTTGGGTTGCAACCCGATCTTTGTCTCCTGAGCGGTTTGGCGAGGAGAGTTCGCATCTTCCCTGTGGACGTCACGGTCACCTTCGCATCCTCCGTGATGTGGGACGAGAATTGCTGGCTTGTCTCCTTGTCGCGTGCGCGGATGTCGTCGAACATTACAACGCTGTAGATTCGGGCCTTGGGATCAACTTGAATGTCGCGCTGACCCTCCAAATCGATGATTCCGTATGTGCCGTCAGGCAGGTCAATGCGCAGAGACGTACCCTTCACATAAATTGTGACTTCTGTGGCCTGCGCGTCGAAAGCAGCTTTGGCCTTGTCGACGCCGTTCGTGAATTGGCCTGACTGCGTGTACTTAAAGTCAGCACGACTCGGCACACAAATCAGGGAGAGAGAGATTGCAACCAGCGTGCACGTTCTGCCACGCATGATTCCTCCCGTGCTACCAGGTTGAATTGAGGAAAGAGGCCGGCGAAACTCGTCTTCAGCCACCTGATGATTCGCCGAAGACAGCGATTTAGCAACAAATCAGTGGTTGGTCACGCATCACCTCCGCGAATCCGGCGGCACCATGTTGTTCGCCCGGTAGTACACAACGAGCTGCCCGTAATGCTCGGCGCTGTGCTCGATGGCGAACGTCCAGATGGCGGAGTTGTGGGCCAGCCGGTTTCCGAAGAATTTCGATGTTTTGTCCAGCCCCGCGTCTCCCTGCTGTTGAATCACTTGCGCTCCGTCCGCGACGGCTTCTTGCACGAACTTCACCACGTCGGCTTTGGTTTTGAAAGCGTCGCGAGTAGGATTGTCGCCCTCGCCGAAATCGGGCCCCATGTGCGATCCGGAAATCCTGCGTATTAGGATGAAATCCAGTGCGGCGGCGTGAAGAAGATTCAGAGCAAAGGTGCGCTCGTCTTTCTGCAGCTTGTAGTCGTACTTGTCTTCGGGAAAATCCTGGGCCATGGCGATCAGTTTGTTCCCGATCGCGTTCCACATTTCCAGCGTCTCGTCCGCCCGCGAGCGCGCCGGACTCGGAGGTTGAGTCTGCGTTTGACCCTGGCCGTAAACACTCGTTCCAACGATCGCAAGCAGTGTGATAACAACTAACGCACGCGAAATCCGCTTCATCGCGATTCTCCTTGATTGCCGACAGTTTGTCTGACGGCTGTCGGCTGTTAAGGTTAGAAATTGCAAATGGAGGGTCTGTGCGCCGCGTCAAGCTCACCCAAATCACCAATAATGTTACGTTAACTCTAATGGAATGAACTTGATAGCTATCGGTCACGCTCGCCCGGCGAACTCCCGCGTCTCGGTGGACACTTTGACCTTCTCCCCTTCCTTGATGAAGAGGGGAACACGGATTTCCAGGCCGGTCTCCAGCCGCGCGACCTTGGTCACGCTGCCGCTCGACGAATCGCCCCGCGCACCCGGTTCGGAGTAGGAGACCGTCAACTCAACTTGGTTGGGCAGCTCCAACCCAATCGGGTTGCCGTTGTACTTGTGCAACTGGATCAGCGCCCCCTCCACCAGCAAGTCGAGCGCATTGCCGATCATCTCGTCGGTCAGGGTTAGAGTCTCGTAGGTCTCCTGATCGAGGAAGTGAGAACCATCGTTGTCGCTATACAGGTACGAAGCTGGACCAATCTGCAGGTCGGGCTCTTTGAACTTGTCGCTCGCTTTGAATGTCTTCTCGAAGACCGCGCTGGTGAGCAGGTTACGCATCTTCAGCCGCACCAGGGTCTGTCCGCCGCGGGCGGTGGGGGTCGAAACATCCGCTTCCATGCAGCAATAGGGGGTGTTTTCAAACTCAAAGAACGCCTTACGCTTGATGCTAATAGCGTCAATCAATGCGGCCATGATTCCTCTAGGCAGATAGTTTCGAACAACCAAACCAATGCCTAATTATAAGGTGAGGAACCTATCCGACCGGAACGGGGAGGCGAGCACTCGAACTCTTTGTTATCGATAATCGCAGTCTCTCTCCAGCGACCGCTCCAAATAGTGCATTCCTAGTAGTGCTTTGGCAGAGGGTGTTCGGTAGAATCGCGAAACGCCTATGGCCGTGTCCCATACTAAGTTCGGACCGTGGATCCTCAGCGCGTTTCCCTCACGTGCCATGAGTCACTCAACCGGCGGGATCTTATTTTTGCTCTTGCTCCTGCCCGTTACCGCGCGAGCACGAACTATCGAACACCCAGGCATTCTCCACAAGGAGGATAATTGCTCCTCCTGCCACGCGGATAAAATCAGGGGCAAGTTCGTACACTCCGCCATGGAGGTTGCGTGCACAGTCTGCCATCTGGCGCAAACTCAGGGCGACATGACCACGCTGCAGCTTTCCCTGCCTAAGGAGGAGATCTGCTTCTCCTGTCACGAGAAATCCATGATGTTGCGGGAGCATCCGTCGGCGGCAAGAAAGTTATGCGTGGACTGTCATGATGCTCACAGCAGCGCCCGACGTATGCTGCTGCGGGAACCGCCCAATGCAAACGGCCCGAACTTCCGTCTCGTCCCATCCGCCACTACGAACGCAATCCGCAAGACCGGCGATCAACCGTAGCTTCGAGGGAACGGAGTACACCATAGTCACTAGCTATCTTTGCGATAGAGCAGGTCGCGCATCGCTTCTCTGCGAGCTTCCGATGCACTTTTGCGGTCTTCGAAATCCGTCGTCCGCTTCGCCTTGGGGTCGGTCTCTTCGGGTTCGCTGCACGCTGGGCAGCGATTCGCAAAGCCGGGTTTACCCGGCTTCAGTTCGAACTCCTCGGAGCAGATAGCACAGACTCGGACAGGAAAGGCCATGACGTGGTTATTTTACAACTCGACCAAGGCATCTCTCCACCCGCTCCGGGGTCGAAAAGGCCGACGATTCTCGCAAACCAACCGACATCGCAACATCCGGGAAATCCCGGCCCTTTTGCCCCTTGTCCGTATCAATGCGAGAATCATAGTTATGCGAAAACTATTCCTCACGGCGGCAAGTACGCTGTCCGTCGCCATCCTGATGCTGGGCACTCTTGCCGCCCAGCAGACTCCTGCCGCAACCCCTAAACCGGCCACGGCCGCCAAACCCGCTACCACCGCCAAGCCGCATACCGCGACGGCGGCAAAGGCAGCGCAACCCCTGACGTTGAAAACGCAGAAAGACAAGCTGAGTTACGCCATCGGCATGAACATCGGGCAGGGCATGAAGAAAGACGCGCTCGACATCGACCCGGCCATTGTGCAACGCGGCTTGAAAGACGCTATGTCCGGCGGCAAGTTGCTCATGACCGATGAGGAAGCCAAAACCGTATTGACAGAGTTCCGCGCCGATATGGCGAAGAAGAAGGAAGCCGAAGCGCAGCAAGCAGGCGAAGCCAACAAGCAGGCGGGCCAGCAATTCATGGCTGCGAACAAGACCAAAGAGGGCGTGGTCACACTGCCCAGCGGTCTGCAGTACAAGATCCTGAAAGAAGGCACCGGGCCCAAGCCGACGGCCACTGACACCGTCGTCTGCAACTACCGCGGCACCCTGATCAACGGCACCGAGTTCGACAGCTCTTACAAGGGTGGCAAGCCCGCGACCTTCCCCGTCAACCAGGTCATTAAGGGATGGACCGAGGTCCTGCAACTGATGCCCGTAGGTTCGAAATGGCAGGTCTTCGTGCCCTCTGATCTGGCCTACGGCTCGCGCAGCCCCGCTCCCCAGATCGGCCCGAACTCCACCCTGGTTTTCGAGATCGATCTGGTGTCGATCCAGGATAAGAACGCGCCGGCCAAGCAGTAAGCCGGCGTCGCGAGGCGAGAGGGTTAAGGCAGCCGCGGATTACACGGATCTCACGGGAGGAGCAAATCGCTTCGACTAACCTGATCTCTGTTCATCCGTGCAATCCGTGGTGGTTTTTGTCTTCGCTCCTGAGGTGACCAGACACGTTTGGACGCCGCGCTACGGCACTTTCGCCGCCGCGTCCACCGCGTCACGCAACTTGTCCACCAGCGAGATTTGCGGCGGATTCAACCCGCCCTTCATGAGGTCGCGCCACAGCGGAGCAGAGTCGATCCCGCCGTTAGCGGCATCGTACAGCGCCAGCATGTCACGAGGATCGCCAACGTCGGTAGGAGCTTCAGCCCCGATGGTTGGCTTGGTGTTCGAGCCAGCACCCACTCGTATGCCTGGCAGCGATTCGGCAAGGTGGCCCTTGCGAACCAGCAGTATCAGGTCAGCATCTTTGACTTGGTAGGCAAGCGCGTAGCGGCCCCACTTCTTGACAGCGTTCTGAACGTCAACCACGGCCTGCCGGTCATCCGGCATCATGTGGGGATTGGTCAGATTATCGCCCGCATACGTGGTGACCAGCACATACTTGGCGTGTACGACCAGCTTGGGCAAGGGGTCGTAGCCTTGGGCAACGGCGATGGTTGCCGACACGAACAGCAGAAGAAACCACGGAGCACGGCGCCACATAACTCCTCCGGCGCAACGTTAAACTGATCGCGATTTTACACCGATGGATCCGATCCGTGGTCTGCTTCTCCTTTACCGCGCGGACGCTAGCTTTGCCGGAGGACGCAACGGCACTCGCCGCAGCCACAGCAGGCCTCCGCCGATCACCAGCAGCATCGCGATACCCTGGGTGTCGGTCATGAAGCCGAACAACTGCCCGCGTCCGGGATCGCCGCGAAAGAACTCGATGAAGTAGCGGCCGACGCCGTAGATCATGAGGTACGCGCCAATGATCTCGCCCTCGAACTTCTTTCGCCGGATGAGCCATACCAGGAACAGGCAGTTCAGCAGCTCCAGCGCGAACTCGTAAAGCTGCGTGGGATGCAGCGGGATGCCCAGCGGCGTTCCAACAATCTCCCCTGCCAGCGGATTGCGGAAAGTAACCGCCCACGGCACATGCGTCTCGCGTCCCCAGCAGCAGCCGGCGGCGAAACAGCCGATGCGGCCGAAAGCATGTCCCAACGCCAGACCCGGAGCAAACACATCGCAAGTGCGCAACACCGGCATCTGGTTGCGGCGCATGTACCAAATGCACATCACCAGCGCCAGCAGCAATCCACCCGACCAGACCCCACCCGCCTGCAACGTGGACAGCGCGAAGATTTCGCCAGGGTGCTCGGTGTAATAGCCAAGGTCCACCAGGATCATGAGAATCTTGGAGCCCGTCACGCCGGAAAGGATGGCGATGATGCCGAGGTTCCAGAGCTTGTCGGGGTCGAGGCCCTGCTCGCGGCCCACCTTAATGATCAGCATGAGGCCGAAGATCAGGCCAAGCGCGGCCATCACTCCGTACGTGGGCAGGTTGAAATTGCCGAGGTGCAATAAACGTGGGAACACAGTTCTATTGTAGATGCTGAGGACGGTTAGCAGGGCGCAGGAGAGGGGCTGAACAAGCGAGTCTCGTCAAAAGCTCGCCCCAACCTCCAGCACGACCGATGTGCCGCTGATGCCGGGATTGAACACATAGGTCGTGAACTCGTACTTCTTATGTTTCAACCCCACGAAGAAGCCGCGCTGGACATCGAGCTTTGTTTGGAACGCCCGGGTGCGTTGCGCCACCGCCCCGAACTTCAGCCAGTCCAGCGGTTTGTAGGTGAATTGCGGCCAGGTGTAGTAGAAATTGCCGGACTTCGATGTTGTGTCGAACACATATTCGTTGTCGATCGAGAGCGTCAGCTTCTTCCACTCCACTGAAGCCTCGCATCCCGGAGCGATGCCGTTCGTGCGCCCGAATACTCCGCCGATCATCGGAGTCACCGCGAACTGCCAGGTCTTGCCCCAACTGAAGTTGTATCCCGCCCAGAGCGAGCCGGTGCGCAGGCCCTCGTAGTTGTAGCGCGCCTCCAGGTGCAGCCATTTGTGGTCAGCAGTGAAAGTGGGCGAGGCATAACCGTCCTCGCCTTCGATGATGTAGCCGTCAACCGTGAGCGAGTACTCCCAGGGTTCGGCATCAGTTCCAGCCGGCTTGGGGCTCGGACTATGCGGCTGTGACGGGGTCTGCGATTGCGCCCAGCCGCATGCCGCCAACAGTAAGACCGCCGCGCAAGTCCGCGATGGACGCACCCTCAACCTCCCAGGGCAATAGTAAGCCCCACCATACAGAGGCCCGCCAATACCATCACGGCACCGACCCGCCACGGCCGATAGCCGGCGTACTTGCCATATGTCCGGCCGACTAGGAACAGCAGCGCCACCGCGATTAGGCTCGAGATGCGCAATGCCCGCGTGGGATCGCGCATGAACACAAAAGGCAACACCACCGGAAAGGTCGAGAGGAATACCAGCAAGCACACACCCAAAGCGGCCATGTAATCGGAGCCATGCAGCTTGGGGTGCCCGGCGGCCGGGGGAAGTTGCACCATGCGGCCGCGGAGTGACTCTAGTTCGGTGTCAGTCAGCACCGCCGACAAGTCGTCAGACATGGCGTCGCCGAGGCAGTGACGTCCCAGTTCCGGGCTTGAGTCTTGCACCTGCCGCAGCAGAGCGAGATTGTGGCCGCGCTGGCTGAGCGTGGCCAGCAAATAGAAAACGGCATCAATTATTCCCCAAGCCAGGTTGCAGCCCAGGGCTCCCAGTAACATGTGATGGACGCTGTCGTGGTCGGCGCCAGAGGCACGGAGCGACCCCGTGAAGGTCAGCACCATGATGAGGCCAAACAAGACTTCCGAGCTGCGCTCGATGGGATCGAGAAGTCTCTTGCGGACTTGGGAGGTGGTGTTTGTGGCCATGAGGCGGCGCGGGAGCAAGCGACCTTACGCAGGTCACCGGACTATGCAGTAAAGCGCAACCGGCGCAGTACGGCAAAGAGATGTCTGCCGATGCAAAAAACATGCCGACCCGCGGGGCCGTGTCAGGTGGGCCGTCAATGAACCCGTCGTAACGGTGGGAACCCTCCGCGGCTCTTTAGGCATCTCCGCATGGCGGAGCCTCGCACACCGAACCGAATACGAGTAGGGCCCCCTGTTCATTGAGCATTGGTTCAAAAAACGGTTGCCACCAACACCAACTTTGCAGGCCGGCTGTCTGAGGGGATGCTACGAAAAATGCTCAGCGATAGCAAGAGCTGGAGTGCGAAAACACGTAGATATTTTCTATTTGATCCATGAAAAAAATGAATCCGCATTGGGATGAAATACTTGTCGTCGATTTGATTGGACCAATACGAATCAGAATTAAGGCAGAAACACTTGGACTGGTTGGCACGAAAACGCCGCGAGTGATCGCGACTGTGCCTGGACTGGATCCGCGGGCGAAATCAGCGAATATCCGCCCGGCCGCTGGTCCGTATTACCCCGCTCGCCGCGACTCTTCCAGCACCTCATCCAGCGCCTCCGACAACTGCCCGGCACGCGCCGTGTAATCAACCGCGGCAGTGTCGAACTTGCTCTTTAGCACCAGATATTCGTCGGCAATATTGAGCGCGGCCAGCACCGCGACGCGCAGGGAGTCAACCGTGGACGCTTGCTGCGCGACAATTCGCATCTTGGTGTCAACATAGTCCGCCAGCTTGCCGATGTACTCTGGATCGGAGCCGCGCAACTGATAAGTCTGATCGTAGATTTCGACACGGACACTGCCGTTGCCGTTGGATTGAGCCAAGCTAGCCTCCCGCCTCTCCCGTGACCGCCGCCGGTACCACCGCACCTCGGCACCACACCGCCTTCCGGGCCTTGGATCCCAGAGCGCCATCAGCAGTCATCGGCTCTGTCATTATTACGCCGATTCGTCTGCCGTCATAGACTCAATTTGACCCAGCATCTTTTCTACTCTGGTTCGTACCTCTTCCCGCTCCTTGCGCAGGGCGACGAGCTCGGCGCGCACGGCATCGAACTCTTCCTCGCGCTCGGTCAATTGCTCACGTAAGCGGGCGGCGGCGCGCTCGGCGGTGACTTTGGCGTCGCGGGCGACCTTCAGAAGTTCGATGGTGCGAAGGACTTTTTCTTCCAGCGACTGAAAATCGGCCGGGGACACGGTGGCGGTTTCAACTGCATTGGATGGCATGGCGAACGACGTACCTCGAAAATTGGATGATTGAGCGCAGTATATCGCAGCCTCCTGTGCATCGTGATGCGCGCGGAGAAGTTTGCGCGAAGAAATCGTACAAGGAACCGTAGAATGCAACACCAAAGGTGCACTGCACAGGTTGCCGAGATACTTGTGTGAGCAACATCTGAAGTGAAGCGACGTCTTGAAAGGGCACGGCTTCAGCCGTGCCGTAAGGCGGCTCCATTCTGTTGTCCCTCGCGGACTTCGGTCGGCTACAAACGCACCCTTCTGCTTACTATCTGGTCCTGTTGTGTAGAATTTAGGCGAATTCTCCATGTCCACAAAACTGCAATACTCCCCGGAGGAATTCGTCGCCGAACTCGAACGTCAGAGTGCTCAAGCGCAAACCCTGGCCATGGGACTGAGCGACGCAGCCCTCAACTGGCAGCCCAATGATGGCAAGTCGTGGAGCGTCGCCCAGTGCCTCGACCACCTCACCATCATGAACGCTATCTACCTGAAGGCGTTGCAGGCGACCGTCGAATCGAACCGCGATCAACTGGAGCCACGAAAGGTTCCCATCCAGGCGTCAGGATGGCTGACGCGGCTTGTGGTCAGCTTCGAGGAACCTCCGCCCAAGATCAAGCTGCCGGCGCCCAGGAAGATTTCTCCGCCGTCAAACCTCCCTCGAGCGGTGATTAGCGATTTCCAGACTCTCCAGAAGCAACTGGCCGACTTCGTACGGGAGTGGGGAGAAGCTGACCTTGGCGACTTGAGCGTGAAAGACCCGTTGTTTCCCCTGCACTTAACCGTCGACACCGAATTGCTGATTATCGCGGCCCACAACCGGCGGCACTTGTGGCAGGCGGAGAATGTAAAGAGAAATGCGGGGTTCTCAAGCTGAATTTAGAAGGAGTTTCACCGCGAGACAAAGAGCCCGGTGAGGAAGTGAGGTCAGATACCAGCGTTCTGGTTCTCTGTGCCTCAGCGTCTCTGTGGTGAATCAGTTTCTACTGTGCCCTAAGTGTCCCTCCCAGCGCTTCCAGCGCCGTCACGATCTGCGCCGACCACTGCGCCACCTCGTCATCACGCAGCGTGCGCTCCTGCGACTGGAACTCGGCATGAAGCAGCGTCGAATACTTCCCTGTTCCCACCTTCTCGCCGCGATAGATCTCAGCTGGTACAAACGACTGCAACTCCTCTATGGCAAGCGCTTCAATCGCCAACCGGATGCGCTCAAACGTCACCGAGTCATCGAACACGAACGAGAAGTCGCGCTCCACCGCCGGAAACCTCGAGATACGCTGGTACCTGGGTTCGCGCAACGGGTGGCGATAGAGGCGGTCAAGCCACACCTCGGCGAGGAACACATCCTGGCGCAACTTGCGCGCGGCCGCCACCTCGGGATGAAGCTGGCCGAAGTTCGCCACGGTCTCGCCATCAAGCACAGCCCGCGCCGAGCGCCCAGGATGGAAGTACGCTGGCGCCTTATCGTCGAAATAGTGCGCGCTGTGCTGAAAGGCCGTCAGTAACCGCTCGAGATCGCCTTTTAAGTGGAAGAACGTGACTGGTTCTGCATCGCCGTGCAGGCTCCGGGACGCAAGGTTGCCGGTGGCGGCGAAGGCAAGGCGGCGGCGCTCGTCGTGACGATCGCTCAGCTTCTCGAACGCTTCTCCTGCCTCGAACAGCCGCACATCGCTGGTGCCGCGGTTCAGGTTGTAGCCGACCATGTTGAGCAGGCCGGGCACAAGCGAGTTCCGCATGTATCCCGCCTCCTCGCTCAGCGGATTGGCCAGGGCCAGCGGCTCACCCTTGCCGAAGATTTTGGCGTCTGCCTCGGAGATGAAGGTCAGCGAGATCGCTTCGTCATAGCCCAGCGCGAGCATTGTCTCGCGCACGCGCGCGTCTTTGGCTTCGTTGGGCAGCGCAATTACGGCTCCAGTGAATGCCGGCAGCGTGTTGGGAAATTTGTTGTAGCCGTAAATACGCGCCAGCTCTTCCAGCAGGTCGATCTCGCGCTCGACGTCGAGCCGCCAGGTCGGAATGGTGACGCTGAAATCGCTACCGGCCTTTGTGGCCACAGCGGCCTGTGCCCCGCCACCGCTGCCCCCTGTGTACTGAAACGCAGTAGCAGAATTCGGGGAGAGCGCGCCTGCCGAAGCAACGCCGAATCCCAGCGACCGCAAAATGCGCTCGATCGCCGCGGGCGAAATGTCGACGCCGAGATTCCGTTTCACCTCGGACTGATGAAGCACAATCGGCGGCCGATCAACTCTGCGCGCGACGGTATCAATACGCTCGCCGCTGAGTTCGCCGCCGGCAGTTTCGAGAATAAGTTCGGCCACGCGATCACAGGCCACGGGCGTGATGCCCCAGTCGGCGCCGCGCTCGAAGCGATGTGAAGCGTCGGTGTGCATTCCGTGGCGCTTGGCCATGCTGCGCACCGTCGCCGGATCGAACCACGCCGACTCGATCAGCACATTCCTGGTCTTCTCGGTGATCATCGAATCGAATCCGCCCATGACTCCGGCCAGTGCGACAGGTTTGTTCGCGTCAGCGATGACCAAGTCATCGGTTGTGAGCTTGCGATCGACGCCGTCGAGCGTCTTCAGCACTTCGCCCTCGCGCGCGCGGCGCACGACGATCTTCCCGCCTTCCAACAGATCGCGATCGAAAGCATGCGTGGGATGGCCAAGCTCGTTGATCGCGTAGTTGGTCGCGTCGGCGGCATTGTTGATGGCACGCGAGCCGATAAATTCCAGTCGTTTGGCAATACGCTCCGGCGACGGGCCGATCTTGACTCCGCGAATAATCCGCGTCGTGTATCGCGCGCAACCTTCGGCATCTTCGATGATGATGGGAAATGCTTCTCCCGCAGTCATCCTGAGCGCAGGCGGCTTTGCCGCCGAAGTCGAAGGCCCCCTACCGGGCGACGTTAGTTTGGGTTCGAACGGTTTCAGCTCCACCCCGTAGATCGCCGACGCTTCCCGCGCCACGCCGTAATGATTCATTGCATCGACGCGGTTAGTCGTCAGGTCCATCTCGTAGATGGTCGCGCCGTGCTCTTCGACAACGGTTTCGACCGCGATTCCAGCCGACGTCAGGTCTTCCGCGAGTTGGCGGTCGTCGGCCTTGATCTCGACGAACTCACGCAGCCATGCGGGCAGAATCCTCATGCGAACTGCTCCAAAAACCGCACGTCGCCTTCGTAGAACAACTGGATCTCTTCGACCCCGTATTTCAGCATGGCAATACGCTCCACGCCCATGCCGAACGCGAAGCCCGAAATCTTCGACGAGTCGTAGCCGTTGTCCTTCACGAACTCAAAAACATTGGGATCGACCATGCCGCAGCCCAGCAACTCGATCCAGCCGCTGAACTTGCACTTGCGGCAGCCCTTGCCGCCGCAGAAGATGCAACTCACCTGCATGTCGGCGCTCGGCTCGGTGAAGGGGAAGAACGACGGATAGAAGCGCGTCTTCACCGATGAGCCAAACAGCGACTTCATGGCGTGGTCGAGTGTGCCCTTCAGGTCGCAGAACGTGATGTTGGTATCGACTGCCAGCCCCTCAACCTGGTGGAAGACCGGCGAGTGTGTTGCGTCCAGCGGATCGTTGCGGTGCACCTTGCCGGGAATCACGATGCGCACCGGCGGCGGCTGCTTCTCCATGGTGCGGATCTGCACCGGCGAAGTGTGCGTGCGCAGCAGCAAGCGGTCGCGCGCGGGTTTCGACTCCTGCCCGGCGATGAACAGTGTGTCCTGCGTGTCACGCGCGGGATGGTTCGGCGGAAAGTTCAGCGACTCGAAGTTGTAGTAGTCGCTCTCAACCTCGGGCCCCTCGCCCACCGAGTAGCCCATGGCCTTGAAGACGGTGACGATTTCGTCTTGCGCCCGCAGCACTGGATGCTTCACGCCAATGGGCCGCCGCAGACCGGGAAGGGTGATGTCGAGGCGCTGGGCGGCGAGCTTTGCATCGGCCGAAGTTGCATGAATTTGGAGTTGAGCGGCATCGATCCCGGCTTCCACTCGCGCCTTGAGCTCGTTGACGCGCTGCCCGACCTCTCGCTTCGCCTCCTTCGGCGCGGCCTTCAGCCACGTGTCGTTGATCTGGGTCAGGACACCATTCTTCCGCGCCAGCCAGCGGTCGCGAAGAGCCTTCCAGTCGGACTCAGAATGCAGCGCGCCAGTTTCGGCCTCGAGCGCAGCAAACAAATCGGCGACGGCTTTATTCAACGCCACGGGCGAATAATTTTCGAGTTTGGGAACGCTATACACGGATGTGTGTCCCTGAAGTACGATGGGCGGCCCTGCGGCCGCCCATCGCGTGAATACAGATTTGTTTCTTGGACGAACGGCCCTAGGCTGCGGCTTTAGAAGCAGCTGCGTGCGCGGCTTTCGCCTGCTCACACAGCGCCGTAAATCCGGCCGCGTCCTTCACCGCCAGGTCCGCCAGGATCTTGCGGTCCAGCTCGATGCCGGCCTTCTTCAGGCCGTTGATGAACTGGCTGTAGCTAATGCCATTCATTTTGGCGGCGGCGCCGATGCGCACAATCCAGATCGAACGGTATTGGCGCTTCTTCTGCTTGCGGCCGCTGTAAGCGAACTTCAGTCCGCGCTCAACCGACTCTTTCGCCTGCCGGTAGAGTTTCGATTTTGTGAGGTAATAGCCACTTGCGCGTTCAAGAATCTTCTTGCGCTTGGCATGACGCTTGGTACCACGTTTTACGCGAGGCATTGCTGCTCCTTTTCAAAAGCACTAAGCGGCTGGAGGCAAGAAGCTTGGAAAAACCTGCCGGTTGATCCGAAGTTGGCCCTCGCTCGGGTGTCGAATCCGGGGGGCCGTGTGAAACCGTGCCTCTTCACGCGCTGTTGGCCGTCGTAAGGTTGCTTACGCCGGATGCCGCAACCGTGCGGCTAGCGGGTCCGACGAGCGCCTGCGCGCCCGTTGGGTGTCCTAGTAGGGGATCATGCGTGCCACTTTGTGCTGATCCGCCTTGTCGACCATGGAATCGGTGTCGAGATGGCGTTTGCGCTTGGTCGCCTTCGAAGTCAGGATGTGGCGTTTAAACGCGTGCCCGCGCTTGAACTTACCCGATGCTGTCTTCTTGAAGCGCTTGGCGGCGCCACTATGTGTCTTTAGCTTTGGCATAACGATCTCTCTATTCTACAACACAACATCGCGTACCCCGGCCAATGCCGGGCTCGCGCAACTTTCAAGACCTTCATAGGAAGCCTAGCTGGCTTGCTCGCCGGTCCCTGTCGGAGTAGCCGCGGCCGGGCTCGCCTGTTGCGGCGGTTGCGACTGTTGCGGCGGCCGAGGAGCCGCGCTCTTCTCTGCCTTCCCGCCATCGGGCTTCGGTGCATGCGACTTCGCCGGTGCCTGCACTTTAGGCGGAGCCAGAATCAAGTGCAGCGTATTGCCTTCCTGTCGCGGCCTGAACTCCACCACGGCCTTATCGCCGAGGTCTTTGATCAGCCGGTCCAGAATTCCGCGTCCGAGGCTCTGCCTCGTCATTTCGCGACCGCGGAAGAAGATCGTCGCCTTCACCTTGTCGCCTTCGGCAAGGAAGCGCAGCACGTGGTTCTTCTTGGTGTCGTAATCGTGGTCGTCCACATTGATGCGGAACTTCACTTCCTTGACCACGATCTGGTGCTGGTGCTTCTTGGCCTCGCGTTCGCGCTTTTCCTGCTGGTAGAGATATTTGCCGTAATCCATGATGCGGCAAACGGGTGGTTGCGCCGTGGGCGAAACTTCTACCAGATCCAGGGTTTTTTCGCGGGCGATCTTGAGCGCATCGAAGGGGGTCATAATTCCCAACTGGTTCCCTTCATCGTCGATCACGCGAACTTCGCGGACCCGAATACGCTCGTTGGTGCGGATAAACCTTTTGTCGATACCGTCCTCCGGTGAAACTTACTGTAAGCGAAAGTATAGCATGATATTGCACACGTTTAGGCCGTCCTAGCCACGTGCAATGGCCTCTTCGCGCTGTGCGCACGCTCGCCGCCAGTAAACAAAAGGGCCGCCGACTAAGGCGATCCTTGATATCTGTACGAGCGCTCCTCGAACTTAGCGCTGTTGCCTTTCGAAAACACTTCGACATGCGGCGGCGCGCGAAACCTGCGAGGCCGAGCGGGCCAGAGCCCAACAGAACGAGAGTGCGTGGCTCCGGAGTGCCCAGGTACATCGTGCCGATTGCGAAATCCGTAGTGGGGGCCGCGGTACCGTGAACACCACCTTCGTGATGTTCGGTCCCCGTCTTGTCCAGCGCGCCGATAGACAGCGCGGTACCCGATGTGGACGTGCTCACACCACTCTCGGTAACCGTCCCGAGCAGTGTGCCGCCGTTGTAAGCCTGAAGCTGTAACGTGAAGCTTCCAAAAATGTTTGGTCGTAGTATGCGCCCACGAAGTTGAAGCGGGAATCTAAGACCCGTTAAGACCCTTCGGGTCACAAATGCGAGCTCGTTACTAACTCGCAATAGTTTGACCAGCACATTCTTGCAATCAGTCACTCACTCGACGTGACCCACTAGTCCATCACCGCACAGATCCTCAATTCGTGCCGACAGGACCAAGTTTGCCGCATGATGCCCAGCGATTCGGAGCGTGAGGAAGTTGTCGGTCAGCGCCTCGGTGGCGTGGCCGTCAAAGTGGGTGAGGGTGATTGCATCGAGGCTGCGTCCCACAAACGACTGCATAAACTGCCGCTTTTTGCGTGATGCCAACTCGCGCAACACGCGGTTACGTTCGCGGGCAACCTGCACCGGAACCTGGTCCGGCATTTCCGCCGACGGAGTGCCCGGCCGCGACGAATACGTAAAGACATGCAGGTAGGTCATCGGCAGGTGGTCAATCAGCGCCCGGGTTTGCTCGAAATCGTCGTCGGTTTCGCCGGGAAAGCCGACCATCACATCGGCCCCGATTGCGGCATCGGGCATCGCCCGCCGAATGCGCTCGATGCGGTCCGCATAGTGCCAGGGATGATACTTGCGGCGCATGCGCCGAAGCACCTTGTCACTTCCCGATTGCAGCGGAACATGCGCATGCTTGGCAATGCGCGGGGAACTGGCGACCAAGTCGATCAGCTCGTCGCTCCAGTCCATGGGCTCCACCGAGCTGATTCGCAGCTTCTCGATCGCTGTGTTTTCGAGAATCGCGCGCAGCGCGTCTGCAAAATTCATCCGCGGCGTAAGCTCTCTCCCCCAGCGGCCGAGATTGATTCCTGAGAGCACAATCTCCCGATACCCGCGCGCCACCAGCGCATTCGTCTCGCGCAGTACGTGTTCCATGCTTAGCGAACGGCTGCGCCCGCGGACCGACGGAATAATGCAGAATGAGCAACGGTTATTGCACCCGTCCTGCAACTTCAGGTTGGGGCGTGTCTTTTCCGCGGAGTCATTCCCCTCGAAGACCGGCGCGGCCAGCAACTCAGTGTGCGCGAAAATGTCGCCCACAATAACGTTGCCGCCGGCGTTCCCGGCCTGACCGATCTGCGTCAACCGCACGAATCCGCCCGCAGTCGTGAGCGGAACCACGTGGTCGGCGACCTCGTGCTTATGGGAGTTACCCACTACCAGGCTCACGCCGGGCAAGGCAGCGATTTCTTCCGGCGCGCGCTGGGCATAACAACCGGTGACCAGGATCCTGCTGGCTGGGTTCTCGCGCTGGATCCGCCGGATGGTGGAGCGCACGTCCCGATCTGCCGACGCCGTAACCGTGCAGGTGTTCAGGACAACGACTTCGGCCTCGCCCATTGTTCCGGCTCGCGCCAGTCCGCGGTCCAACAACTGCCGCTCCAACGCGGCACCGTCCGCCTGGGTCGCGCGGCATCCGAAATTCTGCACAAAGTACGTCGCCACCCCATGATTATACGGGCCGGGAAACCTGCGCTCGAATTGCATTCGTATATCGGCGTCAAGGTACACTCCGCAGGAAATGGCGGCCATCTCAGCGCGAGATGACGCGAGAAAGAACCATCGTCTCGGAGGAGTCGTTAGAGGGGCGAAAGACTGAACTGCCGGCGGTTAGGCCGTGGCTGCGGTGCGCTTTTGCTGGAAGCACTCGCGACAAAATACCGGCCTGCCTTGAGTTGGCTTAAAGGGAACAGTGGTTTCCTTGCCGCATCCCGAACAATTGGTGCGGGTTTCCACCTTGGAGTAGTTGCCGGCCGAAGTTGTGCTCACGTTGGAAGCCCGTTTGGCCTTGCAGGCCTTGCACCGTTTCGGCTCGTTCTTGAATTGTTTGTCGTGAAAGAAAAGCTGTTCACCGGCAGTGAAGACGAAATCCCCGCCGCAGTCGATACATTTCAGAACCTTGTCCTGGAATTCCATGGAGACGTACTCCCTTCAGTCCGAGAATCCCAAGCCAAGGAAGAGGGTATTGCAACGTTCCGGGATGAACGGACTGAGAGTTCCGCGCCGGTTATTGCAGTTCCATCGCTCAGGCACTACCCCTGGGTTCGGCCCACCATGCGGACAGCATGGTCACTGCTTCCAGTACTGGTTTCATAAACCGGATTTGCAAGGGCACTGCTTTAGCCGCGCCGCTCGGGCATCCTAAACGTTGGGCCTTAGCCCCGTACGGAAATCAAACTCTCCCGGCGCATCATTTATGAAACAGCTTCTAGTACTGCAGAAATTCCAGATATGAAGGTCCCCACAACAACCTGGAAGAAAAGCACAGGGCCGCCTTTGTATCAGCGGCCCTGCGGTTAGATTAGTCCTGCTCTTTACGAGCCTTTTTGCGGCTGCGCTTGCGCGCCAGCGCTTCCTTCACTCGCTTCTTCTCGCCTGGCTTGAGGTAGAAGGAGTGACGCTTCACTTCCTTAATAATGTCCTCTTGCTGTACTTTGCGCTTGAAGCGGCGCAGGGCGTTCTCTAAAGACTCGCCCTCTTGAATGCGAACTTCTGCCAACGGGAAAACACCCCCAAACTCGTCCAAACGGACACATCAGTTATCCCAATGTTCACGGGGGAAGTCAAGTTAAGAGTCCATTCAGGATGCCCCATTTAAGCGGCATCGAGGCTGCACAAAGGTGTCCCTTGGCTTCCATCGGCCTCAAAAAACTTACCTTTATCGAGAATTGTACGTAACGGGACAGGTTTCAAATCGGGAAGATCGAGAGCTCGACATCGCGAAAAGCTTATCCGTCGTACGCCTTCTGCAAGTCGGCAATGATGAGCTTCTTCATGTTGTACAGCGCCTGCAGCATGCGATTGTTCTTCGCGGCATCGCCTCGGCGCATCAGCTCGCCGAACATCGTCGGAACGACCTGCCACGACACGCCGAACTTGTCTGTCAGCCAGCCGCACTGCACTTCGGTTCCCCCGTCGGAGAGCTTGTCCCAGAAATAATCAATCTCCTCCTGGGTCTCGCAATTCACCATCAGCGAAAACGCGGGCGTCAGCTTGTAATGCGGGCCGCCGTTCAGCACCATGAACTCCTGCCCCTCGAGAGAAAAGCTCCCGACCATCAACGATCCCTTCGGGCCAGGCCCGGAATCGCCATAGCGTGACACCTGTCCGACTTTCGAATTCTTGAAAACGGAAGTGTAGAAGTTCATCGCCTCTTCGGCGTTGTTGTCGAACCACAGGAATGGAGTGATCTTCTGCATGATGGGACCCTCCTTTATGATGGCCAATTCATTGGATTGTGTGGGACTTTTGCGCCACTGGTTGTGCGGGTGCCCCGTTCTACCGGCCGTGGTTTGGCCCGTAGGGCGGGTCTTGAAACTCACTCTATTTCGCGCCGACCGCCTCAGACGTCTCGACCGGCAATCTCTCTCCCACCCACGCGTCAAATCCCCCCGCCAGGTCTACCACATTGTGGTATCCGGCTCGTTCGAGCAGGCTAATCGCGATCAGGCTGCGATAGCCGCCCTTGCAGTGCACCGCGATGGGCGCGTCCTTAGCAATGTCGGGTAACGCAGCCTTAAACCGATCCAGCGGATGCCAATCCGCAGCCTCAATATGTCCCCCCTCGAACTCCGCCTCGCGACGTACGTCCAGCACTCCGATGTCGCCACTCGCCAAACGCGCCGCTAGCTCCTGCGCAGTAATCTGCCGCACGATCGCAACCGGCAATCCGGCCTGCTGCCATCCCACCACGCCGCCATCCAGATATCCCGCAACATCCTCGATTCCGATACGCGCCAGCCGGACCCGCGCTTCGCTCACCTGCTCCGCATTGGCCGCGATGAGCACCGGCTTCGCCGACAAACCCAGCACCGCTCCTGCCCACGACGCGAACTGTCCCGACAACGGAATACTGACCGACCCCGGCACGTGCCCGGCGACGAACTCCTCGCCCGGACGCACATCCAGCGCCACCGCCCCCTTATCGCGCATCGCCTTCAGTTCCCGCGCCGCGATCGGCTTCAACTCGGGCAACTCGGAGAGCGCGGGGGCACCCGCGCGATTGATCGCCGCGTCTTCCAGAAAATAGTCGGGCCGCGCCGGAAGGTTCGACGTCATCTGCCGCACAAACTCGTCGCGATCCTTGACCTGCAATGCATAGTTCGTCAGCCGCTCGGTTCCGATCGTCGAGAACCGCTCCGCCCGCATATTCCGCCCGCACAAAGAGCCTGCTCCATGCGCGGGATACACCATCACGCCGTCCGGCAGCGTCATCAGCTTGCTGTGCAGCGAGTCATACATCATGCCCGCCAGTTGCACCGGAGTGTGCGTCGGCGACAGGTCCGGCCGCCCCACATCGCCAATGAACAACGTGTCGCCCGTGAGCACCGCCCACGGCTCTTCGCCCTTTTCTTCATCCGTCACCAGCAGGCTAATGCTCTCCGGCGTGTGCCCCGGAGTCGCGAGCACTTCGAGATTCAACTTGCCCACGCGCAACTTGTGACCGTCATCCACGTCAACATGCGCAAACGTAGCCCCAGCGGCACGCGACAGATAGATCTTGGCGCCAGTGCGTGCGGCTAACTCCTGGTGGCCGGAAACGAAGTCCGCGTGCAGATGGGTCTCAAGGATGTAGCGAATCGCCAGCCCCTGTTTCTGCGCGGCTTCCAGGTAGATCTCCACATCGCGCTGCGGATCGACGACGATGCCTTCGCCCTCCGATCCCAAGAGGTACGAAGCATGCGCCAGACAGCCCAGATAAAACTGTTCGAAATACATAGGATTCGCCCCTGATTTTCAGTCCCACGAAGGTGGGGCCAACATGAAAAATACTCGCAAAGGAGGTCGAAAGTCCACACCGAGAAATTCCCTGAATTGTCCCGTAATCGATGTAAAGTTACGAAGTCGGCAGCACAACGCCGAGGATTATTGCCCACATGCGCGTGATGCGGACGCAAGCCGAGTCACCAGCATAGGTATAGAACGTACGAGAAGACCGGACCCACCAAACGAGAGGAGCCACATCATGATCGTTCCAGCCCAATCACCCTCCACGAGCAACCGAGTCGTGAAGTCGCTGGCGTTTCGGGCGCAAATCGCCGCTCGCGACGCCTTGATCACCGCTCCCCCCGAGGCCGATAACGGAGACGAAGCCCGTTACTCCGATAAGTCCGGGACCTACACCAAATGCGTGAAGCAGGCAGGCATCGGCCTCGTTGACCCAGCCGCCTATCACTCCTTCAAGAAGGCGCTCACCAGCGGCCACCCTGCCGACTTCGCAGCCATCGAGATGGGGGGCACGCGCACTCTTAACGGCCCGCAGGGCGGCCTCGCGTTCGACCTCGAAGGGCTCGACAGCAGCCAATTCGCGTCGCCACCCGCCCCCGCCGTGGCCAGCGAAGCCTACGGCACCGAGTTGGTGGAACTGTACTGGGCTTCGCTGCTGCGTGACGTTGCCTTCACCGACTACGCCTCGAATCCTTTGGCGGCGCAAGCGGCGAGTGAATTATCTACGACGAGCACCTACGCTGGCCCGAGAGACGCCAGCAACCAGGTCACGCCCGATCTGCTGTTTCGCGGCCGCTTTCCAGGCGAAACCATTGGTCCTTATATGTCGCAATTCCTTATCAAGGAGACGTCCTTCGGTGCGTTGGATATCGTCCAGCAGTACTCGACACTGGTCGCCGACCTTGACTACATGACAGACCCAACCACTTTCTTGCAGGTGCAGAACGGCATTGCCACCGGCAAACAGGTCGTTCCCCAACCTCCGGTGTACCTCCACAACGGACGCGGCCTGTCGGCCTACACCCACCTGGATGTCCTCTACCAGACCTATTTAATCGCCTATCTTGTCCTCAACACCATTGGAACTCCGTTGAATCCAGGCAACCCCTACATCGGGTCCAAGACCCAAAACGGATTCAACACTCTGGGCCAGCCCGACATCGCAGCCACCCTTGCCGCGGTAGCCAGCGAAGCTCTGAAAGCCGTTTGGTATCAGAAGTGGTTAGTCCACCTTCGCCATCGCCCCGAGTCGGGCGGAGCGCTCGTGCACTTGATCAAGACCGGCCAGGGCGGCTCGATCCAAGGACACCCTCACCACAATGTGTTGCACTCTCAGGCAGTGCAAAGCAGCTTCGCCAAGTACGGCACTTACTTCCTGTCGCAGGCATTTCCTGAAGGCTCACCCTCGCATCCGGCCTACCCCACTGGGCACGGAACCGTTGCCGGAGCATGCATCACCATCTTGAAATTTTTCTTCGATGGCAACTTTGTGATTCCGGATCCGCAGGTGCCATCAAGCGATGGAACCACGTTGAATGACTACACCGGGATCGACGCCGGGCAAATAACCGTCAACGGCGAATTGCATAAGGTCGCGGGCAATGTCAGCTTTGGTCACGGCATCCATGCCGGCATTCACTGGCGCAGCGATACGGATACTTCCGTCGAGCTAGGCGAAGCCGTGGCGCTGAGCGTTTTGCAAGACCGCGCTCACACTTACAACGAAAAGTTCACCGTCAAGCTGACCAAGCTGGACGGCGGCACCGCTACCATTACGAATCAGTGATTTGTTACTGGGTGCCCCATCCTTGTTGTCCGTCTCTCGGACGACAGGCCACCGGGTTCTAAGCGCTCTTGCGCGATCCCGCGATCAGCAGCACCGCGCCCGCAAGACAAAGCACGACACCCACAACGGGCGAGAGCCTTTCGCTGCTATGCGTGGTGATGCCGATGGTAGCATCTCCGATCTTAGCGTCGTGAGAATGACTCATCGGGATGGGCACCACAAAAGAAAAAATGCCCAGTACCAGCACAACGAGCCCGATCAAGAATAATGGCCGCATGAATCCTCCATGGACACTCGTTGCGTAGGATGCAATCGCCATTCCTGTGGATGCAACGCACGTATTAACGCGCCCCCTCCTTCGAGCCCACCTCGATCAGGATCTTCGTCATCCACACCAGCCCGAGCACCGGCGTCCATTCCGATACGACGTTGCCGACACCAATCCGGCCCCCCGGGCGCGCGGCGCTGTCCTTTGCTTTATTTGACCCACCAGTTACCAGTGCCCAGTCACCACATGTCACCTGCGCCTTTCGCCGCCCGCATGTTATTTTCAAAGGTTGAGTCTTAACCATGATCCGCTCCTACAAAGGCATCTGGCCCACCATCCCCGACTCCTGCTACGTGGACGAATCGGCGCAGGTGCTCGGCGACGTGGTGCTCGGCGAAAACGCCAGCATCTGGATGAACGCCGTAGTGCGCGGCGACGTAAACTACATCCGCATCGGCGCCAATAGCAACATACAGGACTGTTCGGTGATGCACGGCATGCTGAACCAATGGCCGGTGGTGGTAGGCGACTGGGTCACGGTCGGCCACAGCGTGACTCTGCACGGCTGCGTGGTCGAAGACCGTTGCCTCATCGGGATGGGCGTCATCATATTGAACGGCGCGCGCATAGGTGCGGGCTCGATCATCGCCGCGGGCACGCTGATCCCCGAGGAGACGGTTGTCCCGCCCGGCTCGCTGGTAATGGGCATCCCTGGCAAAGTCCGCAAGCAACTCGACGAAGAAGCACAGCAAACCATCCTGCGCTATGCGAAGAATTATCTGGGATACAGAGAGACGTATTTGGCAGAAAGAAAGAACAAAGAACAGTGAATAGTGGATTGTGGTCAGTGGATAGAAAAGAACTGTCCCGAAGCCAGCTATCCACTAACCACTAGCCACTATGATTAAGGCCATCCGCGGAACCCGTGACCTGCTCCCGCCCGACACCGACCTCTGGAACCGTGTCGAGGCCAAGGTTCGCAACGTCTTCGCGCGCTACAACTTCCACGAAATCCGCACCCCCATCTTCGAAGACACGCAACTGTTCGCGCGCGGCGTCGGCGAAGAGACTGACATCGTCACCAAAGAGATGTTCACCTGGGAAGACAAGGCCCGCGCCGCCAGCGAGAAATCGCAGTCGCTCACTCTGCGTCCGGAGAACACCGCTGGCACCGTGCGCGCCTATATCGAACATCAACTCGACAAGCGCGGTACGCTGCAAAAGCTCTATTACATCGGGCCGCAATTCCGTCGCGAGCGCCCCCAGAAAGGACGCTATCGCCAGTTCTACCAGATCGGCGCTGAGGTTATCGGGCCTCCCAGCGCCGGCAGCGAATCGCCCGCGCGCGATGCCGAAGTGCTCGACATGCTGGCCATGCTGCTCGACGAGCTCGGCCTGCGTGGCTGGACGCTGCAACTGAATTCCGTTGGCTCCGCCGCCGACCGAGCGCGCTACAACCAGGCGCTGCGCGAGGCCCTGAAGCCAGTCGTCCACCTGATGTGTGTTGACTGCCAGCGCCGCGCCGAAACCAATCCGTTGCGCGTGCTCGACTGCAAGGTTCCCGAGGACCAGCCCATCATCGAGAGGCTGCCCAGGATCAGCGAATATCTCGACGACGACTCCCGCGAGAACTTCGCCGCCGTCCGCGCCATGCTCGATGCCGTCGGCGTGCCTTATACCATCAACGAGCGCATGGTGCGCGGCCTCGACTACTACACGCGCACGACTTTCGAGTTCACTCACGGCGACCTCGGTGCGCAAAGCGCCGTCCTCGGCGGTGGACGCTACGACGGTCTCTCCGAATCGCTCGACGGGCCGAAGGCTCCGGGCATCGGCTTCGCCATCGGCGAAGACCGCTTAATCCTCGCGTTGCAAGCCGAAGGCGTCACGGCCGACGCAAAACTCGACGCCTACATCGCTCCGCTTGGCGCAGGAATGAACCCGCACGCTCTGAAACTCGCACGCGAACTCCGCCGCGCCGGCGTTACCGTCGATCTCGGCGACGAATCCTTCCGCCTGAAGAAGTCCTTCGAATCAGCCGAAAAAGCCGGCGCTAAGTTCATCGTGATCGTCGGAGATAACGAACTCGCAGCCGGCCAGTTCGCCGTCAAAGAACTCGCCAGCGGCAAGCAAGAGCAGGTCCCTCGCGAACAACTCGCCATGTGTCTGCGTCGCTAGCGCCCTGAGCTCAGGCCAACTCGCCACATCGACTGTTCGTGTTGCCCCGATGTCCGCGCTCCAATGTCAACTACATCAATTAGAATTGATCTTTCCCTCTTACGAAGGACCTTCATGCTCGATTTTCTTGGTGATCTCAAACGCACTCATATGTGTGGCGCGCTTCGCGCCTCCGACGCCCGCTCTAACGTCGTTCTCATGGGATGGGTGAACCGCCGACGCGATCTCGGCAACCTCATCTTTATTGATCTGCGCGACCGCACCGGCATCACGCAAGTCGTCCTCACCGCCGAGGCCGGAGCCGAGCTGCACAAGAAGGCCGAGTCGCTGCGCTCCGAGTTCGTCGTCGCCGTGCTCGGTCACGTCAAACTGCGCGACGCCAGCACCATCAACAAGAACATCCTCACCGGCGAAGTCGAAGTCGTCGCCGACGAGCTTCGCATTCTCAACGACTGCAAGCCGCTGCCCTTCTCGCCCTCTGACACCGACATCGCCAACGAAGAAGTGCGCCTCAAGTATCGTTATCTCGACTTGCGGCGGCCGGAGATGCAGTACAACATTCAGCTCCGCCACAACGTCTCGATCGCCATCCGCGACTACCTCAACGCGCAAGGCTTCTACGAAATCGAGACGCCCTTCATGACGCGCTCCACGCCCGAAGGCGCGCGAGACTACCTCGTGCCCAGCCGCGTGCATCCCGGAGAGTTCTACGCTCTGCCGCAGTCGCCGCAACTGTTCAAACAGATATTGATGATCTCGGGCTTCGACAAGTATTTCCAGATCGTGCGCTGTTTCCGCGACGAAGACCTGCGTGCCGACCGTCAACCCGAGTTCACGCAAATCGATTTGGAGATCAGTTTCGCGCGCCCCGAAATCGTCTTCGCCACCGTCGAGGGATTCCTCACCGCCGTGCTCAAGACCGTCGGCGTCGATCTGCAAACGCCATTCCCGCGCATGAGCTACGACCAGGCCATCCGCGAATACGGCATTGACAAGCCTGACATGCGTTTGCCCAAGATGACCGACGTCAGCTCGGCCTTTGCGCCCGAAAATCTAGCGACGCTCAACCTCGATCCCGCGATGCCCATCGTCGCCGTCGTCACGCCGAAGGTTGGAGAGCTATCCCGCAAAGAGCGCGACGACATCAAGCCGCTCTTCGGCGACCGCAAAGACGCGAAGGTCTTCGAAGACCTCAAGCGCCTGGAAAAATCATTCCCTGACGCAGTGGCAAAAATTCGCGAGCTTACGCAGGCCCATGCCGACGACTTCATCGTGCTTGTCGGCGCGCCGATCACGACTGTCCAATTCGGCAACGGTATCGAAGGCCAACAGCCCCCCATCGGCGCACAAGTAGCCGGAGACTATCGCACCGGAAGCGGTGCAGCGGGCAACGTTGCACCCGGTCTGGTCAGACTTTCCACCCGCGAGCGGCAGCTCTTCGAAGCTGCTGGACAGCTTCGCCTCGCCCTCGCCCAGAAGTACGCCGCCAAGCACGGCACGTTCGCCAGGCGCGACTATCGTTTCCTCTGGGTCACCGACTTCCCCATGTTCGAGTGGGACGAGACCGAGCAGCGCTGGAACGCCGCCCACCATCCCTTCACCTCGCCGCACGAAGACGACATGGGGAAGCTCGAGACCGATCCTGGCGCAGTGCGCGCGCTGGCCTACGACGTGGTGCTCAACGGCACCGAGCTGGGCTCGGGCTCCATCCGTATTCACCGCCAAGACATCCAGAGCGTCATCTTCAAGGCGCTGGGCATGTCTCCGGAAGAGCAGCAGACGCGCTTCGGCTTCTTCCTCGAAGCGCTGCAATACGGCACGCCTCCCCACGGAGGCATCGCCCTCGGCCTCGACCGCATCGTGATGATCCTCGCCGGCGCCGACAGCCTCCGCGAAGTCATCCCCTTCCCCAAAACCGCCAAAGCCATCGACTTGATGATGGACGCTCCAACTCCCGTGAGCGATAAGCAGCTCAGGGAGCTGGGCATTGCGGTGGTGTCGAAGAAGGATATCTAGGTTACGCAAGCTGCAGGGCACGACTTCAGTCGTGCCGATGAGGTCTTTATTTCTTGTCATTCCGTCAAGCGGGCTTCAGCCCGCGCGAAATCTGCTTTTCGTCGGAGGTATGAATTTTTGGCAACAGCGGCCGATGAGCGCGTAGCGGACGTCCTCTTCGATCAAGACACTCAGCGTTCGCCTGAAAGACGGTCGCACGATCACTGTGCCTCTGGCTTGGTTCCCCTGACTGCTCCACGCCACTCCCGAACAGCGCCTTGATTGGAAGATCGCTGGGGGAGGCATCGGTATTCACTGGCCCTCCATCGACATGGACATCAGCACCGAAGGCCTCCTTCGCGGCGCACCGCGCCGCGCGCACAAGTAAAGCACTTGGCATAACTCCAAAACGCGACTGTCGTCAGCTCGGGGTACCCCGACTCCCCACTCCCCTGACACTTTGTTTTGTTGCGGATACGCAGGGTCTATGGTGCAAGATATTGGAAACAAAGAAGTTATTTGGAAATGATTGTAGGATCACGACTCGGGGGAGATTCTCGTGGGATAAACGGGTGTTCGGGCCCTTGGCATACCCGGTGCCTCAGAGCCTGCCCCCAAGCGTGTCGAAGGGTTCGCTCTTCTGTTGGGGATCCGGCATACGGAGTACACTCCGCGCCCGGAATATAATCTCTGCCGCAGTACCTTCGCGAAAGAGGTCTGATGTTTTCATCCACAAATTTCTGGATGTCATTTGCCGGGCTGATCTATCTTGTTGCCGGACTTTTCATTCTTCGCAAAGAGATCGGAGCAACCCGCGGCTGGGAGAAGCTCATCCTCCTCGGTTGCGTCTTTATCGCGGTTCCACTGGCAACATTCGCGCCCGAGCATTTCCGCGGCCCCGAATTTGTGGGGAATATGGTCCCGTCTTACATGCCGGCGCGCTGGTTCTGGCCGTATTTCATCGGATGCGCGCTGCTCGCCGCAGCCACCAGTCTTACCTTCAGGAAGTTCGTACGCTTGTCGTCCACGCTACTCGGACTGATGTTCTTTCTCTTTGTCTGCATGATCTATATACGGTTTGCGCTCAGGCATCCCGCGAGCCGGTTTGGATGGACCTACGCGCTCAGGGATCTCTCTTTCTGCGCAGGCGCATGGGCGCTCACCGGACTGTACAGTCGCGCCTCGTCGCCGCAACTCTCGAAATGGGTGGTTTTATTTGCGCGCATCGTCATCGCGATGGCTTCGATCTTTTATGGCATACAACATTTTCTTCATCCCGACTTCGCGCCCGGCATTCCTCTGGAGTTGAAGATGCCATCCTGGGTTCCACTCCCCAGCCTATGGGCCTACCTCGCGGGAACAGTCCTGCTGGCCGCTGGAATCACCCTCGCCCTGAACAAGAAACCTCGGATGGCCGCAGCCGCGATTGGCGCCTTGATGATCGTCCTCACCGTTTTCCCGTATATGGCGATGTTAGTCCGCGCTCATGGCGCGCCGGAGTTCAATGAAGCGATCAATTATGTCGCCGACACGTTGCTCTACGCCGGAGCAGCACTCGCCCTGGCATCGGCACTTCCGCGCGATCCTGATCGCGTGGAGAAAGCGTAGCCTGGCCGCTCATCCTCAGGTTGTTCAGTGTTGCACAGCCGGCGGCCGATAGCCTTGCCATACGTATTCGAGTGCTTCGGGCAGCGTCTGCTGTCGCACGGCGCGGTCAACATGCACGGCGTTGCGGGCGAACACGAACTGGTAGTGATAACCCTTCGCGACCAGTACTTGCGCCATGCGTTCATTGGCCAGCACCCAATCGTGCATGTTGTCGCGCATCACGTTCGGGTTGAAAAGGTCTCGGTCGCCTACCTCCATCCATATCCGTATCGGCTTGGCCTCGTTTTCCGGAATCAGGTGCTCGTGAAACTCCCACGCGCCATGCGGCGTCTTCGGATCATACGGCCACTGCTGATTGATGAACGTTCCGGAATACGTGAGCACGCGATGATACAGCTCGGGATGGTACCAAGCCATGATCAAGGCACAAGAGCCTCCTGAGCTGGCACCCATGGTCGCCCTGCCGTCGGGGTCCTTCGTCAGCTTCACGTTCGCTTTGGCTTCGACCAGCGGCAAGACCTCCGTCTCCACGAACTCGGCGTACGTTCCCGACATCGTGTCGTACTCAAGGCCGCGTTCACTGCCTTGCGCGTCGCCTCCGCCGTTTTGGATCGAGATTGCGACCATTACCGGCAGCTTGTGCTCGGCAAGCAGGCCGTCGAGGGCCGAAAAGAGCAGGCGGTCTGGCCCATCCGTCCCAACAATGAATGGCACGACACTGCCCGGCACGTACTGCTTGGGAACGAAGACGGAAACCCGCCGTGTGTAGGGGGCAGAGTGGCTGGTTGTCACCAGGAGTTTTGCCGGGTCATATGGATCGGGAGTGCCAAAGGTTTGCGCCTCTCGAGCAATGCCGGGGTAAATCTTGCCATCAGACGAATTCATCGTGAACACGACTACGCTGCCTTGCAGCGTACCGCCTTCGTCGGCAACTTCGCGCGCCGGAGGGTGAGTGGGTCCGATGATGAAATTACCGTCCGCATTAGCGGGAGGAACTTCCCCGTCGGGCAACTCTCTCGCGGTCACGTATCCGGGAGTGTGAGGATCACGTGTGGGTGTCGCAGGCCGTTCGGATTTTTGCTGTGGCGGCGGAGTCTGCGCGCGCGCCGGACTGAACGCCATGACGCTGATTACCAGCAATACGATCAGACAGGAAAGAAGTCGAGTCATCTTTATCTTCTCCTATTCCTATACGATTTCTGAAACTGTGAATGTCGGCAACCCCGACTCAGCGGCACGTAAATGTGGAGTTTAGCATTCACGGGCGGCCCCGCCTGGCCGCATCCCTGACATGATCGCGCATTCGCGCTTGACCAAAGCGAAGACTTGGGGGATAGTTTGGTCGCCATGTCAGAAAGTGACACGATTCAATTCGCAGTGCGCGACTTCGGGACGAACGAACAAGCGGTTGTACTCGTCCATGGTTTCCATGGCGACTCTCACCTGACATTCGGAATGCTTCCGGCATTTCTGGCCGGCACCCCGGAGTGCTATAGCTGGGACATCCATTGCTTTGGTTATCCATCAGGCCTGGCTCCGGATATTTCCGGCGTCTGGTCTGCCGATCCTGACCTGAAAATGCTATCGCTGTTCCTGACCACTGGTATCAAGGTCCGCTATGCGCGCTATAAGCGGATCGCTCTGATTGCTCACAGCATGGGTGGATTGATGGTTCAACGCACTGTGCTCGATGGCGGCTTCGACAGCAAGATTTCTCATGTTCTCCTCTTCGGCACGCCGAGCGACGGACTGCGCAAAGCATTGCTGGGCCGAATCTTCAAGAGGCAGGCGCGGGACATGACGGCCGGCGGTGACTTCATCCGCAATCTTCGCGGCGACTGGAAGAAACGTTTTGGAAGTACCGTGCCCTTCTCTTTTCGCGCGGTCGCGGGCCTCCGTGATGACTTTGTGCCAAGAAACTCTTCTCTGGATCCCTTTCCTTCTCAGTTCCAAGCGACCGTAGCCGGCAATCACCTGGAGATGGTCAAACCACAGACGGCGGAGAACGACACAGCGTTGCTGATACTGCAAGCGTTGATGCCCGGATCGGAGGCGGCGGGCAAGCTCGAGTCCCAAACCAGCGCGTACCAGAAAACCATTGATGAATTCCTGCCGCAAAGGGCCACGCTCGACGAGAAGCCGCTGGTCAAGCTGGCGCTCGCACTGGAGATGACTGGCCGGCAGTGGGAGGCGATTGAACTCCTACGATCTCGGCACCAGGAAAACACTGAGATCGCCGGCGTCCTGGCGGGCAGACTCAAGCGGCTCTGGCTGACCGATCCTGAAACCTACGCCGCCGACGGAGAGGAGGCGGAGAAACTCTATCGCTCGGCCTTCCAGCAGGCTACGCAGGCGGGAGATCACGCACAGGCGCTCTATAACGGCATCAACACCGCGTTCATGACTCTGGCGCTGCACCGCAACGAAGACGATGCTCGCGCAATTGCCAGCCGGGTTCTGCAGCATTGCAAACTGGTCCCGCCTGAGAAAGATAAAGACAAAGACAAGATGTGGCGGCTTGCTACTGAAGGTGAGGCCGCCTTGTATCTCGGCGACACCAAGTCTGCGCTCGAGAAATACCGTGCGGCCCTGGCTGAAAATCCGGATCCCAGGGAAATTGATTCCATGAAGAAGCAGGCGCTTTGGGCGACACGCCTGCTCGACAGGAAGGAAGCCGAAGCCGGCCTCGAAGAAGTTTTCAGCGAGGGTCGATAGTGCGGCTTAGTGGAGTCCCACGGCGCTAAGGCCACACTTGGGACGTAGCAAAATCACCTCGAGCGTAATACCCCGATCTTGGGTTGACAGGGTATTACGCATTGAGGGGATTTTGCTACACCCTACCCGGCGCTCTCCTGGGACGGGGTGCAGGCCATCGTTAACCGATTTGCCTCACTAAACCCGTACAGCCCCAAGTTCGTTGAGGATAGATCCATCCTGAAAATCCACAAAGCCTGCCTATTTACTACTTAGTTACAGGTGCAACTTTGAGAGCCTCTACCTCCTATCCCGATCTTGGGTTGACGGGATAGGAGACACAGAGCGATCTGAAACCGGTATCGTAACCAAGTAGTACATAACCGGGGTCCGGTATACATGTCTCCCGGCATGGCCATTTGGGTTCAGGTGATCTGCTGAGCCGAGATCGGAAGCGTGGTGGAACACGGAACCGTGGCCGGATGCGGGTGCCGATCACGTTAGCGCGTGCGGCTCCGGGGGGCACGGAGATGGGTAGGGGATCACGTCATCACGTCTCGCTGCGGTACCCGTCACCGACATGCCGCGCGGCGCGGGAATAGCATAGGACAACTGTAGTGGTGGCCCGGTCACGATGTGGATTTTTGTCAGTTACCATCATACCGATGAGTATTTCTTAGAAAATTACTTCGTGCCGACGCTTAAGCGCTACGACGTCGAAGCCTGGTTCGATCTTGAGAACCTGCCACCATCCGCTCTCCTGAGTCTGACGCTGCAAGATAGGATTCGCGAGTGCGCTTTTCTTGTAATTATCTTGTCCCACTTGCGACGGATCTATAGCTCGGCCACGGCGGCCGAGGCCGAGCAGCATCTGCAGGAGCTGGAGGACAAGTGGAAAGCCTACCCCAGCGTGAGCCAGGTATGGCGGCGAAACTGGCCGCGAATCACGCCGTTCTTCCATTACCCGCCAGAGATCCGCCGAGCGATTTACACGACCAACAGCGTAGAGTCGCTGAATCGGTCGCTGCGTAAGATCATCAAAGTCCGCGGCGGCTTTCCCAACGAAGAGGCAGCGCTGAAGTTGCTATTTCTGGCGCTGCGGCTGGCCGCCAAGAAGTGGACTATGCCGATTCATCACTGGCGCGAAGCGCTCAACCACTTCACGATTCTGTGGCCAGAGCGGATGCCCGCTCTGGAGAGGATCGCCGGATGACAACGCGCAGGCTTCGACAGAGATGGGCAGGGGAAGGGGAAACAACCCCCTTCCCCTGCACCCCATCCCCAAAAACAAAACCTGGTCGTTTACACAAAAGTCTGGACACACCTCCCCTCGTACTGAGGCTTGGTTTGCCGCAGGCGTCTCCGAGGTCTCCCGGTTCTCGTGCATGAAGTTTCTAGGCGTGTTCTGGGGTCTTTGACTACGCAGGACTGAGCAGAGACTTGCGATATCGCCCCTGTTCATATTGCCTTCCGCACATCTGTACTGCGTCAGCGTCCTGATTGCATCTTTTCGAAGCTCGTTACCCAGCCCACCTATACACCTGTTTACGCTTCGCAGTACACCTCACGGTGCATTACGCAAAACTCAGGGCCGAGTGGTTCGCTACTCCTTCCTCGTAGGACTCTTTCATTCCCTACTTCATGCCGGTTTATCCCGGCGCACACAGATGGCGATTTCACAAACACTTATCTGCGCCGACCTCGCTTCACGATAACTTCCGACCAGTTGTGTGGGACTGCGGAATTATGCTGCAAGAAAATGAGCGGTGCATCAGCACCGCTCGCAACAAAAGTAGCTTGAAAGACATTCTTACGGCTGAGCGTACTACTAGGACAGCTTGCGACGGATCACACCCGTCAGGCCAAGCACGCCGCTGCCCAGCAGCAACAGGCTGGAAGGCTCTGGAGTTGTGCTCGTGTTGAAGTCAGTTGTGAGGTCGACAAGCGCCACATAGTTGTCGGTAAGTGTGAGATAGCTGATGTTCGCCGTCGACTCCGCGAAGCCCAGCAACTGACCGCAATCTAAGGGGCAAGTGCCGTTGAAGTTCCAAGTGAGGTTATACGACTCGATCAGCGTGTGACTGGCATCGTAAACCGCGATCGTTGTCGGAGTCGAACCACCGGGCACGTAGTTGAAGAATGCGCCAACCGACTGCAGCGGCGACGCGAACGCGAACGTCATTGTGTCGGTGACACCGTAAACATCGAACGAATCATTGACGCCAATCATCGGGCCCACTGCTGCGTCCCAGAAGCCGTTGTTGATGAACCCGTAGCCGTTAGTGTAACCAAAAACAGAGCCACCCTGGTTGGTTGCGTTAGTAGAACTCCAAACGACGTTGCCAACGCCGAAGGTCTGTGGGCCAGGTCCGAAGTAATTGATAGTTGGCGGGATTTGCAGCGTTCCGCCAGTCCAACTAGTTACCACCGTCGCCCCAGCCTGAGTGCCTATCAGCACTAGCGCTGCGAATAGCGCGGCGGCAACCTTTGTTGATCTCATTGATATCCTCCTCGAGAGTGGGGTTCAGACAGGAAAAAAGCCAGACACCCACCTTTTGAGGGCACGAGGCGTGCCATTCGCGATTTCCGGAGGCTAGGATTTAAGCAATTGACAATAAGGCACTTACATACTCCCCCAACATATTAGCAGGCAACCGTCCTGCAGCTTAAGTCGCAAATTTTTGCAACTCTCGAGAGAACATCCCTATCCTTCGGCACTCTCTTAACGTTTTGCCCGCAATCCAATACCGGCTCGCCGGTGGCACGCTGCCGATGACGGAGTAGCGAAGAGTCGTCAATTACTAGCGTTCAGCCGTCGGCAGGGAGGCTCCATTGGACTCTTGGTGGTATCGCCTGTTGCCGCCGAACTAGCTTTCCGTGCGTTACGCTCTCGACGCAGCAGCTCGCGGGCAGTCCGCCATCTGCCGGGCGCTATGCGCAGAGCGCACCGCGAGCTCGTGCTGGCGCTAATCTGCGAGTACGAGGAGCAGATTGGCCCACGTTGGTGCACACACACAGTAGCGATCTGAAGATAATTGGCGTGATCAGGCCAAGTCATAACCTATGATCCGAATTTGCCGTTGCCAGACCGGCATCGGACACGCCATTCCAAAGACCCTCGCGGAACCGCCCGCGCAACCCCTGATTCCTCAACACGCTTCTTAGGCTCTCTTGGCATTCCAGAAAGACTTGGTTTTGGAGCTATCAATTTCGAAAAGTCGGTGTCCGGGATTGCCAATTGGTCCGCTAGCAAAGGAGGAAACCAGTGGTATTCATCGACCTTCAGGCAAGATTGCGGTGACATCTGCGCGGGCCCGGTACAATTCTCTAGCCATACCGTCTTCATCAGGCGTGTACCCCAAGCCCTGAAGCATCTGAAGGGCTCGGTCGTAATAACTGAGAGCCATTTGCAAGTTTTCCCGTCGGTTACCGCTTTGAAGCTGCTTATACGCTGTCGGCGAGATTGCCCAACGTCTAAGCAGCTGCAAATGATGATCCTATTTCTCGAAGATCGTCCTTGCCTTTTCAAAGGTCGGATAACGCTTCGTGTAGATCGCTTTCATTATCGCCAGTTCGCTTTTCTGCCCGATTTTACAGCAGCAATGTTGTTTAGAGTCACCGCTGAACTAGGTGATTAGGTCCCAGCGCCCTTTTCATCTATCTAAGGCGCGGTGGAAGTAGGTAAATGCTTCGTCGTACCTGCCCTCATCGCGTAGTACGCTGCCCAAATTATTCAGTCGATTTGCCACGCTCGGGTGGTCGGGCCCCAGCACTTTCTCGTCGATGGCCAAGGCGCGCCGAAACAGGGCGAGTGCTGGGATCGAAGCAGGTGAGCGGGATTGGATGCAAAAAGCCCGCACCCCAGGGCGAAGATTACATCATCCCACTTCTAAACGAATACCAAGCTGCCTGGGCGATTATTCGCCAGTGGACTGGGCATGATCCAGCCATCGCTGCACGCGAACAACATATTCAAGAGCTCGAACGCCTCGTCTGGGATGCGATCTACGCGTGGCAGAAAGCCGGGCTCGACAGCGAGGCAGCTCGCCTCCGCCGCGCAGTCCAAAGTCGTAGCTAGCGGCGGGTCTGAGTCATCGAAATAACCCCTCCTGTGGGTATATACCGACTGGTTAATAGTATTTACCAGAGCGTTACGGGGTGGGACACTTTTTCCCGCATATGTAGCCTACCCCCGATCTTGAGTTGACCCGCCCCTTCACGCGGCCTACCATAACCGCCAATGGCAACGCGGCCGCCAGCATGATCGGCCAGACCGTCTCCCACTACCAGATTGTTGGAAACTCGGCGGCGGAGGCATGGGCATGGTGTACGACGCGAAGACACGCGTCTGGGCCGTCACGTCGCCCTGAAGTTCATTCCCGAAGAGATGGTCCACGACCGCAAAGCGCTCGACCGCTTTCTCTGGGAAGCGCGCGCCGCTTCGCAACTCAATCATCCCGGCATCAGCACCATCCACGACATCGAAGACGTCGACGGCCATCCCTTCATCGTCATGGAGAAGCTGGAAGGCGTGAGCCTGAAGGACCGCATGAGGGGCAAGCCGATGGACATCGAAGAGATCCTCGACATCGGCATCCAGGTGTCCGACGCGCTGGCCGCCTGCCACGCCAAGGGCATCATTCATCGCGACATCAAGCCCGCCAACATTTTCATTACCAACAGCGGGCAGGCCAAAATCCTCGACTTCGGCGTGGCCAAGCTGGCTCCCGGGTTGCGCGCCGGCGATGCAGCGCTCGACGATCCGCTCTCTGTCGCAGGAGACATCTTCGGCACTGCGGTTTACATGTCGCCCGAGCAGGCGCGGGGCGAAGAGCTCGATCCGCGCACCGACCTGTTCTCGCTCGGCGTGGTGCTCTACCAGATGGCGACCGGGCAGCGCCCTTTCATCGGCAACAACGCAGTTACCACGCTCGAAGCCATCATGAACCGCAAGCCGGTGTCGCCGCTCAAGCTGAATCCACATTGCCGACCGACCTCGAAGGCATCCTCGGCCGCGCCATGGAGAAAGACCGCGGCACATCGCTACCCCAACGCGCTGGCAATGAAAGGCGATCTGCAGTCGCTCAAGCGTGAAACCGAGGCCGGAATGTCCACCAGCAAACGCCATGCGCCGCCGCCTGCCTTACCGCATCTCCAGCAGCACTTTCGAAGGCTCAAGCCGGCGCCAGCTTTATATTCTGTTGGGCGTCATCGCGTTGCTGCTCACGGTTCTGGTTCCCATGGGAGCCTGGTGGTTCAAACAGCGGCCGGGAGCTCATCCCGGCAACACCGTGGCCGTGCTGCCCTTGCAAAACGTGAACGGCGACGTCAGCGTCGATTTCCTGCGGTTCGCCCTGGCCGACGAAATCTCCAACGCGCTCACCTACACCCGCGACGCTCGATGTCCGGCCCTCGTCCGCGACCCGGAATTACGCTGGGCGCCGATGTCGATCCGCGAAAAGCAGGCAGTGAACTACGCGTCGCGACCCTGGTCACCGGACACTTCCTCAAGCAGGGCGACCAACTGATGATCACCCTGGAGGCGATCGACACTGCCAACGACAAGCTACTTTGGCAAACTAACCTGAACGCCCCCGCCGACGACCTCATCGCCGTGCAATCGGCGATCTCTGCCCAGGTGAATCAGCGATTACTTCCGGCACTGGGCGGCGCCGGCGGTCTTATCAATACCACCACTCGTCCTCGCGACCAGGCGGCTTACGATCTTTATCTGCATAGCCTCGCCCTGCCTCACGACCCCGCCCCCAACAAGGATGCCATCGTGGTGCTCGAGCACGCCGTACAGAGCGATCCCAACTATGCTCCCGCCTGGGAGGAACTGGGTCTTCGCTACTATTACGACTCGAGCTACTCGGATGGCGGCGAAGAGAAGTTCCAACTCTCCACGCAGGCTTATGAACGCGCCGTCGCGCTCGATCCCAATCGCATCGTCGCCGCCGGACAACTCATCACTAACCGCGTCGAGCGAGGAGAGTTGGGCAAGGCCTACGAGGCCGCGCAGGCGTTGGTGCAACGGCGTCCCGAGAGCGCCGAAGCCCATTTCGTGCTGGGCTACGTCTATCGCTACGCGGGAATGCTGGAGCAGGCTACCAAGGAGTGCGACAAGGCGCTCGCGCTCGATCCCGGCAACTACAAGTTCCGCTCCTGTGCCTGGGCCTTTATGGACATGGGCAACACCAAGCGGGCCGCCGACTTCATCCATCTCGATGCCGGCTCGGAATGGGCCGCCTATGCCACGCCGTCGTTGTTGTTGCGCGAAGGCAAGATCGAGAAAGCCCGCGAGGCCGTTGCCAAGATGCCCGACCACGCCCCGCTATCATCGCGATCTGCTGGAGGCCTGCCTGGGTCTGCGGCCCCGCATCGGACGCCGACGATCTGGCCCATCAGGCCGAAACCACTGTCCCCGCCGCAGCCGACGCTGAGAACCTTTACTACCAGGGCTCGCTCTTTGCCGACTGTGGAAAAAAACAGGCCGCTTTGCGCCTCTTGCAGGCCGCCATCGACCAGAATTATTGCTCCTACACCAATCTCCAAATGGATCCGATGCTGCGCAAAGTCCGGCAAGCCCCTGGGTTCGACAAACTGCTATTGTCAGCCGAACAATGCCAGCAGTCCATAAGAAGCACCCAGAGCGAAGCGCCGGGCCCGTGAGACTTGCGGTTCCGAACAACTCGGCACCAGTCCCAAGCCCACCCGGGAACCTACCTGGTTAGCACTCTCGGTCATAAAGAAGCAACTGCCAACTGATAAACTGAAAGGTATAAGTTCGGGATTATTGTCCGACGAGGCCTCGTCCGCTACGGCTTTTCATGCTCGCTACCGGCGATGAGCTAGGACTACTATTTTGCTATTTAATGAACGCCCTCAGGATCGAAAAAACAATGAAATCTGGAACGTTTATTGTTCTCCCTGCGGTAATCGTGCTGCTTTTCACCTGTTTAGCAACCTCACCTGCTCTCGCCCAGGGACAGACAGGCTCGACCGTTGGTCCGGCGACTTCTGATGCCACGCTCACCATCGACTCTTCCGACGCACTTCTGGTAGGCGAGCCCGGTGGCACGCCCGACCCGAAAGCCGGAACTCCGACCAGCCCTGACCCTGACAAGCTCAAGGTAGTCATTTACCCCATCATGGCGTGGGCCCCGGTTCTCGGCGCGAACGTGAGGATTCCCGACACGCCGAGCACTCCGGGAGGCGGTTCCGGCAGCACCAACGCTTCTTTGAATGGCGCCGCCCTGTTCGGATTCACCATCCAAAAAGGCAAGTGGTACGGAGACGCCAATGCGATGTGGGCCGGCATGAGCACGTCGCGCACCTCGCCGCATCTCAACGTCGATATCAACGGAATCTTTGCCGGCGGACAGATCGGCTACAAGTTTTATCGCGACTTCTACTTCACCGGCGGCTTCCGTCGCCTGGCCTTCAGGTATGACGTCACGCTAGGTACGTTCCCCCAGTTCGAGCGCAAGCCCGGAGTATGGGATCCCTTGCTGGGAATTCTCTGGAACCGGCAGCTTTCGAAGAAGTGGACCGCTAAGATCAACGTTCAGGGTGGAGGTTTTGGAGTCGGCTCTGACGTTGACTTCTCCGCCGTGGGCACTGCCGACTGGCAGTTCGCCAAACACTTCGGCATCGCTCTCGGCTATGGCGTGCTCCACGTCAGCCTGACGGACTACAACAAGCTGCTGGGCAACTTCAACATCAGCCAGACACTCAACGGCCCCCAGTTCGGCTTCGGCATCTACTTCTAACCGCGCATCAGTCGCAAGTGAAGTGTTCTGAGTCACGGATTGTTCGGTGCCCCAGGTTCGCGGCCCTCTTTTGGCCGCTAACCGGCATTGCGTATCTTACGTTTTCGCCGGACGGCAAAACCCTGGTCGCTATCCATCAAGGCAAGACGTTTCGCGACGCGGTAGCGATGCTCTGGAATACCGCTGACTGGACGGCAAACAGTATGCCCGGCTACGGCGCTGCTGCATTTTCCCCGGCCGGCCGGCTGCTGGCTCTTGGCGGGCGCGACATCAAACTGCTTGACCCGCGTCGCGCGAAGAAATTCGCACCATCAAGGCTCCAACGGTTATCAAGGGCGAGATCATGGGCCCTGGGCCCGACGCGAACCGAGAGATTCCGCGCGTAATCACTGCTCTGGCGCTTTCTCCGGACGGCGCTGCCCTTGCTGTCGGTTGTACCGGGTTCCCTTCGTGTGCTGAGCCTCAAGCCTTAACCGCCGCGTACCCAAGCAAGTGACATCCAAATAGGATGAATGTGGGTGGCACGGATCGTATGAAATCCTCTGACAGCGGCGTAATTCGCCTTATTGCAGTCTTCAAACTTTTCAAGGCAGCCTTGTTGATCGCCGTTGGTGTTGGAGCGTTCAAACTCCTTCACAAAGACATTGCCGAAGTACTCGAGCATTGGATCGGGGTATTCCGGCTCGATCCCACAAACCGTTTTATCGATGCCGTCTTCGCCAAAGCCTCGAACCTCCATCCTGACTTGATCAAGAAGCTCGGCCTCGGAAGCTTTATCTATGCAGGACTGTTTTTGACCGAAGGTATCGGCCTATGGCTTCTCAAGCGATGGGCGGAATGGCTCACTGTCATCATCACCAGCTCGCTGGTGCCTTTCGAGGTTTACGAAATTCATCGCCACGCCACGCCGGCCAAATTCGTGGCCTTGGCCATCAACATCGCCATCGTCGTGTATCTCATTTACCACGTTCGCCACAGCCCGGCGCCTTAGAACGAGATTTGTTACGAAACTCATGGGTCGGATGCGTGCCCCATCCTTTCCCTTCTGTTGGGAAAGGGTGGGAGCAAAAAGTCCGGGCCTTTTCTATCCATTACCCACTAACCACAATCCACTGCCTGGTGCCGGGTTCGCGCCTGATGCTAGCGGGAGGCCCAATCAATCCCTCCCCTATTGCGGCAACGACTGCTGCAACGCGACCAGATTCTGCGGAACAATGTGGATGAACCCTCTCCGGGGACTGTCAATATCGGCGATCAGCAGAAACGAAATGGCCACCACCAGCGGCAGTATGAACAACATCACGCCTTTCGCAGTGCGCGCGCCATAACCCACCAGCAGGTTCGAGCACACCGCGATTGCGATCATCAGCCCCCACGCCGACGATGGAATCCTGTTCCACCATGCTGCCTGCGTATACCCCTGCGAGTTCAGCACATCGTTCATGCCCGCAACTGCCAGCGCAATCACCGGTGTCGGTTGCGCCACCGCCGGAGCCTGCACGGCCGACCACATCTCCGATTGCAGCTTGCCTGTATCGGCATCGATCTGCATCAGCTCTTCGTGATCGCGCGTGCGGTAGAACCTCACTCGCAACTCGGTATATTTCCGAAGCTCCGTCCGAACCGCCGCTGCAGCGTTCGCCGGAAGTAAGTCCGCCCTAACATATTCCGTGCCAATCGCATTGGCCTCGGCTTCCTCATAGTTCTTGCGCTGGTCGTAGCGGCTAATGGCCATCGAGAAACTGAATCCGATGATGAGCCCGAGCAGCGTCAACGTGGCTGTCTCGATAAGCCCAAAATCGTCTCGCAGCTCGTCTTTCATTGGACGCCGCTGCCGAATGTAGAATCCCAACTGCGCCGCCAGCCACAATACGACCAGGGAAAAGAAGAAGAAGTAAATCGGATATTCCATTATGGGTTTCGTTCCAGACATACGATCAGCTTAGCCTACGTCGACTCAACCGAGAAGCATTCCTTCTCGTCGATTTCGTTTCGATCCGCGCTCAAAACCGACCGCTTGCGCCATTGCCACAATCCGCCTTGAGCGACCACCAGCTTAGTAATTGATGTTGCTGACGTACTGAATTTCGCAGTCCCGCATCCTCGAGGGGCCCTTTGTCTTTGCTATACTTGACTCGCCCCTCGACCTGCCGGAAGACGGATTTTCCCGTCCCTGTTATGCGCGCGGAAGTGGTGAAATTGGCAGACACACCATCTTGAGGGGGTGGCGCCCAAAAGGCATGGGGGTTCAAGTCCCCCCTTCCGCACCATCTTTTTTTTGGTTTTTAGTCGCCCGAATTGTGTCTTGCGACCTGCCGGTTGGCTGAAACATTGCCCAGCACCGCGCGACACACCGCTTTCACGTAGCCTTCGCTGAGCTCGTCGTGACGAATCAGAAAGCGCATGTAGATCGCGCCATAGAGGATGTCGAGCACCAAGTCGAGGTCCAGATTTCTGGGTAGCTCACCCCGCTCAATTCCTCGCCGCAGGGTCTTATAGGCTTCCTGCCTGCGCGGCCTGAGAAACCGTTCGCGAAACGCCTCCAGCAACTCGGGATTCGATTGTCCGGCACCCAGAAGCTCGGCAACAATACGCCCTCGGCGAGTCCGCAGAATTCCCAAAAACTGGTTCATCTGCAGGCTCATGTCCTGGAAGACGGAGCCGGTGTCGGGAAAGTGCAGCTTGTGTTGGGCGCTGTCCGCAAAGGCGTCCACCACAAGAGCGCCCTTGCTCGGCCACCAGCGATACACGGTCGCCTTGCCGACTCCGGCCTCGGCTGCGATGGCTTCAATTGTGAGCTCGGGAAATCCGATGCGTTGCAGCAGTTGCAGCGTGCTGGATAGAATTGCCTGGCGCGCTTGTTCGCTTCGAGGCCGGCCCGGCAAGCGCCGGCTCCCATTGTTGTGCTCCGCCTGTTTTTGTTGCAAAGCGGTTTGCCGCATGAGCCACGATAGCATATATTGAATCCAATACGTACCGTATCGAATCGTGTAAGTTATTCCTATTTTGTGGCAGTGCGAGATGGAGCACTGACCCAGTCTCGATTGGAGTTGGTTTCCACCGATGTGGATTGTTGCACTCGCGCTCAGGCGTCCATACACCTTCATCGTGATGGCGCTGGTGCTGCTGATCCTGACGCCTATCGTCATTCTGCGCACGCCTGTTGATATCTTCCCTGACATCAACATTCCCGTAATCAGCGTGGTGTGGAACTACGGCGGCTTTGCGCCGAGCGAGATGGCCGACCGCATCGTTACCAACTCCGAACGCGGCATTACGATCACGGTCAACGATATCGAGCACATCGAGTCGCAGTCGGTCAATGGTGTGGGCGTGATCAAGATCTTCTTCCGTCCGCAGGCCAATATTCAGACAGCGCTTTCGCAGGTCACGGCGATTGTGCAGACCACGGTGCGCGGACTGCCACCGGGAACCACGCCGCCGCTGGTCATCACTTACTCGGCGTCATCCACTCCCATCGTGCAGCTGGGGCTTAGCAGCAAAACACTGCCCGAGCAAGAACTGTTCGACCTTGGCCAGAATTTCCTGCGCACCCAACTGGCAACGGTGCATGGCGCAGCTACACCCTACCCCTATGGCGGTAAGATCCGACAGGTGCAGGTAGACCTGGACATTCCAAGGCTGCAGGCGAACGGTCTGTCTCCCGCCGACATTGTCAACGCCATCAACGCGCAAAACCTGATCACTCCTTCGGGCTCGGCAAAAATCGGTTCGCTCGAATATCAGGTGGAGATGAACAGTTCGCCGCAAACCATCGCGGAGTTGAACGACCTGCCGGTGAAAACGGTCAATGGCTCGACCATCTACATGCGCGATGTCGCCCACGTGCGTGACGGGTTCGCGCCGCAGACCAACATCGTGCGCCAGGACGGCGTGCGTGGCACTCTGATGTCGATGTACAAGATAGGGAGCGCGTCCACCCTCACCATTGTGGCGGCAGTAAAGGGCGTCATACCCATCGCCGCGCAGTCGCTACCCAGGGACATCACTATTAAGCCCCTGTTCGACCAGTCGCTATTCGTGCGCGCTTCCATCAATGGCGTCGTCCGCGAAGCAATCATCGCCGCCGCGCTTACGGCAACGATGATCCTGCTATTTCTGGGCGACTGGCGTCCCACCATCGTGATCTCCATCTCGATTCCACTTTCGATTTTCGTGTCCGTGATCCTCCTGAGCGCGCTGGGCGAGACCATCAACATCATGACCCTCGGAGGGCTGGCGCTCGCCGTGGGCATATTGGTGGACGACGCGACGGTGGAGATCGAAAATATCGAGCGAAACCTTGCCCAGGGCAAGGAGATGAAACAGGCGATCCTCGATGGCGCAGCGCAGATCGCGGTGCCTGCGTTTGTTTCCACGTTGTGCATTTGCATCGTGTTCGTGCCCATGTTCTTTCTTGCCGGCGTCGCCCGCTTTCTTTTCGTGCCACTGGCCGAAGCCGTTGTGTTCGCCATGCTGGCTTCATATTTCCTGTCGCGAACCCTGATCCCCACCCTGGTGATGTACATCATGCGCGGCCATGAGCATAAAGCTGACGGACCGAAGACCATCTTCGGACGATACCAGCGAGGATTCGAGAACGGTTTCGAAAAGTTTCGCCAAGGTTATTACCAATTGCTGGAAACCACTCTCGGACATGGCAAAGTATTCGCCGCCTGTTTTCTGGCGTTTTGCGTGTTATCGGTAGGTCTGGTGTTCTTCCTGGGTGAAGACTTTTTCCCATCGGTTGATGCTGGCCTGATGCGACTACACGTGAGGGCGCGCGCCGGGCTGCGCGTGGAAGAGACCGCCCGCCTTTGCGACGAGATTGAAAAATATTTGCATCAGAAGATCCCTAAGGATGAATTGGTTACCATCCTCGACAATATTGGGCTGCCTAATTCCGGTATCAACCTCTCCTATAGCAATTCTGGAGTGATTGGATCGAGCGACGCGGAACTCCTTGTCGGCTTGAATCAGGAACACCACCATCCGACTGCAGACTATATTCGCAGCCTGCGCGAAGAACTGCCCCGCCGGTTTCCAGGAGTGGAATTCTTCTTTCAGCCCGCAGACATCGTGACGCAGATCCTGAACTTCGGGATCCCGGCGCCCATCGATATACAAGTGACAGGCGCCGACATGCAGGGAAACTATTTCATCGCGCAAAAGATCGCGAACCGACTGAGACAGATTCCCGGCACGGCGGACGTGCACGTGCAGCAGATGCTGACGCTGCCCACGCTTCATCTCAACATTGACCGCACCAAGGTAACGCAGGTCGGCATGAATACCCGCGATGTCGCGCAGAACGTGTTGGTTTCATTGAGCGGCAGCTTCGCGACGGCACCGAACTTCTGGCTGAATCCGAAGAACGGTGTGAGCTACCAGGTAGCAGTACAGTCCCCGCAATACCGCGTGACCTCGTTGCAGGACCTCATGGAGATGCCCATCGACGATCCCAGCGCAAAGGATTTTCAGGTCCTTAGCAACCTGGCGCAAGTGACCCCGACCGCGAGGCCGGCGGTGGTTTCGCATTACAACGTGCAGCCCGTAATTGACGTTTACGTCAGTACGCAGGGGCGCGACCTTGGAGCCGTGGCCAAAGACACGATGAATGCGTTGACACCCTTCGAGCAGAACCTGCCGCGAGGCTCGCGTATTGTAGTTCGCGGCCAGGTTGAGACCATGAAGTCCTCTTTCTTTGGACTCGGAATCGGACTGGTGATGGCCATTGTCCTTATTTATTTCCTGATCGTGGTGAACTTCCAGTCGTGGCTTGACCCCTTCATTATCATTACCGCACTGCCCGGGGCGCTGGCCGGCATCTGCTGGATGCTTTTGCTGACGCGCACCCGCTTGAGTGTTCCCGCGCTGACAGGAGCAGTGATGTGTATGGGCGTGGCGACGGCCAATTCCATCCTGATGATTTCGTTTGCACGCGACCGGATGCATGCGGGGATTCCCGCGGCCCAGGCGGCTTTGGAAGCCGGCTATACGCGTATTCGTCCAGTCCTGATGACGGCACTGGCGATGATCATCGGTATGCTGCCGATGGCACTGGGATTGGGCGAAGGCGGCGAGCAGAATGCCCCGCTCGGACGGGCCGTTATTGGTGGGCTAATCTTTGCAACGGTCGCTACTTTGTTTTTTGTGCCAGCCATCTTTGCCATGATCCATGGTCATAGAGAAGCCAAGCAGGCTGGGCTGAAACAGTCATAGAATGTCAGGAACTCGGAAAGAAGTAACAGCTATGGATCCGCATTCAAACCCGACTGAGGTATTGGACGACGACCGCAAGGCACCGGAAATCACTCCGCCGCCTAAACTTCCTCCCGCGCCGCCGCGCAAGGCGTTGCTGTTGATTGGTCTTGTGCTTCTGTTGCTAGTGGTTGGGGGAGTGATCACCATGCTGACGCGAGTGCGCGACAGTCATGTGCTGGCGGACGAGACGGAGCGCGAATCGATTCCCACGGTGGCGGTCGTCCATCCTATAGCGGAAAAGCCGGATGAAGAACTGGTGCTGCCGGGCTCGCTGCAGGCCTACGAAGAGTCGCCGATTTATGCCCGCACCAACGGCTATCTGCTGCGCTGGTACAAGGACATCGGCAGCCGCGTCACCCAGGGTGAATTGCTGGCTGACATCGATACGCCCGAGGTGGATCAGGAGTTGATGCAGGTCCGCGCCAACCGGCAGCAGATTGTGGCGCAGATGGACTTGGCCAAGATCAATGCCGATCGTTATGTGAGCTTGCGCAAAACCGACTCGGTTTCGCAGCAAGAAGCGGACCAGCAGTCCAGTGGGTACCAACAAGCCAAGGCGAACTTCGACGCGGCCGATGCTACAGTGCGGCGCCTTGAGCAGTTGGAATCGTTCAAGCATGTGTACGCACCGTTCTCGGGAGTGTTGACCAAGCGCAATGTCGATCCGGGCGCGCTCATTAACGCCGGCGGCACGGGCAAAGAGCTATTTGATATTGCGAAGGTCGATCCGCTGCGGGTGTATGTCAGCGTCCCGCAAAATTACGCGCCCGCCATTAAGGTTGGGATGCCGGCCTGGGTGACTCTACAGGAGCGCCCCGGCGAAAAATTTAGCGGTACGGTGGTGCGTACAGCGGAGTCTATCGATCCCGCGACCCGCACCCTGCTGACGGAGGTCGATGTGCCGAATCGCGACGGACGTCTTTTGCCCGGCTCGTTTGGTGAGGTGCATTTCCGGGTCGGGATCGACGTGCAGAAGCTCACGATTCCGGTCAACGCGATGTTGTTCCGCCAGGAAGGTCCGCGCGTCGCGGTTGTCGGCAGCGATGGCAAAGTGCATCTGCGGCCCATCACGATTGGAAAGGACTACGGATCGACACTGGAGATCCTGGGCGGCGTGGAAGCCGGCGACCGCGTGATTGTCAATCCCGCGGATTCCATTGAAGAGGGCCAGCAGGTGAATGTCGCTCAGGAGAACCAGGGGGGCCGGCCGTCGTGAATCGGATGACCCTGGCGGTGGGCGTTGTGGCCTGCGGCGTGTTGGCGGGATGTACCGTGGGGCCGAATTACCATCGTCCGGCGATGCCGGCTCCGCCAGCTTATAAGTCGGAAGGCCCGTGGCGCGTCGCTGCTCCCAAGGATTCGATTCCTAAGGGCGCATGGTGGGAGGTCTATGACGACGCCGAACTCGACGGTTACGAGAAGCAGCTGCTGACGGCCAACCAATCTCTGAGCGCAGCGAAGGATCGCCTGAGTCAGGCGCGCGCGCTGGCGCGGGTGGCGTCGGCGGGATACTTTCCAACGGTCAGTACCGATCCCAACGCCTCGCGCCAAAGGTATTCCGGCAATCGCCCAGAAGTCGTAACCATCGGCAGGCCGCTCACTCAGAACACATTCGACATTCCATTTTCGGTTAACTACGAGCCTGACCTGTTCGGCAAAGTGCGGCGTACGTTGGAAGCCTCCAACGCATCGTTGCAATCGACAGCGGCTGACTACTACAACGTGATCCTGGTGCTCACGGCCGAACTTGCGGCCGACTATTTCAGCCTCCGCGAACTCGACGCTGAAACCCAGGTCGTACAGGAAGGGGTTACGATCCAGCAAAAGGGACTGCAACTGGTGGACGCCCGGCACTCTGGCGGTGTGGCGTCAGGCCTCGATCTGGCGCAGCAGAAGACGCTGCTCGATTCCACCCAGACGCAGCTCTACCTGGTACAGCAACAGCGTGCGCAATTTGAACACGCCATCGCCGTACTGACGGGAAATGCAGCTTCGACCTTCCGCGTTCCGGTGTTGCCGTTGAATGCGACTCCGCCGTCGATTCCGCTGGGTGTTCCGTCTGACTTGCTGGAGAGGCGTCCAGACATCGCGACTGCCGAACGACAGATGGCGTACCAGAACGCGCAAGTGGGAATCGCTACCGCAGCGTTTTATCCGCAGCTCACCATTTTCGGAGGCGGGGGCGTTCAAAGCACGGACATCACCAGCTTGTTCTCGGCCCCCAGCGCGATCTGGGCTGTGGGCGGCGACCTGTTGCAGCCGATCTTCCAGGGAGGTCGCAACCGCGCCAACCTGGCAGCGACGAAATCCGCTTATGACGAAGCCGAAGCAAACTATCGTGAGTCGGTGCTGACTGCGTTCCAGCAGGTGGAAGACGGGCTCTCGGGACTGAACACGTTATCGCAGGCGGTGAACACTCAGACGGCGGCGGTGGACGATGCCCGGCGCTCGCTCGAGTTGGCCAATAATCGTTACGTCGGCGGAGTGACGAGTTACCTCGACGTCATCACGGCGCAATCGGCGCTACTGACCAATCAGCGGCTGGCGACGCAGCTCCTGGGACAGCAGATGGTCACATCGGTTTATCTGGTCAAGGCGCTGGGCGGGAGCTGGGATGCTTCGCAAATTCAGGATGAGCAGGTCCATCCCAGGGCGATCCAAACGATCCAGCAGTAGACGCGCAATTAGCCCTAATGTCGCGTGGCCGACACCGCAAATTGGAGCCTCGGCAGTAGGCAGCACCGCCGGAAGTCATGTACAATTCTGGGGTACCGTTCGGAAATTGGCGTGGAAAAGATCGACTGGATTGTGCAGTCGGCTAGCGTTTAGCGGGTGTATCGAGTAGCAGGGATTTGTAAGTCATAGAAGATATTGGTAACACAGTACTTACGGACGTTTGATTCCCTTTCCGCACCGTTGTCCAACCCAGATCCCGGCGGCGTTTCAAGAGTAGAAATACCCAAATTGCGGGCCTTTTCGCGTGCCCACCGGCCGCAGCCGAAGCGAGAACTGAGATATCGATGGTAATTCTGATCACCATTATTCACGTGTTCGTTTGTGCCTTTCTGATTATCGTCGTGCTGTTGCAGCACGGACAGAGCGCCGACATCGCGGCCGCCTTCGGAGGCGCAGGCAGCCAGACCGCCTTCGGCACTCGCACCGCGGGAACCGTATTGAGCCGCGCAACCACTTACGCTGCCATCGCGTTTATGTGCACGTCGATCACGCTTTCAGTGCTGGCTACGCGCCGCGGAGTGAGCAGCGGGTCGGTGCTGGGCAACACCAAGTCCGCTCCGGCGCAGAAGGCCCCCGCTCCAGCACCGTCACCCGCGACGCCAAGCCGCTAGCAGGTTTCGGCTGTTTTGGTTACCTAAGAACTAGACCTCCGTTTAATTCGGAGGTTTTTCTATTGCGGGTTCGATATGCGAAATTCTGCGGATCACTGCTCTGCAACCAGATACTCCAAGGCTTCTTCGCGAGTCTGGAAGGTCGGAATCTCGCGCCCCGAAAAGGACAGCACGGATTCGTAAAGGGTCTTGGGAAGGTTCTGGGTCAGCACCCAGGCGGACTTTTTGATGTGAGGGCGGTCGAACACGGCGCTGATCTTCAGGTGTTCAACGGTTTCCTTGGTGAAGACCGAGCGGCTGAAATCGGCCAGTACTAGGAGCGATCCGAGAGGATGCTGGCTGACGTGCCGGGGGACTTCGTCGATCACAGCGGTCAACTCCTCGGGCGAGCAGTCACTGCAATCCGCCAGTAGCACTTGATGGTTGCGGAACGTCAGGAATACGATGCGCTCTATGGCTTCCTCCGGCAATTCAGTGCGGATGCTCGGCCCAAGTGGGGCACGGGTGGGCGAAGTTTACCGCACACCGAGTCGCCGCACAAGCTATGCCCATCGCTTTGCATCGCTTTGCCCATCGCTTGCGCGCCGCGAGTTCGTTCGTGGTAGTTTGAAATCATGATCCACGAGATTTTTCCGGTGGGACCGCTGCAATGTAACTGCTCCGTCGTGGGTGATGAACTGACGCGCGAGGCCATGGTGATCGATCCGGGAGACGACATCGAGGACGTGCTGTCCGTGATACGGCAGCATGGGCTCACGGTGAAGCAGATCGTGATCACACACGCGCACATCGACCACATCGGAGGAGCGGCCAAGTTGCGTCGCGTGACTGGAGCTCCGGTACTGCTCAACGCCAACGATCAGGCGCTGCTCAAGATGCTGGACGTGCAGGCAAAGTGGATTGGGATGCGGCCGCCGGAAGAAACGATCATCGACGCCAGCCTGACCACGGGAGATAAAGTGCGCGCTGGCAGCCTCGTGGCCGATGTGCTGCACACTCCCGGACATACTGAAGGAAGCGTGTGCCTTTACTTTGCTGCCGAGAAGAAGCTGATCGCCGGTGACACGCTGTTTGCCGGTTCAATTGGTCGCACTGACTTGCCCGGTGGCTCGTACAAGAAAATCATGGAGTCGCTGCACGGGCCGGTAATGGCGCTCCCCGACGAAACCATCGTGGTTCCCGGTCACGGGCCGCTCACGACCATTGGCGATGAGCGGGAAACCAATCCTTTTCTGGCCGGCTAACGAATGCCCTTCACGTTGTCCCACGCAGCGGCTGCACTTCCCTTCCGCAGGTTTAAGCCGGTATGGCCAGCGCTCGTGGTGGGCACGTTCGCACCCGACCTTCAATACTTCATCTGGATCTCTGACGAAGACCGCAGCGGTCATCATTTTCCGCAGGCCGTGCTTTACACGCTTCCCCTGGCGCTGCTGGTGTTATGGGTGTTCGAGTGGTGCGTCAAAGGGCCGGTCATCGAGTTGCTGCCCAGCGGACTGCAGCGCCGCCTGCAGGACAGAGTTGAACCACTGTCGTTCAAGGGATGGCGGCAATTCGGCTCCATCGTGCTGTGGATCGCAATCGGAATCGCCACGCACGTCATCTGGGACCAATTCACCCATACTCACACCTGGATGAACGCACACTGGAGCGTGCTTCAACACGCGGTGCCGGTCCCGTTTCATACGCCCGTGTTGCTGCCCAAGATCCTGCAGCACACCAGCACGATTCTCGGGCTTCTGGTGGTGGCAGCATGGTGTGCGTTGTGGTATCGAAGGACAACACCAGTGCCCGAGACATCACTGCGGCAACTAAGTTCGTTTCGCAAATTTGCCATGGTGATTACGATGGCGGGAATTGCCGCAGTCGCCGGCTATCCCCTAGCGGTCGTAAAGCTGGCTGACCACGCGACCCCAATCCGTCCGCTGTATCTCATTGTGACCGTGTTTGAAGCCATGACGCTGATTTTCTGCGTACAGGTGCTGATCTACAGCCTGGCGCGTATCTCGTCCGCGCGCTTCCGGCGCATTCCAGCCGCCCAAGCGGACGAACCGGCAGCTAGATCATGATGATCATGTCACTCAACCGCGTGGGGTATCGGTTGATGATCTCGCCGCTGGCCTTGCCCACAATCACAGTGTCGGAGTGGCGAAAGCCGCCCCATCCAGGATCATAGACCCCGGGCTCACAACTGAAGGTCATGCCCACTTTCAGCACGGTCTTATCGCCCTCGGCGATCCATGGCGCTTCGTGACCTTCTAGTCCTATACCATGGCCGGTGCGGTGCTTGAGGAACTGTGAGAACCCCGCCTGGCGAATCTGGTCGAGGCTCATCTTGTCCACATTCTCGGCGACCATGCCCTCCTTCATGTTCGCCGCCGCAGTGTCGTGCGCGGCGAGCATGGCGTCGTACATGCGCTTGGCATAATCGCTCGGCGGTCCTACGCAGAAGGATCGCTCGCACTCCACGTTATAGCCTCCAACCATCGCACCGTAGCTGAGAATAAGTGCGTCGCCTTTCTTGAGAACATCTTTACTGGGTATCGCGTGCGGAAACGCCGAGCGCTTCCCGAACGGCACCAGTCCGCCGTACGGCGGGTCAATGCCGATTCCCACCACGGAGGTCAGTTCCTTCGACATCTTGTCGGCCACAGCGTCGGCGGTAGCCTTCAGGATCTGGTTTTCGGTGACGCTGCCGTTGGCCTCGATGTAGGCACGTCCGGACTCGACCGTGTAATCGGCGAAATAGGTGGCGCGGCGCATCACGCCGATCTCGTCGGCATCTTTGACCCAGCGCATCTCCTCGACAATATCGCCGGCATCGACGAGCTTGGCCTTTGGTGCGCCGAGTTGCATCTGCGCTCGCTTCGATGGCGTACACTCCTCGATGCCAATCGTGCCTCCACCAAACCCGCGTGCGTCAACACGCTCGAAGATCCAGCGCACCCGGTTCACCGGACCGGGATAGTCGAAGTACACGTCAACATCTTTCACCCACCACAACCTCACCTGGTCCGACTCGAGTCCGGGGACAAACAGCGCGGGATCGCCCGACGCCGGGATAAGTACGGCCAGCGGGCGTTCTGTAGGTAGATGAAAGTAACCGGTGGTGTAAACCACATTGTGCGCGTTAAGCAGTACCAGCGCGTTCAACTTGCGTTCAGCCATCTTGGCCTGGACCTGCCTGATCTTCCGTTGATACCACTCGGGCGGCAAGCGGTCAGGTCCGGGAGGTGCGGGAAAGTTCGCGTTAATTTCCAGCACGTGCGTGTTGCCGAACGAACGAGCGGAGGTGGCGACGGTAATGGCGGCGGCTCCGGCGGCGGTCTGCAGAAATCGCCGGCGAGTTGGGGTCATGGACATGGCCTCTCCTGAAAGCGAAACATCTTAGCATGACAGCCTCTCCAGATTGGTGGCGGATGTCTCGGCTGGTTACGGGCAACTAGCTACCGGTAGCCGATGACTTGGGCGGGGGCTTTGATCGGGAAGCCCGTTGAGCACGTCTCGTACAATCATGCTCTGCGGCACGACCAGCACAATAAGGTAGGAGAGAATCGTCTCGGAGATTACACCGATGGCTCCGATGCGCTGGACCAGCAGGATCGACAACGCGAGATTCAGCGTTATATTGCCTGACCTGTGCCGCGCCAAGATAATGGCTCACCACCAGATTGTCGGAACTGAAGATTCAAGGTTCAGGGAAGACAGCATAATCGGCGACGGAGGCGGCACAACCAAACCCCTCTTGAATATTCGTTGCGCATTCCCAAATCGGGAATCTGCTATCAGGCTCCTGCCGCCTTAAATGTCCGCGAGATAATCTCCTGTGCCTCGGTTTGCAGGCGCCGCAGGTGCTCGATGCCGGCGAAGCTCTCGGCGTAAATCTTGTAGACGTCTTCGGTGCCCGACGGACGCGCCGCGAACCAGCCGCGTGCCGTCTCCACCTTCAGACCTCCTATAGGCGCTCCGTTTCCGGGAGCAGTGGTGAGCATCGCCGTGATCTTGTCGCCCGCCAACTGTGTCTCTTTCACGTCATTGGGCGAGAGCTTTGTCAGGATCGCTTTTTGTGCAGGATCGGCGGCCGCATCGATACGCTCATAAACCGGATCGCCAAACTGCGCTGTCAGCTCGCCATAAAGTTGGCCCGGGTCCTTGCCAATGCGCGAAAGCATCTCCGCCGCCAGCAGTCCCATGATAAGGCCGTCTTTGTCGGTGGTCCACACGGTGCCGTCACGCCGCAGGAACGACGCGCCCGCGCTCTCTTCGCCGCCGAATCCCAGCGAGCCGTCAAGCAGTCCGTCGACAAACCACTTAAATCCGACGGGAACTTCGACAAGCCTGCGCCCCAGGCTCTTGGCGACAAAGTTGATCATGCTGCTGCTGACCAGCGTCTTTCCGACGCCAGCATCGGCGCTCCAGCCCGGGCGATTGCGGAACAGATAATTGATGGCCACCGCGAGGTAGTGATTCGGATTGAGCAGGCCGGTGCTGGCCACTATACCGTGGCGGTCCGCGTCGGTATCGCAGGCGAAGGCCACCTTGAATTTGCCGCGTAATGCGATCAGCCCTGCCATCGCATAGGGCGACGAGCAGTCCATGCGAATCTTGCCGTCCCAGTCGACGTGCATGAAGCGGAATGTGGGATCGACGGTGGTATCAACCACGTCCATCGTTAGTCCGTACTTGTCGGCGATGCGCCCCCAGTACGCCACTGACGCACCCCCCAGGGGGTCGGCACCCAACGCCGGTCGCGCATTGCGGATGGGATCGAAGTCGACGATCGCACCGAGGTCGTTGACGTACTCCGTGAGGAAGTCGTAGCGATGGGTGTTGGGCGAACCTAGCGCCGCGCGGTAGTTGACGCGCTGAACTTCCTTCATGCCGTCGGCCAGGATGGCGTTGGCGCGGTCTTCGATCCACTTGGTCGCCGTGGTGTCGGCCGGCCCACCGTTGGTCGGGTTGTATTTGAAGCCGCCATCGTCAGGCGGGTTGTGTGAAGGAGTGATTACGATTCCGTCCGCCAGATCGCTCTTGCGTGCGCGGTTGTAGGTCAGGATCGCGTGCGACAGCGCAGGCGTCGGCGTGTAGGCGAGCTCCGTGTCAACCATGACTTCCACGCCGTTGGCCAGCAGCACTTCCAGCGCGCTGGCAAAGGCCGGCTCGCTCAGCGCGTGTGTATCCTTAGCGAGAAACAGCGGACCGGTCGTGCCCTCACGTTTGCGGTATTCACAAATCGCCTGCGAGATAGCAAGAATATGGTTCTCGTTGAATGAGGTCTGCAGCGACGATCCGCGATGTCCCGAGGTGCCGAACGCGACTTTCTGTGTCGGCTCGGAGACGTCGGGCTTCTCCGCGTAGTACGCGGTGATGAGGCGGGGAACGTTGACCAGCATATCGGGGGTGGCGAGTTTTCCAGCGCGAGGATCGACGGGCATAGCGCCCCATTTTCGCACAGCCGGGCGGCCTACCGTGCAATGGCGGCGCCGCCGATGTCATTGGCGCGGTGCTTCTTCGACTTCGACGGCTGCCGCGAACTTGCCACGACGGGTGGGCTGGCGCTTTTGTGGCCCCTTTCGCTGTGTTCTGATCAAAATCGATCAATTTCGGTCAAATATATTGTAAAAACCGGTCACGCCTGTCTATACTTCACCTGTTCCAGCCTTCAGGAGGCACCCCACATGATGCAACGCGGCACGCGCGGTCGCGCACTCGCGCTCTCCCTGCTGTTTCTGGCCATTTGCTTGGTGCCTGCGGTTTCGCAGGGCCAACAAAGGAAAGTTCTTGCGGGATTTTTCGAAGAGTGGAGTATCTATTACGCCAATTACAACATCGCCGACTTACAGGCCAACGGTGTGGCCGGTCACCTGTCGCACTTTGTCTATGCCTTTGGCAACGTAACCACCATCCCCGCTCCGAGCTGCGCTATCGCCGATGCGTGGGCCGACTTTGAAACACCTAATCTACCGCCCACCGGTGGCATCGCCAGCCAGTGGCCGCTGTATGGCAATTTCGCCGAAATCCTAAAGCTGAAGCAGCTGAATCCGAACTTGAAGAGCATAATCTCAATCGGTGGTGCGTCCAGTGCCAACACCAGCGCGTTCGTTGCGGCTGCCAGCACGCCCGCGGGACGTTCGGCGCTTGCCGCATCCTGCATTGACATGTTCATTGTGGGAAATGTGGGCAGCGACTGGAATGGCAACATCACAGCGCCCGGCCTGTTCGACGGCTTCAACATCGACTGGGAGTTCCCCACCGCCTCCGACAAGCAGAACTACACCCTGCTGCTGCAGGAGTTCCGGCGGCAACTCAATGTGCTCTCGCAGACTACCGGCAAACAGTACGTGCTGACTGCCGACTCTCCGGCTGGAAGCCAGAATTACGTAAACATCGAACTTGCCAAAGTGGCCAAGATTCTCGACTTCTTCACCATTGATGGCTACAACTATGCCGGGTCCTGGGACACGGTCACCAACCACGCGTCGCCGGTGTTTGATTCCCCGCGAGATCCGAACTACGGGCAAGGCCTTGATATAGAAGACACGATCTCGGCCTACTTGAAGACAGGAGTGCCGGCCCAGAAGATTGTCCTGGGTGTGCCTCTGTACGGCGCTGGATGGCAGGGCGTACCGGGAACCAACAATGGTCTGTATCAACCCTCGACCGGTCCCGCGACGTCTCCGACGGGCGACACGCTCGCGACCGACGGAGTTGCTACCTACAACACGTTGCAGGGTCTGCCTGGATTCACTAAGACTTTTGACTGGCGCTGCCTGGCCATTTCCATCTATAACCCATCGACCCAGACATTCTGGACCTATGACGATCCCACCACCGCTCGTCTGAAAATGTTCTACATCCAGGTTCGAGTGCCGGGGGGATTGGGTGGAGCGTTCGCCTGGGCACTCAAGGATGACGACCCGAACGGCACCATGATGAAGACCATGGCTACCGGACTCGGCCGATAGTTCTCACTTCCCTCCGCAGTAACTCGGGCAGGCCCGGCAACCCACGCGGGCCTGCATTTTTGTGTGGTGCGAAAACGAATAATCCGCCTTCCTCGCGACCCGCTCTTGACTAGCCAACCCTTAGTTCTTCTGGTGACAATGGCATTGGCTTCTCCGCCGGTGCCCTACAGTTGGCGAGGGGCGACCTCTTCCTCCGCCGCCTCGCACTCGGATTCTGGTTCCCGGCGGAATCCCGCCGACTTAAAGGTGGGCGTAGCGCGGATTTCGATGGCCAGCTCCTCCATCTGCTCCCAACTAGGCCGCGTTTTGTCCGAGTAATTTGAGCACTCGCGGATCTTGAAGAGAACAGACATCAGCCTTGCGTAGTAACAAAACGTAACCTCTTCACTCTCCCGGTATCCACGCAGGATGTGCGAGTGTTCGCAGGAAATGCAGCGCGACTGCGAGCCGATGGCCGTACCGTCTTTCACGTGGATAGGCAAAGTGAGCTGCTTTCTAATCGGCGCTCGGCCGAAGGTCATGGTTCGGCCGGGGAACAGGCAATTGAACTGCGTTGCGATCTCCATTGCCTGATTACGGACCAGGTTTGACCCGCCGCAGGACTCTAACCTGCGACTCCACTACCAATAACTACAAGTAGTCCGGTCTACACCGCCGGCCGAAAATTAAGAACAAAGTTAGCGATTAAGCGATGCGAACTTCCGCATACGCTTCCTTCTCTTCTCTGACGAATCCGACGACTCGCACTGGAGTAAGAGTCACCAGGCGGTCGCCGAATCCGCTGCACTCGCGTACCTCGAACTTAATAGGACGCAAAGTGCCCCCGAAAGCGCACGAGATGAGTTCCTTTCCGCTGAAGCCCTTAACCATGTGCGAGTTCACACAAGTGCGGCAGAGCGTCCCCTGACGTTGCACGATCGCCATGGTCTCGCGCTTCCGGAAGACGATCCGGAATATCGCGATTACGATCCAGACTATGGGTATCAGCGTGGCCATAACTCACCTGTGCTGCTTTCCTTTCAATTCGCGCCGGGAAACTACCGGCACAGTTCAGATCGGACCGCTACTCTCAGGAGTCTTTTCGTTCGAGACTATGTCCCCACCCCTGCAATCGCTGCATCCGGCAGGATTTTGGCCCTGCGCTCTTCTGTGTGAAAGAAGTAACTGTATCCTTCGCCACCGGCGCGAAACTCTGTAGCGGACGTAGATCCGCTAGGAATATATGGCCAGAGGAACCAGCGTATACGGCTTGAGGATTTTGACCTCAAGGCCCCGAAGGACCGCACCAGAAGTAGCCGTAGACTTCACCACTGGCCGAATTAGTTGCTGGGAGAACAAGCGACTACGGGTTGCACTCGATTCTAAGTCGAAGAATCCGTGGTCTTCACTACCCAGCAAGCTTTAAATTGTTTGCGGTTGCGTAGGATTCAATCGCCAGGAGCTAGCGACGAGTCGCAGAGACAGCCCGGCGGCGGCTGCATCCACTTCGGGGTGCAGTAACCTACGCATCGAGTTTTGCGTTTTTGAAATCATCCGGGCCTTTCCTACACGAGTTATACTTTGCAACAACTCTAAAAATATTGCAAGAGCCAAAACTTACTTTTGATCATATTTTTTCGAATATGATCGATAGAGTCCAACCATGGTGGCGGGGGTGGTTAGAGATGGGTGTGGCCTGTCGGCGCACTTTCGTGTCAGCGCATTCTGCGACTTCTCACCGCTGTAAGTCGCGCAGCGAAGTGGCTTTGCGATATCTAATTCCCTTGGGAGGCGGCAACCCCCGCCGTCCTGCTAGGATGTTCTCGCGCCGATTCGGCAGTGGGAGGTCGCATGACCCAGGACCAGCAACTACGTGAACAACTGGCAAAAACCCTCGATTGGGGCGAGGCCCACGTCGACTTTCAAACCGCTGTAAAGGACTTTCCCCTGGACTTGCGTGGCGAAGTTCCGCCCGGATTCTCGCATTCGGCCTGGGAACTCATTGAGCATCTGCGCATTGCGGTCTGGGACATTGTGGAGTTCACGCGCGATCCTCGCCACAAATCGCCGCCCTGGCCCAAGGGTTACTGGCCACCCTCGCCCGTTCCGCCGCAGGACGAAGCCTGGGACCAGTGCATCCAGTCGGTCCGCGATTCGCTGGAAGACATGCGTGCGCTGGTTATGGACCGCTCACTTTCGCTGTTGGCGCCGCTGCCGAGGGGGCAAGGGCAAACGCTGCTGCGCGAGGCGCTCCTTGTGGCCGATCATAACGCTTATCACCTCGGGCAACTCGTGCAATTGCGCAAAGCCCTGAAGGCCTGGCCAAAGGACCCCGCGCAATAACCTGCTGGCTGAGCACCTGTAAACGTGCCACGATTGGTGCAACTCGGGTGTGCGAAAGAGAGTCTATTGTCGAGAGGAGGTTGCCTGTGCAGGAACAACAAATGGCCGGCAAAGCGCGCATGATCGGTTATGCCATCGGGATCGCCGCTGTCGTCGTGGTTGTCCTATGGAAGGTCATTGCCCGATAGCTATGTCAGCGACAGCGCGTCCACATCCACCACGACGTTAGCGCGTGGAATCTTCTGCGCTACGGCGTGCTCGATCATCGCCCGCAACGCTGCGTTCATGCGTTCTCGGCTGGCTGACTTCAGCAGGAAGTGATAACGATACTCGGTCTTCAGGCGCACAATTGCCGCAGCCGCTGGGCCCATCACACGAACGCCTTCCAGCCGAGTGGCCTCGAACCACTTGCCTAGAATTCCCGACCACGTCAGGGCTTCATCCAGCTTGGCACTACGCACTACCACGTTGCTGACGGAGTTGAATGGCGGGTAATGCATCCAGCTGCGAAAGCGCGCCTCCTTTTCGTAGAAGCCGCGATAGTCGTGCGCAGCGGCAAATTGAATAGCGTAGTGATCGGTGAAAAACGTCTGCAACACCACCTTACCGGGTGTCTCGCCACGTCCTGCACGTCCTGCAACTTGGGTGAGTAACTGAAACGTTCTCTCGGCGGCGCGAAAATCCGGAAAGCCGAGCGCCGCATCTGATCCCACCACGCCCACGAGCGTCACGTTGGGAATGTCGTGTCCCTTGGCGATCATCTGCGTCCCCACCAGGAGATCGATCTCCCTCGCATGCAGCGCCCTCAGGATGCGTTCCAGGTCATCGCGTCCGCGAACCGTGTCACGGTCGAGGCGGCCGATCCGCGCCTGTGGAAACAAGCCATGCAGAATCTGCTCCAGCTTCTCCGAGCCGGCGCCCAGGTACTGCACATATTCGCTGCCGCACTTGGGGCACGTCTTGGGAGCAGGCTGCACGAATCCGCAGTAATGGCATATGAGACGATGCTCGCGCTTGTGATACGTCATGGCGATGGCGCAATTGCGGCATTGCACCGTATCGCCACAGGAGCGGCACAGCACAAACGAGGAAAAGCCGCGCCGGTTGAGCAGAATCATGGCCTGCTCGCCACGCGCCAGGCACTCGCCGATCTCTTCCACGAGCTTGCCCGACAGCACCTCTTCTTTCTTGGTGCGCTGGAATTCCACTCGCATGTCGAGAATTTCGACCTCGGGCAACGGACGCTTTTCGATGCGCTCCGCGAGTTCCATTAGTTTGTAGCGGCCTTGCGTGGCGTTGTAGTAGGTCTCAAGCGACGGCGTGGCCGAGCCCAGTACCGCTACAGCGTTGCACATTTTTGCGCGCATGACCGCTACATCGCGTGCATGGTAGCGGGGCATTTCGTCCTGCTTGTAAGAGTGGTCGTGCTCCTCGTCGACAACGATCAGCGCCAGGTCGGGCACCGGCGCGAACACGGCCGAGCGCGTCCCTACCACAATGTGAGACTCGCCATTGCGAATGCGCTTCCACTGCTCGGCCCGCTCGTCATCGGTAAGCGCCGAGTGCAAGATTGCAACCTCGTCGCTGAAGATCTGGTGCAGGTCCGCGGCCATCGCTGGCGTGAGGCCGATCTCCGGTACCAACAGGATTGCCGAGCGCCCCTTGGCCAGGATGGCCTGCATGGCCGAAAGGTACACTGCCGTCTTGCCTGATCCCGTCACACCATGCAAAAGCATGGGCATGAACCGGCGCTCATCGACCGCGCTGTTGATCTGGTTGAGCGCGGCCTTCTGCGCGGGATTGAACAGAAACTCCAGCTTGCGCGGCTTCAGACCTGACATACGGAAGCCGGCTGGCTCATCATGCAGTTCTACAACGCCGCGGCGCACCAGCGTCTGCAGGGTGGTGCGCGGCACCGCCAAGTCTCGTATCGCGACCACCGTGGCACTCTGGCCTAGCTGCTGCCGAAGGTAGTCCACGATCGCCTGCTGGTTGGCATTTAGCTTGCCCTCTACACTCTTCAGCGTCGCTATCTGAATGCTGCGGGTGGCGTCGCGCACCCCACTCAGGTCCTCGCGGGCAACCCACTTCTTGTGCAACAGGGTTTGCAACACCGATCGAGGAGCGCTGGCCGCCGAACGCAGAGCCGCTTCGCGCATCATTTCGCCGTCTGCCAGCCGATTAAGCACGGCGTACTCCAGCATCTGCTGCTCCGGTTCCTGCCGCGAGCGCAGCGATGAGCCGATGGTCGACGCGGAGTGCAGCGCCTCCAGTCCCTTGTCAGTGATGCGATATCCGATGACGCGGCGAAACTCGGCAGCCAGCGGAAGCATGGTACGCAGCACCTCTCCGATGGGCGCAATGTAGTAGTGGGCGATCCAACGGCCCAATTGCATCAATTCTGCGGTGAGCGCCGAGACCGTGTCGAGCACCTGAAGGACCGGCTTGGCTTTAAACGTGGGCTCGCGATCATGTAACTCGGTAACGATCCCGCACAGCCGCTTCTCGCGGAAGGGAACGATGACGCGCCCACCCACGCAAGGCTCGGGCATGTCTTCAGGAATGGAATAGGTGAAGCTGGCATCGAGCGGAACCGGCACGGCCACATCGCAAAAGCGGGGCATGACGGGTTAGCTGCCTTCAGCGTCTTGCGTGGTCGCGCGTGCTGGCGGCCTCAGCCCCAGATACTTCATCACCATTTGCAGGTCTTTCCACGTCTCGGCCTTCTGCCGCGGGTCGCGCAGCAAGAACGCCGGATGGTACGTCACCGCCAGCTTGCAGTCGAAGGGCGCATCCATGAGCGAGCCCTTAGGCGAGAAGTCGTAAAACCTCCCCCGCAGCGCTGCCATGGAGTCATTCAATCCCAGCAAATTCTTGGCCGCCGTCGCGCCAAGGGCCACGATCACCTTGGGACGCACAACGCGAATTTGCCGCATCAGGAACGGCGAACAGGTGTCGCACTCGTCGCGCTCCGGAGTGCGATTGCCCGGCGGACGGCACTTCACAATATTGGCGATGTACACCTGTTCGCGCCTCAGACCCATGGCCGTGATCATGTTGTTCAACAACTGTCCCGCGCGTCCCACGAACGGCAGCCCCTGTGCATCTTCGTCCGCGCCGGGGCCTTCGCCGATGAACATCAGTTCCGCGTTCGGATCACCCGTACCGAAGACAATCTGCTTGCGCCCCAGCTTGGCCAGCTTGCAGCGCTGGCAATTGGGGCCGATGTCGTCGAGGATGATGCGCAGCGCTGCCTCGCGATCTTCACTCGTGGGCAAATGGGATTCTTGTGCCACATTCTCCTGATAATCGGAAGTCTCGTCCGCAACGGCCGCATAGTCCTCAACCAGGGTCTCGCCGACATCCTGCGGTTGCGTACCTGCATCCACGACGCGCCGATACAACGGGCCAATGCCCATCTCGCGATAGAACTTCAGGCGTTCGCGAAGTGCGTTCTTGTTGGCGGAATCGAGGACCATTTAGCTACGAACCGGAGCGGACACCAGTGTAGCGGGTTGCCGACGCAGCCGAACCGCGGCATCGAGAATTTTCTGTGCAACGTCCAGCTTGCTCGCCTCTGGAATCGCAATCGCTTCCGTTGCGGTCACCAGCGTGACCTCGTTGCGGTCGGAGTTGAATCCAATGTCAGTACGCGACACATCATTGAGCACGATCGCGTCCACTCGTTTCTTCGTCAGCTTAGCTCGGGCGTTCTCCAGCAGGTCGGTCGTTTCAGCAGCAAACCCGACCAGCAGCGGCGCAACCTTGCCGGTGGCATGCCGGAGGCTTCCCAAATCGGCGAGAATGTCAGGATTGGGCTCAAGCTGCAGCTCAATCGGCCCGATGCGCTTGATCTTCTGCGCCGAAAGATTCTTCACATGATAGTCACTGACCGCAGCCGCCATAATAATGATGCCGGCCTTCTCCCAGCGATCGAGCACAGCAGTGCGCATCTGTAGTGCGGTCTCAACGAAGATGGTCTCCGCCGCCGAAGGAGGAGCCAGCGCCGTCGGTCCGCTGACCAGGACTACGTGAGCTCCGCGCCGCAAAGCCGCTTCCGCTAGCGCATATCCCATTTTGCCGCTGGAGTGGTTGCCAATGTATCGCACCGGATCGACCGGTTCGTGTGTTGGCCCGGCGGTAATCAGCACGGTTTCACCGGCCAGATCTTGCGAGACGCCTAGTCGCTCAAGCGTTGCTGCCACAATATGTTCGGGATCAGCCAATCGCCCCGCGCCGATCATGCCGCATGCCAGATAGCCGCTGTCGGGCTCAACGATCTGAGCGCCGCGCTGCCGCAACACTTCCAGATTGGCGCGCGTCGCGGGATGCTCCCACATGTTCACGTTCATCGCGGGAGCGACGATCACCGGCGCTTTGGTCGCGAGGTACAGCGTGGAGAGAAAGTCATTGGCGATGCCCTGAGCGAATTTCGCAAGCGTATCAGCCGTGGCTGGCGCCACCAAGAGCGCGTCAATCGATTGTGCTACCGCGATGTGTTCGACAGCGGAATCCAGGTTTGGCTCTGCGTCGCCGTCGCTGAACAGTCCAGTGATGACCTTTTCGCCGGAGAGCGCGGCGAATGTCAGCGGTCGCACGAACTCTTGCGCGGAGGCTGTCATCACGACCTGCACGCGCACCCCGCGCTCCTGCAGCAGGCGCACGATCTCGGCAGCCTTGTATGCCGCGATGCCGCCGGTCACTCCCAACGCAATCTTCACGGTACCCTCAGCTCTCCCCCGCAGCGGGCGGTGGGATGCAGTCTTTATAGATGCCGGCAAACTAGTCGTCGCTCTCTCCGCCGACCGATCCGGCCAAAATATCGCCGGCGACTTCGACCGGGGTCTTCCCCGCCGCGGGCACTTCCCATTTCACCTTGCCCGCATTTATCTCTTCCTCCGCAATGCGGCAAGCCTTGCGGGAATGCGGTTCGACTACCGGAGGCGCGCCGTTCTGAAGTTGGCGGGCACGCCGCGCTGCGACCAGGACATAGCGATAATTGCTGTCGAATCCTTCTACCAGCTTCATTCGTCACTCCGTTTAACTGCGAGTACCGGAAAAATCAAACGTTGCCAGGATCGTCTGCACCTTTTCCATCATGTGCCGTCGCTCCGCCAACTCAGCGGTCGCCAGAGCGCGTTCTTCTTGGACGCCGCGCGGGGCCGCCGACAGCTTCGTCCGCTCGGCCTTCACGATGGCCTGCAGAATGTCGATCGCCGGCTCCACCTTCTCATTCACCAGAATATAGTCATACTGCGAATAATTCTCAATCTCGCGCGACGCCCCCTGCAGGCGGCGCTGGATGATTGCCTCAATTTTCTCAGGCGGTATCCTCTCCCCCGTCGCCTCGAATCGCTCTTCGTTCTCCGCCAGGGTGCGTCGGCGAAGCCGGCTTTCCAGTTCCTGCCGCGATGGCGGCAATACAAAGATACTGGCTGCTTCCGGCATTTTCTTTTTGACCTGCTCGGCGCCCTGCACATCGATGTCAAGGATCACGTCGTTGCCCCGCGCGAACGCTTCCTGCAGAACACTGCGCGCCGTACCGTAGTAATTGCCGAAGACCTCCGCGTACTCCACGAATTGGTCATCGGCGATCATCTTCTCGAATTCGTCGCGCGTGATGAAGAAATATTCGCGTCCGTTCTGCTCGCTGCCCCGCGGCAGGCGCGTGGTGTAGCTAATGGAGAATTCCAGGTTGGGGACGACCCGCCGCAACTCCGCCGTGAGCGTAGTTTTGCCCGAGCCCGATGGCGCCGAGATGATGAACACGATGCCGCTCATTCGAGGTTTTGTACCTGTTCGCGGGCTTTCTCGATCTCCGACTTCATCGCCAGCCCCAGTTCAGTGATCCGCAGCGCCTCACCCGCAACGCCTGTGGTCTTCGACAGTAGCGTGTTGGCTTCGCGGTTCATCTCCTGCAGCAGGAAGTCCAGTTTCTTGCCAACCTCCTCCCCGTCGTCAAGGTGCGACAGGAAATGCTCGATGTGGTTCTTCATCCGCACCAGCTCTTCTTGGATGTCACTGCGCTCCGCCAGCATCGCGGCTTCCTGCAGAATGCGATCCGGATCGACGTGCGAGCCGATCAACTCCTGCATACGTCCGTGCACCTTCTCGTGATAGGCCTTGATCACCTTGCCTCGCAATCCTTCGACCTCGCTGGTCGCCTTCGACAAGTGCTGCATGCACTCGCGCAACTCTGCGCCCGCACCGCGGCCCTCTTCTTCGCGCATGTGATTCAGCCGGTCAATGGCCTGCCCCAGCGCGGCGGTGACGTGCTGCTCTAATTGGTCCGTAGCTTCACCGACCTCGGCGGCGTTCAGCGCGCCCGGCAACTTCAGCACGGCATTGAGATCAGGCTCCGCGCTCACCCCAAATTCCTCGGCGGCCTGGCGAAATGCTCTCAGGTATCCGCCCACAAGCTCGCGATTGACCGCGAACTCTACGCCGCCAGCGCGCTCCAGGCCGAGAGTGACTTCGATGTGTCCGCGATGCAACCGCTCTTTCAACACCCGCCGTACCTTCATCTCAACGGCATCCAGTTCTCCGGGAATCCGCAAATGCAAGTCGAGGAAACGATGGTTCACCGCCTTCAGACTGATGGCGAGCGTGAGCTGGTCGCTCACGTGCGACTTGACCTGTGCGTATCCCGTCATCGACCGGATCTTCATGCCTGGTTCATTCGCTCCCATTAGAAATCTCGACATCGACGAACTGGAGATCATACAGCCGGCGATAGGTGCCTGTATGTGTCATCAGACGTTCGTGTGTGCCCTCGTCGGTGATTATGCCGTTCTCCAGCACCAAAATGCGATCGGCTCGCCGTACCGTCGAGAGGCGGTGGGCAATAACAAATACGGTGCGTCCGGCCATCAGGTTTTGCAGTGCCGATTGCACCAGCGACTCGCTTTCGGTGTCGAGCGCCGAGGTCGCTTCGTCGAGAATCAGGATGGGCGCATTCTTCAGGATGGCCCGCGCAATGGAAATCCGCTGCCGTTCGCCGCCGCTCAGGCGCAGGCCGCGCTCGCCAATTCTGCTGTCGTAGCCGTTAGGCAGCCCCATGATAAAGTCGTGCGCCAGCGCCGCGCGCGCCGCCTCCTCCACTCTTGCTTTTGGCACCGTGGGCTGGCCGTAAGCGATGTTATTGCGCACCGTGTCGTTGAACAGAATCGTGTCTTGCGTCACGATGGCGATCTCTGAGCGCAACGACGACACGGTGAGGTCGCGCACGTCGAGGCCGTCGATCAGCAGGCGGCCACGACTGACATCAAAGAAACGTGGCAACAGATGCACCAGCGTGGTTTTGCCTGATCCACTGGAGCCCACGATGGCCACCACTTCCCCCGGCGCGACGTCGAGATTGATGTCGTGCAGCACCTGGCGATGGTCGTCGCCCTGCTTGTAGCTGAAGTACACATGGTCGAAACGGATTCCCTGGTGGAACGGCGGCAGCGCGATCGCGCCCGTCTTCTCCCGCACGTCATCTTGGGCATCTAGAAAATCGAAAATGGCTGATGACGCTCCCAGCGCCTGCTGGAAGTTGTTGTTAAACTGCGCAAACTTTCGCACCGGCTCGTATAGCTTGAACACCGCCACGATGAAGGCCAGGAAGATGCCTTCGGTGAAGATGTGGTGCTTGATGTATTCGCGGCCCATCAGAATCAACAAAGCGATCGCGATGGCGCCGAATATGTCCATCATCGGCGAGCTGATGGCGGCGGCGCTGACCGAACGCAGGTTAGCGCGAAATAACCGCTTCGCGGCATCACGGAATCGGCCCGTCTCCCAGGCTTCCATAGAGAATGCCTTGACGATCCGCACGCCCGTAATGGTTTCGTGAAGGATATTTTGTATCTCGGCCAACTTATCCTGCCCCTTGCGCGTCGTGCTACGCACTCGCTGACCAATGCGGCGCGCCGCCATCAGAATGACGGGGACAAACAACATCAGCACCCAAGCAAGCTTGCCGCCCAACAGCACTACCACCACGGCAGTAAAGATGAGGGTAAAAAACTGTTGCAGGAATTCCGCCAGCACCGTCGACATGGCGTACTGTACCCGCTCGATGTCGTTGACCAGTGCGGACAGCAGTGTGCCCGTCGAGTGCTTCTGGAAAAACGCTACCGAGCGCCGGAGCGTGGCGGTGTACAACTCGTTGCGCAGGTCGGTGATCATACCGAACCCGGCATAGTTCACCAGGTATGTGCCGAGATAATCGAAGATGCCCTTAACGACCGTGGCGGCCACAAGTGCGAAGGCCACCATAGTCCACACGTTGTGAAACCGCTCGGGCACGAACCAGTTCAATTGCAGTGCCCAACTCGTTGTGGGAAGAAGCTGTAGCTCCCGCGATTGCGCTGCGGGATTCAGCACGTGGTCAAAGATCGGCCCAATCAGCAGCAGGCGGAAGGCGTCGAGTAGTCCCACCAGCGCCATCGACACCACGGAAGCCACCAGGTAGAACCAGTAGGGTCTAACGTAGTGCAGTAGTCGCTTCAGTTGACGCATAGGCTCCGCGCTCCCCAACACGGCATAACGGGCGCAGTCGCTTTGGAGGTAGGTAAGTGCAAACAGTGATTCTAGCGGAACTTGGCGCCGCGACGATACTGGAAGCTACCCCCCAACAGGCGAATCCCGATGGACCACCTTCACGTTGTACCCGGACTTCGCCAACCGCTTTTTGACCTCTTCGGCGATTAGAACGGAACGGTGTTTACCGCCGGTACAGCCGAATGCAATGGTCAGGTAGCTCTTGCCCTCGCGGATGTAGTGCGGGATCAGGTACACCAGCAGTTCCGAAATGCGCGCGATAAACTCCTTGGTCTGCGGGAACGAGAGGATATAGCGCGCCACCTGCGGGTTCCTCCCGCTAAACGGCCGGAACTTGGGAATGAAGTGCGGATTGGGCAGGAAACGCACGTCGAACATCAGGTCGGCGTCTTCAGGCACACCCTGGCGAAAGCCGAAACTCACGCACGAAATCAGGATGTTCTGCTCGCGCTCGGCGCTTTGGAAGCGCTCGGTCAGAAGGTTGCGTAACTCATGCACATTGAATTTGGTGGTGTCGACCACCAGGTCGGCGACCTCGCGCACCGGTCGCAGACGACGTCGTTCCGAGAGCAGGGAGGCCTTGACCGAAGTCTTGCGCCCCAGCGGATGCGGACGCCGAGTTTCACTGTAGCGGCGCAGCAGCGCATCTTCGTTGGCTTCAAGAAACAGTACAGTGGTCTTCAGCGAACTGCGCAGAGACTGCAATAGTTGCGGCAATTTGTCGAGCCGGGCGCCTTCGCGGATATCTACCACTAGCGCCGCGCGCTCGATTTCCGCCGAGTCGCGCACCAAGTCGGCAAAGTTCAAAAGCAGCCCTGCGGGGAGGTTGTCGACGGCGTAGTAGCCGAGATCTTCGAAGGTCTTGAGGGCCGATGCTTTGCCAGCACCGCTGATGCCGGTGATGATTACCAGTTCGTGCTGGCCATGCGGGACTGCAGAAATCGTCCGCTTCTTCGACGACCGTCTTGGGCTCGCGGCTGGTGAAGCAGCGCGTTTCTTTGGGGCCATGGTTTTGGGAGTTTCCCGTGGGCAGAGAGTATCAGACTTCCCGCCCTGAGTCAGCCGCCCGAGTCTGTCGTTCGGCACTACTTCTTTGGGGCTTCCCGTACTCGTCAACAACCCGCGCGGCCGACTCTTGGACCATCCCCTTGCCGCGTCGCGACGACCCAACAGGGCGAATGTGTTACTTCAACGTCGTAGTATACTTATCTGATCATGCCGGACAAATCCTCGCAACGTCTTGCCCTGGCCACTTATGTTCGTCTCATCCGCGCCGCCAACGCCGCCCGCAACCATGCTGCCAGCCATCTCGGGAGCACCGGACTGACCCTCACACAATTTGCCGTTCTGGAAGCCCTGTATCATCTGGGACCCATGTCGCTTTCCGACATCGCGCAAAAGATCCTGACCACAGGAGGCAATCTCACGATGGTCGTCGGCAACCTTGAGAAGACGGGTCTTGCGCACCGCCAAAAGTGTCCCGAGGATCGACGCCAGTTCATCGTCGTCCTGTCCACCAAGGGTAAGGCACTCATTCGCAAGATCTTTCCCGAACATGCGGCGGCGATCACTGAGTTCATGGCGGCTCTGTCCCCAGCCCGTCAGGAGCAACTGGGCGACCTGTGTCGCGAACTCGGGGGCCAAGACACGATCACCACCTGAGCGCCGATGTTCCACCGCGATCCTCCAACACACTTCGCCAGCGCCGCCTGCATCTTTCTTTAATGTTAAAGCATCTTATACCCTATGTTAGGGAGAACATTATGATCAGAATTCGGCCGTCGACCTCTCGTGGACACGCTAATCACGGCTGGCTCGACACCTATTACAGCTTCTCGTTTTCCAATTACTACGATCCCAAACACATGGGCTTCCGCGACCTGCGCGTCATCAATGAGGACCGCGTCAGCGCGGGCAGGGGATTTGGCGCCCATCCCCACAACGACATGGAAATCATCACCTACATCATCGACGGCGAACTGAGCCATCGCGACAGCACCGGAACCGAGGCGACCATCCGGCAGAATGATGTACAGCGCATGTCGGCCGGCACAGGAGTGGTGCACAGCGAGTACAACAACTCCGATAAGCCGGTGCACCTGCTGCAGATCTGGATCATGCCCGAGGCCAACGATCTGCCGCCCAGCTATGAAGACCGCACCTTCAACCGCGAGGAGAAGCAGAACCAACTGCGGCTGATTGCGTCCCGTGACGGACGAGGCGGATCGACCAAGATCAACCAGGATGCCAGCGTCTATGCCTCGCTGCTCGATAGCGGTAAGTCTCTCGCTCTCGATCTGCCAGCCGGCCGCCATGCCTGGGTGCAGTTGATCAGCGGCGAACTTGAGATAAACGGCACGCGCCTCAGTGCGGGTGACGGGGCCGCCATCAGCGACGAACCCAAGCTAACGCTCGCCAGCGTTGCGGGCAACGGCGTGACCGAGTTCCTGCTCTTCGACCTTGCCTAATCGTCGTGCGGGAGGCGAACCGGCCTCCCGCATTACTTCGCTTTTGTGATCTTGAACGATTTGGCGAAGCTGTCGAATTCCGCGGCGAACTTGTCCGCGTTGGCCGCGTCCACTGTTCCGCTGAGCAGAATCTGTGAATCACCCTTCCCGCGGTACAAATACTGGTCGGTCACAAACTCCTGGCCGTTAGCGGCCTTGACCTTCCATACGAGTTTGTAGCCCTTCTCGCCGCTGATGGAATCGAAATCGCCCTTGGATACCAGCGCGCGCTCGGGGGTAGCGGTCTTGATCATGCGCTTGATCCAGTCGTCGTAGGAGAAATCGGCGCGAGCCAGCACCGCATGAAAACTGGCTGTGGGATCGGCGGTGTTCACCAGCCAAGGCAGCTCGGCGGCAGTACCGCCTTTGCGCGGGCCCTTGGTCCAGCCGTCGCCGTAGCTGAATGAAAACACCGACGGCACCTCGTATTCGTGCACTTCCGCGAAACCGACGGACACGAGTATTGCCATTACTATGCCAACCAGGAACAGTTTCTTCACTCTAGGTTCTCCTTGTGCATCGGTGCGGCCGAGACGCGTCTGTAATTGTTTCCTGGCGTGTTCCGGAAGAGCGCGACGCTGTTTAACTGAAGGGTTAATAGTAGAAGTTCTTGAGGGTCGCAAACTGTCCTGAATTGTACACTTGCGCTGGGATTGGACCGCCTGTGTTTCATAACCATTGAGTTAGTATCGCCACGTGCCTCGGCAGAAACCGCCATCCCCCACCAGCGCTATAACCTGGGTCCGCGAATCGGTTCGCGCCCGCGGTTGGCTGGGTAGTCTGCGATATTACGCTGCGGAAAGCGTCGAGATGTTGCGCGATCTTACCCCTTCTCGTCGCCGCTCCCGTTATGGCGACATCGACTACGACTTCGACCACGGTGTGGATACCACGTGGGCCACGGTTTCGCTGCGGACCCGCATTCGCGAATTGCTTTCCGGCGGCAGATACCAGCCTTCCGAGCCGTCGTTGTTTCACCAGATCCTGCGGTCCCTGCCTGTCGCGCCCGATGGTTTCACATTCATCGACCTCGGATCCGGTAAGGGGCGCACTCTGCTGATGGCTTCCGACTATCCTTTCCGGCGGATCATTGGCGTCGAGTTTCTCGCCGAACTGGATGCCATTGCGCGTGAGAACATCTCTCGCTACCACAGCGATCGGCAGAATTGCTTCGCAATGGAGTCGCATGCCGGCGACGCACGTGACTTCGTCTTTCCCGACGAGCCCACGGTGGTTTATCTGTTCAATCCGTTTCCCGGAAACGTTCTTCTCACCGTTCTGGCCAACTTGCACGATTCGTTGATTCACTCGCCCCGGCCGCTCTACCTCGCCTATCACAACCTGGTACACGAGAACGCCTTTGGCGAGCAGGAATGGCTGCAGCCGGTGTACCGCGCCACACAATACGCGATCTACCGCGCCCGAATCCGCTAGCTGGCTGTCCCCGAACCACCTCCGCTACTTAGCGCAGATAAGCCCTTCTCCTATCATCGGGATGCATGGAACCCGCAATAGCTTTCGCAAGGAGATCGTGTATTACGCTGCTCTTGCTCTCCTGGTTCGTCTTGGCGGCGCAGGCACAGAAGAACGAATTCGCCGTTTCCGCCTCGGGCCTGCTTACTTCATCGAGTTTCAATACCAGCAGCAGCGCGGGCTTCCAGATTAACTACGCCCGCCGGTTGATTCCGCTCGCCCTGATCAACCTCTATCTTGAATTGCCTTTTGAGGCGGGATTCAACGGCAGCCGAACCAGCGGGCCGCCCAGCCTCAATCGCGAAGACTACAACACCCTCTACTTCACTCCAGGACTCAAGGTGAAGTTCGCACCCGGCTTTCCGCTCTCGCCTTACTTGGCGGGCGGCTTGGGATGGGGCAGCTTCCGCTCGAGCAACACCAGCGCCACGGCCAACAAGTTCGCCGCCGACCTGGGTGGGGGTCTGGACTTCAAGGTCTTCCCCTACATCAGCCTCCGTGGCGAGGTACGCGACTACTGGACGAGTGCGCCCACCCTCGACTTCACCGGCATCTATCACGGCAACGTCAACAACATCGTGGTCAGCGGAGGAGCGGTGTAATCAAAACCGAAGTTAAAATAGCTTGTGGCTAGACGTCGATACTCTTTTCGTCACTCCACACCCAGACCCGCACTACCCTTGCTCGTTTTCTCACCGATAGTCGAGCAAGCGGCGAAAATACTGACGGCTGCGCATCTTATCCAACATCCGTTGCGCCGTTTTCACACTCAACCGCGGACGCAAGCTCATCACCTCAGTTCACGCAGACAGCGCGCATCGCTGCTGCAAGCCCGCAGCTGCCCTCATAAAGTTGGGGACTGAAAACCACCACACTTCCGCAGCTTTCCTGCAACACCGCTGGCTTCGCAGGCCGCACTTGCCTAGACAGTTGCACCACCGCAGGGCAACGGCCTTCCGCAGCAAGGCGCGATGATCCGACGGAGGCAGGGCGGTCACATAGTGTTCGTGGTTCAGATTGGCTCGCGACGAAGCTCCGGCATCGAAGACAGGGTGAGCTGCTCGGGCTGGCCGTCAGTTCGCCAGGCGTTTGCGAACCGGCCGCAGAAACTCGGCGAACGTCTTCATATCCGAGCGCGCTCCAGCTAGAGAACATGGGCAACGGCAACGCGTGTCTGATCGACACAGCGCTAGGCCAGTTGCGCAGATCGTGCGGTTGTTTGTTGTGTCGCTGGGGCAGTTTGGGACGTAGGTTGGTGCTGGCAATGTGGGTAAAGAAATTAGTCGTGTCGTAGGCTAGCGCTGCAGCTGCAACTGTTCGACTTCGACACTGGCGAACCAAGGCTGCTCGATGTCGCAGTTGGTCACGGGCAGGGCGTTCATCTGATACCAGAAATGTTGGCTGCTCAGATCCGCGCCGCGAAGTTCATAACTCGGGCAGATAGGTGGTTCGGGCCAATCGGCAAAAGCGCGTTTGCTACGCGGTGCGCAGGCGCGGGCAATCATAGCCGCCACAGGGAGGCGCCACGTCAGATCGTCGCGAACTCTTCCGGTTCTAGTTGCGACGGGCATCCACCTGGTTCGGTTATTCCGACAATCGAAGATTTGCTGATTCACGACTGTTTAGAATCAACGATTTAGGCTGAGGTTGTTCGCATGTCACTGATTCTATGTGTACTTATACGTATCACTTTACATACAGTCCAGCGACATACTTTACATACTGCAGGGCTGCCGGTAGCTTTTGCTTGTGAAAGAGCGACACATTTGCCCGCCGGGACGGCGGTAAGAGCAAAGAGACACCACTCCCCTTGCCTCACACAGCATGTTTTACCGAACTTGAGTTGGAAGGGATAGGACGCAGGACACGGGCGGGTGCTGCTGCCAGTGCTGTTGCGCGGAAACCGCATTTCCACTGGCGAAAAAGCTCGCGATGGCAAAAACTCCCAAAACTAGTCTTCGAACAGAGGTTGCAGAGTACAAGCGATATCTCCTCGCAAGATTTACTGAGTGAACCTCCATCCGCGGAAGGACTGCGATGGGTTAGTCCTGCGATCAAGCGCACGAAACCAATTGGCCCCGATGTATCGAAGGTGTACCCCTTCAAGCTCAGCTCTTACAAATGAGGTGCCGATTGGCGATGATCAAGGAGTCTACCGGGTCGGACGGTCAGTGCCGGCACAGATACGTGCTGACTTAATGTGGTTCTTGCGGGATTCGAGTTGCCGCGTGCCTCCAACCTTGCGTCCTTCATTTCTAAAATCTGTGTAACTTTGTTCGAGCTGCAGCGTACTGCTTTATGGACGGCAAGAGCGACAGTGCGAAAGGATCGCAGCCCCGCGGGGACAACGCCATGCAAATGGAGGGGCCGGATCTAGAGAGCGTAGTCCAGCGCGCACAAGGCCACGATGCCGAGGCGCTGGGGGAGATCTATCGCCTTTACGTCCGACGCGTTTTCGGTTTGTGCCGTTACATGCTGGACTCGCGAGAGAGCGCAGAAGATGCCACCAGCGAAGTCTTTCTCAAGCTGCAGCGCTCGATTGAGAGCTATGACGGGTCAATACCGTTCCACAGGTGGTTGTTGCGGGTGACTGGCAACCAATGCATTGACGCTCTACGGCGCCGGAAGCGTGGACGGCAAGTGATTGTGGAAGCTGAAGAAGGAGTCGCGGTGATCGACCCAGCCAGTCCGGAGCCGTCGCCGCTGGGCGCTGTCATCAGCACGGAAGAACGGGCGCAGGTACGCGATGCCATTGCACACTTGCCGGAGAACTATCGCGTGCCGCTGGTGCTGCGCTACTACGGCGAATTGAGCTATGACGAAATCGCAGAGCAGTTGGGCTTGCGGAGTAACTACGTGGCGGCGCTGTTATTTCGGGCCAAGCAGGAGCTGCGCCGAAAACTGAGCCACGGGAGCAAATGATCATGGAATGTTATTCGGAACAGATCATCTCGATTTTCGTGGACGGTGAACTGGGGGTGGAGGAGGCGAAGCAACTCCGCGACCACTTGTCCACGTGCCAGCGCTGCCGGCAACTGCTGGACGCATTGCGCGCCGAGAACCGTGTTCTGAGCGAAAGTCTGCAAGAGCTTCTGGAAGAAGTACCCAGCCTCGTGGGTGTCTCCCGTTTGCGCTCGTCGTGGACATGGGGTGACCTGGCAATTGGGGGCGCAGTGCTAGCGCTAACTTCGGTCGTTGCTTTTTGGATCGATGCGCTGAACATTCCGGAAACGCTGCAATGGCTGAATCCTTTCAGCGTGAGCGGCGGAACGAACGTGATCTTCAACCTTTCTTATTACTTTTCGGACGGAGGTACTGCCATGTTGAGTGAATATGCTGCGGTCATCGGAAAGATCATTCTGGTGTTGCTGGTGGGCGGCAGCGCATGGTTGCTGGGACGTCGATTCCGACTGCGCCAACCTGGCCTGCGCCTGCTGATCGTGCTGCTTGCGTTGTCGTTGCCGGGCTTGGCCCTGGAGCGGCGTCACAGTGACATCGTCACCGTAAGTTCGAATGAGACTGTTGACGACACTCTTCTGGCCGCGGGCAACATTGTGCGCGTGGAAGGCGTCATCAATGGGGACTTGCTGGCTTTTGGCGGAACGGTGGAAGTGCGTGGCACCGTCAAGGGCGACTTGGTGAGTTTTGCCAAGAGAACCGTGGTGAGCGGAAGCGTGGAGGGCAACATCTTCGACCTTTCTAATTCGCTCGACCTGGACGGGCAATCGGGCCACAGCATTTACGGTTTAATGCAGTCTTTGCGTGTAAATGACCGAGGTCGCGTGGGCGAGGGAGTGTTAGTTGGTGCCGGTGACGTCACACTCGAGGGCGAAGTGAATCGCAGCGTGACCATATACGCTGGTAACGCCGATGTGAGCGGAAACGTTGGCCGCGAACTGGCCATGGCCGGAGACAACCTTACGGTGACAAACACGGCCCGCATCGGTGGCAACCTGAGTGCCGAGGTACGCGACCTGAAGAACGTACACATCGCTGACGGAGCGACGATTACGGGCACACGCGACATCCAGGTGCGCGTGAGGGAGAACCGTTACACGCGCCCCAGGTTCTACTTCTTCCAAGCTGTGTGGCTGGCTGCCGCCATGTTGGTAGGATGGCTGGGCCTGGTTCTGTTTCCTAGTTTCTTCCAGACCAGCACGCACGCGGTGGGCGCAGGCTGGCGCAGTCTCGGGCTTGGGTTTGCGGTCCTGGCGGGGGTGCCCGTGGCCATAATCGTGACAGCCATCACGCTGGTTGGCCTTCCCGCCTCGCTCATCTTGCTCGTAGCGTATCTGGTCGCAATCTACCTGGCACAGATTTGGGTTGGAGCATTCCTGGGCCAGATACTTCTCAAGCCTACTGGGGTGACTAAGAGCGATTGGCTGTTGGGACTCCTGGTGGGCCTGCTGATCCTGACTGTCGTCAGGTTTATTCCGTACCTGGGCGGACTGGTCCACTTCGGTGTAGTTTGCCTGGGCTTGGGAGCGTTTGCCTGGCAGCTCTATCGGGTTTCACGACCGGCTATCACGACCTGAGAAGCTGGGTGGGATTCGTCGATGCCAAAGCAAGCCCGCTGCAAGTTTTCAGGCAACTGCCTCCAGCACTCCTGCATCATATGTGGCGGAGCTGAAGCATGGAAACGATGTTGAGTGCAGAAGGATTTGAAACGGTAGAGCGCGCGCCTTCAATGCAGGCAGTAAAGAATTGGTGTTTGGCACTTGTCGCGGCTGGCTGCGCGCTGTTGGCTTTGAGCACATTAGACTGCCTGCTGGCTGCGCAGGACAGTGCACCGCCCCCGCAACCCGACCATGTTCAGGTTGCGAGTTCTCCTGACGATCATGAGCGAATCTTGCTGCCCGCCGGCACGGTGATCTCGGTGCGCATCGCTGACAGGGTGGACTCCAATCATCTTCACTCCGGCGACCTGTTGACTGGCATGGTGGACCCCTCGCTGATGTACAACGACCGCGTCCTGATTCCGCGCGGCACGGAGGCGCACGTGCGAATGGCGGAGAACAAGAAGGGTGGTCATCTACACGGAAAAGCTGAGGTGGAGTTGGAACTGATCGGCCTGGTGATGAACGGACGGCAACTGGAAGTGGTGAGCGATACTTACCAGAAGGACCAAGGTGCTCTCGCAGCCAAGATGAAGGCCGCAGGGCCAGCGAGCGCGGGGGCTGGGGCGAACGTGGCGACGGGTTCGGGCCCAGGTTCGGGGGTGAGTCCGGTAATTGCCATATTTCACGCCGCGAAGGTCGACCTGCCTCCTGACACCCGGGTTAAGTTCACGCTCACAGCTCCGTTTACGTTTGTTAAACCGCCAGCAGACAGTGGGAAGTGACTTGGCAGACTCGAACCCGCCGTCAGCCGGGATTAGTAGATGGGGATTTCACACAGTGACACTCAACTGTCATCGTCGGGACAGGTTCTAGCGAGTCAGTTCAACGGGATGCGAAGCCGTGAGTTCGCCGCGCAGGAAGGGGTGCTTCATCGTTTCTAAGCTCAAGACTTGCATTGCGTCGAATTCGTCGTCCTTCCAACCGCTGAATACTGCCTCAAGTCGATAGCGCCCCGGCTTTAAGCCTTTTTCCATGAACATGCTCGTGTCGAACTCGAACGTGCCGTCGATATACGCCATAGGTTTCAACAAAACTGCGTCCTTCCCCATTCGCTCGGCGGCGCTCAGTTTGTCAACAGGATCAGGACCGAGGCAGGAACCGGCCCATCCCGGCACGGAAGTGCTTGCCGGTGCTGTCCTCAACCCAAACCCGAACATGCGGCGGGTTGCCGCACTTCACTTCCCACACGGTTCGAGGGACGAATATCGCAGCGTTGCTGGTGTTCCTTATTCTGTAGCTAAATTCGATTTTCTGTCCGATTTTGTGCGTCTTCTGCTTGGGAGCGATGGTGAAGGACGCATCATTCGATGGAACAAATAACAGCGACTGCTGTCCGCTCAGGATTGCTGCCATAGAGAGAATGGCGACAAAGAGCCAAGGTCGGTTCGCTCGTAGCTCCCTTCGCAAGACTTCACCTGCGAGATGGAGATTCCTCAAACTAGGAAGCCTCTGCCACTTTGCTGGACGGCGTGAGCAAAGCGTCCAGTTCGCGGACCCTTTCAGTGATACCAACTTTGTCGAAGATTTGCCGTGCATCGCGCCACAGAATGGTTGCGGCACTTGCTTCCCCGCGACTCCTGAAAATCACTCCCAGAGCTTGATAGGCATTGGCCATGCAAACCCTGTCGCCTACTTCGCGGGCGACCTCAATCGACCGAAGCAGAGACTGCTCCGCCTGCTGGCTATCTCCCCTGGATTGCTGAACCACACCTCTGAGGTTGAAGACTCGGGCCACGCCCTTCCGGCGTCCGATTCGCTCGTTCAGTTCCAGCGCCTTGTCTATCAACTGATCCACGTCTTCAAGCTCATGCTGCGCAAGCCTGAGCTGGGCTAAGCTCAAGTAAGCATCCGCCATGCTCTTTTGCCGACCGATCTTTGTGGCGATGGCCAGGGAGCGCTGCATCGCCTGTTCGGCCTCGGCAAGACGGTTCTGATCCAACAAGAGATGACCCTGATTGCGCAAGGCAATGGTTAAGCCTTCTTCGTTCCCGATTTTCTCGCTCAGTTCGATGGCCTTACGGTTCATAGCCTCGCACTGTTCATAGTCATCGCGTATCAGATAGATGTGCGCCAAGTTGCCGTAAGCGCTGGCAAGACTTGCGTCGTCACCGGCAGGCTTACAACGCTCCAGAGCCTGCTTGTGCATTTTCTCAGCTTCCGCCAAGTCTCCACGATCGCGGAACACTTGTCCCAGATTGTTATATGCAGCAATCGTTGCCTCTCGAGCGCGTGGATGATCGGCAAAGCTCCTGGCCTTGTTCAACATCTTTTCGGCATCGTCGAACTCGCCCCGGTCCCGGCAAAGCATTCCCAAATAGTTATAAGCTCCAGCTTTCCAGTGCTCTTCACCCGCGGTGGTACGCTCCAAGATCCCTTCCAGCAAGGCCTGGGCTTGGGAAAAGCGCCCAAGTCGCCTCAGGAAACGGGCGTATTGGAGAGCGGTGCCTGGCTCGTTGTCCTTCGCTAGTGCGCGCGCGAACAACATTTCCGCATCGGTGAGTCTGCCTTGGGCTGCAAGTCTCTCGGCTTCTTCCAATACTGCTCGAGAGCCGCCCAGATGCGTAAGTCCTGCTGTAACCGACGCGGTCGGTAATAGGCCGGGCGTGGCTGGCTCAATAGAGGGCTCACTCGGAGCTAGCTTGATCGATGTGCCTTTCCTGCCTTGCTCGTGATCTCTGACCCACTTTGCCAGGAGGCGTTGCAGGCTGCGTTGAAAAGAAGAGACATCGTCAAATGTGTTGAACAGCAGCTCTTTGGTCCGCTCCAGTTGCCGTTTGAAGTCAAGAACATTTCGCAGTTGTTCGCCCGGATCGCTCATCTGGCGAGTGTCAGGAGCTTTGAAGAAAGCGGCGATTTCGCGCAGACAATGATCCGGGTCCTTCCAGCAATCGCGAGCAATCGTAAATTCTTCACTGGTCGCCGAAGTGTAGGCTTCGTCTCCAGAGGGAGATCCCCAGCGATCCCAGAGAATCAAAACAAAGAAGTCGCAGTCTGCAAGATCTTCGTTGATGAGCGACTGGGGGCGCCCCATCCCGGGGAGCGTTTGCTCCCATCCCACGGGGATGAACATCACACCGCGCGAGATTGCATCCATTTCGTTGTAAGCGATGATTGCATCGCGAAACGCCTGGCGTTCGGGAACCAATCCACCCGGAGAAGCAACAAACACTCGATACGCGGTAAGAGTGTGAGACATTGGGGAATTATGTCACTTACCCCTACGCCGTCAAGGTTAAACGGCAGGCGGCCCGGACGGTTAATAGATGTGTCTGCCTCGGATCAGATGATCGGAGAATCCCCGCTGGCCCTTTCTCCAGAAGTTGGCCTATCGAAAGCGAGGTCGCTTCTAATTGACATGGGCAATCTGTTAACCAAATAAAATTGCCGCGTGAACTGGAGTCCACGCGGCGTCATTCTTATGGTGCCGGATTAAGCTGCGCCCGTTTCACCCTTGATAACTGCTAGCCTTTCACCCGCAACAACCTTCAGCGGATGATCTTGGCCGCGGAAGTAAATTTCGCGCGGACCGCAAGTCTCCGAAGCCTCAGATTTTCAGCAGGCGATCGAAGAAAGAGCGATAGCGCTGTAATGCAATACGCAAGTCTTCGGTGGAGACGGTGCCTCCGCGGTCCCACTGGTGCTCGAGACCTTCACGTTCGTTGGCAAAGCCTTCAGCTAATTTCTTCATCAAAGACGCGACCAATTGGTCCGCTTCCTCGACGGCCTGTCGAGGCTCATCGACAAATGCCGTTTGAATATTGGTCCAACGTGAACGAAAGTCGTTGACTTCCGGTTCCGAGAAAAGCGGTGTCACTTGGGTGCCGGCAACTGTCGCATTGTTGGGCACCTGGGTAGATTCGCCGGGTTTCACGCGATCGCCCGCAGGGAGTTCGATGGGGCGACGCGAGTCTGTTACTTCGTCGTCTGTTAGCAATGGTGAAGCACTCTCCGCCTGCCGACGCGATTCTCTTCGCAGCAACGAAGGACGCTCATCGATTTCGTGGGATGTTGGACCCTGCCCAGCCAGATCGCGGGTCGTAATTTGTTCGTCCAATCTCTCGTGTTCCGCCATTATGCAACCTCCTTAATGCTGTGGGGCTTTCGTTCGTCCAAAAGGTCCTCGAAAAGCGACCGGTAATAGATCATGGCCTGGCGCAGGTCTTCCGTGCTTGCCGTGTTCTTGCGATTTCGCACCGCAATTTCGTGGGCTGCCCGGTAGTTGTCGACAACGCGAGAGTGATCCACAGAGAGATCTGCCGCGCGCTGCTCGAAATCGGCCATGGGGTAGCCGCGAGCTCCCATCAACGCCGCGACCGTGTCGTCGGCCTCAACCACCGCGTCTTTGGGATCATCCACAAAGCGCGCCTGTACGGCACGCCAACGCGTAGCGAACCGTTCACGTTCGGGCGGATCGAGCCTGCGAATGTGAAACTGGTCGACCCGTTTCGCGCGCTCATCGAGTACAGCCTGTGCTTCCCGTTCCGATCCGCGCTCGCGGACGGCTCGGTCATATTCCTTTCCGAAGCGCTGTTGGAGCGCAGCTTTTCGCCGTCGTTGCATGACGAGGATCCCGATCGCCAGCAGCACGAGAACGGCAATCACGATGACGGCAACTGTCGTGGGGTTGGCGTGCATGATTCACCTCCTGAATAAAAGTCGGATTGTGTGGTTAGAAGACAAGGCCAGCGCCCGAGTCCGTAATTCCCAGGCTGTCATCTACTGCTCAAAGTAGTCCCTGAATTGATGATTGCGAATCGGGCGAACGCAGTAGTGGTTGAGCGAAATGCCCGTAGCTTTAAGGACCTGGCGGAAGAAGTGTGTAAAGGAGGCGCCTCGCGGACTAAAGTCCGCTCGGCTGGATCAAAATAAGCGACTCATCGGCACGACTGAAGTTGTGCCCCGACACGGAGCTGTCCCGCAGTGAGTTTTTCCGCAGCCTTTGAAGTCGTGCCCCGACACGAGACTTGTCGGGCACCCACATTTGCCAACTTCAGGTAAATGTCGGTCACTCGGACCGGTTCGGTCTGATTAACCAAAACAAATGCCGCGCGGACTGAAGTCCACGCGGCGTCAATTTTTATGGGTGGTTACGCCGCAGCTAAAGCTGCGTCCCTTCTATCTTTAGCAGTCTCTAGAAGGTGATCTTGGCCGCGAACTGAATGCCGCGCGGTCCACCTCCACCGAGAAAGGGGTTGCCAATGCCCACATCGCCGGTCGCGGTGAGAGCGTAGTAACCCACGCCACGGCCGGAGGCATCGATACCGTTCACCCCGGGATCGGCAATGAAGTTCGGCAGCTCCGGATTAGCGAAGTTGGGATGATTGAACAGGTTGAAGAACTCGGCCCGCAGTTGCAGGTTAACTTTCTCCGTGATCTGGGTGTCTTTAAACAGCGAGAAGTTGAACTCCTTGAAATAAGGACCGCGGAGCGAGTTGCGTCCCAAGTCGCCAAAGTGGCGCGTTCCCGCCTCGCAATTGCTGTCGCCTGACGACGTGATCGCGGTGGTATTGCCGAAAGTGCAGGGCACCGCGAACGAAGCCAGGTTGATGTAGTTCGAGGGCGAGTTGCCATATTGAATGGGTCCCACCACGTCGGGCCGGTCGAAGCCTTCACCTGAGCCGGAATAGTCGCCCTGGAAGTTGTAGTTGAAGCTGAAGGGCTGGCCGTCTTGCAGGTTCAGCACGCCATCGATGCCCCATCCGTTCTTGACCTTGGCGTAGTCGCCCGAGAATTTGGGCAACTGGTAGGTGAAGTTCAGGCTGAAGCGATTACGAATATCGAAGTTGGAGTTGCCGCGTTCCAATTGCGGCGCGAGGCTGTTGTTGGGCTGCGCCGCGTTCGGGATGAAGTCTTCCAGGTCGCTGGCGTTGTCAATGGAGTGCGACCACGCGTAGTTGGCCTGCAGCGACAGTCCGTGCCATCCGTTCACGTGAAGGCTGGCTTGCAGCGCGTTGTAAATCGAGTTGGCCGAGGACTGCTCCTGGTTCACATAGAACAGGTTTGGATACGCGGTTCGCGGCACGTTGAAATTCACTCCATCGGGGCCATCGAAGCCCGCGATGTAGCAATTCGGGGCGGTCTGCCCGTAGGTCGCGCACTGACTCAAATCGAAAGCTGTAATCTGCGACTGGCTGGGCTGGTTGGCGTCAACGAAACGAAAGAGCTTGGTACCCTTGGCTCCGACATAGCCAACTTGCGCCATGATCTTGTTGGTGATCTGCTGCTGAATATTCAGGTTCCAGTTCTGCGTGTAGGGAGTGCGGATGTTGGGATTGACACCGAAGTAGCTGCCCAGTGGCGAGGCTGCGCCGTACACCGGCGTGCCCGCAACGATGGGATTGCCGCTTAGTCCGGCGAAGCCAATGGGCGCCGCACCCACACCCGTGTAGGCCGGGCCGGGACAGAATGTGCAGTTGTAAGGGACGTGGCCGAGGAAGATGTCTTGCGAGAACGCGTCGTAGAAGATGCCGTAACCTGCGCGAAGAATCGTCTCTCCCTTGCCCGTCAAGTCGTAGGAAACCGCGAAGCGGGGCGCAAAGTTGTTGTAATCCTTGTTGTAGAGGCTCGAAGGTCCGCCACCGGCTCCCACTTGCGTCAGGGTCCCGCCATCGGCTGGAGTGAGCTGGTAGAACAGGTTGTTCTTCTCACTAGGTACGCCGAAGTAATCCCAACGCAGGCCGTAGTTCACGGTCAGCCGCTTGTTCCAGCGGAAGCTGTCCTGCACGTAGAGGCCTTCACTGTTTTCTGCTTCATGACGATTGGTATAGCCCGACGCCTGGCTGCCGCCTGAGGGCAGGCCTTCGAGGAACGAGGTGAAATCATCGAAGCTCAGCTTGCCGCGGAAGTTTGAATTCTGCACGAGGTTGATGGTGGTGCGGCGGAATTCGTAGCCAAACTTGAAATCGTGCCGTCCGACTTGCCACGAGTAGTTGTCGATAAAGTGCCAGTTGGAGTCGACGCGGTTGCGCGGCACGCTGGCGGTGGCGCCAATCACTGAGAATGACCCGACCGAGATTTTCGGCAAGCCGTAGTTATAGGGCGTCACGCCGGTGTCGAGGCCAATTGACGAGGGATTGAAGCTCTGGTCCTCAGGGAAAAAGCCTTCCACAAAACGGTTCCAACCGAGTCGGGCCTCGTTTACCTGTGACGAGTTCACTACCTTGACGTAGGACAAGGACACCAGTTGGACCGTAGTTGGAGTTACGGTGTTAAAGCCCGGGAGCAATCCGCCAGCTAACTGCGCAAAGGGGAAACTCTGGTTGCTGTTACCGTAGTAGTAACGGCCGGTGAAGTTGTTGTTGGTGTTGGGATTGTAGTCGCCCTTCACGATCAGGCTGTCAACGTTGTTGAAGAAGCGGGTCGCGGTCGCCAGATTCGCAGCAGCAGCACCCGGCGCGGGCGGGTTACAGGTTCCATCCAAATTGGCGCTGGCGCCAGGAATGTTGGGCGACGGCCACGGATTGCGCGCCAGCAAGTTCAGCATGGGCTGGCTGAGGGCAACGCCGTTCATCGCCGCTTGCGCTTCGGCGGCTGCAATCACGTTGGCGTCGGGTACGCAGCTCTGTCCGGCCTGCGCTCCACTCTCTCGTTGACCCTCGTAATCGACGAAGAAGAAGGCCTTGTCTTTGACGATAGGGCCGCCCAGCGAACCGCCAAATTGGTTGTTGGTGAACGGGTTCTTAGGCTGGCTGGCAATGTTGAAGTAGTTGCGCGCACCCAGCGCACCGCTGCGGTAATACTCCAGCGCCGATCCGTGTAGCTGATTGGTGCCGCTCTTGGTGACGATGTTGACGATGGCTCCGCTGTTGCGACCGTACTCGGCTTCGTAGTTGGAGAGCACGCGCAACTCGCCGACGGCGTCAATCGGCAAAATGGTTGCCGGATCGCCAAACACGCCGGCTTCGTTGATGGCCGGATCGTTGCGGTAGCCGTCATTCATGTCGGTGCCGTCGAGCAGGAAGTTGTTCGAGCGTCCGCGCGAGCCGTTCATCGAGAAGGTGCCGAACGATCCTGGCGAGTCGCTGATCTGGTCGGGCGATCCCGCGACTCCGGGGTTCAGGTAGATAAGCTTGGTGTAATCGCGTCCGTTGACGGGAATGTTAGCGATGGTCTCGGCCGTTAGCGTGCCGCCCAACTCATCCGTCGTAGTGTCTACCTGGGCGATCGCTTCGCCGGTGACCTCGACGGTGTCCGCCACCTCACCCGGCTTCAGGGAAATATCCACACGGCGCTCGGTGGAGACATCCACGGCCACGTTGCTGGTCACAGAGGTCTGGAAGCCCGCCTGGGACACCGTCACCGAGTACGCGCCAATGGGCAACTCGGAAATGGTGTAGTTGCCTTCGGCAGTGGTCTGCGTCGTGCGTTCCAGTCCCGTTCCCGCGTTCTTTACTTTCACCGTCGCGCCCGGCAGTACCGCTCCGGAGGTATCCGTCACAGTTCCCAAAATGCTTCCGCGGAAGGTTTGCGCCGAAGCAAAAGTCGCTGCCAAAAACAGCGAAAGAAGGAGGAGCATGAAGCACTTGCGATTCATTCGTCCCTCGAGGGTGTGGAGAATTGTTAGTGCGAGATTATAAACTGCGGCGCGGCGACTGGGGCGCAGCTTCAGTCTTTGAGTTTCTGGTATTCCGCTTGCGCCTGCTGGAGAGGTTTCAGATCCGCATCGGCCTGCTTCCACGAAGAAAGGAAGTCCTGGTACGAGCGCCGGGCAGCCGACTTGTCGCCGCCCATCGCCTGGGCGCGCGCCAGTTGCAGTTGCGCCAATGCACCTAGCGGAGAATTTTTCGCGATGCCGCGGTGCGACAGGATCTTGTTGAACTCAGCGGCAGCGGGCTCTCCCTGCCTGGCTTTGAGGTAGGCGAGGCCGCGTACGTACACGGGATAGAACACTCCGAAGAATTGGCTTCCCTGTTCGTAGGGCAGAGCGGGCTCAAGAGCTGCGATCGCGTCCTGAGGATTGTTGCGTTGGAGCGCGATCGACGCGCGCATGGTGGGCAGCCAATATCCCTGGATGATGGTATCGAGCGGAAATTTCTGATTGAGCTGGTCGATGATGGATTGGGCGCCCGCGATGTCACCGGCGCGCGCCAGGGCCATTCCGGCGGCAATGGTTTCGTCGCGTCCGCTGTTGATGGTTAAGGCCTCTTTCGCCAGTTGCCGCGCCAAGTCGGTGTTGCCGAACTCCGCCTCACGGTTCGCCTGCTGGGCTTTCAGCAGCGCCTCGCGCTCGGAGTCCTGGCTTGCTTTTGCATCCTGCACTGCGCGCTCGACCATTCCGCGGGCCTTCGCCAGTTGCCCAGAATACGCGGCGGTGTCGGAAGCCACCCAGAGGAACTGGGCCTCGGCTGCCGGCTTGCCCCGCGCCCAATCCAACTGTTGCTGCATGGCGGCTTCGTCTCCCTGCAGAAAGGCCAGTTGGTAGCGCGTCTCATGCAGATATTCGACGTCCGGAGTTCTTGGCAGCGCCTGCCCGTAAGTAGCTTTGGCCTCGTCCAGGCGGCCGAGCATTACATATGCGCCCATCAGATTGCTGTAGGCGGCGCCCGATTCCGGAGCCAGTCGCAACGCCTGACGGGACGACTCGGCGGCCTTCTCGAACTCCCCAAGCGCAAATTCGTTGAGCGCAATATTGGCGTAGGGGACGTAGTCATCGGGATAGGCAGCAATCCACTCGCGATAGCTCTGGTTGGCCTTGGGAAGTTCTCCGGTAACAAAACTGTAGTAGCAGGTTTCGATGTAGAAGCGCTCGCGATCGCTCACCCGGTCGCGCAACTCGAAAGCTTTGGTGAAGTTCTCCATCGCTGCGCTGGTATCGCCGAGGTTGGAGTACGCCATCCCCAGCGAGGCGTAAGCGCGGGCGAAGTTGGGATCGAGGCCCACCGCACGCTTGTGAAATGGGACCGAGGCCGCGTCGCCTTCTTTCCATTGCAGATGGCGTCCTTCGCTGAAGGCCTTCAGCGCGTCCAGTGAGGAGGTCGTAGCCTGGTCCAGGGGCTTGTTGTAGCGCTGCACCGACGCCAGCGATTCGCCCAGCTTCTCGCGCAATTCGTTGCCCGCCTCGCCCAGCCGCTTCAGTACATCTTCGCGATTGTCGGCCTCGGCCTTGGCGCTGGCGAGCGTGTCGCCGGTCTGACAGTTCACCGCCTTCAGTCCGATCAAGTAGTGGCTGCCGACGCTGCTGATCGAGCCTTCCAGCAGGGCCTTGCTGTTACTGCGCAGGCAAACCTCACGCGCCACTTCATAATTCAGGCGCTCATCTGACGGACGGTTCATCAGCTTCAGAGTGGCTGCCACTCGGCGATCGGAGAGCACGTTCAGCACCGGCGACTGCTCCAACTGGATCGCCAGCGCCTGCTTCAACGATCCGTCGAACACCGTATCGTCCGTGGTGTTGACGAAGTCGGCCAGCACAATCGTATCTTTCTGGCCGAGGGGCATGGATCGGTGCGAACGCCAGTACAGCCCGCCGCCCAGCACGAGCGCCAGCGCCACAACTGCCGCGCCGATCGTTCCGATCAACTTCCAGTTCCGCTCTACTGGCGGTTCCTCCACGGGCTCCGGCTCGGGATAGACCGAGATCGGCCGTGACCTCTCGACCGATTTACGTGACGGCGGTTTGGCCAGGATCTTCAAAGACTTGGGCGGCGCCTGCCGCTCCGCGGAGTCAGGGACAACAAAATTCTGCGTGTCGGTGGTGTCGCGCTTGATCCGCTTGAGGTCAGCGCAGATTTCCGAGGCGTGCTGATAGCGCAGGTCGCGGTCCTTCTCCAGGCACTTGGCGATAACCTCTTCGAGCTTCGAAGGTACGTCGGGATTCAGCCGCACCGGAGGAATGGGCGCCATGTGGAACAGCGCATCGAACATGTTCGCCGAGGTACCGCCGCGAAACGGGAGCAGGCCGGTCGTCATCTCGTAGAGCACAACGCCGAAAGAGAACAGGTCGGTGCGGGCATCGAGTTCCCAGCCTCGCGCCTGCTCGGGAGACATGTACGCCATGGTTCCCATAAGTTTGCCGGGGTTCGTCAGGCGCGCTCCTGCGGGCTCCGTCGTCATGGTGCTGTTCTCGGCACTGGCCAATGGCCCGGGCAACAGCTTCGCCAGTCCGAAGTCCAGCACTTTCGCATGGCTGCGATTGGTGACGAAAATGTTCGCGGGCTTGATATCGCGATGCACGATGCCCTGTTTGTGGGCCGCCTCCAACGCTTCGGCAACATCCAGCGCAATCCGCAGGGTCTGGTCGGTGTGCAAGGGGTTGCCGTCGAGGATTTGGAAGAGGGTGTGTCCCTCCAGGTACTCCATCACGATGTAAGGACGGTCGCCATCCTGACCGATTTCGTAAACCGTGCAGATATTGGGGTGGTTCAATCCGGAAGCGGAACGCGCCTCGCGACGAAAGCGCTCGAGCGCGGTGGTGTCCGCGATCATGTCGTCAGGTAGGAATTTCAGCGCGACAAAGCGGCCGAGATCGAGGTCCTCGGCCTTGTACACCAGGCCCATGCCCCCACCGCCAATCAGTTCAACAATGCGGTAGTGCGATATGACCGTGTCGATCATCGTGAGATTTTAGATGGATGCCCTTCGGATGAATGTTAGGGAGTGCTATCAGCCAAGTCAAATAATATGCGGGGAACCGCACTTAGGTTGCACGCGAGGGCGCCCTAAAGGGGGAGTAACTCGATGAAAACCGGATCTTATCCCGCGCTGGCCACGACCTCCGCGGGAGCGGAGATCGCTTTCTTGTGGGGCCGCAACTTGCGTCGTGCGGGCTCCTCGATGAAACGGTACACCAGCGACGAGATTGCCAGCATCATCGCCAGCCATATTGCGATGCCGACGAATCCCTGGTTGCGTACTGCCTGGGTCCGCATGTCGTGAAAAAACGGCCAGACCGTCATGGAGTGCAATAGGTAAAAGCTGTAGCTGGCATTACCGAACAGTACCAGCACGCGATTGTTGAGCCACGAGGCCCAGCTTGGCTGCAACGCAATTCCGTACACGACAGCAGCGAAGGCCGGACCGCCTAGCGCAGTGTGCACCATCAGGTAGGGCACGAAGCGCGCTGCCATGGTCGTGGCCGCGACGCCCAAAAGTCCGAGTGCTGCCAACGGTAACGCATGTTTGGGATTCCGCTCACTGCGCAAGAACAGGAACCCGCAGGCCATACCCATGAGAAATTCCGGCAGGCGCACGACTGGAAAGAACTTCACGAACTGGACTGCGCTCGACCAGTTGTTGCTGCTGACGTAGCCCAACTCGGCGGAACGGAAAAGCAGGTATCCGCCCGAAATCGCTAGCCCCGCGATCCAGCACGCCGGAATCAAGGCAAACAAAGTTGTGCGGGAGAGCTTGCTGTATCTCGCCAGGGCGGACGGAAATATCGCGTAGAAGAACGCTTCGACAGACAGGCTCCACGCCACCGGGTTCCACATCAGTGCCGCTGCCGGAAGCCACGCCTGCAGCAGCAGCAACACCAGCATCGACACCAGGACGAAGTGCTGTTCCGCAAATGCGAAGAACGGAACATGCATCTGAAATGTGCCGAAGTAAAAGAACGGCAGCGAAATCAGCAGTGAAAACAGGTACGCAGGATAGATGCGGGCGAAGCGTGCCCGGTAGAAATCGCGGTTGTCGATCGTGCGGCCGGCATAGGTGTAAACCAGAATGAACCCTGACAACACAAAGAAGAAACTGACGCCCACATAGCCAATTGCCGCAAACGACTTCAACCAGCGTGGGCCGGTGATGGCGCCCATTTCGTTCATGTGGAAAAGCGCCACATGAAACGCGGCGAAGAAGCGCAACGACGTAATCGCGGGCAGTCGGGGGCGGAATTCTTCGAGGCTCATAGGTTTATGGACGAGTAACTGGCGCAAATGGTTCCGTAGAGGGGCTAGTCTAGCATCTTTTATCGACCAAAATTGTGAGACACCGACGCTATGGGATTGGTGCTATTCCGGAACGGGCGGGCGCACGGGGTAACGTGTTCAGTTCCCCAGCTGAACTCCTGCTGGATCAGGAACTTCCTCGGCAATCACGTCGAAGCGCGTGAGATTCGCCGCGCCGAACGAAGTCGTGATGGCGACATCCGAGGCATCGCGGCCGGTCGCCATCAGCACCCGGCCTATACGTGGCGTGTTATTGCGCGCGTCAAACACCCACCATTGATTCTCCAGGTAGACCTCGAACCATGCGCTGAAATCCATCGGAAGGACCAGTGGAACACCGATGTCGCCAAGGTATCCGGTGGCGTAGCGAGCCGGGATATTCAAGGCACGGCAGAAGGCAATGGCCAGGTGTTGATAATCGCGGCATACTCCCACCCGGTCGGTGAAAACATCAAGCGCGGTGCGCGTGGGACGCGCGTGCTGGTATCCGAACCTTACCTTGGCGTTCACCCAGTCGCAGATGGCTTGCACCCTTCCCCAACCTGGTGGGACTTGGCCGAACAGTTCCGCCGCCACGTTCAAGAGCCGGTCCACCTCGCAGTAGCGGCTGTTCAGGAGGTAGATGAGGGTGTCGTTGGGCAACTCGCCCACTGGGTGCTCACGCGCATCGGGCGATACCGGATCGGTGGTTCCCGGGTCTTCTATCAGCGTGGTATTGCTCAGCCGGAGAGTTCCCTCGGCCGCGACGAACCGGGTGCAGCGATTGCCGAAGACGTCCATGTAGTTGGTGAGGGGGACGGCGGGCTCGATGCCTATTTCATCCGGCGCGCGAAGGTCGGCGGCGCGTGAAGGATGCACGCTCAGCATGGCGACCATCGCCACCGGCATGGGAATCGCGAACTCGATGTCGTAGCCGAGGCGGATAAACATGTCGCAGTATAGCCTGTTCCCGCGGTAGCCGGGTTATCGGCTCACTTCGCTGCGGTGGCCTTCACCTGCTCGAACGGCACGTTCATGATGGGATACAGCTTCCAGTCGTTGTAATCGAAATGCCACCACTCCTCGGGGTTGACCGTGAATCCCTCGGCTTCCATCGCGTTACGTAACAGGGCGCGGTTGGCGTTCTGCGGCGCGGTGCCGCCGGCGTAATCAGAGTGCGCCCGCTCCGACATTTCGTCGTAGCCGCTAGGCATGTCGAGCGGCTGTCCCGTGTGCAGGTCATACGCTGTCAGATCCACGGCGCAACCGCGATTGTGTTTCGATCCCAGCGCGGGATCGGCGACATACAAATGGTCTTCCACGGGAGTGCCGTCCCAGAACATCTTGGTCACATACCACGGGCGGTAGCCATCGAAGATCAGCAGGCCGTAGCCCTGCGCGTGCAGCTTGCGGTTGGCGCGGACAAGCGCCTCCGCGGCGGGACGCTGCAGGAAGGCTCGCGCCTGGGTGTAGAACGGCGTGCCCATAAAGTTGTTGCTGGAGGCGTAGTGAATGTCGAGCTTGATGGTCGGATCGAGCTTGACCAGCTCCACCAGGTCGGGCTGGCGAAACGGTCCCAACTCGGCGGGAGGCTGCGCCGCCGACGCCGCCGCGCGCAACTCGGGCACAGGACGCAGCGGCTGGATCTTGAACGCCTGTTGCTGTTCCTGTGCTAAGAGCGCAGCACTCGCCAGCGCAATGATGAGAATTACTCGACGAACCATCGAGCTAGCATAACGCACGCGCTATCCGCGACGCCTTATGGCCCCAGCAAGACCGACAAAGTAGCCGAGGTGCTGGTCACGCTGCCGGAGGCATTGCTCACGACCACCGCAAATTGCGCGTGGTCGTCGGTTGGAGTAGTCGCCGGGGTGGTGTAGCTGGCGGAAGTTGCACCCGAGATTGCCATACCGTTCTTCATCCACTGGTAGTTGAGTGTGGGCGTGCCGGTCGCCACGACTGTGAATGTGGCCGACTGGCCTTGCGGCGACCGCCTGGCTCTGCGGTTGTGTGGTGATGGTGGGAGGCATGCCCGACGAACCTCCACAGGCTTCCAATCCAACGGCGATTGCACAGCAAATCAGGAACAGAACTATGCGTTGATGGAACACTTGCGTCACCTCGTCCAAGAATTTCCGTGACGCAAGGAAAAAGCGGCGGGCCTTGCCGGTAGCGTGCCGGCGACTTCCGTTGTTTGCTTGGATGAACGATGCCCCGCCAGGGTTGCGGGAAATCAGTCTTCTCGCCGCCTCAAGGTGTGGGTCAGACGATCGCGCAATCCGCCAAGCCAAGCCTCACATTGTCAGATATGCCAAAACCGTATTGATGTCACTGACATGGCGATTCGCAATCCTGTAACATTACGGTTGGCGCCGATGTTTCGGAGAAAATGAACTTCCAATGGCAACTTCTTTTGAAACGACTTCGCAAGTAGAACCTGCGCGGGCGCACCTCAGTGGATGGAAGAAGCTTGGCCTGATTGTCTGGCTGCTGGCGATCGCACTGGGAGCGTTCGCATGGTTGCGGCCCCTCGCGGTAGTACGCACCGCCGCGCATTTCGCCTTGTGGCGCGGCGGCATTCACAGCCGCTATACGCAAGTGGGCGGCTATCGCATTCACTACTATGAGGGCGGCGAAGGCCCGCCGCTGGTGTTCGTTCACGGACTGGGAGCGGAGGCACTGAATTGGGTCCCGGCGATGCTCGACATGCGTGGCCAGTTCCACGTGTACGCCTTGGATCTGCTGGGCCACGGCGAGAGCCAGAAGCCCGACATCGCCTATTCCATCGAGCAGCAGTCGGAGATGCTGCGCCAGTTTCTCGCCACGCAGAACATCAAGTCGGCGGACGTAGTCGGCGTTTCCATGGGCGGATGGGTCGCGCTGAAGCTCGCGATCGAGCATCCCGAGGCCGTTAACCGGCTGGTGGTGGCGGATGCTGCGGGATTAAAGTTTCAAACCAACATCACCGTCAAAAACTTTCTACCGGCAACGCCGGAAGAGTTCAATGCATTCATGGCGATGTTGACGCCGCGACAGTATCCCGCGCCGTACCCGGTGCGGCGGGACTTCCTGAATCAGGTGGCCGAGCGCGCGTGGATCACTCGCCGTATCTTCGACTCGTTTCTCACTTATCAGGACACCCTCGACGGCAAGCTGGCGGCGGTTAAGTCTCCCGTGCTGGTGATCTGGGGGAAACAGGAGAAGCTGATTCCGCTGTCGGTGGGCGAGGAGATGAAGCAGCAACTGCCGAACGCGTCGCTGTTGATTTGTTCGGACTCGGGTCACCTCGCAGTATATGAATGCTGGAACAAGCTCGAGCCGGACGTGGCGACGTTTCTCTCGTCGCCGCAGCCACCCGCGCCTTACGTGCGCGAAGTAGCCTCAGGAGTAGGAACGGTGTCCAGCGCCAGCGCGGTGATCAAAGCGTTCGGCGGGGAGAACGCGGCGCAGAGGTAAACGAGTCAGTCGCCACCCTCACCCTTCCTGCTCGCGGGGCTTAACCTTCATTCTGACCTCGGTGGCTACGGCTTTGTCGACAACATACTCGACGTCGTCCATCAACTCGTCGATGAGGTAAAGGCCGCGGCCGTGGGTTGCATAAACATTCTCGTTCTTGGTGGGGTCAGCCACCGCCGACCGGTTCAGGTTCCCGCCGGGATCGCGAATGACCAGCAGAATTTCTCCTCCATGATCGCAGGCAACGGAACACTCGATATTCTTTGTGGGATCGCTTTTGCACCCGTGAATGATGGCATTGGCCAGTGCCTCACGCACTGCAAGGTCGATCTCGAGCTCGCGGCCCTGCGCGCTCTGCATCTGTCGCGCAACCTCCATGACTCCGTCGACCACCGGGTTAATGCGGTTCAAGTCTGCGGGAATCGTGATGCTGAACTTGCAGGCCGAGGAGGCAGGCAAAAGGCCGCTGAGTCGCTTGGTGTCGTCGAACGCGCGCTGCAGTTGCTGAATGAGATGCTTCTGCACGCGCTCGGCCTCATCGCGCAGCTCCAGTGACTGCTTCAACTCGATCAGATTTCGTCGTAGTTCCAGTTGCGCCTGCACCTGGCGGCTGAGCGCTTCCAATGCCTTGTGCTGGCCTTCGGAAAGCTGACGCGGCTTGCGATCGAGGACGCACAGAGTGCCGAGCGGCAGCTCGTCGGAGGAGCGCAACTGCGCCCCGGCATAAAAGCGGATCTTCGGATCGTCCTGAACCAAGGGGTTATCGCTGAAACGCGGGTCTTTGGTTGCGTCTTCCACGACAAGCAAGTCCTTCTGCAATATGGCGAACGCACAGAACGCAAGGTCTCGGGGAGTCTCAGCCATATCGACGCCAATTCGCGACTTAAACCACTGCCGGTCGGAGTCGATCAACGTGATCAGCGCGACCGGGGTCTCGCAGATCTGCGAAGCCAGCAGGGTGAGATCATCGAAGGACTGTTCCGGGGCAGTGTCGAGAATCTTGTATTCGCGCAAAGCGGCGAGACGTGCTTGTTCCTCTGGATGCAGGCTTGGCTTCATCGTCGGACCTCCGGGAGATAGAGCCGCAAACCACGTCGACTGTGGGAACCGTGTAGTGAGCCGATTATTGATGAGCGGTAGGGAAATAGCAATTGAACGCCCGGGGGCGAAAAACGGATGGAGCCTGACATCCATTCCATGATTGCGTCTCGAAATACAGCGGTAGGCGATGAGGCGGTCGGCCGTGCGAGGATGACCTGCATGTGTCACACGGCTGCTCAAGCTGCCGACAGCAGCCGAGTGTTAGCCAGCAGCGACTTTTACTGGTTATGGGTGTTTCTTTGCGCATGCGCCGCCCGATTTAAGCCCGACCGAGGTGCCGGCGTGCAAGCTGCGAAGTTCATTCACCAGGCGTCAATACTGATCAGCGGTTTTGCGACGATAGTTGGCGTCGCCAGGGCGCAAAGTATCGTTCGAGTCTGTAACCCCACGATCACCGCCAACCGCGTGGTTGCTACGGCTGCGCAACGGAAGGCCGCGGGAGAAATCGCGCAGCCGCCGCTCACCGACCAGGCCAACGGCTTCGCTTGGCCCGACACACCTCTCGGCGTCATCAAGACCGACGCCGGCTACACATTTTTCGGCAGCGATGGGGCGTACCACTCCCGGCAGCTTTGGCAAGGCCACTATTACGGCAACAACAAGTATGGATCGGTCACCCGCACAATCGGCACACTCGACCAGCCGCTGGGCTCCTCTTCTCCCATCGACGTGACCATTTATCCCAATCCCGATCCCGCGGTGAACCCTTTCTATTCGAGTTATGACTACATGGGAGGCGGGCCGGTTTACAAAGTTCCGGAAGGTGCGATCGGCTCCGGCAAGCTTCTGATGGTCTATCACGCGGAAATCCCCACGATCACGACCCAAAGCTTCTATTCGGTACTGGCCCTGGCGTCTTCCTCCAATGGCGGAAAGAGTTGGACCGATCTGGGCGAGATCATTCGCACCAACCAGGCTTATCGAACCGACATGGACGGCTTCGACATCGGCGACTCTACTCTCGTCGTTTCCCCTGATGGCAAGTACTTCTACATATATTTCCCGGACTGGCTGGCCAATGGCACAACGCACTGGGGAAACACGGTCACACCGGTGTCCGTGGCTCGCGCTCCCATTGGCTCCGTTCTCGCAGCCGCGTTCGGAGGCAAGCCGCACGCCGTCTCGTTCGAGAAATATTATGCCGGCTGGCACTTCGAGCAAGGCTTAGGCGGCTACTCGAAGGGACTGAATCCGCAGATGCCATACAGCGGCAATCTTCAAGTCGCTTATAACACCGACCTGCGCCGCTACCAGATGATGGTGAACGCTGGAGTCGTCGTTTATTATTCCGAGTCTCCTGACGGCATGAGATGGTCTGACCTTAGCTTGCTCTACGATTTTCGCAACGATCCTGACCAGCCCAGTGTTTACGTTACGTTTGTCGGAATGGGCGACGACCCCAGCATTTTGGGCAAACAGTTTTACATCTTTTATACTCGTTACCCGAACGACGGAGAAGGCTGGAATGGGGCAACCGTGAATCGCTTCACGGTGTCGTGTCGGTGACCGGGCAAATCGTCGCGTGACTAGTGGACCACGGAGAATTTCGGGCTCTGCAACGTCCCTTCAATCCGAATTGGGAAGGATAGCTTACCCTTTTCTAACTTCGCTCCCGACATTCGCCCCATCATGTTGGTGAAGAAGCCTTGTCCGTCAAGGACACTTGCCACGCCCCTGTAATCCAGACCCCCGCCACCCGTCACGCCGAGGCTTCCTGCGCATTGAAGGTCGATGCCGTAAAAGGCAATATCAATCTGATGGCTGGATATCCGACGGTTAGCCAGATTCATATCGGCAGAGAAGCTAGAGAACGCAGCGGGAGCACGGGAAGCGGAACCAGGATCCCGGAAACGAGTCATCTTCATCATGCTCTCGTTCTGATTGAGAGTGGGTAGCTCGCCATTGCGCACGGTTATATGGCTGCTCCCCCGTATTCCTGCTAACGGATTGTCAGAGTGCTCAATTTCTCCTTCGAGCTTCAGGGCTCCCTGCATCTTTCCGGTCATCTTGCCGCGACCCTCTGGAAACCGAGCCAGAAGATAGGCAACGTCAACGTCACTGGCTTGCACGTTTGTGCTGAATTTCGTTTTGGAGCCCGCCAAGTTGAAAGAGAAATCGCCGCTGGCCCGGCCGCCATGAGCCTCCACACTCAAATTATTGAGGAACACCTGTTTGGGAAGTATCCGCAAGTGTGATCTCAGGTTTGTGGTTGGAACCGAGCCGAAACGGGCAGAATCCGCCTTGAGGTCGCCCTCCGCGACCAGCGAAGAGGCGGGACGGGTAAAAGCATCGAAATCCACTTGCTTCAACTGTGCTGCAATATTGTGGACCTCAAGAACGATCGGCCCAGGCCTGTCAGAAGGATCGATAAGACTCGAACCTGACAATGAACCACCCTTGATTTCCACCGTGGAGATCACTCCCAGTGAGAATGGCGGAGGTTCACGATCAGACTGCCCTGAACCTTTCAACGCGGCGGCATTCTCAAAGTTCCACAGGCCGTCAGGATCCGAAATCACGTTGATGACGGGGTCATTCAGTATTACTGCCTTAATTACAATTCGCCTGCGCAGCAGCGCAGCGGCGTCAATCTCAGCAGTAATTGTAGGCGCCGCAAGGAAATAACCGGTCGGAAATGGGGGTGGATTTTTCACCCCGAAGTCGTAGAGACGAATCGACAGAGTGGGAAGCAGGCTCACTCCCAAGCGTCCGATTTGTATTTGTTTTCCGGTTTTGTCCTGCAGGTAGGCAATTACTTGGGGACGGTATCGGTCAGGGTTCGTAACGACCAGCGCGACGAGCGCGCCAGCGAGGACAATGACGCTCGCAATTAAAACGACTGCGATTCTGCGACGACTGGACACCACACTCCCGACCGAGGAGTTCTCGAGTGTGGATCATAACTGACGAAGGGGTTAGATAACGACCGTCTCCTTGTACTCCCCATACACCCGGCGCATGGCATCGGAGATTTCGCCTACCGTGGCGTTCGCATCCACCGCCTCGACGATCACGGGCATCAGGTTATCGGTGCCACGCGCGCGGTCTTCCACCAGCTGGAGGGCGGACTTCCACTTTGCCTGGTCGCGTTTCGCGCGGAGAGCTTTCAGCCGTTCGACTTGCTTGCGCTCCAGTGATTCGTCGATGTGCTGCAGAGGAATTGGTTTTTCTTCGTCGATGCCGAAAGCGTTCACGCCGACGACGATGGCTTCTTTCCGGTCCACTGCCTGTTGGTATTCGTAGGCGGCGTTCTGGATTTCCGACTGGATGTAACCGCGCTCGATGGCCTTGAGCGTGCCCCCCAGGGCATCGATTTTGTCGAGATAGGCGCGCGCGCCTGACTCGATCTGGTCGGTGAGCGACTCGATGTAGTACGAGCCTGCTAAGGGATCGATGGTCTGCGGCGCTCCTGACTCGTAGGCGATGACCTGCTGCGTGCGCAGCGCGATCCGCGCCGATTGCTCGGTGGGCAGCGCCAGCGCCTCGTCGTAGGAGTTGGTGTGAAGAGACTGGGTTCCGCCCAGCACCGCCGCGAGCGCCTGGAGCGCGGTGCGAACGATGTTGTTCTCGGGCTGCTGCGCCGTCAGTGTGGAACCAGCAGTCTGGGTGTGGAAACGCAGCATCTGCGACTTGGGGTTCTTGGCGTGGAAGTGATCGCGCATGATGCGCGCCCACATGCGGCGGGCGGCGCGAAACTTCGCGACTTCCTCAAGGAAATTATTGTGCGCGTTGAAAAAGAACGACAGGCGAGGAGCGAACTTATCCACGTCAAGACCCGCGTCAATCGCCGCCTGCACGTAGGTCATGCCGTTGGACAAGGTGAATGCGACCTCCTGCGTCGCGGTGCATCCCGCCTCGCGCATGTGATAGCCGGAAATGGAAATCGTGTTCCACTCGGGCACGTGCTCATTGGCGTAGGAGAAAATGTCGGTGATGATGCGCATCGCCTGATGGGGCGGATAAATGTAGGTGCCGCGCGCAATGTACTCCTTCAGCACATCGTTCTGGATGGTGCCGGAGATCTTCGCGAGGGCGCGACCGGTGCGTCGCGCCACGCCGATGTACAGCGCCAGCAGGATCGACGCTGTGGCGTTGATGGTCATCGAGGTGGAAATCTTCTCCAGGTTGATGCCATCGAACAGGCGCATCATGTCTTCGATGGAGTCGATGGCCACGCCCACCTTGCCGACTTCGCCCATGGCCAGCGGATTGTCGGAGTCAAGCCCGATCTGCGTCGGCAAATCGAACGCTATGCTCAGCCCGGTGGTGCCCTGGCTCAGCAGGTATTTGTAGCGGCGGTTCGATTCGTCGGCGTCGCCCATGCCGGCGTATTGGCGCATGGTCCATAAGCGGCCACGGTACATTGAGGCCTGCACTCCCCGGGTGTAGGGAAACTGGCCAGGGAAGCCCAGTTCGCGATCGTAGTCCCAGCCTTCCAGATCGGCGGGTGTGTACAGAGGATGGATGGCGACGTGGGAGGAGGTTTCCTGGTTCTCCGTCAGCTTGCCGGAGGCAGGTTTGGTCTTGGTATCGGGCATGAGATTAGGGCCTCGATCTCAATGAAGATTGGCCGCGCAAACAGCGGTCGCTAAGATTATCGCGCCCCGGCCGTCCGAGCGCAGTGAGCCGAGTCACAAACTAGACGGATGTGCCGCTACTTCTTCTTGCCCTTTTTCCGCGACAGCCAGAAGGAGTTCACTCCGAAATAAAGGAACAGCAGGGCGAACACCGCGGCTACAGCGATTCTTCCGCGGGTGGTTGTGCCCGCGAGGTAGCGATGATATTCGCGCACCGCGGCGCCGCCGCCAATTGCGGCCAGAACCAGGAAGAGGAAGCCGGTGACTTCCAGCCAAAGCACGTGCATCACGCGGCTTACGCTGGAGGCGGTGACGCGACCGGCACTGTAGAAGGCGCGGACCCAGCGGTTCTCGCCGGTCTTGCGTCCGGCCAACCGCAACGCGGCCCGGCTCTGCATTGCCAGATCGCGCGATGCCACGGATTTGTTGTCGCTGGGTGCGGCCATTGGACTAAAAGCGTATTCTAGCAGCCAGAAATCGGCGCCGATTCGTTCGCAGTAAACTCACGTTTTCAGGTGGCAGAGTGGACGACGAACTGAAAGAACTGATGAAGGAACTGGGCGAGGCCATTAATCATTCGGTGGCAGAGTCCGATGAAATCTCTGAGGTGATGTCACGCATCAAGGCCGGGGGCTACGACGTCTTCCTGGTGCTGGAGGCGACCATCGGATTCAACCAGCAGGATGGCGCGAGCAAACCCGCACCGCCGAACGAATATACGTCGACTGGCGAGTTGGAGATCACTTCGCAGGACCTAAAATTTCTGCGTTCGCTTCGTATTAAGGTCAACGGCGCGGGCTGATTTGAGCGACCAGAAGCGACCAGACCGGCGACGCTCCAGATGGCCTGCGGTGTGCTAAGATTTCGACGCTTCAGACTGGGGTCCGGGTTCGGCGCGGCCGCCAGGTGGATAAAAACATCTTGCCCCGGTTGGGGAACGCAGCACTCAGGAAATCACCAACATGAGAGACACGCTGGGAGTCTTACTGGCTGGTGGCGCGGGTGAACGCCTGTACCCCCTGACCCGCGACCGTGCCAAACCGGCCGTCACCTTCGGCGGCATCTATCGCATCATCGACATCACGCTGTCGAACTGCATCAACTCCGACCTGCGGCGGGTGTACATCCTGACGCAGTACAAGGCGCTGTCGCTCAACCGGCATATCCGCGAAGGCTGGGGCAACGTGGTGGGACACGAACTGGGCGAGTTCATCGAGATCCTGCCGCCCATGCAACGCGTTAGCCCAAACTGGTACATGGGCACTGCCGATGCGGTGTATCAGAACATTTATTCCATCGGCTCCGAAGAGCCGAAGTACGTGCTGATCCTGTCGGGCGACCACATCTACAAGATGAACTACGACTTGATGCTGCAGCAGCACAAGGACTCGGGCGCCGACATCACGCTGGCGACGATCCTGGTGGACCCATCCGAAACGCGGCATTTTGGTGTGGTTGAGATCGATCGTACCGGTCGCGTGACCGGCTTCCAGGAGAAGCCCGAGCAAACCGACCTGCGTTCGCCGTACAACCCGCGCATGGTCTCGGCCTCGATGGGCATCTACATCTTCAACGCTGAAGTGCTGATCCCGGCCCTGCTGAGGGATGCAGAGGACCCGTCCTCGAAGCACGATTTCGGCCACAACATCCTGCCCAAGATGGTGGACGACACCAAGGTTTACTCGTTCAACTTCATCGACGAGAACAAGAAGCAGGCGCTCTATTGGCGGGATGTCGGTACGCTCGACGCCTACTACGAAGCCAACATGGACCTGGTGTCCGTGGCCCCGGTGTTCAACGTCTATGACAAGGCGTGGCCGCTGCGCACCCACATGCGGCAATATCCGCCGGCCAAGTTCGTGTTCAATGATCCCGGGCGCATGGGTGAAGCCCACGACTCCATTGTCTCCATGGGCTGCGTGCTCTCGGGAGGATCGATACGCGGTTGCGTGTTGTCGCCGGACGTGCGTGTCAATTCGTTTTCCGAAATCGACGCCAGTATCCTGTTCTCGCATGTCGATGTAGGACGGCACTGCAAGATCCGCAAGGCCATCATCGATCGCGACGTGCACGTGCCGGAGGGAACGGTGATTGGCTACGACACTGAAGCCGACCGCCAGAAGTATCACGTGACCGACAGCGGCATCACCGTGGTCACGCGCGACTATTCGCTGTTTGAGAACCCGATAGCGGCGAACTACTTCGACCCCGAATAGGCGAGAAGCAAGAGGCAGTCCCGAAGGCACGGAGAAATCTGGGCCGCTCGTTCTGCGACAGCCGCATTTCTCCATTGTGCCGGATGGCGTTCTGCACTAACATTCGTCCACGTTAATAGCGCTTTGATCCCAGTTAATTGAGGGCGGGGTTCCACTTGAGTGGCCTTCGCGCAACGCCGGTCAGTGCACTACGGCAAGGGGCGCGAGACAGCTCTTTTTCTGGGCAAGTGAGGGTGCGGCATGAACCAGCGCGGCGGGATGGCAACCATAGCGTTGCTGATTGCGGCGGTCCTGGGTGTGTCCTATATTCCCCGCAAGGCTGCGGAAAGCTCCGGCGGGCAGGGAGCGCAGACGACGGCAAACCGTGTTCCAGCCGGCAGCACGAGCGGCACGCCGCCGACTACCGCCGCCACCAAGCCGATACCCTCTTGCGAGCAGATCGCCAAGCGACTGCGTCGCTTTTATCGGCCCAACGAGAAGCCTCCTGTGCCCGTGTCTTGCTATGCCGAAGGCACGCATGTACCGGCGAAGGACAAATCGGCAACCTATCCCAACCTGAGTTTTGCCATCGCCATTGTGCCCAACCCGGTGCAGACCCACCTGCCGCTGGTGTTCGATCGCGCCATCGAGTCGATCCAGCAGGCGGCCCAGGATGTGAACTACATCTACGACGGTTCGTGGTTTCCCTGGAACCACTCCGACAAGTCCTATGAGTCGCTGTCGGACGAGGAGCAGGCAGCCAAATTCGAGGCGGAGTTGCAGGAGCAGCCGGGAATCATGGTGTTCCGGCGCGGGTTCGACAACGAAAAGGTGGATGACACCTGGAGCAAGTGTGAGACGGGCCCGGGCAGTGGCGTGGTTAAGCCCAACTGTCTGGAGTCGAAAGACGGTGAGTTCGCCAACCATTACGAGCGCGACCTCGTGGTCTTCGTGGTGGCCGAACAGCCTACCGGCGGCCTTAACGATGCGCAGTTCGAACATTCGTTGCAGTGGATGCGAGCCATCCAGCCGGACCATGTCACCCAGCCGCTGCGCATTGTGGGGCCAACATTTTCGGGCACACTGCCATCGCTGGCGCGCGAACTTACCGCAGTGACCCTCGAGGATTATCAACAAGGCGCGGTGATTTATAGCGGCACCTCGAATTCGGAGAGCGGCGTGCACTGGTTCCGGCTTTACCTGGCCAATCTACAGGACGAGTTGCCGAAGAAGTCGCCCGAGGCCCAGTTACAGTTCCGGACATTTTTGGAAGGCGACGGTCTGATGACCAACCGCTTTCTCTGTTACCTGCAGCATGAGGGCTACGACCTGGAGAGGGTTGCGATTCTTTCGGAAGACGAAACTGCGTTCGGCAACGTCGCCAGGCAACCGAACAAGACCGTCGGCCCGCTCGGTTGTCAGAACGCCAAGCCGGGACAACCGCAGCCATCACCGATCTATCTCTATTACCCGCGTGATATCGCGTCCTTGCGCTCGGCTTACGAGGAGCAGTCGATATTCGCCGCCGGCAAACAACAGAGCGCAGCTCCCGCCACCTCGCTGCGCGGCGAATTAAGCGAGCCGGTCGACAGCGAACATGACACCGTGCGCACCTACGGCGGACGGGTAACGCCGCTGGCCCAGGAAGCGACTCTGTTTGGAGTCACTAACATTCTCGACTCCAAACACGTTGAGTTCGTGATTCTGCGCAGCACGAATTCGCTCGACCAGTTGTTCCTCAGTGAATTCCTGCGGCGCTCTTATCCCAGTGGCCGGGTGGTGATCGACGGCGCCGACCTGATGTTCCGGCGCGGCTCACAGGGCGCGTCACTGCGCGGAGTCATGCTGCTCTCCACATATCCGCTATTGAGTTGGACGCCTGACGCGGTTCCTCCCATCCACGGCAGGCGCAGAACCAGCTACCGGGTGTTTGCCGAAGATGTGTCGGAAGGCGTCTACGTTGCGGCGCGTGAGCTGTTCGAAGGTCTGCCGGACGCGCGCCGCGCGGTTCCGATCAACGATTACGGAACGCCAAAATCAGCCCACAGCAAAGACGATGCGGCCGACGCAGACCATCGCCCAGCCACCTGGGTTACGGTCGTAGGACATCGGCAGTTCTGGCCAATCGCCGTGCTCAACGAGCAGACCGAGAAAGAAACAATCTCGGGCGCGAAGACCGTATTTTTTGGCCCGAGTAGCGAATCGCTGCTGCAAGCGGAGTTTGCCAAGTCTGACCCGACGGCAGGCGCAACTCTAGCCACGGCCGGCCAGGGTGCGGCGCTGCCCGGAGAAATGTCGGGCCTGCTGGCGTTCTGCGTGATCCTTGGCTTTTGGCACCTGTACTGCTGCTGGAATGGATCGATCATGCGGCCTCCACGGGTGCGAGCGTATTTCGCACCAATTCCGCGAGTGCAACACACCAGCCTGATTTTTATCGGCAGCCTGGTGCTGGGATTGCTGGGGGTGACGCTGTTTTTCGCGGTCACGTTGGGCAAGCTGGTGCTGGCGCCGCGCTGGGACATCGCCATCACGTACGCGATTGGCGCGGTCCTCGCGTCCGGCTTTCTGGGCTGCGTGGGAAATTACCGGTTGCCGGTGGTATCGGGCGAGTTCCACCGGCGAGACCGCGATCGCATCCGGCGGTGGCGGCTCATCTACTGCATATTGTGGGTACCGGTCGTGGCTTGGGCCGCCTGGATGCGTTATGCGTATCTGACGCAACACCTCACCGCAGCCAACGCTTTCGCCACGTTCTGGCGCAGTGTCTATCTGCGCAGCGGAGTCTCGCCGCTGCTGCCGCAGGTGGTGCTGATCGCCGGGCTGTATACGTGGTCCTGGTTCAACCTGCACGGGCTGTCGCTGTTCGGCGACGACCGGCCGGTGCTGCCCAAGGTCGATGATCTTCCCGACATGCCGGCTGCCGCCAACCGCAAGGAGGAAGAACGAGGCGAGCAGTCGCGCCTGGTGAAGGTCTTCCGCATGTTCAGCCGCGAGGGTGCGGGGCAAAACATCGAACACAACGCACTACCTCTCAACCGCGGCTATGGTATCTCGCTGATCGGGTTCCTGGGTCTCGCGCTGCTGGTGTTGCGGGCCGCGCTCGGCGATCACAGCCTGCGCAGCCTGGGCGACCACCGCTTCGGTACGTTGATTTTCTATGCGGTCGGTCTGTGTATGGCCCTCATCCTGGCCGACACGTATCAACTCCTTAGCACCTGGAGCCAGTTGCGACAGCTTCTGATTTTTCTCGACCGCCTGCGGCTGCGACGGACCTTCAGCGAGTTGCGAGGCCTCTATGGCGGCTCCGTCTGGAAGTTGAGCGGCAATGTACTGGAGGAGCGCTATCGCTTGATCTCGCGCCAGTTTGAGAGCGCGCGACATCTGCATAACGCGCTGGCCCAGTGGACGACCGCGAACGCCGGAGAGGAGCAGGACAAGCACAGAGCGCTCGAGCAGATGGAGCAATGCGAAAAGCAGGGCAGGAAGTTCGCGACCTGGTACGTGGACTTGCTGAACGACGAAATCAAGGACACCGATAAGGAATACAACATCCGGCCGCTGACGGACTTCCAGGAAATGCTCGCAGCAAGCGCCGGGTGCATCCTGAAACACGTGGTCCTTCCGTCGTGGCAGACCGAAACCCAGTCACTCATCCGTTGCCCGGATCCCAACCACAAGGGCAAAGACAGCGATCCCGAGGCGCCCTGCATGGCAGCGTATGTTCGCGCCGCGGAAGAGTTTGTCGTGCTGCCTTACCTGGGCTTCATCCAGAACATTCTTGGACGAGTGCGCACCATCGCGTTCAGCATCGTGTCGCTATTCGTAGCGGCGACGCTGGGCGTCTCATGTTATCCGTTCGATCCGCTTCCGGTGATTGGAGCGGTGTTTTTGATTCTGTTCGCGCTGGTGGGGGCGACCATGATTTTCGTCTACAGCGAGATGAGCAAGGACTCGACTCTGAGCCACATCGCCAACACCAACCCCGGCGAGCTGGGAATGGAGTTCTGGGTAAAGATGGCGACGTTTGGTATTGGTCCGCTGATTGGGCTGCTCACCACGCTGTTCCCATCAATGACAGATTTCGTGGTGTCGTTCCTGCAGCCAGGAGCGCAGGCGTTCAAGTAGGGGGCGCGAGGTTCGACATGCGCGTTGCGGGAAAGTTTTTGCCGTCTCTAGCGCTGCTGTTGATTTCACTGAACGTGGGTGCAACTGACACCGGAAAGTTGCTGCTTACGGCAACACTGGCGAAACAGGTGCGCTCACTGAACATGCTACTCAGCAACTCGCCGCCTGGTACCACCCTGGACAGCCGACGCCGAGCGGGATTCGAGGTGCGCGATCGCATCAGCCAGTTCATCGTTGACCAGATGGACGCCAATCCCGACATATCGCAGAGCCAACTCCGCAAGCAATTGCAGGCAATCTTGTGCTCAAGTCCGAACGACGAGTGCGATTGCGATCACCCCCCGTATGTGCTCGGCAATATTTGGGGAGGCAAGAAGGGGACGCAGCAGTTCGTAGTCGCCTATGTTCTGTATCTCGGCTTCATGGGAGAGAAGGGATCCATCACCATGGTCGAGGGCTACTTGTCAGAGAACGGGAAGGTGAGACGCTCGTCGCGCGGCGGAACGGAGTTTGACGGCTACATGGTCAACTTCCAAATGGTGGCGCAATTCTTTGACCCAAACGAAATATGGGTGCTGGGGTGGGGGACGGCACAAGGCGCCAGCGGACGCGGACTGCACGGACGCGCGACGGTTTACAGCGTGGGTGCCGACTCCGTGAAGCTGGTGTGGGATGCTCCGGACTTGGCCAACGTCACCGCCCAGCGCAGCGCAGTCGGATGGGAAGTGGCCTATGCCGATCCGACATTGCTGTATGGCAACGATCGCGAGCCATACTTCCTCGATGTCTACGCAGTCGCTTATCTGAAGCGCACGTTTTCCCTCGGGGTGCACTTCCAGCATCCACAGGACTGACCTTAACTCGTCAGCACTTTCGCCTTCATGGTCACCGCGCCGACGCACCACAGTAGCGCGTCTTCCACATGCTGGCGCAGCGCTTCGTTGGTGAAAACCTTTTTTAGCGATTGGCCCTCGGTGAGGCGTGCGGCGAGTTCCGTCAGGATTCCCTGATAACGCTCGGGCATGCTGAGACCGGAGGCGCGCACCAGGTCGTCGAAGATCAAGAGGCAATCAAGTACCACGCCGTCCGGGTCGGCATCCTGCGAATTGACGAGGTAAAGCGTCTGGGCGACGTCGCAGATGGTTTCGACCGCGCGCGGCGGATTGCCCAGCACCGCCAGCGATGGATCCATGGCCAGCGCCTTGTGCACCTGCGTGAGACGGAGAAAAAAAACGATGCGGCCATCGGCCGTGAGAGGCCGCTCGTTGTCACCGCCAACCGCCAACAGCGTATACAACTGCGGGCCCTCGTGCGTGGGATCGATGCGAAATCCGGCCAGCGCCAGTTCCTCATGGCGACCGGAGCGGGGGGAGTTGGTATCGAGGATCGGCAGATCGGACATAGCGTAATGTTACCGAAAGCGAGCGCGATTGGCAGTGAGAATGTCGTGAATCGACAGCGTAGCATTGCCAAAGCGGGTGGCCGCCTGAAAGCGACTCGTTCGAACGACGACAAGCTAGTGCGTCGCCGCAACCCGCCTGCGTCGGCTCTGCAGCAAATACCCACCAAGCACGGCCGTCGCGGTCATAAGCCCAATGCCGATCGCGACGCCTTTGATACACAGGGAGTCGAGTGCTGATTTCTTTCTTGCACCTTTAACGTGCTCGGGTCGAACGCCCATTCCGATGAGTCGCCCCGTCAGATGCGGGACGACGGGTATTTGCGCAATCACTTTCAGTTGCCAGGGCGCGACGGCTGGGCCGGGATTCCGGAAGATCGCTTGCATGCCTCTGTGAGCGAACACCTGAAACTGTTGTGTCGCGCGTGTTGGGAACTCGCGCCGCCGTTGCACCTGAGCCAGAAGATCTTCGGTGATGCGGCCTTCGCGAAGCGGATCGGCCAGTAAATTCGCCGTAGCTATAGCGTCCTGAATCGCCAGGTTGATACCCACGCCGCCCGCCGGCGACATAGCGTGCGCGGCATCGCCGATACACAGGAGCCCAGGCCGATGCCAGTGCCGCAGCCGGTTGATCTGCACGGTCAGTAGCTTGATCTGGTCCCAGTCTTTCAACTCATCCACGCGATCGCCGAGATACGGAGCAACCTGGCGAATTGCCTGGCGAAATGCGTCGATTCCGCGACTCTGTACGGCAGCAAACGATCTCTTCTGAATCAGCAGTCCCGCCTGAAAGTAGTCGCCGCGATTAATGAGAACGAGTGCCTTGCCATAGTTCAGGTTTCCCAGCACTTGTTCGGGATCGTTGGCGTGGCGGCTGACGCGAAACCACAGCACGTCGATGGGAACCCCGTGCTCGATGACCTCGAACCCCGCGGCCTTTCGCGTAGTCGCGTGGCGTCCATCGCAGCCAATTACGAGGTCGGCGAGGATGTGTACAGGACCGTCCGGAGTCTGCGCTTGCACGCCGGTGATTCTTTTGCCTGCGCGAATGAGGTGCACCGCGTCGTGCTCCATTCGAAGTTGAAAGCCCGGAAACTGCCGGGCCTTTCCAACGAAGAAGTCGAGAAAATCCCATTGCGGCATGAGCGCGACGAACTTGCAATGTGTGGGCAGGCGGCTGAAGTCGGCGGCCTTGAAACTAAAATCTCCCAGCACGCCGCTCACTGAGGTCAGCTTCTGATGCGGAACCTTGAGGAAGTCGTCCAGCAGGCCGAGCTCGTAGATCGCTTCGAGGGTCGAGGGATGCACGGTGTCGCCGCGAAAATCCCGGAAGAAATCGGCGTGCTTCTCCAGCACGATAACGTCGACTCCAGAGCGCGCTAGCAGGTAGCCCAGCATGACGCCCGCGGGGCCGCCGCCGACAATACAGCACGTAGTTTCCAGAGTCTGGTCAGGCATGCGGACTCCTGCAGGTCAGATGGGCAACTGTCCGTGGCGGATTCCGACGGGTGGAAAATATTCCCGAGCTAGGTCTGGACCGCATCAAGTTTCTCGATAGTGACTGGCTTGCGCTGTAGTGTTACTACATACTGTACTTGGCACGTAAGTTTTACATCGCAGCCTTGTTTCCGGTCTGGCTCTTTTGCCGGGAGAGCGAATTTCATCGCAGTCGTCGGTCAACGCCGGTGGCAAGGCTGGTACTCATCAAGATCCGGGCGGGCTGCTACAATTCGTTGCGAAATCTCAGGGGCAGCCCCCCGCAAGTGAAACGAACTGTCGGTCCCCTAAATTCCGTACAAGTCTTTAGCTCATCAGGATTTGGGGGCTCGAAGTCAGCCCGTTGGGAGCTTTGATTGGACGACAACCAGGCGGTGAACGCGCTTGTCCGTCGCTGTGTAGCGGGCGACGCCGCGGCATGGCAGGAAATCGTCCAGCAGTACCACCGGCGCATCTATAACATCTGCTACCGGTTTTCGGGCTCGCCTGATGACGCGGCCGATCTGACCCAGGAAGTCTTCATCAAGGTTTACCGCACTCTCAGCACTTTCGATGGCTCTCGGGCCGCGCTGATGACGTGGATCACCACGGTGACGCGCAACCTGCTGGTGGACCACTTCCGCAAGGGCAAGTACGACCGGGTGACCGACTCGCTGGAAGCCACCCCGGGCGGGCAGGAAGACGGGCTAACGGTCGGTGAGCAACTGGAAGACCAGTCAGCCAGCCCAGAACAGGCCGTACAGAGCCAGCAGACCCAGAAAATGGTACACGAGGCACTGCAGAAACTGTCTCCGGAACTGCGGGAAGCAGTGATTTTAAGGGACTTGCGGGACATGGACTACAAGGAAATCGCCCTGGTACTAAATGTGCCAGAGGGAACGGTAAAAAGCCGGATTAATCGTGGGCGAACGGAACTTGCACGGCTATTACAACGTACTTACAGGCAGGTGAATTGATGTACGGCGAATCAAAATCCGAAGTGCAGTGCGTGGAATTCGAGGCGTTGCTGGCTGACGCGCTTGACTCGACACTGCACGGCGCGACGCTGGCGGGCTTCGAGGAACACCAGAAGTCCTGCCCTGCCTGCGCGGCGATGTTCCGGGGCGCCTCGGCCGGCAAGAGCTGGCTGATGCAACTTGAAGATATCGAGCCGCCCAAGCACCTCGTACACAACATTCTGGCGCAAACCATCGGCACGGTGGCAGAAGCCAGCACCAAACCAGCCCCGGCTGGCGAGACCTGGTTGGACCGGCTGAAGGGCAAGATCGCGCCGGTCTTCGCGCCGGTGGTGACGCCTCGCTTCGCAATGTCGTTTGGCATGGCGTTCTTTTCAATTACCATGCTGGCGAACATCGCGGGCCTGCACGTCGCCGACTTAAAGCACGTGGACATGAGTGCGAAGGGCATACAGAAGACCTACTACTCGACGCAAGCCCGCGTGGTGAAGTATTACGAAAACATCCGACTGGTTTATGAGATCGAGTCTCGCGTGCGCGATTTGCGCCGCAGCGCGACGCCCGAGAAACAGGAGGAACCGAGCACGCCGACGAATCCGAAGAAGGGCTCATCGAACGAGCACGACCGCAAGTACGAGAACTATAGTCGGGAGGCGGGCCAGCCAGTGCTGGCGCGTTGTCCGGCGGTAGAGCAACAGACCCCACAGGCCCGGCTGAACTGGAGAGCTATATGAATTGCGCCAACCATGTCGAAGTACCCGCAGTTGCATACTGCCGCACATGTGGCAAGCCACTGTGCAGCACCTGCACGCGAGATGTGCGTGGCGTCATTTACTGCGAGGAGTGTCTGGCCTCGCAACTGAGCGGCACCGCGCCGCCACCACCGGGACCTGGAGCCGTAGCTCCCGGCGCCCCACCACCAGTTAGCGGAAGCAGCCCTGGTCTCGCCGCTCTGCTCGGCTTCATTCCGGGCGTGGGCGCCATGTACAACGGCGAGTATACGAAGGGCTTTATCCACGTGCTGATCTTCGCCAGCCTGATCTGGGCGACTGACCATGTGAACGATCTGTTTGGCCTGGGAATTGCGGCCTTCGTGCTGTACATGCCGATCGAGGCTTACCAGACGGCCAAGGCAAAACTGATGGGCGTCCGTGCTCCCGATCCGTTCGGGTTAAACAACCTGAACTTATTCGGAAGCAACACTCCACCCACAGTGTCGGCGGGTGTGCCCGCAGGCGTACCGGTGGAAGGTCAGCCGGTGGAGGAAGATTACGGCGGAGGCTCGCGCATACCGGTGGGAGCGTTTGTGCTCATCGCCCTCGGCGTGATCTTCCTGCTGGAGCAGTTCGGCTGGTTCCACTTCGATTGGTTCGGGAGATTCTGGCCGGTGATCCTCATCGCCATCGGGATCCGCGTCCTGATGAAGCGCACCGGGCGGGGATGGTGAGGAGGGCGTCATGAAATACCGTTATAACCCCAGTTGCTCTTGTCCCCGTTGCCGTGCCCACGGATTCATGGGACCAGCTGTTCTGATCACGTTGGGCGTGTTGTTCCTGCTGGACCAGGTAGTGCACGTGTACTGGATGGAGTTCGGCAGGACGTGGCCGGCGTTGTTGATCGTGATCGGACTGGTTATGTTCCTGCAGCACAATGCTCCCGCTACGGGACACGTGCCGCGCGAATACATGATCGCTCCGCCGGTGCAGCCGACGGCGCCTCCGTGGCAACCTCAACAGCAGCAGCAGTGGCATCCGCCGGCAGCGCCGGCACAACCAAGCGCACCACCCGCTCCGTTTACCGGAAGCGAGAAGCCGGAGGAGCACAATGGCTAGCCAATATCAACCAGCAGCTCCTTTGCCACCACCGCCGCCGGTGTATCGCTACCGCCGGTCGCTGGCCGGACCGCTCATCCTGATTCTGATCGGCGGAGTGTTCTTGCTGCGGAATTTCGGAGTGCATCTGCCGGTGTGGCGCTTCTTTGGCCGCTTCTGGCCGTTGCTGATCATCCTCTGGGGCGTGATTGCCCTGGTTGAGCATTTCACTTCACTGCGGCACGGCTACCAGACACGGCACTTGGGTGGCGGAGGAATTTTCCTGCTGATCCTGATCGTGATCGTGGGACTGGCGGCGCATCACAGCTCTGACGTGAACTGGGAGGGCATGCGCGACCAGATCCAGATTGACGACGATCTGGGCGGCATGTTCGGTACAGCATTTACCTTCGACGAAACGATAGAGCAGCAATTTCCCAAAGGTGGGAGCTTGCGGGTGGTCAGCGATCGTGGCGCGATCAACATCACCCCGGTGGACGGCAACACCATTCGCGTGGTCGTGCACAAGAAGCTGTATGCCAACAATCAGAACGACGCCAACAAGTTCAACGATGGCAGCAAGCCGCAGATTACCGTGAACGGAACGCAGGTGCTGCTGAACGCCAACACGAACGGCGCTGGTGACCACGCGGTGCAAGCCGACATGGACATCTTTGTGCCACGCGATGCCGCGGTGGACGTGGCCAGCAAGCGGGGCGACGTCAGTATCAGCGACCGCAAGGCCGACACAAAGCTCGCGGTACAGCGCGGCGACATCACGCTGAGCGAAGTTGCGGGCAATGTGAAGATGAGCCTGGACAAAGGCTCCATCCGCGCCAGCAACATAACGGGCGACGTGGAGGTTGAAGGCCGCGTCGACAACGTGACGCTGGAAGATGTGAAGGGTGCCGTGCGGCTGAATGGCGACTTCTTCAACGACATCCGGCTGAGCAAAATCAGCAAGACGGTCGAGTTCAAGTCGGCGCGTTCCGACATTACGCTGGCGTCGGTGCCGGGCGACCTGGAAATTTCAGGCGACTCGCTGCGGGCGACCGATGTTGGCGGACCGATGCGCTTCGTGACGCGCTCCAAAGACATTCACCTAGAGGGGGTGACTGGTGACGTAGAGGTGGAGAACGCAAATGGCGACATTGAGATTCATCCGGCAAACAAGCTGCCGGTCGGCAAGATGATGCTGACTGGCAAGCATGGCGACATCACTGTGGTATTGCCCGCTAATGCCGGTTTCCAGATCGATGCCACCACGCACAAGGGCGATATCAGTTCCGACTTCAGCCCGCTGCGCACCGAAGAAACCAACGGCTCTTCGCACACAACGGGAACCATCGGAAACGGCGCAACTAAGTTGCAGATCAACGCCGATACCGGGGACATTCGGATCAACAAGGGGTAGAGATAGTCTCCTCCGGAACAAAAGCGCCCATTCCGAAAGTCGGAGTGGGCGTTTCTTGTTGTGGAAGAGGTTTCAGGTTTCAAGTTTCGACTGCACCAGTTGCTCGACTCGGGTGACAACGTCGTCGATGGAGAGATCGGTCGAGTCGAGGATCACCGCGTCAGCAGCGGGGACAAGCGGCGAGACGGCGCGGGTGCGGTCACGCTGGTCGCGGGCGACGAGCTCTTCGATGGTGCGCTGGGCTTCTTCTGGAGTGAGCGTCCCATTCTGCGCCACGCGGCGTTCGGCACGCACGCGCGCGTCGGCGTCGAGAAATACTTTTACGTCGGCAGTGGGGAAGACGGCAGTGCCGATGTCGCGGCCTTCCATGACCACTCCACCGTTGGCGCCCATGGCGCGCTGGCGTGAAACCATGATCTGGCGTACCGGCGGATGGATAGAGACGCGGGACGCAGCGAGAGTGACATCGCTCTGGCGAATGCGTTGCGAAACATCGCGACCGTCGAGCAGCACGCGATTGCCATCGGGCTGGGGCTCGAGTTGGATCGCGGTGCCGGCGGCCAGGTGGCGCAAGGCTTCCGGATCCTCAAGTGAAACTTGCTGCTCCAGCGCCTTGAGCGCGATCGCGCGGTACATGGCTCCGCTTTCTAGATTGACGTAACCCAGCTTTCTCGCCAGGCGGGCGGCGATGGTGCTCTTGCCGGATCCCGCGGGACCATCGATGGCTATGACCAGTTTGCGGAGGGTGCGCATTATTCCTTGCCGCGATCCTGACTGGGAGGCACAGGGCGGGCCTGCCGCGCCGTGCGGCGGCGCGGGCGGTGCTCGACCAGCGGCTTACCGGGACGACGCTCGGGAGGATTTTCTTCGGTCCAGGGTTCGGTGCGGCGTTCGCGAGGCTTGTAAAGCGCGCGGGCTTCGGCGGCCTGCAACATGACGCGACCGCCGACGTGGACAAAGCCAAGTTCGCGCCCGGCTTGCAACGCGTTGACGGCATCGCGGACCTTGGCGCGGCCCACCAGGGGAGAGAAGAAATTCTCCACATCCTCCTGCGTTACGGCCTGCACACAGTCAATGTACTTCGAAACCAACGCGGTGAGCGACTCCGGCACCGAGAGGTGCATGCCCTCCTTCACCGCCTCGGGCGACCAGCGGAACAGCACATCCCAGAAGACGCCTTCGTCCTGCTTGTAATCGACGCGGGTGATGCGCAGCTTGGCCCAGAGCTCGTCGAGAGCACGATCGAGCGCGGCCTCGGAAATGTCACCGCCAAGCTTTTCGCGCAGCCGTTGCTTGGAGATCGCTCCCTGCTTCTGGATGATGGGAAAAGAATCGATGGCGAGCGGTGAATATCCCGATCGCGCCCCAGCCTTGGGCGCCTGGCGCGGATTGCGGTCTCCCACCAGTCCATAAAAATAAGGAAACACCGCAGCTGAGACGAGAAAGTTGTTGTCGGAAAAAACCAGAGTCTCGTAAGCGGCCTTGTCGCGCAGAAGGCGGACCATGAGGCCCTTGGCTTCGCGAGCGCGCGGGTCCTTGAAGGCCATTTGCCACGTGGGTAACTTTTCGTCGCTGCCAGCATAAGCTCCCACGAACGTCGGCGCCAGCACGGCAGGCTTTTGCGGGTACAGCGTGCAGAAGCCGACTGAGTCGATGAACTGGCGAGCATCTTCTATGGTGCGGATGCCCTCCCCGTTCAAGCGCCACTTCTCGCGGCGCAACTCCTGTAGTTGCTGATCAAACATGTGAATTTTCTGGGATCCCTGATTAAATGCGCTTGAAGGCCCGCTGGATATCTCTAACAGAATACCGCAGAACGACGGGGCGGCCATGCGGGCAACTCATGGGGCAGTCAGTTTTGGCGAGTTCCTGCAGCAGCCACTCCATTTTATTTTGTTCGAGCGGCATGTTGACCTTGATGGCTGCGTGACAGGCGATGCTGGCGGCGATGCGAGTGCGAATCTTTTCGAGGTTGAGCGACTGCTCTTCGCGCTCGAACTGTTCGAGGATTTCGTGCAGCATGTGCTCAACGGCAGCGGCAGTCACACCCGCGGCGGTGGTCTTCACGGCGATGGTGCGGGTGCCGAACGGTTCGACCTCAAAGCCGTTGTGATTGAGTTCTTCGGAAATTTCTGTGAATACCGCCATCTGGCTGGGCGTGAGTTCGACCAGAAGCGGCATCAGCATCTGTTGTCGCTCGGGCGAGTCGGCCAGACGCTGGCGCAGGATCTTCTCGAAGAGCACGCGCTCGTGCGCAACGTGCTGATCGATGATCCACAGGCCCTGCGGGTTGACGGCGAGGATAAACGAGTCGCGAATCTGACCGACCGGCTTCAGAGTGGAGAGCGAGTCGAGGCTGACGGGCGCGTCGTCGTCAGCGAGGACGGTGGTGCAACCGTTGTCGCCACTAACCGGAACAAGTGCGGGCTGCACAATCGGTCCGCCGAATGTCTGGGCGCCGAAGCGCGGGACAGACACAGCGGCATTGGCTTCGATGGCGATCGGGTCGTTACCAAATTGCAGCGACGCGGTGAAGGGCGGCAGTTCGGGGGCCTGGAGCGCAAAGCCGGCGTCAGCATCAGTAACGTGCAGCGGGTCGGGAGCGCTGAGGTCGCGCACGCTGGGTGAGAGCGAGGCCGATGCCGTGGGCTGCGCGTGAATTTCGGCCATGAATGCGGGTACGGGACGGGCCTTCATCAGGACGGCGCGAACCGAATCGCGAATGAAGTCGTGCAGCCCGGAAGATTGTCGGAAGCGCACCTCGGTTTTCGAAGGATGGACGTTGACGTCCACCTCGGTGGCCGGCATCTCGAGAAACAGCAGCACCACCGGGTAGACCGTCGGCGGAATGATGTTGCGATAGGCCTCGGTGAGCGCGTGCTGCACGACGCGATCGCGAATGAGGCGTCCGTTGACAAAGATAAAGATGGAATTTCGATTGAGCTTCTGAATTTCAGGGCGCGAGACGAAGCCGTGGAGACGGACTTCACCGGGCACGGGCTCCGTTTGCTCTTCATCCTCATCTACGGTTTGCGGTTTACGGCGCCACGGGGGAGGCTGCGGCAGACCGACGCGATCGAGCGGCAGCAGGGCGCTAAGAGCAATCAGTTGGTCGAGCGTCTCCTTGCCAAACACCTGATAGATGCGCTGCGAGTGGTCGGCGACGGGCGGCGCGATCAGCATGGCGTTGGTCGCGGAATGCATTTCCCAATGCATCTCGGGATGTGCCAAAGCGTAGTGCGTTACCAGGGACGCGATGTGCGACAGCTCGGTGGATTCGGCCTTGAGGAATTTGCGGCGCGCCGGCATGTTGAAGAACAGGTCGCGCACGCTGATCGAAGTTCCCAGCGGCAGCCCGGCTTCTTCGACGGTAAGGATCTTGCCGCCCGCGATCTCGATAACGGTTCCAGCCGGGTCTTCAGCGGCGTGCGTCTCGAGACGCAGTCGGCTGACGGAAGCGATGGAGGGCAGCGCTTCTCCGCGAAAACCCAGCGTGGCGATGTTCAGCAGGTCGTCGGCGTTGCGGATCTTCGAGGTTGCATGACGTTCGAAGGCCAGCATGGCGTCGTCGCGCACCATGCCGCAACCGTCGTCGATCACCTGGATCAACTTGCGGCCTCCCGCTTCGACATTGACGCGAATGCGGCGGGCGCCGGCATCGAGCGAGTTCTCCAATAGCTCCTTCGCGACCGATGCGGGGCGCTCAACCACCTCGCCGGCGGCGATCTTATTGGCTACGTTTTCCGAGAGAACGTGAATGCGGCCCATCGAATACTACGTTACATGAGAGAGCGGGCTAGCGGGGACAGGAGGCGCTCGACTCACGCATGATCGTTGCGACTAGTGTCGTTGCGCAAGTTGACGCCAGTTCTTTGGTCACGACACACTCTGATCAATGGACAACTCCGCGGTAATAACGATCTCTTCGTGGTTTCGCGCGATCCACGCGTCCGCCGGGGCGGAACCTGTCCAATACCACCCGCGAGGCAGAGTGCGAGGACGGCGCCGCTATTACGGCAAGCTTGCCCGTGAAGCGTGCGGTTCTGCAGCGTAATAAATGGTACGACACGATGCACTGGGACGTCGACTGGCATGGTCTGGGGAACCTCTCGTGGCCAAATCGGAAATCACACCTCGCCGCCTTCTTTACGACGCAGCCACTTGCTCGCCCAGACACAAGAATGGACAGAACCACGTCAGTGCTGGCTGGTAATCGACGCGCTCGATTCTTCGCAGGACGCCGTTTATCTTCACACTCCGAACCCAAACCAAGAAAATTTTCCACTCAGCTTCGATTGGGTGCAATGGGATGCAGAGATTCCGCGGCGGTTGCGCAAGTTCATGATCGATCCCACCTTGCAATTCGGACGCTCAGCCCTCACGTGGACCCACGCCCTGAGTCCTAACGTGGCGAACCGAAGGCAGCGTACTCAGCGCTGTGATTGAACGCGGTTCCTTCGACTCGGACGGCGAGGATCCTTCTGTTCGTAGCTCAGGGTGACGTCGCAACAAAGGATGGCGAGAGCACCAGAGTAATGAACGGCACGCGCCGTATGAAATACTAGGTGACTATTCCTCCGCATGAGGGTTGAACCAGGAATGCAGTCGAGATTCGTGCATCACGATCTGGGAGCCCGCTAATGACGGGTGCTACCGCTACCAACGTCGCTGCGGTGACGCTCGCCTCAGTGCAGCGGGCACGTGAGCGCATTCGCGGATTCATCTACGAGTCGCCATGCCGGGCTTCGGCGGAGCTGTCGGTGATGGCGGGGCAAGAGACGTTTCTTAAGCTCGACAACCTGCAGCGCACGGGAGCATTCAAGGAACGCGGAGCGCTGAATAAGATCCTGACGCTGGGCGACGATGAGAAGCGTCGCGGGGTGATCACGGCGAGCGCCGGCAATCACGCGCAGGCGGTGGCCTATCATGCGTGCGCGCGCGGGCTGCGGGCGCAGATTGTGATGCCGCTAATGACTCCCCTGGTGAAGGTGGCGGCCACCAAGGGCTTCGGCGCCGAGGTGGTGCTGCATGGCGCCAATTACGACGAGGCCTACGCCTTCGCGCTGGAGAGTTGCGCCGAGCAGGGCATGACGTTTCTGCATCCGTTCGACGACGCCGAGGTCATCAACGGCCAGGGCAGCATTGGACTGGAATTGCTGGAGCAGGTGGCGGGCCTTGAGGCGGTCATCGTGCCGATTGGCGGCGGAGGGCTGATCAGCGGCGTGGCGTGCGCCATCAAAGAAAGCAATCCCAAGATTCGCGTCGTCGGAGTGCAAACGGAGCGGCTGCCGTCGATGCTGCGCGCGACCGAGACGGGGCATCCGGTGACGATTCCTGCGTCGGCGACGGTGGCCGACGGCATCGCTGTGCGGCGCGCAGGCGACGTGACGTTGCCGCTGGTGCAGCGCTACGTCGATGAAATCGTGACCGTCGACGAAGAGGAAATTGCGAACGCCATTCTGGTTCTGCTGGAAAAAGAGAAGACGCTGGCGGAGGGCGCGGGCGCAGTGGCGATCGCTTCCCTGTTGCAGCATAAGACATCGCTCACTGGAAGGAAGACGGCGGCCCTCGTGTGTGGCGGCAACATCGATGTGAGTCTGCTGGCCAAGATCATCGAGCGCGGCCTGGCGAAAGACGGGCGTCGCCTGCGACTGCGTATCCATCTGACGGACCGTCCGGGCGCGCTGCACCAGTTAACCAAGATCATCGCCGATCTGCGGGCCAACATCGTGGAGACGCAGTATGATCGCACCTATTATGGCGTGAACCTCGGCGACACCGCGATCGACCTGTCGATGGAAACGCGCGGGCCTGAACACATCGCAAAGATCCTGGATGAGTTGACCGCGGCCGAGTATCGGCACGAGCGGATCGAGTAGAACAGTTGCCAGCGGCTCGTGGCTAGTGTTCAGTTGGAACGGTAAGTTACCAGAAAGCCCACACTGTTAGAACTGCTCGGTTGGGGCACCCACCTGACGTTTCGAATGGATGTTTCGTGGAAAATCCGGACGCGGTTGCGTATTTTTGCGGTGGCGCTGCTGCTAGGAGTTGCCGCAGGAATCTTCGTCCTCTTCCCGATCAATGAGTTCGTGTACTACTCAGAGTTTCAGGCGACGGGGCGACCGGCGTTGCAATTTGCCGTGGCCCAGCTGCAGCAGGCGCTGCAGGGCAAGAAACCAAAGAAGACTGTCTTCTATTCCGCCGTGGGCATGGTATTGAGCCTGGGCGGTGCGGCGGTTTACGCCTCGATGGTGCAGCGGTCGGTGAAGATTCGGCAACTGAGCGCGGCATTGGAAGAAGACGTGCGCCTGTCTATTGCGCGAGGAGAGAGCGCGAGCCTGGAGTTCAAGTCGACGTTTCGCTGGGACCTGCGCGAGAAACGGTTCAATCGCGCGCTTGAGTCCGTAGTGATGAAGACGCTGGCGGGCTACATGAATGGCCAAGGAGGCACATTGCTCATCGGCGTGGCCGATGATGGAGGCATTGTCGGGCTGGAGTTCGACTACTCGACGCTGAAGAAGCCGGACCGCGACGGCTTTGAGCAAGTGCTGATGACGGCGGTGGCCAGCAAGTTGGGCGGCGATGCCTGCCGGAACGTGCAGGCTGTGTTTCATTCGGTCGGGGGCAAAGACGTCTGCCGCGTGATCGTCACTCCGGGACACCGGCCTGTATATGTGCGCGAAAACGACACGCTGAAGCTCTATGTGCGCACCGGTGTCAGTACGCGCGAGTTGAACGTGCAGGACGCGATCAACTACACCGAGGTTCGTTGGAAGCGGTGAGTTGGTCGCGTCAGACGCGCGCAAGGTCTTGAGCCCACCCTTTCCCAAAACAATGGGAAAGGATAGGGCACCCACATTCAGTTTTTCGCTGGTGGCGGTGGCGTCGCCGGCGCCGGCTTCGGCAGCGGCTTGCGCGGGAGCATAGTATCGCGCATGGCGGCATCGTAGACATACGCAGCTAGAATGACGGCGGCCTGCATCATGTCGTCGCGTTGGATTCGCTCGTACACGTCGGCGTTCGAGTGGTGCGTGCGCGTCATGTACTCGACCGGGTCCTGAATGAACTGAAAGCCGGGAATGCCGACGGCGTCGAACGACTCGTGATCGGTGCCTCCGGTGTTGCGCATGGTCAGCGTGGTCATTCCGAGGTCGGCGAAGGGCTGCATCCAGGCGCTGAAGATGGGCTCGACCGCCTCGTTCTCCTGCAAATAGACGCCGCGAATTTTGCCGGTGCCGTTATCGACATTAAAGTACGCCGACACTTTGGCCTGCTCAGGCTTGAGGTTGAGCGGCGTGTCGTCTTTGCGCAGCCACTCGGGCATCGCGAGTTCCTTGGGATCGGTGGGCGCGGCGTGGGAGCCGAAGTGCTCTTTCACATAGGCTGCCGAGCCGAGCAGTCCCTCTTCTTCTCCGCTCCACAGCGCAACGCGAATGGTGCGGCGCGGCTTGAAGCCAATGGCCTTGAGGATGCGAATCGCTTCCATAGTGATGGCGCTGCCCGCAGCGTTGTCGGTGGCTCCGGTGCCGGCGTGCCAGGAATCGAGATGCGCGCCCAGCATGACGACTTCGCCGCTCTTGTCGGTTCCGGGAATCTCCGCAACGGTGTTATAGGCGTTGGGATCGGAATCATAAAACGTATTGCGGACGTCGATCTCGAGCTCGACGGGAATGTTGCGATCGATAAGGCGCGAGATGCGTCCGTAGTTTTCGATGGCCATTACGAGCGACGGAACGCCGGCGGGAGTGTTGGGCTCATAGCTGGCTCCGCCCTGGACGAAGACGAGGCCGGCTTCACCGGCGCGGCTGGGATCGACGATGGCGGCAACGTGCTCATCCATGAGGTATTGGTTGAGTGTCTTCTGGAAGGCAATGCGCTGCGCAATTTCTTCGCGGCTGAACCGCGGCTTCTCGCTGGGAATTTCGTACTGCGCAAGGTCGGCGAGATCCTTGTCGTCATAGCGCTTCAGGGCAGGCTTCTCGCCGGGCTTGATTTCGCGCATGTCGCCGTTGAGCACGATTTTGCCTGCAAGCTGTCCTTTGAATTTATCGAGGTCGGCCTGGGCGGCGAGTTTGGCCTTCACGACCGGGGCGCGCAACGCGCCGTTGGTGCTGATGGTCCAGGCTTTGGGGTAAGCGAGCACCGGCGAAGCCTGCGGCGCGACCATGCGGACTTCGGTATATTCGTTCGACCAGCCGCGTCCGAAGGGGAAGCTCTCGAGGTGAGCGTTCACCAGGCCCCACCCGGTGAACTGATCGCGCGTCCATTCGTTGGCGTGCTTCATGTCGGGCGATCCGGTGAGTCGCGGACCGATGACGTCGGTAAGCTGGCCCTCGATCTCCATGACCTTGGAGTTGTGGAAACCCTCCTGGCGAATCTGCGTCATCACTTCCCAGTTGACGGTCTCGGTGTTGGGAAGACTCGCTGTGGCCGCGAGCAGATCGGCGGGAGCAGTGACAGTAAGCGTCAGCAGAGCGGCGGCGCAGCGCAGGGCGAAGTGCCTGCGAAATCGGAGAGTCATGTGCGATGGGCCTTAATATGGCGCGAATCACTTCGGCCGAGTTAGCGAAGAAAGAGAATAACAGAGCACAATTGGCCAGTGGTCCGAGGCCGGCGATCCGGAAGCGGCGACGCGTATAGTGAGCGACCCAACGGCCGAAATCGACCTGCTGCTTACCGACGTGGCAATGCCGGGAATGAGCGGTCCCGATTTGGCGCGTCATGTCAGCACAACCCGACTCGGCCTGGTAACGATTTTCATGAGTGGTTACGCCGAAAGCGAGACCGTGCGCGCGGCTGTGCACGGCGTCTCGTGGAAGCACATCCAGAAGCCGTTTACGGTTGATGGCCTGCTGGCGAAAGTGGCCGAAGCCCTCGCATCGTGACGGCGCGATCCAGACCGGCACCAGGCTCCGCAGCCCCCGTAGTGTCTCCTCCGCCAGGCCCTGGCTTCCGATGGACGGGCAACCGTTCGCCGGAAGCTGGGGCCCGCCCCTCCCCGACGATCCCGGTGCGAGTACCGACTGAGGTTCGCGTGCAACTTTGGTAGCAACTGAATCGATTTTGTTAAAGGTTTTGCGCGATGCGTCGGGCCCGCATGAACTATAATTGAAGACATGGCACGAGGTTGGGAGAGCAAATCAGTGGAAGCTCAGATTGAAGAATCACGTTCATCCAGGCCCACGGCGGCCAAACGCGCGCTCAAAGCAAAGCAAACCCAGAACCTGATGAAGAAATCCGACCTGCTGCTGTCACGCAGCCGGGTTTTGCAACAGTTGGAAAACAGCAGCAGCGAGCGCTTCAACGAACTCATGCGGCGCACGTTGTCCGACTTGGATAAGCAGATCGCCGCACTGGCGAACTGATCGATCGGCAGGCTCGCCACGGCGGCTCGCGGGCCGTCGCGGATCGGGCTGCGAGTTTGGCACCGCAAGGTTGAAGGGCTTTCGTCTCGAAGCCGCGGCGTCAGACGAGGACGCCTGGCTCGTTCCCGTACTTATTCCTTGCATTCCCGGCGCACTTCTATCTGCGGTCCAGGCTCACATCCATCCGTGATAGCAATCACAGCATGCCGGGCACTGGCGTTCCAGAATGGGCGCAGAGGTGAGGTATGCCAGTCCTCGTTATTGCTGTCGTTTTCTTGCTGATCTTTCTTGTCATGGGCGTGCTGGGATTCACCGCCATGGCCGCCGAGCATAAGGGACATCTCTTTAGTTGGCGTTGGGCGGACCAGCCCAAGCCGGCCAAGGCGACGTCCAAAACACACGCCTGAGCCGACTGCGCCACGCACAGTCTGGTGCGTTGAGGAGGAAGTGTGTGGACTCAAATCTCGTGCGTTCGAGCCAGAAAACGCCCTTTTCGGCCGCCGACTTCGCTCAGGATTGATTCGTACACCCCGCCGACGTTCAAATCAAAAACCGCCCACCGAGATTGTTCCTTAGCCCGAGTGCGGTGATCCCAGGTTTGCGTCCTACGGCTGGAGGTGAACCCGGAACACCAGTTCGGAGACCCTGTCTGTGACTTTCCCTACCGTCGCCTGCCCCCGCCCATCCGTGCGCCGCCGCCCCTACTTCCTCCGTAGCCACGTGCCGAGTTGAAGTTCTGATTGCGTTGTGCGCCCTGGGTCCGCCCCTGCTGCTGACGCTGGAGATTGGCATCGGGCTTGTTCGCGGACTGCCATCCATTGCCGCTATTGGACGACCAACTACCGTTATTCCGGTCGTACTTGTATACCGTGCCATCTTTGCCGGCGTAGACATTGTTCTTTCCTGCAGCTATCCCGGCGTTCGTGTTGGTGTTGTAGGCAAATCCTCCGCGCCCCGCGGTACCCTGACCGGAATAGATGTTTCCGGCATAGCCTGCTCCGCCGCCAGCAACGATTCCGGTGTTCGGGTTGTAGGTCGCGCCACCGCGATAGCCTGCCGTATTTCCCGTGTAGATATTGGTGTTGGTGCCGCGCCCCGCGACGGTGGTCCTGCCGGTCTGCGTATTGTGATAGGCTCCGCGCGTCGCCGCTCCATAGTTGCCGGTGTAGGGATTTGCCCACGCCGCGCCTGTGCGCGAATAAGCTGTGTTGCCCCATACTCCGTAAACGTTGGCGACCGCCGCGCCTCCCCACGCTCCCCAGCCATAATAGGGATACCAGCCATATCCGTAGTAGCCCATCGGTCCCCACCATGGGTAGTACCAAGGGTAATAGCCATATCCGTAGCCGAATCCAAAACTCCATCCAGAAGTAGTTGTGTAGGTGAACCCAGCTCCCACACCGTAGGTATAAGGCCAGCCATACCACACTGTGGGACTTATGTACGGCGGGTAGTACCATCCTGTCCCATAAACCACCGTGGTGGTGCTCGCTGAAACGACAGTCCCGTAATAACCGGGGGTGTAGCCCGTATAGACCACCTCAGGCGTTGAGCCGTACACCTTCACGTAGGTGACATAGTAGATGGGCGAACTCGGAGGAATGCCGTAGATCTCCGGAGGCACGGAATCTGCGACGCGCCAAGGGCCTTGGGGCGAAGGAGCCTTGAACCAGACGCCCGCTTCGACGCAGTAATAATTGTTATCGGAAACCTTGATGACGGGCGCCGAAGTGTTTTTCGCATAGCTCATGGAAGTACCTTCGAATCGGCACAAACGTTGCTTCGCCGTCGTACTGCACGGTGAGCTTCGCTTCGGAACGCGTGATGCTTGCCGTCTGCGGAATCGAATTCGCGATCAGCGCCTCTTTGGCCTGAGGAGTGCCCGGCACCGATGCCAGGACGGTTGATTTCGGGTTGTCCAGAGGAATCTTAGCGAAGTCAGGTGGAAGGTCGCTGCCAGCCACAAAGGCCCATGGCCCCTGCAGCGATGCACCGCCGAACCAGCGGCCCGAAATCAGGATGTAGTACTGGCCGCTCAGGCGGAAGATGTTGCCGTTGGTATTCTGCACATACTCCAGGCCTGTGCCCGGAATGGCATTGTAGGCCGGATCGCCCTTGGTCTCAATCAGTTCGGCGGGGCCGAACTCCACGTAGACGACAGGTATTTCAGCCTTCTTCCCTGCTTCTTTCAGCGACGGCTGCTTGGAGGCGGGCTGATCGGTTTGCAGTGTCTGTCCCGCAGCCTTTTCGACGACATATTCCTCGGCCTTCTTCATGTCGTCGGGCAGCTTGTTGGCGTAAGTCCACTGACCTTGCACTTCCTTGGATTGCAGCCACCAGTCCTGCACGCGGAGGAAGTAGGTCTTCTTGTCGGTTTCGTACAAAAGAACGGCCCGAGTGTTGATCACTCGCTGCAGTTTAGTGCCTTGTATGTCCCGCAACTGCGGGATGCCGTCAATCAACACCAGTAACGACGGCTGGTTCGCAATGATCACCTTGGGCGGATCGTTCTTGACGTCGACTCCCTTGATCTCCTCATCTGCAGCCTCGAACGCAGCCTGCAAGCGGTCCAGAGAAATGGTCTTGGTAACGGTCGGCAGCTTCTTCTGCAGCAGTGCAGTCAGTTCAGCTTCCTTCTCTGCCGCCGCCGGGAACGTGACTTTCGTGAGCTGGACCTGGTCGAGGGTTACCAGGCGGTTAATCTTGTCCACTTCCGTGCGTGCATTGAACCAGATGACTCCGTACTTGGCGCCGCTATCCTTACCCGTCTTCAGTTCGACCGCAGAGTAGAGGTCAATGTGGTTGCCGTCCCATTTGTCGACCTGCGGCTGATAAACGAGGAACATATCAGCACCGCTCGCCATGGTCCGGGGCCAAGCGGCTTCAGAGGCCTGCTCCTTCTGAACGGTTGCCTTCTGCGCGCTGGGAGCGTTTGGCAGACTCTGACCCCACGCAGGATAGCCAACCGTGAGGCAGGCAAGAATTAGCGGCAACAAGACCACGTCGACTTGCGTCGGAAACACAGACTTCCTCACAACACCTCCCGCCCGCGATTGGACCGCTGGGCTCTTAAGTCTCCACTCTACGATAAGTCATGGTGACCCAAATCGCGGCTACAGTTCAGCTACGTCAAGCCAGCCAAGCAACACCAGCTTAAACCGTCATGCGGAATTAGACAGCTTGCGTGGCTTTGGCGAGGCAGTCTTCGCAGAAGCCGCTTTCCTTGATGTCGATGTACTCCACGGCGTGCGAGGGGGCCATGACACAACGGAAATCGTCGCAATGAGTCAGGTGCAGCGTGTGTCCCAGTTCGTGGACCGATTCGGTAAGCAGGCGGTTGGCGAGCAGGTCGAGGTTAGGCGGCAACCCGTAGAACTCCTGGGTGAGGCGATGGTAGGAAACGATGGCACTCGCGCCTCCAAGTTGTGCCTCGCCGAAAACGAAGGTGAGAATCGGAATGTAGAGATCGCGCTCGGTGACGCCCAGCAATCGCCAGGTGTCGTTGTTGATGTAGGACTGCATCGCGCCGAGGATTTCGGACGAGTGAAACTGCTGGCGCTCGGGATGCAGCGCGAAAGCCGGGTCGAACGCCGGGCGTAGGACTTCCGCGGGAACCCGAAACTTCTCGTAGAGCGCCTGCCGCAACCAATCGAGCAGGCGGGGATCAACCTCTCCCACCGGCAACAGTTGCAGCTTTTTCATTGGCTCTCGATACCGACGAGTTCCCTTTCTTTGTCTTTCCGGTTCCAGCCAAACTTTTTCAGCTTGTGGTGCAGGGTGACGCGATCGATGCCCAGCACTTCGGCGGTGCGCGTCTGGTTGCCGCCGCAGTCTTCGAGCACGCGAAGGATGTGTCCCTTCTCGACGTCCTCCAGGCTGCGGGAACCGCCGACGTTGTTGCCGTTGCGCGTCTTCAGGGTGAAGTCCTGCTCGCGCAATTCAGGCTCCTGCGCGACGACCATCGCACGCTCGACTGCGTTCTCCAGTTCGCGCACGTTGCCTGGCCATGCGTACTGCTGCAGCAAGTTCATGGCAGCGGGCGAAATGAAGCTGATCTTCTTGTTCATCTCGCGCGAGAACTTGATCACGAAATGGTTGACCAGCGGCGGAATGTCTTCGCGGCGCTCGCGGAGCGGCGGCAATTCGATATGAAATACGTTGAGACGATAGTAGAGATCCGGACGGAACTTGCCTTCTTCGATGAGTAACTCGAGGTTCTTGTTGGTCGCGGCGACGATGCGGAAATCGACCTTGATGGTCTGGTTGCCACCCACGCGCACAATCTCGCGCTCCTGCAGCACTCGCAACAAGTCGGTTTGGGTTTTGAGGCTGATGTCGCCAACCTCGTCGAGAAAAACCGTGCCACCCTCGGCGATCTCGAACTTGCCTTTCTTGCGATACTGCGCGCCGGTAAATGCTCCTTTTTCATGGCCGAACAACTCGCTTTCGAGCAGGGTCTCGGTAAGCGCTCCGCAATGAATGACGACCATGGGATGGTAGCGCCGATTGCTGGCGGCATGAACGGCGCGGGCGACCAGTTCTTTGCCGGTTCCGCTTTCGCCGGTGATGAGGACGGTGGCGTCGGTGGGACCAACGGTTTCAATCGCCTCGAAGATGCGCTGCATGGCGGAGCTTTGTCCGATAATGTCGGTGGGATGCGTCATATCGGCCACGGTTTCTTTCAGGCGCGTGTTTTCCTGCAGCGTGTGGCGATGCGCCATGGCCTTGCCGACCAAGTGCGCAATCTCGTCGGGATCGAGCGGCTTGTTGACGTAGTCGTACGCCCCGTTCTTGAGAGCGGCGATGGCGGTCTCGACCGAAGCATACCCGGTCATGATGATGACCAGCGTGTCGGGATGAATTTCATGCAGGCGGCGCTGCAGTTCGATGCCATCGGTGCCGCGCATCTTGATGTCGACGAGCGCGACGTCGAAAGTCTGCTCGGCCACGCGGGTGAGCGCTTCGTTGGCGCTTTCGGCGGTGGCAACGTCGTAGCCTTCCTCGGCAAACCACTTGGCGAGCGAGTCGCGCACGCTCAGTTCATCGTCAACAATCAGCAATTTACCTTTGAGCATTTCCCTGCCTCTTTCTTACGTGACCCCAGTCAACGTGCGATCCGCGTCATTGGCCGGCGCTGGCTTCTGGCTTTCGACCGGCAACAGAATTGTGAAGCTGGTTCCCTGCCCCGCCACGGAATGCACGGCAATGCTGCCGCCGTGGCGCTCGACAATGTTCTGGCTGATGGCCAATCCAAGTCCGGAGCCGCCCGATTCCTTGGAGGTATAGAACGGCTCGAAGATGTGGGGAAGATGTTCGTCGGGTATGCCCATGCCGTCGTCGCGGATAATGAGTTCAATCATCGAGGCGGACTGCCGGCGGGCACTGATCCAGAGATTGCCGCCTTGTGGCATGGCGTCGATGGAGTTGATCACCATAGCAAGGACGACCTGCTCGATCTGGTTGGGATCGCAGTGTACCGGAGGCAGCTCGTTGGCGAGTGCGAGATTGAATTGGATGCCTGCCATGTCCATCTTGTGCTGCACCAGACGGACGCAGCGATCGATGACCTGGCTGAGGTCGCACCACTCCAGGTTCATGGGCGTGATCCGAGAAAATGAGAGCAGGTTCTTGACTAGTTCGCCGCAGCGCTTGCTCTCGCTGGCAATCAGGTCGAGCGATCCGGTCATCTCTTCGGTACGCGGAGCAGTCGAGAAGTTGTTCTGGATCCACCGCTTCACCACGCGCGAGTAAGTCAGAATTCCCGAGAGCGGGTTATTGATCTCGTGCGCCACCACGGCGGCCATCTTGCCGATGGTGGCCATCTTCTCCACTTGCAGCATATGCTGATGCGCCTGCTTGAGTTCGCGGGTCTTCTCGTCGACGCGGTCTTCGAGAGTGCGGGCCCAGGCGGTGATCTCGGCCTGCGCCAGTTGCAGACGGCTGCTCATGTCATTAAATGACTGCGCCAGTTCACCGGCTTCGTCGTTGGAGTTCACTGGAATGTGAACGCCAAGCTCTCCCTTGGCGACCCGTTCGGTGCCAGACTTCAAGGCACGCAAAGGATTGCGGACAACGACCCAGATGAACAGGCCACTGAGAAAGACGACGACGAGCAGCGCGATCGCGGTGTAGGCCAGCATGGTGCGGCGCTCTTGCGCCAGGCTGGCGTCGACTTTCTGCAGCGAGAGATTGGTGTCGAGCACGCCCAATACCTGCACGCTTGCGGGATGGGCATGACAGGCGGCGTTGGAGCAGGCGGCTTGATTCTCGATCGGAGTGATCACACCCAGCACGCGAGAACTTCCGGCGCGATAAACGCGGAAGCGGTCCGAGCGTTTGAGGAGGGCGAGCGGTTTCGATTGCTCGTGGCAGCCGTAGCAGGCTTCGGCATCCTTATTAACCGCGCCTCCCACCTCGGAGGGCGCGGTGGAATAGCTGATGACGCCTTCGGAGTTCATGATTCGCACGCGAACGATTCCAGGCTGATCGGCCATGTTGACCATCATCTGGTAGAGGCCGTCGCGGTCGTTCTTGACCATGTAGTGGGAAGCACTGCGGCGGAGAACCTCGCTCTGCTGTTCGGCGCTGACTAGCGCTGCAGCTTCGAGGTGCTTCTGGTGTAGGCGCATGCTGAAGTATCCCAGTGCAGCGAACATCACCAGCATGACGACAAAGATCGACGCCATAAGCTTGGCGCTGATACTGCGCCCCATTCTCACGAGCCAAGCAGGCTTGTGGTTGGCGCCGTCGGGTTGGTCAGTCTCCGGCATGGACAGGCACCGCAACTTCCGCGCGAACTCCTGTTACTTTCCGTATCGCCGGCAAATGCGCCTTCTCCTCGGGAAAGATGGGCAGATAGTGGGCGACAAATCCAAAGATGGCGAAGCCGAGCGCAACGAACATGGCGGTGATCACGACCTCTGTCCACTTCGGGGTGTAGCGTGCCCCGACTGCGTTTTCGACGCCAGTGATGGCGATGTTCAGGCGATTGGTGACGAATCCCAGCAACGTGAGGACGGCGACCAAGTACAGTCCCTGGGCGTTGTTCCGCACTTTCGGGAACATGAGGAGTCCCAGCGGGAAGATGACCGACAAGCATATTTCCAGCAGGAAGAAGCCCTGTTCGTAGCCCCGCACCAAGACAAGGTGAAGGACACCGCGATGGAGTAGGTCCTCGAAGCGCAGGATTCCGTAGATGGCGAGCACCACCACCAGCACGCGTCCCATGTCGCGCAGGATGGGAAGTTCGAGCTCGCGGCCAAAGTACTTGGAACTCATCGACGACTCGAAGATGATCATGGCGAGACCAACTGCGATCGCCGAAATGAAGAAGAATACCGGCAGCAGCGGACTGTACCAGAAAGCATGCAGCTTGTTGGGCATGATCAGATAGAGCGTGCCCAGCGAGGACTGATGCAGGGTGGAGAGAAGCACGCCGAGGATGACCAGCACAATCATCACGCTACGGACTGCTTTCAGTGCGCGTTTCCAGCCCAGGTGTTCGAACAGTATTGGAGAAAACTCCAACGCCAGCACGGTGGTGTAGAGCATGACGCAGTAAGCAACTTCGAACATCACCGAGTGGGGATTGCGCATGATGAGTGGATGCCAGATGTTCCAGGGCAAACCAAGGTCATACATGAGCGCGGCACAGACCAGCAGGTAGCCCATGAAAGCGGTCAGGATGGTGGGCCGCATAATCGAGTGCCAGCGTTTGATGTTGAAGATTTCTACCGCCGCCGTCAGGGTGAAGCCACCGGCCGCCAGCATGACGCCACACATCACGTCGAAGCCGATCCAAAGACCCCAGGGAAATTGGTCGCTCAGGTTGGTCGACGCGCCCAGTCCGTGAACGAAGCGAACATAGGTGGCATAGACGCCGGCCACCATGATGACGAGAAAGACTCCCTTCCAGAAGGTGAAACGGAACTTGGGAAATGTCATCGCGCACCGCCTTGGTCGTGAGTTGAGTGCGTGTCTTTGTCTTTGTTTTGGCCTTCGGCTTCGGCGACTTCCTCGCGGCGATGGGTGATCCAGTAAACACCGCCGAGGAGAACGCCGAAGATGGGAACGAAATCGGGTATGCGCGACAGCACCTGGTAGGTGTAGAGCGGCAGGGCGCGCTCTGTCAGATCGTTGCGATAGCCGAACTTGTTGAAGTCGAGCGAGGAGAGCAGCATGACCGAGGTCCCGCCCACCTCGGTCTCGCCGTAAATGTGAGGAAGATAGGTTCCGGGATTGTCCTCGATGCGCTTGCGGGCTTCTCTCAGCAACTCGTCACGCTCGCCAAACTTGGTTGCGCCGGTAGGACAGACTTCCGCGCAGGCTGTCGGTTTGCCAGCGGCAACGCGAGGAGCGCACATGACGCACTTGCGCACGCCAGGGACTGCCTTGTCCCATTCGTACTTGGGAACGCTGAACGGGCAAGCTGCCATGCAATAACGGCATCCCATGCACTTGTGTTTATCGTAGGTGACCGGGCCAGGGGCGGTCTTTTTGAGAGCGCCCACGGGACAAACCGAGGCGCAGGCCGGATCGTCGCAGTTCATGCACAGCTTGCGCATGAATTTGTCGTCCTTGGTGAGGACCGTGGTGTACTTATGCGCCGACGTCACATTCTGGGCTGCGATGGTGTCGTCGTACGGCAAGGCATTTTCAGTAGCACAGGCCTGCTCGCACTGCTTGCAGCCGATGCACATCGTGGCATCGTAGAGAATTCCCTTGCTCATTGCTTACTCCTGGGGCGCCCGAGCGGTGTACGGCCGAAGAAATCGGCGCGAAAAAGGACACCGCTGGGCGATAGCTGAAAGGGCGAGCGAAATCCCATCCGGGCGAAGCGGCGCTCGCCAGAAGACGGGATTTCATGGCCAGAAATCGAAAAGTCGGTGAAGAAACCAGATACCGGGCAAGCCTGAAGGGGCCGGAGCCCGGAGTTACTGCCGCGACAGCGAAAAAGGTACGGCGTTTCCCCAAGCTTTGCGCACACCGGGTTTGCGCCGCGATCTGAGGGGCCCGAAACTTACTGGTGAAACCCACGACCGACCCTGATTCCATCAAGGGACAACCCTTCAAGGCGGGGCGTCCCGGGTGATGGCGCCGGTTGAAACTGCTACTTACTCAAGACCTTAATGCCAGCTGCTGCTTGGCCGGCTTGGGTATAACCGACAACCCTGCAGGCGGAAACGAGAGCAGCCGTTCTTACGGATCGCCGGGTTAGATGCCCCACGACAGATTCGGCAAGATCAGAAACAGCGCCAAGGCGGTGAGCATCACAGCTAAGATGACCTTCTTCATTGCGTCCCTTTCGAGAGATGCGAATTAATAAAGCGGATCGGTATTGAATGCCAACTTCAAGTTATCTGCGAATGGTCCGCACACATGGATTTCTACCAGTGCAGAATTAGTGTGTTCCCAAAGGACGCGGCGGTTCTGTGACGGCGGTCACTGCTGGACGTGATGTATTTCGCAACAGCAGGAAAGAAAGTTGAGGAGGTCTGCATCAGCGCTACGACGGGCGGCGTGGAGGAATGCCGCGATGCAATTCAAGAATGATGCGTAATGCATCTAGTTCAGGACGCAGAGTTTGCGTCCGAAGCCGCTGGGAACCGAAAAGAAGCGTCAATCGCCGCTGGGGGAGTGGGCGAATGTTGGAGTCTGAGTCGGCTTCTTTTGCGTCCGATCGGGATTGAAGAAGTAAAGGATGCCGCAAACCGCCCAATAGCCCACCGAAATCCCGAAAACGAAAGCAACGACGATGGTGAAGAGCAAAAGGAACGAAAGCAGGAACGGCGTCATATCCCTCTCATTCTACAGTGCGTAAGAGCCATTTAAGGACCCTCGGGTTGGCGCCGAGTATCGCGGCGCCAATCTGGGGCATCCACCTACTTTATCGCGCGTTGACGCTCTCTGGTGTTGCCAAATAAGATACTGGAGTCGAGCTACGTTCTCCCTCTTGTGGACTTTCTAGAGCAATCGGGATGGATATCAGGGTTTTGGGAATGGGCCCAAGCCCAGTATGGAGCATTTCTGACCCCGGGTTCGGCAAACCAGATTCCTCGCGTACTGAAGCGAGCTCGAAATGGCGAGAATATATTAAGGATTCTTTCGGCACGGCTAAACAGGCTGCCGAAGAAGTGTGTAAAGGACGGGCCTCGCGGACTGAAGTCCGCTCGGCGAATCGAAAATGAACGACTTATCGGCACGACTAAAGTCGTGCCCTGACACAAAACCGTCCCCAGTGAGTTTTTCAATCAGCCTGTGAAGCGGTGCCTCTTTAACCATGGGAATTGCCAATATCACTGTCAGGGGAGCGCGGCAGCATAACCTGAAGAACATCAGTGTCGAGATTCCGCGCAACACCCTAACCGTGATTACAGGGTTGAGCGGCTCGGGTAAGTCATCGCTGGCCTTCGACACCATCTACGCCGAGGGGCAGCGGCGTTATGTAGAGACGCTCTCGGCCTATGCCCGCCAATTTCTCGACCAGATGGAACGGCCTGATGTGGACAGTATCGACGGGTTAAGTCCGGCGATCTCCATCGAGCAGAAGACAACCAGCCGTAGCCCACGATCGACGGTTGGGACAATCACCGAAATTTACGATTATCTGCGTCTTCTCTACAGCTCGATCGGGGTGCCGCATTGTCCCAATTGCGGGCGCGAGATCTCGCGCCAGTCGGCGGAGCAGATTGTGCAACGCGTGATGGAGCTGAAACCCGAAGACCGGGTGATGGTACTCGCGCCAATCGTGCGCGGACGAAAAGGCGAATTCAAGAAAGAGCTGGACAAACTGGTGCAGCAAGGCTACGTGAAGGCCCGGATCGATGGCGAATTGCGCAACATGGCCGATGAGGAGATCAAGCTCGACAAGCGCAAGAACCACACGATTGAAGTGGTAGTAGACCGGCTGCTGGTGAAGAACGGAATCGAGCATCGGCTGGCGATCGGCGGTGGAGTCGGCGATGAAGCTGGCGGACGGCCTGGTACAGGTGGCGGTGGTAGGCGGAGAGGAACGACTGTACTCGTCGAAGCTGGCGTGCCCGGAGTGCGGCATCAACGTTCCGGTGCTGGAGCCGCGGTCGTTCTCGTTCAACAGCGTGTATGGCGCGTGTCCGGAGTGCAATGGACTGGGCAGCAAGTACGATTTCGATCCGGCAAAGGTGATAACGGACTGGTCGAAGCCGCTGCTGGACGGCGGTCTGGGGCCGGGATCGGCGTCGCAGAACCTGATCCATTCGCTGCAGCTTGCGGCGGCGGCCTATGGATTCGACCTTGCGAAACCGTTCGAACAGCTTCCGAAGAAGACGCAGAACCTGATCTTGTATGGGCCGGAGCGAGGCGAGAAGAAGAAGGGCGGCTTCCTGGGAGTGTTTGCGTATCTGCGCCGGAACATGGAAGACAGTTCGTCGCAAGGCTATCGCGACTGGCTGCTGGACCATATGTCGGCGACACGCTGCCCGGCATGTGAAGGCAGGCGGCTGCGTCCGGAGAGCCTGGCGGTGAAAGTGAACGGCATGTCGATTTCCGACTTCACGGCGATGCCGGTGTCGCGGGCGGTCGAGGCGGCGGCGCGGATCAAGCTGAATGACCGCGAGGAGAAGATTGCTGGGCGCATACGGCGCGAGATTGCGGAGCGGTTGCAGTTCCTGAATGCGGTGGGACTGGGGTATATCTCGCTGGATCGCTCCGCCATGACGCTAAGTGGCGGCGAAGGGCAGCGCATCCGGCTGGCAACTCAGATTGGATCGAAGTTGCGCGGCGTGCTGTACGTGCTGGATGAGCCCTCCATAGGCTTGCATCATCGCGATAATGACCGCCTGCTGCAGGCGCTGGAGTCGTTGCGCGATCTTGGGAACACGGTGCTGGTGGTGGAGCACGATGAAGACACGATCCGCCGCTCGGACTACGTGATTGACCTGGGGCCGGGCGCTGGGCGGCACGGCGGCGAAGTCGTGGCCAGCGGCACGCCTCTCGAGATCGAGAATTTTCCGCGTTCGCTGACCGGGCAATATATCTCGGGCCGGAAGCAGGTGATGTACCGGTTCGCGCGCCGGCAGACCAATGGCAACGCCATCACGATCCTGGGGGCGCGTGAGAACAACCTGAAGCAGATCGACGTTATGTTTCCGTTGGGCGTGATGACGGTGGTAACGGGCGTATCGGGATCGGGGAAGTCGACGCTGGTCAACGACATTCTGTATCGCGCGTTGGCCAAGGCGATTTACAACTCGCGCGAAGAGGCGGGGGCGCACAAGAGTATCAGCGGGACGGAATTCATCGACAAGGTGATTCGCATCGACCAGTCGCCGATCGGGCGAACGCCGCGCTCGAATCCGGCGACTTACACCGGCGTGTTTACGCAGATACGCGATCTGTTTGCGATGTTGCCGGAGTCGCGTGAGCGAGGATACAAGGCGGGCCGATTTTCGTTCAACGTGGCGGGCGGCCGATGCGAAGCTTGCCAGGGCGACGGACAGCGGCGCATCGAGATGAACTTTCTGCCAGATGTGTATGTGCAGTGCGAAGTGTGCGGCGGCAAGCGCTACAACCACGAGACGCTCGCGGTGAAGTACAAGGGTTACTCGATTGCCGACCTGCTGGAGACGCCGGTGGCTGATGCACTGCCGGTGCTGGAGAACATTCCGCAGATCAAGCAGAAGCTGCAGACGCTGGTGGACGTCGGGTTGGGATACATTCACCTGGGGCAGTCGGCAGTGACGCTGTCAGGCGGCGAGGCGCAGCGCATCAAGCTGGCGCGCGAGCTCAGCAAGCGGCAGACCGGCAAGACGCTTTACCTGCTGGACGAGCCCACCACCGGCCTGCATTTCGACGACGTGAGCAAGTTGCTGGAGGTGCTGCACCGGCTGACCGACCTGGGCAACAGCATCATCATTATCGAGCACAACATGGACGTGATTCGCAATGCGGACTGGATCATCGACCTGGGGCCCGAGGGCGGCGAGGACGGTGGCCGCATCGTGGCGCAGGGCACGCCGGAGCAGGTGGCGCGGATGAAGAAGTCCTACACCGGGCAGGCGCTCGCCAAGTTATTGCTGGGCGCGTCCAATGGGAAGAGTGCGTAAGCAGCGCAACGAGTCCGAACCGTCCAAATATGACCGATCCCGAACTAGAACCGCTGCAACCATCGGCGCCACCAACGACGGAAGGCGAGGTCTTGTCCGCCGAACAACGCGTTATGCCGATGGAAGCGCTGCCGCCGCTGACGCCCTTCGAGCCGCGGCCATTTCCGCCCTGGTCGTTCGGGGATTCAATGGCTGTACTGGGCTTCACGGTGGTGGCGATTTTGGTGTTCAGCGCCATTGCGCTGGCGATCGCACACGTCGACAACCAAGGGGCACCACATGCCTCTCGACGAATTGGCGACAAGCCCGGTGGTTGTCATCGGATCGCAGTTCGCTGCATACCCCTTGGTGATCGTGTTCATGATCGCCTTGGTGCGCACCAAGTCCGGAGAACGGTTCTGGCGGGCGATCCGGTGGAACTGGCCGGGAGCGGCCGCGCTGGGCTACTTTCTGGCAGGAATCATTTCTTGCGTTCGTGGTGGAGTTCGCTTCGCGCTGGCTGCCGATTCCCAAGTCGCTTCCGGTGGACAAGTTTTTTAGCGATGCGATGGGCGCGTACCTGATGGCCGGGTTCGGGATTACGCTGGCGCCGCTGCTGGAGGAGTTGTTCTTTCGCGGGATGTTGTACCCGCTGTTGCGCCGGGCATGGGGAGTAGCGCTGGGAGTTGTAGTCACTGCCAGCGCGTTCGCCGCTATTCATGGAGCGCAACTGGGTTACGCCTGGGGCCCGCTCCTGAGTATCTTCGTCGTGGGTGTGGTGTTCACGCTAGCGCGCGAACGAGCGAATTCGGTGGCAGCGTCGTTTCTGATGCATTGCGGATATAACACCGCGCTGTTTGCGCTGCTGTGGTTTGGCAGCGACCACTTTCAGCACCTGGAAAAAGTCGCCAACTGAAAATGGTATGGTGGAGAACTATGGGAAATGCGCGTGAAACACTGGTCGGCATGCTGGCGAGAAGTCGTTTCGCCTGGGGAATTTCAAGCTTTCTAGCGGCGGGACCAGCGATTATTACATCGATTGCCGGCTGACTACGCTGGATGCGGCAGGAGCGCTGGCCACGGGTGAGGCGGTGCTGGAGGAAATTCGCAAGCGCGGATGGCAAGCGGACGCGATTGGCGGCCTGACGATGGGCGCTGATCCGATTGTGGTGGCAACGTCAGTGATCAGCGCGCAACAAGGGACTCCCGATCAACGGCTTCCTGGTGCGCAAAGCGGAAAAGACGCACGGCACCGGACAACGCGTTGAGGGGTACCGCGAAAAGGGAGCGCGCGTGGTGATCGTGGACGATGTATGCACCACGGGAGCTTCGACAATCCAGGCAATCGAAGCGGCACGAGAGTTCGGGTTCGAGGTGGCAGGAGTGTTGTGCCTGGTGGAGCGTGAAGAGGCCGGCGGACGTGCCAACGTGGAGAAGGCCGCTGCGCCGGCTCCGTTTGTAGCGCTGTTCACCGCCAACGACGTGCGCGCGGAGCACGTGAAAGTGCTCGAAGCGAAATAACAATGATCAAGACTCTGGAATGGACTGACGCAGGCGTGCGCTTCATCGACCAGACGAAGCTGCCGACGGAAGAGAAGTACGTCACCTGCAAGAATTACGAAGAGGTTGCGGACGCGATTCGCACCATGATCGTGCGCGGGGCGCCGGCCATCGGGGTAGCGGCGGCGATGGGAGTGGCGTTGGGAACGCTGCAATCCTCGGCGAAGACGCTAGCCGAACTCGAACGCGAGTTCGACGCGATTTGCAATGTGCTGGCTGGAACGCGTCCGACGGCGGTCAACCTGTTCTGGGCAATTCGGCGCATGCGCGACAAGTTCCAGCAGTTGCGCTCGCAGCCGGTTGAGCGAAATCAAGGCAGAGCTGGTGGCCGAAGCGCAACGCATGCTGGTGGAGGACATCGCCGCCAATGAAGCGATGGGCAAGCATGGTGCGGTTTTGCTGCCCAGCAGCGGAGGAGTGCTGACGCACTGCAACGCCGGCGCGCTGGCTACGGCGGGATATGGCACAGCGCTGGGCGTGATTCGCGCGGCCGTGGAATCGGGCAAGCAAATACAGGTATTCGCCGACGAAACGCGGCCATTCCTGCAGGGGTCACGTCTGACAGCGTGGGAGCTGATGAAAGATGGGATCCCGACCACGCTGATCGCCGACAACATGGCGGGCGCGATGATGCGGCTGGGCAAGATCGATGCCGTGATCGTGGGCGCCGACCGCATCGCGGCCAATGGCGATGTCGCCAACAAGATTGGCACCTATACGGTCGCGGTGCTGGCCAAGGAACATGGCATCCCGTTCTATGTGGCGGCGCCGATTTCGACGGTGGACCTGAACACGGCGGATGGGAGCAAGATCCCCATTGAGCAGCGCGCCTCGACCGAGGTGACGCATCTTGCCGGAAAACAGATCGCGCCCGACGCGGTGCGAGTGGAGAATCCGGCGTTCGATGTGACTCCCAGCAAGTACGTGACGGCGATCATCACGGAGCGCGGCATCGCGCGGGCACCGTACCAACAATCGTTGGCAGAACTGGTGACGGGAAAGGTCACGGCCTGATTTACGCCGTCGCGTGAAATCGATTCATAAAGGCGTCCTCATAGGGACGCCGGTCTTGCAGTCGCGCGAAATCCGATAGTTCTATTGAGGCTGAGGTGACGCCGTCCCCGGCTGGCCAGGGAATGGAGTTGGCGCGGGCTGCTGGTTCGCGGGATTGAGCTGCTGCTGCATCTGCTGCTGTTGCTGTTGCATTCTCTGCAGTTCCTGCAGCATCTGTTCCGGCGTGCGGTTGCCAGGCGCAATCAACGCCGGAGAAGCATTGGTTGCGTCGGAGGTCAGACCCTCCCCGCCAGGCAGTACCGGCTGGCCCGGCTGAAGCTGGTTTTCCGATTCCTGATCAGGCGGAGGGTACTCGTCCTCAGGTGGCTCGATGGCCTGCGACGCCACCGGTCCGTGAACATTGTTTTGTGCCGCAACCGAAGTGGAATTGTCACCAGTGGCGGCACTCTTCGAGAGCAGAATAACTTTTTGCACGCCTCCGGGCTGGTTTGGGGCGCCCAAAATCACGTAGTTGAACTTCGAACCATTCAGAAGAGAAGCAAGCACGTCCTTGGGCGTTCCAGGACCGAGCCGGGCAACGACGCGTTCACTTCCCGCACCAGACGGCATGTCGATCGACGCTCCGGTCTTGTTCTGGACTGAACGCAGCACCTGCGACAGGGTGGCATTCTCCGAATCGATCGTGAGTTGGCCGTTCTGGTACGACACTTGAGGCGGCACCGGTGTTTGCTGCTCCAACGTGGGCGGAGGCGGAGGAGTTTGCGGGACTTCAGGCTCAGGAGTGGTTTTCCGTCCGTGGGCTTTCGTCTTGTGCGTCGCAGCCGCAGGGGCTGTCGCGGTTTTGGGTGAGGCGGCCTGGGAGGGTTGCAAAGGAGCTGAGGCGGTCTGCGCAAGCATATTCTGCGCCGGAACCAGCAAGCCGGCCAGCAGCAACAACGCCAGTCCGAGTCTTCCGCAGGGGCGTAACATAGAGTTGTGGAACGAGCCCGGCACTCGCGTCTCTCCGGGAATGCCTATTCTAACCCTTGCGGGCAAGGAAGGGTTGCTGCTCCGCGAGAGATTCTGCGGCGGTTTGTGCCGATTGCGAACGAAAGTCAATGTTCTCCCATCTTAGAGGTTGCGAACGATTTGCCGCCGGACTCGGATTGCTCCTGCTGGTAACGGTGTGCGCCGTGCAAGCGCAAACCTGCTACACGGGCTCGGAAATCGACGCGCCTACGGCCAAGGCAGTCGATGCCGCGGCGCAACAGTACTTCAAGATGTCGGCCCAGGGCGACGTGGCCGGTCTGCGGGCGAACGCCATGCCAGAAATTGCCGCGAATTTCGCGGGCATCGAGCGGGCAGTCGTGGCCAACCAACCATACTTCGCCGAGGGACAGCCTTCCGATACAAGGATCTTCGTTCTGGATGCAAGCGAAGCTAAGGACGGCGATGGCGCGTGCCGATTTTTATTGTGGTATTTATAACTCGGCCGACCGCATAGTCTTCTCGATTCCGAATCTCCCGCCGGGCCATTACGCGGTGACGATCGCGAAGATCCTAGGCGAACACCCGATCACGCTGACCATGATTCTGGAGGATGCGGGAAAGAATTCGTGGAAGCTGGCCGGATACTATGCGCGGCTGAATTCCGTCGGCGCCCACGATGGACAGTGGTTTCTGAGCAAGGCACGCGAGTACAAGCAAAAGGGACAACATTACAACGCCTGGTTCTATTATCTGACAGCGTGGGACTTGATCGCCCCTGTGGATTTCATGGGGACACCGCAATTGGACAAGCTGTCGGACGAAATCCAGGCGGCAAGGCCTACCGACCTTCCTAACGCAGGTGCGCCGCTGGAACTGGCGGCGGGCGGGAAGAAGTTCCTGATCACCGACATTGCGGCAGTCCCCGTGCCCGGCGACCTCGATGTGCGGGTGCAGTACACGACTCCGGATGCGGGCAACCCGATGCTGGCGACGCAGGACAACCTAGCTGTAAGCAAGGCGCTACTGGCAAAATATCCTGAGTTGCGCGAGGCGTTTGGCGCAGTGATTGCGCGAGCAGTGGACGCCGAGAACCACAGCTATTCGACACTGACTCCGATGAAAGACGTGAAGTGAGATACCGCGGCAGTGCGATGGGCAGAGCGCGCGAGTAGCCATCAATCGGCCAAAAGAGTTTTGTTACAATCTGAGTTCCCGCATTTGTGGGTGCTTAACTCGGTGGTAGAGTGCCATCTTCACAACGCTAACCACTCCAATAAAATCAATGACTTACGAGGCATGCTCGGGAATACCGAGTAATGAATCCAGGGCACTTAGAGCGGTCAGGAACAGCAGTTGTCCCCGGATTGTTCCCACGCTTTGCGCTGGCAAAACTTGATTGCGGACGGTTTGGCGGCCAGCGCAACAGAGTGTCACTCGTCGACGAGAAGCATTTGGCGATTGTCTGAGTGCGTTCGATCTACACCGAACGTTGGAACTTGCGCTCTCCGCTGGGCTGATTTAGGTCCTGCGCTAGTACGAGACTGACTCCTCAGTAATACTTGGCACAGTGTCTTCGGCTCCAGCGCCGACGGTTGGAGTTCGCACGGAAATTCGGCGTCGAAGAACTGAAGTTCTGCTAGCGTACGGGTAGGGCGGCGCGCACGGATCGTAGCCAACCGGGAACGCTGATCCATAAGCAGGGCCAGCCGTTCGTGTCACGCAGGTGTTTCCCGATCAACCCAGACTGCAGTTAGGTTGCGGAACTCACCGAAGAGATCTAGCTGCAATTGTGCAGCCTTGTTGCTTTTTCAGGGGAGCGTTCAGTACCAAAATGTGGCGTCGTGATCGAATAGGTGCTGTAGTTTTGGCAGGGGGGACGTCCAGCAGGATGGGCGAGCCCAAGCAACTACTGTGCCTAGGTGGGCGGACCGTGCTCGGACAGACACTGGAAAACGTCCGCACGTCGTGCGTGGAGCAAATTGTACTCGTACTGGGCTTCGCCGCGGACGTCATTGCTCGGCAGATCGAGGTTGAGGGAGTCACAGTAGTGATCAATGAGCAGTTTTCCGAAGGAATGGGAAGTTCGTTACGGACCGGAATTGCGACTTTGAGTCCCGGTATCGATGCGGCGCTGATCGTGTTGGCGGATCAGCCATTCGTACGACCGGCGACGCTGAATCAGCTCATAGATCGGTACATCGAATCAAACGCGCAGATCGCGATTCCAATCTATCGCGGCTTTCGCGGCAACCCCGTGCTGCTGGACCGTTCGGTCTTTGCGGAAGTCACGGCCGTAACCGGCGACATAGGCTGCCGTGCCATTTTCGGCCATCACACAGAAGGCATCGTCAAGGTTCCAGTAGATGACGTGGGAATTCTTCTCGATATCGACAACAAGAGCGATTTTGAGCGACTGCAACGTTTCGCCGCTGGTAAAGAAAGCGCGACGACCGTCATCGAAGCTGCGGACCTGTCCAGTAGAGAGATTACCGAATCAGCCAGCCACTCAGCCGCGAAAGATGACCTCGTCCTGGTCGGCGCGGAGCCGGTTATCTTGGCGCTCGCAAAACTCGGCAAACTCTTGGGTTTTCGTGTGACCGTAGTCGACCCATTGTTGGACATCGCTGACCTGCCTGACATTGACCTCGTACTCAACGCGCTGGACTTTTCGCATCTTCCGCCAAGCAGCACTCGATACGTGGTAGTTGCGAGCCGGGGCAGATTCGACGAAGAGGCCGTCGAACAAGGTTTGCAGGCAAATGTCACCTACCTAGGCCTGGTTGCGAACAAGAAGAGAGCACAAGAAGTTCTTCGTAATCTGGAAGCCAACGGTCGGCCGCCGGAGAGATTGAGGACCGTGCATGCTCCCGCAGGCCTCGACATCAGCGCGGAGTCGCCGCAGGAAATCGCGCTCAGCATCATGGCCCAGATTGTTTCGGAAAAGCAGGAGCGGCGAACGACGCCGTAAGACCATCGCCGGCAAGTGTATCTACCGCCTTATTCAACTCGGCCGGTTTCGCACACCTGGATGATTTTGTCGGTGTGGTCGGCTTGATTCTCCAGCTCAGCCTCCCTCAAGCCGAGCGGCATAACGCTTCCGCGCCGCAACGCCACCATCTGACTCACGATGCTCAACGCAATCTCCTCCGGCGTGGCAGCTCCGAGGTTAAGCCCAGCCGGTGATTGGACTGTAGCTATTTTTTCCGCCGGTATCCCCGAGGCAGCGAGATAGTCGAACACTAGCTTAGCGCGATGCCGGCTGGCGATCAGTGCAACGTAAGCTGCGTTACCCTCCACGGCCTTCTGTAACCACAAGTGATCGCGCTTATGTTGCGTGGCGATCACGACAAAACTCTTGGGGCCGATTGGGGTTTCGGTGAGATCGAAGTCTTCAGTCACGATACGGGACGCATGCGGGAATGCGTGTTGGTCGGCCGCGGGATCGTTCACGGTGATTGCAAACCCCATCAAATGCCCGAGGATGGACAGTGTCTCTGCTATGCGCCCATGGCCCACGATCAGCAGTTCGGGTTCAGGTAGAACGGGTTCGATAAACACTTCCATTTTCCCACCGCATGGCATCCCAACTCCGAGTTCTTCATCCCGCATGTCCAACGTGATTAGTTGTGGCCTTTCGGTGTCGATGGACTTTAGAGCCTCGCTCTTCACGGCGCTTTCCGCACATCCGCCGCCCACCCATCCGAGTATGAGCTTGCCCTCGGAATCAACAATGGCCTTAGAGCCTCGTCGCGCCGACGAAGAACCTTCGACCCGCACCACGGTAGCAATCGCAAATGGCTTACCTCGTGCGGCGAGCTCGGCGGCTTTCTTATACAGGTCGGAGAACATCGATGATGACGTATCATATTCTCCCGTCACCAGAGCATTCAACAAGCGGGAGCCAACGTTGTACAGCAAACAAGTCCGCGACCACTACGCCAATCCCCGAAACGTCGGGACCGTAGCCGATCCCTCCGGCCAGGCGATCGTCAGAAGCCCGCTCGATAGCGACACCGTTCTGATCACTTTACGCATCGAGAACGACATCGTCGAGGAGGCCAAGTTTAAGTGCATGGGATGTGCAGTGGCGATCGCCTGCTCGTCGATGGCGACGGAAATGGTGCTGGGCAAATCTGTCGGGGAGGCGGCCAGCATCAGCGAACAGGAGGTCGCCGACGCGTTGGGCGGCATTCCCGAGTACAAAATGCGCTGCAGCAATCTTGCCCCTGAGGCGATCCGCAGGGCGATTGACGATTGGCGAAGCAGGCATCGGGGAAACCCTGATACCTAGCCCCATCTTGCTTCCTCAGTCGTTCTCAGCTCGGCGCGGACTTCCAGTCCTCGGAGGGTGTGTGATAACGTATCGTCGCTGATGGCGTCTCTGGGGTGACAGTTTCTCCGTATTTGTCGTCGGACCCGCAGTCACAAGACCAGACGAGGGAGTGAAGAATGATCCCGCCAACCTTCGATTACCTCCGGCCCACAACCATTCCCGAAGCAATTGCTCTACTGCAGCAGTATGGTGATGACGCCAAGATCCTAAGCGGCGGTCAAAGCCTCATTCCGATGATGAAACTCAGGTTGGCGCGCCCCGCCTACCTCATCGACATCAATCGCATCGCCGGATTGTCCTACGTAAAGGAAGAAGACGGACACCTCAAAATCGGGGGCCTAACACGCGAAGCGGAGTTGGAGAGCTCGCCGCTCATTCGCTCCAAGTACCCGGTCATTCTCGACACAACTCGCGTAATCGCCGATCCGCAGGTGCGGAACATGGCAACGGTTGCTGGCAACTTGGCACACGGGGACCCGGCCAACGATCACCCTGCCACCATGTTGGCGCTCGGTGCGAAGGTGGTTGCTACCGGGCCTTCCGGCGCACGCGTCATAGCGATCGGCGACTTCTTCGTCTCGCTGTTCACCACCGCACTTCAGCCCAACGAGATTGTGACGGAAATTCAAATCCCCGTGCCGCCGGCGCACAGCGGTGGCTCGTATCTCAAGTTGGAGCGAAAGGTTGGAGACTTCGCCACCGCGGCGGTGGCTGCACAGGTCACGTTGGACGCGAGCGGTTCTTGCCAGCAGGCCGGCATTGGTCTGACTAACGTAGGTCCGACTCCGATCAAGGCGACGAAGGCAGAAGACTTTCTGCGCGGCAAGAAGCCGGACGAAGCCACACTGCGGCAGGCTGCTCAATTGGCCGCCGACGCGGCGCAACCTAGCGCGGACTTGCGCGGCCCCGCGGAATACAAGACGGGCCTGGTGAAGGAATTAGCATTTCGTGCTTTGACGCGCGCGGTTGAGCGCGCGGGCAAATAATCTTCGGAGGACGGCTAGATGGCGAAAAAGCACGTAGTCCAGGTCAAAGTGAATGGCCGCGAGCGCGAGGCCGAAGTCGAGCCCCGCCTGCTCCTGGTCCACTTTATTCGCGAGGTGCTGGGACTCACCGGCACTCACGTCGGTTGCGACACCAGCCACTGCGGTGCTTGCACCGTACTGCTCGATGGCAAAACGGTCAAGTCGTGCACCATGTTCGCACCGCAGGCCGATGGTTGCGAGCTCTTCACTGTCGAAGGGCTGATAAAGGGCGGCAACCTCCATCCTTTGCAGGAAGGCTTCAAGGAAGAGCACGGCCTGCAATGCGGATTCTGCACGCCCGGCATGTTGATGTCCTCCTATGCGTTGCTGCAAGAGAATGCCAAGCCCACCGAAGACGACATTCGCTGGGGAATCTCCGGCAATCTCTGCCGTTGCACCGGATATCAGAACATTGTAAAAGCCGTGCAGTACGCCGCGGACAAGATGGCGCAAGGAGGGGCAAAGTAATGTTTCAGACAACTCCCGAAGTCGGTGGCATGGGCCACTCCATCAAGCGCAAGGAAGACCTGCGATTCATTCAGGGCAAGGGCAATTACGTGGATGACGTCCATCTGCCCGACATGGTCTACGGGCAATTGGTTCGCAGCCCCTACGCCCATGCCCGTCTGAAGAGCATCAACACGGAAAAAGCCAAAGCGCTTCCGGGAGTTTTGGCGGTCATCACTGGCGAAGACCTGGCCAAGGCGAACCTCGCGTGGATGCCCACTCTCTTCTTCGACAAACAAATGGTGCTGGCGACCGGAAAGGTCTTGTTTCAGTCGCAAGAGGTGGCATTCGTCATCGCCGAAGATCGCTACACCGCCGCCGATGCTGCTGAGCTAGTCGAGGTGGAATACGAAGAACTGCCCGTGCTGGTCGATCCGCACAAGGCGACGGATCCCAGTTCTCCGATTCTCCGCGAAGACCGCGAAGAGAAAAGCAATCACATTTTCCATTGGGAAGTGGGCGACAAGGCCGCCACCGACAAGGCCTTTCAGGATGCGGCGGTCAAAGCCAAGTTGCATGCCGTGTTTCAGCGTTGCCATCCGGCGCCGCTGGAGACTTGCGGCTGCGTTGCCGATTTCAATCGCGCCACTGGCAGGCTCACTATCTACATGACGTCGCAGGCGCCGCATGCGCACCGCACGCTGTTCGCCATAGTTGGCGGAATTCCCGAGAACAACATTCGCGTGATTTCGCCTGATATCGGCGGCGGATTCGGTAACAAGGTCCCGATCTATCCGGGCTACGTCTGTGCGGTAGTGGGATCGCTGACGCTCGGTCGGCCGGTGAAGTGGATCGAGACGCGTTCGGAAAATCTGCAGTCCACCGGCTTTGCGCGCGACTACCACATGACCGCGGAACTGGCCGCCGACAAAGACGGCAAGATCCAGGCCATGCGAGTGAAGACCCTTGCCGACCATGGCGCGTTCAATGCCGCTGCTCAGCCAACGAAGTTTCCCGCTGGTCTGTTTAGCATTTGCACCGGAGCGTACGACTATCCGGCAGCTTTCTGCGAGGTCGATGGCGTCTACACCAACAAGGCCCCGGGTGGCATCGCATATCGCTGCTCGTTCCGCGTTACCGAAGCCGCCTACCTGATCGAGCGCGCAGTCGATGTGCTGGCTCTGGAGCTGAAGACCGACCCCGTCGAACTGCGGCGCAAGAACTTCATCCAACCAGACAAATTTCCCTACAAGTCAGCTCTCGGCTGGAGCTACGACAGCGGCAACTACGAAGGCGCGATGAACCTCGCGCTGGAGAAGATCGGCTATCAAGACCTCCGCAAAGAACAGGAAGAGAAGCGTAAGAAGGGTGAACTGATGGGCATCGGCGTTTCCAGCTTCGTCGAAATCGTTGGTGCCGGCCCAGGTCACACCTTCGACATCGCCGGAATCAAGATGTTCGACAGTGCCGAGATTCGTATTCATCCCACCGGCAAAGCCATGTGCCGCATGGGAACCAAGAGTCAGGGACAGGGCCACGAGACGACTTACGCGCAGATCGTTGCGCAGGAGCTTGGAATCCCCGCAGCTGATGTCACCGTCGAAGAAGGCGATACTGACACGGCCCCCTATGGGTTGGGAACGTACGCTAGTCGCAGCACGCCCGTATCGGGAGCGGCGACAGCCGTGGCTGCGCGCAAGATTCGCGACAAAGCGAAGAAGATTGCCGCGCATTTGCTTGAATGTAGCGAGGAAGATCTCGAATGGGAGCCCGGAAAGTTCTTCGTAAAGGGCGCGCCCAGCAAGTCAAAGAGCATTCAGGACATCGCTTTCGCAGCTTACACCAACATTCCTGAAGGGTTGGAAGCCGGGCTTGAGGCGGTCGACTACTATGATCCGCCGAATCTGACGTTCCCGTTTGGCACCTACATTTGCGTCGTCGACATCGATAAAGGGACAGGCGAAGTGAAAGTGCGCCGCTTTGTCGCCGTGGATGACTGCGGCAATGTCATCAACCCCATGATCGTTGACGGCCAGATTCACGGCGGTTTGACCGAAGGGCTGGCGATCGCGTTCATGCAAGAAATCGGCTACGACGAAAGCGGCAACGTGCAGGGCGGCAGCTTCATGGACTATTTGATACCGACCGCCGTCGAAACGCCCCACTGGGAGACCGACAAGACTTGCACACCCTCTCCTCATCATCCTTTCGGGGCCAAGGGTGTCGGCGAGTCGCCCAACGTCGGCTCTCCTGCCGCGTTCGTTAATGCTGTCGTCGACGCGCTGTCGCATCTTGGCGTGCGGCACATTGACATGCCCATTACACCATGGAAAGTGTGGAACATCCTCAAGGAGAAAGGGGTCATAAGCTAGCGTGGCCCTGCGGATCGAAAAGACCTTTCAGGTGAACGAGCCCATCGAGAAGGTATGGAGCTTCCTAAGCGATCCGACAAAGGTCGCCAGCTGTGTGCCTGGCGCGCAGATCACCGAGAAGATTGACGACAAGACCTACAAGGGCGCCATCAGCGTAAAGGTTGGCCCTAGCGTGACGGATTACAAAGGCGAAGTGCAAATCCTTCGTCTCGACCCGCAAAATCACGAAATCGAGATTCAAGGCAAAGGACAGGACGTGCGGGGGCGCGGCAGCGCGTCCATGACCATGACGGGCAAGCTCGCGACACTTGCTGGCGGCGGTACCCAGGTCACCAGCACTTCCGAAGTCAACGTGGTCGGCATCCTCGCGCAAATGGGATCGCGCGTCATCACCGAAGTTTCCAACATCATGTTTGAAAAGTTCAGTCAGAACTTCCAGGCACTGCTACAACAATCGGCTGATCAGCCTGCAGCCGCGACTGCCGCAGCGGCTGCTGCTACAACTTCGGGTCCTCCAGTCCAGGCGGCTGCGCCGATCGAGGGCGGATCGATTGCATGGCTCGCGTTCAAACGCATTTTTGGTAATTTGCTGCAAGGGCTGAAGAACCTGTTCTCAGGCCGAAAAACATGAAGTCGCCGTCGCCCAACGCTCCCAGCGCAAAAGAGATGAAGGACGTCGATGCGCTCATCGGGGAGTTCGAACGCCTGGGATATATCACCGACGCCGCGCTCGCCACATCCATCTTCCTGAGCACGCGATTATGCAAGCCGCTTCTCATCGAAGGACATGCGGGCCTGGGCAAAACAGAAGTTGCCAAGGTGCTGGCCTCCTCGCTGGCAACACGTCTCATACGGCTGCAATGCTACGAGGGGCTCGACATCAGCTCTGCCGTCTACGAATGGAACTACCAGAAGCAACTGCTTGCCATCAAGCTGCAGGAGAAATCCGACCAAACCGTCGAAGAGAAAGAAAAGCACATCTTCAGCAAAGAGTTTCTTCTTGAGCGACCATTGCTGCTGTCTATCATGGAAGAACATGCGGCGCCTGTGCTCTTGATTGACGAGATCGATCGCGCCGACGAAGCATTCGAGGCGTTTCTGTTGGAGTTGCTCTCCGACTTCCAGATTACCGTTCCTGAACTCGGCACAATCAAGGCGAAACACATTCCGTTCGTGATCCTCACCTCCAATCGCAGTCGAGAGCTGAGTGACGCCCTGAAGCGGCGATGTCTCTATCACTGGATCGACTATCCCAGCTTCGAGAAGGAAATGAAGATCGTCCGCGCCCGGCTCCCGGGAGTCGAAGAGAAGCTGGCTGTGCAAGTTGTCCAGCTCGTTCAGAGGGTTAGGCGATTGGAACTTACGAAACCTCCAGGCGTCGCCGAAACATTGGACTGCGCCCAGGCAGCCATCGCGCTTGGTACAGACCGGTTGGATGTTGAAACCGTGGCACAAACTCTAGGCTGCCTGGTGAAGTCGATGGAAGATCGCGCGACCCTCGAAGCGGCAGGGATTGAAAACATGCTTTCGTCGTGAAATGTGGGTAGAGCTGGCCTTTAGGCCAGCGTCCAACTCGATTACTTTTCCGCCGCGCGGACTTTAGTCCGCAAGGGTAGATCGATGTCATCGCCGGGCCGATTCGTGACCCCAACACGCGACAACCCGGACCGTCTGTCTGCTTCCATCGTGGCCTTCTGCCGCTTCGCCCGCTCTCACGGTCTGCCAGTCGGCATGCACCAAACTCTGACCGCGCTGGAAGCGGCCAATGTCGTCGGCGTCACTGACTGGCAGCGCTTTTCATTCGCGCTGCGGGCGGTCCTCTGCTCCTCGCATGAAGAGTGGGAGAAGTTCGATCAACTCTTCGACGCCTTCTGGAGCTCAGAGCGAAATCGATCCGACTCGCGGAGAGAACAGTACACTCGGAGCCGCGTTACAAAGAAGCCATCCGCCGATTCACGCCTGCTCATCAGCGCGGAGAGCAGCGATGCGGCGTCGCGAGACAATGAAGGTAAGCTGGTCTCCGGCGCCAGTTCCCAACAGAGGCTAAAGCGCGTGGATTTCTCCGAAGCGTCGCAGAACGACCTGGCTGCGCTCGAAAAGCTCTCACTTCGTCTTCTGCGTCAGATGAGCGTGAGGCTCTCTCGAAGGATGAAGATAGAAGCTCAAGCCGATCGCGTCGATTTGCGCCGCTCGATTCGCCGTAACATCTCACGCGGCGGCGATCCCTTTACATTGGCTTTCAAAGGCAGAAAGAAGCAGAAAAAGAGACTGGTGATCTTCCTGGACATCAGCGGATCCATGAATCTCTACAGCCTGTTTCTTGTGCGCTTCGCCTACGCGCTGCAAAAGCATTTCAAACGCGTCGACACCTTCCTCTTCAGCACGAGCGTGGTGGAAGTGAGCGGCTTGCTTCGTGCTCACAAGCTCTCTGACGCACTGAACGCACTTTCGCAACGCGCCGCCGAATGGTCGGGCGGAACGAGGATCGGCGAATCGCTGCGGGAATTCAATCGCCAGAACGGTCGCAAAATCCTCACGCGCGACACCTCCTTTATCATTCTGAGTGACGGCTGGGACACGGGTGCGCCGGAAATGCTGGCCGCCGAACTTCGCCACACGCGTAACCGGGTGCAAAAGCTTCTGTGGCTCAATCCACTGCTCGGGCTCAAGGAGTATCAACCCATCACGCGTGGCATGAGCGCAGCGCTCCCTCACGTTGACGTCTTCGCACCGGCGCACAATTTAGAGAGCCTGCTGGCGCTCGAACGATATCTGTAAGGTGTACTGAGGCAAACTGAAATGTTCGACCAATTCCTGAGCAAGGCAGACGAGCTGCTCGCCAAGGGCGAACCATTTGCCATTGCGCTGGTGGTCCGTTATGAGGCGCCTATCTCGGGGAAGCCGGGCAACAAGGCCATCATTCGGCCCGACGGCAAACTCTGGGGCTGGATTGGCGGCGGCTGCGCCCAACCCGTCATCGTGAAAGAAGCGCTCAAGGCGCTGGCCGACGGCCAGCCGCGGCTGGTTCGCATCAGCCCATCGTCTTCGCCCGAGGAAGGAATTGTGGACTACACCATGACTTGCCACAGTGGCGGCACGTTGGACATCTACATCGAGCCCGTCCTCCCCAAGCCACACGTGCTGATCCTGGGCCGCTCTCCCGTCGCTCAGACGCTGTGCAAACTCGCCAAGACCATTGGCTACGCAGTCTCGGTTGCCGCTCCTGACGCCGACCGCGAGGCATTCCCGAACGCTGACTCAGTGCAGGCGAATTTCGATCTCACCCTGCTGAAGATCACGCCACAGACGTTCATCGTCGTGTCCACCCAGGGCGAGTCCGACGAAGAAGCGTTGGAAGCGGCGCTGCAGACTGAATCGAGGTATGTCGCATTTGTCGCCAGCAAGACGAAGTCCAGCAAGACGCTCGAGACTTTGAAGGAGGGAGGTATTCCAGCCGACAAACTGTCCAAAGTCCGGGCACCCGCAGGCCTCGACATCCACGCATCCTCGCCCGAGGAAATCGCGGTCAGCATCCTCGCCGAAATCATTCAGGCGAGAAAATCAAGCGCAGCCCCGCCGATAAGCAGAGCCGTACTCCCCGTGCTAAAACAAGAAGCTCGCGACCCGATCTGCGGAATGACCGTGGACATCAGCAAAGCTAAGCACAAGTCTGAATTTCAGGGCTCGTCATTTTACTTTTGTTGCGCCGGCTGCAAACAGACCTTCGACAGACAGCCAGATAAGTACGCGCTCCCGGTTGGCCGCTGACAATGCCAGCTCGGGGCGGAGCGCCGCTTGACGCAGGCTCACCGCATCCAACGTTTGCAGTCATGATCTTGCGGGGCGCAGATGCTCGCCGGAGGAGCATTACTGGCGCTTATGGCACGCGCGCTAAGAAAGTTTTCTAATCTTCGTGCCAGGACTGTCTCACCCGTAGCGCGGTGGTCGTTGCCGTACTTCACTGTCGCGTATTCGATCATCGCGTTTACCTGCTTCGCGTCACAGATTCATCATGAATCGTCAACCAAAGTGGGACGTTCGCGTACGTGAAACGGGTTGTGGCCTTGTTTTCAGCGCGGACGGAATCTTCGGTAGGCACAACCTCCGGGTCTGCAAAGCGGCAAAGCTCGATCAGCTTGGCAAACGAAAAATTGTGGCTGACCGGCTTGTGAGCCGCAGGGGTGCCGAGCCGCCCGAAGTGTCCAGTACGCGGGTCGGGTGACCCGAAACTCATGCTTCATTAGAATTTTCCGATGAGAAGCCCAGTGCTGCAGACTCCTGTTTTGGCTTGGGGAAGGAATTTCCATGCGTACTCTGGGCGAACGAAAGACTGATTGGACACCTGTACTTGAGCGCCTGTTTCATTCTGCTGCATTGCTGAGCGCAGCAACAGTTATTCTGTTGTTCCAGGTCCCTCAGATTCACAGCCAGAACGCCGGTGCATTGGACTCCGCGCCTCTACCGGCTCGCATTCTGAGTCAAGTGCAGTTAAGCTGAACCCGAAGGATCAGGCGGCAACGCGCATCGTGATGTTGATGAATGATCTGTTTGCCATTGACGCCGAAGCGCGCGCGAGGAACATGGACCACGCCGCGCGTCATGGGTCGCGACTGGAGAAGGCGCCTGCGCTGCTGGACGAAATCCGTGCGCAGACCCTGGCAGCACAGAAAAACGCCTTGCCACAGAGCGCTACGGGCAAGGCCGCCAGCTACACGCTGGCACTATGGAGCAAGCTCACGCGATTCCTCGAATACCCAGAGTTGGAGTTATCCAACAACCTCGCGGAGAACTCTATGCGCCCCATCGCGATTGGCAGAAAGAACTGGATACACATCGGTAGCGCCCAGGCCGGACCGAAGGTTGCGGCGATCTTCTCGGTAATAGAGAGTTGCCGTCGCATGAAGATTCCGGTGCGCCAATACCTCTCCGCAGTGCTGCCAGGTCTCAACAACCTCCCCATCCAACGGGTAGCAGAACTCACACCCAAAGCCTGGGCCGCAAAACACAATCAGCCCGCCTCATAACTCCAACTCATCCGTCAACCGTGTGCTTGCTCTCACGCTCACAGTGTGACCGCACTAGCTTAGCTAGCGGTTATTCATTTTCCTCGACTTCTTCGTCAGGCAAGAGCCTGATGACGTTGCAACCCGATGATCGTAAAGGAATTCGGTGGGAAAGAAAGCGGCTAACCCGTCGCCGAAGTTAACGATAACGCCACATTCAACGAGATCGACGGATACAACATTGGGCTTCATGCACGACAGTTTGCCACGACAACCTATCAGCCGTCAGTCCGACAAAGCACATAGTGCGGTTCCCGTTATGTCGCCCCTTAAGGCTTGCTGGCCAGACCAAAAGTTCACCAGCCTCTGGCGATCAGTGAGTTGCCATTAAAACTTCCTACGATAGTCGCAGCCGTAAGGTGGATATCCCCACCTTTTGCACAGTAATCTGCACCGCTGTTCAAAAAGTTGGTGACGCACGTCACAGCTTCCCTCTTTTGGGCGGCGAGGAATCCTGCGGAATTCAGAAACCCATCACGGTTCGCATTTCGTGGGGGAACGTCTGTCAGCATTGCTCAATTGTTCGGCAACGACCCGTGTGACTGCAACTCCCCGTCAAACCAGCACGGCCAATTGACCCCTTGCCCCGTGATTTCCGTCACGGACATGGACTCTCAATTGCGTTAACGTTTGGTACGGGTCTGCTGAGTTTCCTAGGCACAGGGATTGGGATCAAGCCTTCCTCCGAGCAATCTCTGTTGCGTTTCGTCGAACTCAAACTGACCTTTGGCTGCTGGTAACGCTCTGGCTTGTAGCCGCGTGGAGAAAAAGTACCGGTTTTCTGCATTTAGAGGTGACTGATGCCGAGATGGAAGAACCGCTGCGACGAAAGCCGCTTCGATGTTAGCTGGGTTTTCATTCTCGCTGCTCTCTTCGCGCTTGCGAAGCAGACCTGCGGGATTCCAGCTTCATGGTGGTGGATACTAGCCAACATTCCGCTGGGCATGTTTCTGCAAAACCTTACCGCCGACCTATGAGGAGTCTTTGAGAGTGGCAGCCCCCCAGTCATTCTTGTCTCGCCCGTCCCACGGTGGTGTTTTGCGAGGCTATCGTGTCTACGGGCAGCGACAACATTGGGCAAGAATGTCTGGCCGCACACCTCATCATCGCTGAACGCAATAATTGATGTTTGTGCAGTCGTTTTCGCCTTCTCTCCGAAATCTGATAACGCGGCGGATTGCTTCGGTGACCGTGACAATGGTCACTGACAACCGATAACATTAGTGAGAACATGAATGCAGATGTGGGGACGCAAGTCTGTGCATCGAGCACCGCTCCAGAGTCGGCCTCCTATTTTTCAACCTTGCGTCGCGTCGTCACCAGTGCATGAGGTCTACCATGCGACATACGACTATGGATGTCTCAGCCGCCAAGCCCGATGAAGGCTCGCTCGAATTGACCGGGGGGTTGATTCGTGTGCATGCGTATCGGTTTATGACTCGGCTTAAGGTCTTTGCGCGGCTCATCAAGTCCCCCAACGCGACTGATGTTAAGGTTCGTGAGTGCTACTGTGCCTACCCGTATTCCGAAGAGCCCGCGCCCGAACATCGAGAGCACACAGTGCTCGCAACAAGAAGCTGGCACGACCCAGCAAAGTGACTTGTCGCATTTCCGGGAGCGAAGGAAGACCAGCGATGTCATAAAGCAACCTAGCTGGTGCGATGTTACTGGTCCGAAGTTCGGGTACGTACCTATTTTGGTGTGCAGCAGGGCGGCGGCTGTAGCGTAAAGGTACCTGTTGCTCAAATTTCTGCGGGAGGCGATCATGCCCGTTTACGATTACGTTTGTAAGGACTGTCAGAAACCATTTGAGTTAATTCTCACCCTCGGGGAACACGACAAAAGCGACATCCGTTGCCCGAAGTGCGGAAGTAAGAATGTTGAGCAGGATGCCGTCGCGTTTTATGCGGTGACTTCGAAGAAGAGCTAGCTAAAGGCTGTTGCAAAACGCAGGGCTCAACCCCTTGATTGACGCAGGTTGCTGACGCAGCACTGTGGCAGATCTGTAACTTTGCTCATAGTTACTCCCAGATTTCCTTCAAGAAAATGCAGGCTTCCACTGTTTCTTCTTGACAAAATCATGTCTTACTCGATATACTCGAGTACGTTATGATTCGCTCCACTTCCCATCAAGCCTGGCTCTTCTACTCCCCCTTGGCCCAGCAAGCCGCCCTGCTCAAGGATGACTTGCTCGATCCCGTCGATCAGCTCTTGGAGGATCCCGCCTTGGTCGACTTGGTCCGCCAATGTCTGGCCACCCGTTACCCTCTTTCGACGCGTACTGGACGGGACGGAATAGCCCCCGATCGTCTGCTGCGTTGCTGCGTCATGAAGCACCTGAAGGGCTGGAGCTTCCGCGACCTGGAACGGGAGTTACGCAGCAACCTGGTGTACCGTCGCTTCACTCACTTCGATGCCGAGGCGACACCCCATTTCACGACCTTCAGCCGCACCTTTGCCCTGCTGAGCCCGGCGGTCACCGAAACCATTCATCAGCGGGTGGTCGGTCTGGCTTGCGAGCAGGGCGTGGCCCGGGGCGATAAGCTTCGCACCGACTCGACGGTTGTGGAAAGCAACGTTCACTACCCCACCGACAGCTCGCTTTTGGGCGATGGCATCCGGGTGCTCAGCCGCAGCCTGCACCGCATTGCCGCCGAGTGTAGGAAGGGAGCCCTGGACGTGGTCGATCACGGGCGCGCGGTAAAACATCGTCTGCTGGAAATCAGCCGCGCCGCCAAGTCCCTGACCGAGGTCAACCAGCACCGCATGCGGGACAGTTACCAGAAGTTGTTGGGGCTGACCCGGGGCGTGGTGCGACAGGCCAGCCAGGTGCTGCAACGCTGGGGGAAGGGGCGGCTGAAAGTGCTGGGCAAACCCCTGCGAGTCGAAGCCCAGATCGGCCAGCTCCGGCACTTTCTTCCTTTGGTGGAGAAGGTGATGACACAAACCCAGCAACGGGTGTGGGGAGGAAACTGCCACGTAGAAGGCAAAGTCCTGAGTCTGTTCGAACCGCACACCGAAGTCATTCGCAAAGGGAAAGCGCATAAGCCGAACGAGTTTGGTAGGCTGGTGCGCATCGACGAGGTAGAAAACGGGATCGTGAGCGGTTACCAAGTTCTGGTGGGCAATCCGGAGGATAGCACGGCCTGGATGCCGGCCCTGCAACACCACCAGGCCTGCTTCGGGCGAGCGCCGGAAATGGCCACCGCCCACCGGGGATTTTTTTCTGCCAAGAACGAGCAGGAGGCGCAAGCCCTCGGCGTGAAGAAGGTGGCGCTGCCGGCGCGCGGACGCCTCTCCACCCAGCGAGCCCGGCAGCAGAAGCAGCGCTGGTTCCGGCGAGCGCTACGTTGGCGGGCCGGCTGTGAAGCCACCATCAGCACCTTGAAGCATCCCTTCTCGATGCGGCGAGCCACCTACAAAGGAGAGCCTGGGTTTCAGCGCTACGTGGGCTGGTGCGTGATTACCAAGAATCTGTTTTCCATCGCTCGCTATCAAGTGCGTCGGAGGAGCCATGGCCAGATCGGTTGATGCTGCTGCCCAACGACAGAAGCTGCTGGAGGAGATCCAACGTCTGGCCGCGATCGCCATCTTCGGAACGCTGTCGGAAACCTACCGCACCTGCGGACGCGCCGGTTGCCATTGTCAGGGAGAGGGACCCAAGCATGGACCGCATCTGAATGTGAGCTACCGCGGGGAGAAGGGCAAGACCACCGGCTACTATGTTCCCCAGGCAGCGGAGGAGGCCACGCGAGCCGGGGTGGCCGCTTGGCAACAAATGCAGCAATGCTTGCGCGAACTGGCCGAGTTGAATAAGGAGCGCAATTTGCAGCGCGCCCGCGAGGCTGATTCGCGATGAAACGATGGCTCTCTCTCACCCTCGTCTGCTGCGCACTTGTGTGTCTGTTTCTCAGCTTTCCTGGGGTAGTTGGTCTGCACCACCCGTGGCAGGTCGTCGGCTCGGGACCATGGTTCGATCGAGGCAGAGCACCCGTCTCCGAGGCGCCCACAGTTTTGCTTGTCACCAGCCTAGAGTTCGATTCGGCTCGCGCTGCACCTTGGCCATCTTTGGTCCTCGACAGTGCACTGACTGCGGACCATCTTGCTCCACCCGGCTCGGAGACCCATGGGCCACCGAAAACCGATGAGGCCTTGGCGAGGTACCGGTCAAGCGGGCAACTCAGATTAACGCCATCGAGTAACCTCCGCCACGAAATTGCTGACTTTCCAGGCGGAATTGAAGAATCGGGGTTTTGCAACAGCCTCTAGCTAGGGGCTGGAAAACAGGTCGAGCCTGATTCGTATAAGTGCGCGACGGCGCGACTTTGCGCGAACCTTGGGCGGCAGATCACGTTTTTTAGGCCATCCCTAGCCGCCGCTGCGCCCTCGATAATTGTGTTGTCGTCAACGAGACCCTTGAACTCCCCGTAGTGGCCGCGAACCAAGAGTAGAATCCGAGTCAGGGTGAAACATCGTGGACGATCAACCGAACACAAACTCGTTCGCAGACGTACATAAGAAAATCAAGGTTTTCAAGGATCGCATTGCCGCAGCAAACAGGGATGATCGTGAGCTTCGCGAAAGCAGATTGGTGCGGGAAGCCAAGGAAATCCTCGACAAAGAGCGTAGGTAGTGCTGGTTGGCAATCGAGCCCAACATTGCGGTATCCAGCATGCCCCTCCCGTCAATACTTCTGACCGAGAGCCCTCGTCATAAACTCGACCAGTGGCGACATCTTCCGACAGGCGGTAGCAAAATCTCGAAGAAACTTCTGACCGCACACCTGCGCTTATTACTATGGCGCTGGCGCACCCCCCGCTTTTAGGACTTTAGCCAGTTCACGGAACAGCTTTGGATGGCCGCGCTTACTCGTTGGGTCACGCTTGACCGTCAGGATGAATTTTCCCGCCTCTTTGCTCGCAAAATGGATTGCTTGGTCTTCTGGATTCCACCAAATGCTGACTTCAAATGTGACTGTTTTGGCTTTCTTTGTTGGGCGCAATGACTTGCTCCTATTCGCTGAGGATGGCCGAATCCGCTTCCCAATCCGCTTTTCATCGTCATTCGCGAATGGTATTTGACCCGCTTCCTGTCGGAAGGCGCGGATCATCGTCCGTTCGGTAGCGTATGGACTATTTGCGGAAGACCAATAGACCCACAGATCGCACTGCAACAGCTTCACGACCTCACCGCCGGCATGAGGACTCCTATCCCCGCATCTATGACGATAGAACTCTCCAACACGTTTGCCTATCGCTTGATGTGTCTTCCCGATGTAGACGATGGGCTCGTTGGGAAGCCAACGCCATCGTTCGTATTCGAGGTCGAAGACAAGATTGGGAGGGAGGGGATCGATGAACGGCAGACCACATGGGTCGCAACCGACCTTGGGATCACCGACCCGAGCAACCACATAAATACCAGCACTGGACTCGGGAACGTCAATGCCCCACGGTACTGGGCTGCTGGGCGAAAGGTGTACGCTGTTGAATATCTCGGCGACTGTCAAACTGGTATCCATGCTGACGGCAATTAATGCCGCCTCAACTTGAGCACTTGAGCTACAGTTTCGGTAGTTGCTCCCAACACGCAACAGGGCTACCGCCACTGCATTCTTTCCAGCTACCGAGCAGCGGAGATGTAAGGCGGGAGCATGGCGGCGGTAGCTTAAAGGGAGGCCGTCTGGAAACTTAGCCAAGAGCGGCCTCTGTGCCACTAAAATCATCCCCTAAGAAGAGGACTCCCCTTGAGGATATTCCGTCATCCCTGAGGATGTCTGGTCAAATTTGCACATTCCAGATTTCAACCAACAACAGTGTACGCAGAATAAGAGACAATTCGAAGCTGCCCAATACAGTTTTGCTCAATCGCTCCATATTCCCCCCACGGTGGTGTAGTTAGATGCGACATTGCTCAAAATTGCACAACCTTTACACCCAGCCACGATCACCTCAGGGATCACCCAAAAGCGGCCAATGAGGGTCACCTCAAAACCGGCCAACGAAGATGAAACTCGGGGACGTTGATTTCGACGCAAGGCAGTAGCCTTCGTCGATATGAGCAACGTCTTGAGCGAAGCGAAAAAACAACAAGTCATAGCCCTGGGACGACTCGGATGGCCACTGCGGCGCATCGAGCAAGAGACCGGGGTACGTCGGGAGACCGCCGGCGCTTATCTGAAAGCGGCCGGGATCGGAGTGCGTCCGCCGGGCGCCTGGGGACGACGAGCACCGGCAAAACCGGCCAACGAGACCGAGGTGACCACCGGGTCGGACGCGGCAAAACCGGCCAACACGGTGAACCCCAACCCCAACCCCGAAAACCTTTCCACGAAGGGAAAAGCAAAAGCAAGAACCGCAAAACCGGCCAACGAGAATGCGGTGACCACCGGGTTTGGCGTGGAGTTGAGCGACTTAGAACATGAATCTCCCCAGCCCGTTCCGTCCACCAGTTTGTGCGAACCGTTTCGTGAGGCGATCGAACTGGATCTGAGCCAGGGTCGCAATGCCATCGGGATTTGGCAGGACTTGGTATCCGAGAGCGGGTTCAACGGCGGCTATCAGACCGTCAAACGCTTCGTGCGCAAACTGCGCGGGAACCAACCCCCGCAGCCGCGAGCCGTGATCATTACCGCACCCCGCGAAGAGTCCCAAGTCGATTACGGCACCGAGCCCATGGTCCGCGATCCGCAGACCGGCAAATACCGACGCACGCGATTGTTCGTGCTGACGCTCGGATGCAGCCGCAAGGCGGTACGTTTGCTCTCCTTCCGCTCCAGCTCTCGCATCTGGGCTGAGCTGCACGAGAAAGCCTTCCGTCGACTCGGCGGCAGTACCCGCATCGTGGTGCTGGATAATCTGAAGGAAGGCGTACTTGTCCCCGACATCTACGATCCCGCTCTGAATCCCCTCTATCGCGACGTGCTGACGCATTATGGCTGTGTCGCTCTACCGTGCCGGATCCAAGATCCAGATCGAAAAGGAAAAGTTGAGCGTGGCGTCGGACACGCCAAGAACACACCGCTTTAGCCATCGCCACTACATACTCGACTCCGGGCTCGGCATCCAGAAAGGCCAGCAACTGGGGATGCGCAAAGCCTCCATCGAGACGAACGTGAATGCACACTCCGGGAAGAAAGCAACGGATAAACTGCATCAGTCGGCGCAAAATCCCCACCGCACCGGTCGTCGTTCATCTACCAATGCCGGGCCAGAATGCGTAACTCCGCTTCGCCCCAGGGCAGCTCTTTGGTTCGCGCCAGGCCCAGTTCACGGGCACACTTCTTCAACGCCCAATGCGGCATACCGACCTTCGTGGCCAGTAGCCGGAGGGCGGGTCGCGTTTTCGCTTCTCGCTGGTTGTGATGTCTCTCGGATGAGCTTGTCGATCTGGTCGGTGAAGATGTACTTGCAGCGGCGCTTGGCTTTACTCTCACGACGATCGCCGCCTGTGGCCGGACAAACCGGTCCAGCCTCGTGTACGCATAACTGTTCCATAGCATTCCGCGCTCAAAGAAATTGTGATCGGTGAATTTCTGGGTGAATTGGGATAATGGCGGGGAAGAACACAACTTCTCGCTCAATCCATCGAGCAGCCTTTTGTCAGGATCAGAGGCTCCGTTGTAGCGTATTCGCCCACCTGGCTGGGACAGCTCACGAAGCAAGTTGAAAGAAACCTCAGAACGAGCCGGAGGGTCAGAATCTCCGGAGGCATAGGAGACGCCCGGTTTTCTGCCCTTCCTATCTGGCCGCGTTTTCAGCGCTGGAGTTGGAGCCCCTGCGGATGCATAGCAGCCCAGAACTGCCGACATTCACCCCGCGGTCGTGGTTTCTGCTCTGGGCAAAGCGATCCACCATTTCACGGGCTCCCCGTAGTTATGACAGCAAGCGGACTCGACCGCCCTGCGATTGCAGTATAGAGATAGCCTTCGAATCGAAGGAAACAAACTCTTCTGCGCCCAGCCACTCCCCTTCATAAGCGATTACACCATCCGCAAAGTCCCCGCCGGCATCGAGCACGGATAGGCCCGCTTCTATCGCCGGCCGGTTCATTACGACATTAGCGCTCTTCATCAGGCGACGAATCGCTTCGGAGATATCCGGAAGCGATTTCTTATAGCCTCGATGCAGCACCCACACAAACTCACAAAGGACCGGAACAGACACGGCAACAAACTCGGCCTGCTGCAAGATCTTCGCCGCGTTCCGGGCTTGATGCGCATCGTCTTGCACAGCGGCTCTGACCAGCACGTTTGTGTCTGCGGTGATTTTCATTTTGACCTTGCCCATCCCCGGGTCGCGATCTCGCTCATCTCATCAATCGTGAGTTTGGGCCCTCCCTTTTGTGACAGGCAGCCGATGAAATCGGCAATCCTGGCCTCCGGAGCAGCAGCTTTCACAACGATCCGGCCATCAGGCAGCTTGTCAGCTTCAATCTTCTCTCCGGGACTGACGCCAAGATGCTTGAGCAACTCTTGCTTCAGTGTGACCTGGCCTTTCGCAGTAATCGTGAGCGTCGTCATTGAGGGCCTCCTCGATTCACACGTACTATTGTAAGGCATAACTGCCTTACCGCCTAGTGAGGGGTGCCTCTTGAGTCTCCTCCGCCAGCACCGGTTGAAGAAGAGCGATTCTCAATCTCCGAACGTCAGCTTCCTTCGGCGGTTGTTTCGCTAGGCATGAACCGTCGCAGGATCGACTGCGGGATATGTTCTGTTCTCAACTTCTCAACTGAGGGTTTTCACTGCGGTCGCAGAGGCATTCGTGAGGTTGCGAAACAGGAAATTCGCAGGAGTTTGAGATCTCAAACTCCCTGATGCACTGCTTTGATGTCTCAGCTCTCAGAAAAGCGACATTTGGCCGGATTCAACGCACTCAGCAAATGCGAAATCGCCGACCGGCGCGCCGGAAGGCATTCGCGGGAAAGTCCGGAACTAATGACATTCCTCCGAGGTCTGTGACCGTCCTTCAATTATGTGGTGCTCGGGAGACGGCCCCACCTGATGCCACGGTGTGTTGGTTCAGCCTGAAATGGAGAGAGGGCGCACTCCGTTAGTGAGTATTCCGCCCTTCGGGCGGGGATTTTCAAGGCATCCGGGTCTACCGATCCGATGTGGTTTTTTGAGGAGCGCAGAAGCGAAGCTGCTGCGTTCCGTTCATCGTTTCGATGAACCCACCGGACTATCCCTCAGCATGGTTGCGTCCCCGCAGTGCCACTTCCGGGAACGGATCGGGGTTACCTCGCAGAACGCCGCGAAAATCCACTGCTTGATGCTGTTCTCCGGTCAAAATCACTTTGCGCTTGAGCCATTTCCTCGCGATTCGCAGGTCCGGCCCGCGATAGACTTGGCTATCGGATGATGTCGGCGCCGCACAAGCCGCTTTCGGCCCTTCTCTCGCAAATTCTGGTCGCCTATAGTGTGGAGCTCGATTGCGAATTCGAGCGCCGCATGCTGCAAACGCAGAGCCGTAGGCGCGCGCCTCTCGCTGGTCATTTGGCTTAATGTGCTGCAGTTTTTGGCCGATGGACCAGTTTCGGTTCGAACGCTCGCTTCGCGCGCGCTCACAGCCGAGGCTGGCGCCACAGCCGGGCTTGGTTGCCTCGAACGATGGGGCGTCGTTGCGCTGCAGCCCGGAAAGCGCGCCGGTTTCGGTAGCGGCCGAGGCATCCGCGCCGATTGGCCGGTTCGGCTCACGGCCAGCGGTGAAACAGCCGTCAGAATCTGGCCCGACCTGATCCCGGAAATCGACGCCCGCTGGTCGAAACGCTTCGGCGACGACGCGACGAGGTTGCGCCGCTCGTTAGAAGCAATCGAGCACCAGATCGACCTCGAATTGCCGCAGGGCTTGCCCGTTGCGATTCTGAAGCTGCCGGAGTTCGGGCCCCGGAAATCGGCTGCGGAAGACGGCCTGCCGCTGCCGGTGCTGCTTTCCCGAGTTCTGCTCGCGTTCGCGCTCGATTTCGAACGTGAGTCCCAAACGCCGATTTCGCTATGCGCAAACGCGATCCGCGTTCTCAGTGACGAGCCGATCCCTGAAACGGAGATTCCCAAACGAACCGGCTGTTCGGAAGAGACCGCAGGCATTGGCTGGCAGCACAAGCCGTACATCATCGTTGAAAGAGACCCTGCGCGCGGCCGCGGCAAGTTCGTGCGCTTGTCCGAAGCGGGCATCAAGGCGCAGCAAGAGTATTACAGTCGCACGCGCGATATTGAGGAAAAGTGGAAGAAGCGCTTTCGCACCGCAACGAAAGAAATTCGGGAATCGCTGACGACTCTGCTGAAAAGAGGCGAACTGTCTGACGGCCTGAAACCGCCTCCCGGAACGACCCGCGCCGGTGCCCAGACACCGGCCCTGGGCCGCGTCGACATTGGACCTGCGGCACGCCAGCGCAAGCGGGATTTGGTAATTCAGACGGAAGCATTCGTGCGCGATCCGGCTGGCACTCTGCCGCATTATCCGCTCTGGGACATGAACCGCGGCTTCGGTCCGTAGCACGCGTTGCTCTCCTTGGACAGCCAGCACGAGCGCTTCCGACACGTAGGTCGCACGGTTTCGGGTGAATTGTCGCCATCCGGAAGTTATCCACTTCACCTGCGACTCTGACCGGGTACTCGTTTTTCTTCAAGCGGCGTTCTGCCGGCGCGCCTGGCGCCGTTTCCGCGCCTCCTCCAGCTTCCGATCCCTCTCGCCATGGATCTCCGCCGATGCCCGCCTAGCCCGAATGTCTCACAGAGAGGGAGGGGAGCGGCAAAAACCAGCTCGATCCGCACGCGGAGCGCGCTCAATTGCCGGAAATCGTGGTGACGGTCTTTTCTGGCGGTCTTTCTTGGCGCTCTCGGCCGTAGTTTGTCGATCTTTTGTCAGGGCAAGACACACTACTCCTTCAACTGAGCGTTTTGCCCAAATTCGTCTCGCTACTGCCTCCCTTTCAGCAGCGTAGAGATGCAGCTTGCAACTGCCGATGCACCTGGCGGAAATAGCTTGAGATATGGATAGCCCGTCGATAGCGACACCCAAACCTTGCGTACGGTGATGCGAATATGGGCTCCGATCTTGAGCAACTTGAGGCGAACCGCGATGCACTGCGCCTTGGCCAGTTCGGTCCCAACCAACCCCAGCCGCCGCAGGCCCTGCATCAAAAGGTAGGCCACGGTGGAAAAGTAGAGCCGGATCTGATTGCTCCGTATCAAGGACGTGTTGGTGCGATCGGCAAACAACATTATCTGTTCCTTGATCCGGTTTTCCATGTCCCCGCGAGCGCAGTAAAACTCCTCATACAAGCTCTGCGCCCCTCAGCGGGAGGGGGCGGGAAATACCGTTTCTTGCGGACTCAGCGAGCTGACGACGAAGCGTGGATTCGCCCCTTTCTCCGAGCGTTCCGCCTTGGGCATCACCCGCCGGGCGCGTGACGAACTGTCTTCGGTCTGATAGACACAACTCCGTGAATACCCGCGCCGCTTTCCCGCTTTCCTGATACTGGCTCGCCGCTTGTTCGCTCGCCGCCGCAATCGCGCGCAGTAATCGCGGGTTTTGCGCCAAACCCACGACATAGTCCACTCCATGGGCTTCGCACCAGCTCAGCAACTCGTCCCGACAGAATCCCGAATCACCCCGCAAAATGATCCGCACCTGCGGCCAGGCTTGCCGGATCTGGCCCACGATTCGTTCCACCTCCGCCACGCTGCCTTTGGCTCCATCGATATTGGACGGCCGCAAGCGGGCGCACAGCACATACTCGCCACAGACGATGTACAACGGCAGGTAGCAGTAATGCCCGTAGTAGCCGTGGAAGAACCGCTCTTCTTGCTCCCCGTGTAAAGGAATGTCGGTGCTATCTAAATCCAAAACGATCTCTTGCGGGGGGTCGCGATGGGCTTGCAGAAAAACCTCCACCAGCATCCGGTCGACGGCGGCCTCGTCCAGGATGATCTTCTTATACCGCTCCTTTGTCCCCAACTTCGCCGCCCCCAGTTCCATACGGTTGAGGGTGCTCTTGCCCGCCAAGGCGGTGCCCTGATCGCTGCCCCGCCGCCGCTTTTCCCCGCTCAGATCCTGCTTCTCCACCAACACCGCCAACAGCGGATCGCGCCGCAACTCCTCATGATCGTTCAAATCCTCGTAGCCCAAAGCCAGTCCGTAAATCCGCTGCGCCACCAACTCCGCCACCCCGTGTTCCACCAGTTCCGGATCCCGATAGTCCGTAAAGCAGCTGGCGAATTGCTGGATGATGCCTGTCCGCTTTTCCACTTCCCGCAACAGCAAACCCCCAGCGTCACTGGTAATGGCTTCGCCGTCAAACTGACCGCGTACTTCTCGCTGATTTAGGGGATGAAATGGAAACGGTTCTTGGTTACACTCTGTAGCCATAAGGCTGTCTCCTTTCGTCGGCGTAATTGCTATTCGCAATAACACTTATGCCACGAAACGACAGCCTTTCCTACTTCTTTGTTGAGAAATGCGGGCTAGCATGTCCTTCGGCGTAACGTAGCCAACGGCGCTGTTCAGGCGGACATCGTTGTAATGTTCGACGTAGCCCTCCACGAGACGCCGCGCATCCTCCAGCGACAGCGGCGTTCCCGGCCGGATGCACTCTCCTTTTAGCGATTTGTGCCAACGTTCGATCTTTCCGTTCGATTGGGGATAGTACGGCGAAGTTCTGACGTGGGTCATGCACGAGACCCGAATGAATTCCTTGAAGTCCTTGGAGATGAACTGCGGCCCGTTGTCGGAGATGATCCGGGGCCGCGCCTCCGGGTGCAGTTCCTTGGCGCTCTCCAGGATGATCTCGATGTCCGCCTCGGTCATCGACTCCCGCAGATCCCAGTTGACGATGTAGCGGCTGCAGCCGTTCAGAATGCTGCACAGGTAATAGAACGTCCCGCTGATGTTGAGGTACGACACGTCAATGTGCCAGTGTTGGTGCGCCGCCCGCGGCTGCTCAAAGCCCGTGCCCTTCTTCGACGGCTTGCCGTTCCACTTCGACGAGAGTCCCGCCTGCCCAAGCACGCGCCATACGCTGGTCGGACTCACCGCCACGATGTCTGCGTCGAGCATCATGAACGTCAGCCGGCGGTAGCCTTCCAGCGGGTTCTTCAGATGGAAGCCGATGATGGCCTGCTTCTCCAAATCCTCCAACCAGAAATCGCGGGGAACCCAGCCGTTGTGCTCGTTCACCTTGCCGTAGCGATCCCGCCAGTCGTAGAACTTGCTGGCGGTGATGTCGAGCCATCCGATGAACTGTCCGGCGCCGATCTCGGTCTTCTCCGACCAGCGCCGGACGAAATCCACGATCTGATCCCGCGTGTCGTGCGGGACCCAGACCCCAGTCAGAGTTCCCCAATCCGCGAAAAAGGGTTTTGCGGGCTTAACCGACGAACGGAGTTCGCGATACCTCCGGGGTGGTGCGGATCTTCGATGCGCTGAACACCAAGCTGAAATCTGCGTTCTTGGTGAGCTCGCTCGCGCCCACAGCAGAAGAGAGATCTGTGGATTGGGCAAAATTCATTCCGACGGAGTTTCATGGGTATGCTCCAGTGTGACTTGCATTGATCTCGGCTCGTTGGCAGGCAGTGTGGCACCGTTACCGGCGGAACGGTTCAGAACCGCCATTGAGTCTTTGGTTGCAGAGCCTGAATTGCAGACTGAGATGAGTAGCTGGCCACAGCGGATAAACCAGTACAATGTCGTGAACATCCGGAGACGCCATGAATCGTTGCCGTTGGCTTGTACTGTTGGTTCTCCTGGCTTTGTCCGCCGTTGCGCTGAATGCGCAGCCTCCCGTCACGCTGTCGCCGCTCACCCAGAAGTACATTCGGGTAAATTCACCGCGAGTGGTACTCACCCATGTGCGCGTGATCGATGGCACGGGCAAGCCGGCAGTTGACGATCAGAACATGGTCATCGAAGGCGGCAAGATCGTCGCTGTGCAGCCCGGCGCGGACGTCGCCTCAAGCAATGGCGCGACCGTGCTCGACCTGCGCGGATACACGGTTATGCCCGGAATCGTTGGGATGCACAATCACCTGTATCACATCGCGCGTCCAGACTTGGAGGCCAGCGGCTCCTGGGAAGCGCCTCTGCTATTGCCGCAGATGACGTTTTCCTCGCCCCGCATGTATCTGGCAGCGGGCGTCACCACCATGCGTACCACGGGCAGCGTCGAGCCCTACGCTGACTTGAACCTCAAGAAGATGATTGACTCCGGCCTCGTGCCGGGTCCACACATCGACGTCACAGGGCCTTATCTGGAGGGCCCCAACGATTACCTGTTCATGCAGATGCACCAGCTCACCGGTCCCGAGGATGCGCGCCGGCTGGTGAACTACTGGGCCGATCAGGGCGCGACGTCCTTTAAGGCGTATATGGACATCACCCGCGACGAACTCAAGGCGGCAATCGAAGAGGCGCACAAGCGCGGCATGAAGCTCACCGGCCATCTCTGCTCCGTGACCTATCTGGAAGCGGCGGCGCTGGGTATCGACGATCTGGAGCATGGCTTCTTCGTGAACACGCAGCTCGATCCCGACAAGCAGCCCGACCAGTGTCCCAAGACCGGCGGCAAGCCGACAATGGAGAAAATGGCCCCTGACTCACCCGAGGCCAAAGACCTGATCGCGACGCTGGTTAAAGCGCACGTGGCGGTTACGTCGACACTTCCGGTCTTCGAGCACTCGGTGCCGGGACGCCCGCCGCTACGGCCTGACATGCTCGATGCCATGTCCCCTGAAGCGCGCACGGCGTTTCTCTATGCGCGGAACCGGCGCGCCGTTTCACCGGCAGGCAATTCCGCCGAGATGTTCCAGCGCGACATGCAGCTGGAGCACGCCTTCGCCCAGGCTGGCGGGTTGCTGCTCGCAGGTCCCGACCCGACCGGCAACGGCGGCACTCTGCCGGGATTCAGCGATCAACGCGAGATCGAGTTGCTGGTGGAAGCGGGTTTTACTCCCGTCGAAGCGATCAAGATCGCGACGCTGAACGGCGCAACCTACATGGGCAGGCAAGATCAGATCGGGTCAATTGCGTCGGGTAAGAACGCCGACTTGGTTGTGGTCAAAGGCAATCCTGCCAGTAAGATTGACGACATCGAAAAAGTCGAGATCGTCTTCAAGGACGGTGTGGGCTACGACTCACAGAAACTGTTCGACTCGGTCCGCGGCCGATACGGACAGTACTAGAGGTACAAGGCTGCCAGACGAAAGCAAATCGACGTTGCAATGCCTGTCCGTCGATTGTAATTCCGTGGCAGGAGTTGACCCGACGGTAATTGACCAAACCCAGAGGGGCTCGATGTCCAAGTTCTTATTTACCATGCTGCCGGCGAATGACCTCGGCTTGCCGACGCGGCTTGTACCCATCGCGCGAGCACTCGCAGATCGCGGCCACGACGTCGCGGTGTTCAACCCCTCGCCAGTACCCGCAAAACTGATCGAGGATGCAGGGTTGAAAAACCTCCCGATGCCATCACGTCCAATGCCGGATTCTCCGGGAGACCTCGCTCAAGCAAGCTCGGCGTGGGACGTGGAGCAAATGTTTGGCGCTTTGTTTCGAGATGAGGAATTTGTGCGGGCGGCTACGGCTGTCCATGTCGATTTGGTACGCGAGTACAATCCCGATGTCATAGTCGATTCCTTTGGACTGTTCGCTTGCCTCGCCGCGCGCATTCTCCAGGTGCCACTCGCCAGCGTGCTGCAGGGCAATTTTCATCCGGCGAGCCGTGGATTTCTCTGGTGGGGAGGCGAGCGGCCGGCCGGATTGCCTAGCGCAGCGCCAGCAATCAACAAGGTGGCAGCCGAATACGGCGTAGCGCCCGTAGTGCGCTGCGTCGATCTGCTGGCGGGCGACCTCTCCTTGATCGTCGGTACACCGGAAACGGATCCGGTGTCGGCCGACGCAAGGGTCACTCACATCGGTCCCATTATCTGGCAGCGGGGCAACGCGGCACTACCGGACTGGGTCGTTGCGCTCAGTCGCGACCAACCCGTGATATGGGTCTATTCCGGCAATCCCAGGTACGCCGACGCTCCCACTCCGATCGACTCGATCGTGGTGATTCGCGCGGCAATCGCGGCCCTGGGAGATGCGCCCGTGCAAGTTGTGCTTACAACCGGCTACCAGGACGTACCCAAGGAATTCGACACTCTGCCGGCTAACTTCCATCACGCCGCCTATGTGCCAGGTCTTGCCATGGCTGAGCGCTGCGACCTGATGGTGCATCATGGCGGTCACAGCTCGGTCATGACAGGGTTGTCCGCTGGCACGCCGGCGGTGATCATCCCGACCATCACGGAGCGCGAGAGCAACGCCCGTCGTCTTGTGGCATTAGGCGCGGGCGAGATTGTGATGCCGATGGACGGCGCAAACGGTGAAAAGCATATCGATATGGCCGAGTTCAGCGCCAAGGTGTACCGTGTGTTGAACGAGCCCGGCTTATCGCAGTTCCGCTCGCCGGGTCGCCGAGTCCATGCGCCAATTTGGCGGAGCACAGGAGGCCGCCGACCGAATCGAGCGGCTAGCAGGCGGTACGTTGGAGATGTGAAGAGCACTTCATGAAAGCGATTGTGTACACGCAATACGGATCCCGGATGTGTTGAAGTTTACGGAGGTAGCAAAACTCACGCCCGCGGACGATGAGGTTCTGATAAAAGTTCGCGCGGCTTCCGTCAATCCACTTGACTGGCGCCTCATGAGGGGTAAACCGCTGTTCGTCCGCCTCATGACCGGGGGGCTGCGCAAACCAAAGATCACACGACCCGGCGTCGATCTGGCCGGCCAGGTTGAAGCCGTGGGCAGGAGTGTAACGCAGTTCAAACCAGGCGACGACGTGTTCGGCGGGTGCCGTGGGGCCTTTGCCGAGTATGTGTGTGTTATGGAAGACAAATTGGCAACGAAGCCAGCCGACCTATCATTCGAGGACGCAGCAGCCGTACCGGTGGCGGCACTTTCTGCGCTGCAGGCGCTTCGTGATCAGGGACACAATCCAGCGAGGCCACAACGTTCTGATACACCACGGGCTCCTGCTGGTGGTGGTCGGCCGGTTGGATGACGCTGCGGTCGCAGGTCGCCGAGGAAACAGAGCAAGCCCGCCGGGCAGGCAACGCGATGGCCCTTGATATCTGGGTCGCGATTGACGGGATGGTCCACCTCGGCGGCGGGCCGGTTGTCTGCTGCGCGCGCCGCGGCCGAATCCCTGCCGCCCCCAGAGCGCCCAGACATGACCGAGCGGGACATGATGCGCATCGTGATTCTGGCCGAGGTGGCGGCCCGCACCGATGACCGAAACTTGTTGCAGCAGATGGTCAATGACGCGAGCGATGCCTACTCCACCGGCTCATCTGTGGTCCGCTGGGTAGCGGCTCATGTGCTCGCGCTGGGCGGTGTGGCAGCGCGACGACGTCCACGACGCGATGCGCTGGCTCGGCGACATCACGCTTTTCGAAGCATCATTCTGGCCCCAGGTCTTAGATCAGGTGATCTTGAGTGCGCGGGTGGCGTCGGCCGCCGGTGATGCCGGCCTGCGCGCGCGTGTCCTGCAGGCCACGGAGCTGCTCGAGCGTGAGCGCCGGCGATCCCGCTGTTCACCGGGGTGGCCAAGCATGCCCGCGGAATCCTCGAACGTGATGCCCAGGTACTGCTAGCTGCCGCGAAGCTGCTTCACTCGTCGTCGCGGTCGCTTCTGTACGCCGCAGCTGCCGAGGACGCCGGGGCTGAACTCGCACGCGCCGATTGTGGCGACGAGGCGGTCGATCAGCTCAATGCCGCATTCGACACCTACATGGGCCACGAAGCGCTCACCGATGCGCGCCGGGTAAGCCACGAGTGCGCCAGTTAGGCGTGCAACGTCGCATTGTCAGTCAGCCGCGGGCAAAAACGGGCTGGAACAGCCTCACCGACTCCGAGCTCACGGTCGTCAACCTGATTGCGCAGGGTGCTACCAACCGGTCGGTGGCACAGCAACTGCACGTCACGCCTCACACGGTGAAAACCCATCTGCACAATGCGTTCGCCAAGCTGGGCATCACCACCCGCGCCCAATTGACGCGGCTCATGCACGGGTCAGATTACCAGGGAGGTTACTCCAAGTGATGTCGTCGAACTGTTTTTTGTGTTCGAGGTACATCGCCGTTCGTGGTCATCGCCGCCGAAGTTGGGCTGGCGGCGCGATCGCGCTGCCCCAGATCGGCTAAACGCTGCACCACATCGAGGTGTATTCCGTGTGGATGGGCGGGTGCCTACAATGACATGCACTGCAGCGGCAGTTCAGCAAACAGTAGACGGGACACCCCGTGGGGCCTTCAACCGGCCTCGTTTGACGTCGGCGGCCAGCGGCTCGCAACTCCGCCGATTCGGGGGCGGGCGGGCGAGTTGAAGGTGATCGGCGCGTTGGTGACGGCGCTGCCACAGGGGCGCGGGGGCGTGCTGGTCATCGAGGGCCCGCCGGGCATCGGGAAGAGTCGGTTGCTGACCGAGGTGATGGCGATGGCCGACAAGTCCGAGGTGCGGACCTTGTTCGGTGAGGCGTTCGAGTATCAGCAGACGGTGCCGTTTTTCTCGCTGTTCATGGCCACCCTCCGTGCCGATCCCCCGGTCGGGGACGCCGACGCGTTGCGCCGGCTGGGCGGCTCGGCGGATCTGCGCTACTGGGTGGTGCACGATCTGGCCGACGCGATTCATGCGGCGGCTGCGCAAACTCCGCTGGCGATCGTGATCGAGGACATCCACTGGGCCGATAACGGCACGTTGTTGGCGCTGCAGTCGCTGGCCACCGCGCGCCCGGATGTGCCAGTGCTGTGGGTTTTCACCGCCCAGACCGGGGCCGGCGGGCCGGCAGTGCAGGAGACCTTGTCGGTGCTGCAACGCGCGAATGCCACATTTCTGCGGGTGGCGGCTATGTCGGCGGGTGCGGTCGCGGACATGGTCGGCGACGCAGTGCGCGCGAACGCGGACGAGTCGCTGCTGAAGCTGGCCGCCAAGGCGCACGGAAATCCCTTCCTGGTCAGGGAGTGGTCGGGGTCTTGGCGAGGAGGGCCGGCTCACTGTGCGCGGCGGCCGTGCCGTGGCCAGCGGGCACGCGCTGCCGCGACGTCTGGGCGCGGGTATGCAGCAGCGACTCGACCACCTCTCCAACAATGCTGGCGAGGTGGTGCGGGTGGCTGCGGTGCTGCCCGACCGGTTCTCGGCTGGCCTGCTGGCCGCGATGCTGGACCGCCAGCCGGTCTCGTTGATGTCGGCGGTCGAGGAGGCGGTGCGCGCGGATCTGCTCGTCGAAGACGGTGAGCAGCTGAGGTTTCGGCATGACTTGCTGCGCGAGGCCACCCGACAATCCTTGCCGCAGTCGCTGCGGCGCGCGATGGAGCGCCAATCGGCGTCGATCATGCTGAAGATGGGCGCGGCGCCGGCCGAGGTGGCCACCCAGCTGGCGCGCAGCGCCGAGCCCGGAGACCGGGAAGCGATCAGCGCGCTGCGGCGGCCGCGCAATCGGTTAGCCACAGCGATGCCAGTGCGGCCGCGGACTTGAGCAAGCGCGCATTGGAGCTATTGGCCGCCCAAGACGCTGACCACGGGTCACTGGTCGCCGAAACGGTGGGGTTGCTCAACCGGGCCAGCCGCTACCAGGAGGCCGAAGATTTGGGCGTCGCGGCGCTCTCGGAGGTGGCGTCGCCGCAAGAGGAGGCCGAGATCCGGCTGCGCCTCGCGACGAAGAATAAGCACAGCACACAGCGGCGCGTGGAGGAGAATCGTCGAGCGCTGCGGCTGCTCAACGTCAGCGAGGTCACCCGGGCACGGCATCTGGCGTGGCTGGCCTACAACCTGATGTTTCAGAAACAAGGTGGGCAACAACGCGCGGCGGCCAACGAGGCGGCCGCCGCCGCGGCATCGACCGGTGATCTCGAGTCGAGAATCATGGCCGACCTCGCCCTCGCTTTGCTCGACTGCGGCGAGGGGTACCCGGGCCGCGCCGTACGCCAACTCGAGGAGCTTTGCGCGCTCCCCCGCATCAGTGATGCGACCGCAGCTCATGACTTGGCCGCAATGCATTACCCGATCCTGCTGGCGGTGGTCGGCCGGTTTCACGACGCTGCGGCCCGGTCGCCGAGGGAGCAGAGCAAGCCCGCCGCGAAGGCAGCGCGATGGCACTTGCTATGTGGACCCTGTTTGACGGGGTGGTTTATCTCGCTGCGGGCCGGTTGTCTGCCGCGCGCGCGGCGACCGAATCCCTGCCGCCCCCACAGCCGACAGGCGCGACCGAGCTGGACATGATCCGCATGGTGATTCTGGCCGAGGTGGCGGCGCGCACCGATGACCGAACGTTGTTGCAGCAGATGGTTAATGACGCGCGCGACGCCTACTCCACTGGCTCATCTGTGGTGCGTCGGGGGGCGGCGCATGTGCTGGCGCTGGCGGCGTGGTACCGCGACGACGTCCATGACGCGATGCGCTGGCTGGGCGGCGACATCACGCTGTACGAATCACCAATCTGGCCCCAGGTCTTAGATCGGGTGATCTTGTGCGGGCGCGTCGCGTCTGCCGGCGGCGATGCCGGCTTGCGCGCGCGTGTCCTGCAGGCCACCGACCTGCTTGAACGTGAGGATCCGGCGATCCCGCTGTTCACCGGGGTGGCCGGATACGCCCGCGGAATCCTCGAACGTGATGCCCAGGCACTGGTGGCTGCCGCTGACGTGCTCCACTCGTCGTCGCGTCCGCTTCTGTATGCCGCGGCTGCTGAGGACGCCGGCGCTGAACTCGCACGCACCGACTGTGGTGATGAGGCGGTCCATCAGCTCAATGCCGCATTCGACACCTACCAGGAGCACAAGCGCTCGCCGATAGGCGCCGAGTCGGCCGCGAATTGCGCCAGTTAGGCGTGCAACGTCGCATTGTCAGCTCACCGCGGGTAAAAACGGGCTGGGACAGCCTTACCGACTCCGAGCGCACGGTCGTCAACCTCATCGCGCAGGGAGTGCCCAACCGCTCCGTGGCCACCCAGCTGCACCTTTCCCTGCATACGGTGAAAACCCACGTCCACAACGCGTTCGCCAAGCTGGGCATCAACTCGCGCGCCCAATTGACGCAGCTCATGCACGAAACCTAGTGACCAGCCCGTCACGAAAATCGGGGAACGACGTGGGCGGATGCCTACAATGACGGCACTGCAGCGGCAGCCCAGCAAACAATAGACAGGACACCCCGTGGGGCCTTCAACCGGCCGATCTGATGTCGGCGGCCAGCGACTCGTAACTCCGCCGATTCGGGGCCGGGCGACGAGCCGAAGGTGATCGGCGCGCTGGTGACGGCGCTGGTGCAGGGGCATGGGGGTGTGCTGGTCATCGAGGGCCCGCCCGGGATCGGGAAGAGTCGGTTGTTGACCGAGGTGATGGCGCTGGCCGACAAGTCCGGGGTGCGCACCTTGTTCGGTGAGGCATTCGAGTATCAGCAGACGGTGCCGTTTTCTCGCTGTTCATGGCCACCCTGCGCGCCGATCCCCCGGTTGGAGACGCGGAGGCGCTGCGCCGGCTGGGGGCTCGGCGGATCTGCGCTACTGGGTGGTGCACGATTTGGCCGACGCGATTATGCGGCGGCCGCACAGACCCCGCTGGCGATTGTGCTCGAGGACATCCACTGGGCCGATAACGGCACGTTGTTGGCGCTGCGGTCGCTGGCCACGCGCGCCCGGATGTGGCGGTGCTGTGGGTTTTGACCGCACGCACCGGGGCGGGCGGACCGGCGGTACAGGAGACCTTGTCGGTGTTGCAACGCGCCGATGCCACTCTTGTTCGGGTGGCGGCGATGTCGCCGGGCGCGGTCGCCGAGATGGTCTCCGACGCGTTGCGCGCCAACGCCGATGAGTCGTTACTGAATCTGGCCGCCAAGGCGCACGGAAATCCCTTTCTGGTCAGGGAGCTGGTGGGGGGTCTGGGCGAGGAGGGCCGTCTCGAGGTCAGCGGCGGCCGTGCGCTGGCCACCGGCGATGCGCTGCCGCGACGTCTGGGTGCCGGTATGCAGCAGCGACTGGATCACCTCTCCGCCGATGCTGGCGAGGTGGCGCGGGTGGCTGCGGTGCTGCCGGACCGGTTTTCGGCGGGTCTGTTGGCCGCGATGCTGGACCGCCAGCCGGCGTCGTTGCTCTCGGCGGTCGGTGAGGCGGTGCGCGCGGATCTGCTCGTCGAAGACGGTGAGCAGCTGAGGTTTCGGCACGACTTGCTGCGTGAGGCCGCCAGACAGTCGTTACCGGAGTCGCTGCGCCGGGCGATGGAGCGGCAATCGGCGTCGCTGATGCTGAACATGGGCGCGGCCCCGACCGAAGTGGCCACCCAGCTGGTACGCAGCGCCGAGCCCGGGGACCGGGAGGCGATCGCCGCGCTGCGCCAAGCCGCGCAATCGCTTGGTCACAGTGATGCGCAGTGCGGCCGCGGACTTGAGCAAGCGCGCGTTGGAGCTGTTGGCCGCCGAAGACGCTGACCACGGGCTACTGGTCGCCGAAACGGTGGAGTTGCTCAACCGGGCCAGCCGCAATGAGGAGGCCGAAGAGTTGGCCGTTGCGGCGCTCTCGGAGGTGGCGTCGCCCGAAGCAGGAGGCCGAGATTCGCCTGCGTCTGGCGACGGTCACTAAGCACAATGTGCAGCGGCGCGTCGAGCAGAATCGCCGAGCGCTGCAGTTGGGCGACATCAACGAGGTCACCCGGGCACGGCATCTGGGGTGGCTGGCCTACAAC
>CAVRMO010000011.1:0-157434 GCA_963722405.1 uncultured Acidobacteriaceae bacterium
TAATATCCGGTATGCAGCCGTTTACTTCCATGATGGAATAAATGTCACGAGCCAGTCGGCATCTTCTTGCTGAGCCACAGTTCCAGAAGTTCGGAACGCAGGTTTTCAGCGGTCAACACATCCGAGGCCGAGAATGGTTCGTCCATGAACAGCACATCGGGTTCGACCACGAGTGCCCTGGCGAAACCTACTCGTTGCTTCATTCCGCCCGAAAGTTCCTTGGGATAGGCGGTTTCGAATCCATCGATTCCGACGGTGTCGATCATTCTCAGCGCACGTTTATGATGTTCCATTGCACCAATGCCGGGGCAACCAGGGGCGCTTCGACATTGTCGATCACGGTAAGCCAAGGGAAGAGCGCGAAACTCTGAAACACAATAGCGACACTGGGAATCTGGCCCGACAGAGGCTGACCGTGCCACAGTATGGTGCCGGAGGACGGCTGCGACAAACCCGTCAGGATTGTGAGCAAGGTTGATTTGCCGGAACCCGAGGGACCGAAGAGGGCAATAATCTTCCCCGGCGTGACGTCGATGTCCGTCGGCGCGATGACCTGAATGCGGTTGCCGTCAGGCTGGGGGTAGTATTTTTCGCCTGCGCGCTTGGATGATCGCGTCCGACAACGGCTGACTCCTGTGCTTGTGCCCTTCCAGTCTACGGACTGGTCGCGCATACAGACAATCGTGTTGGAGGCCATTCATGTGAAAGAACGATGAATTCACCAATAGTCCTCTCAGCCGTAACCGGCAGCTATTTTCCCATTGGTTTGGTCTCATCCAGCGCCAAATTCACTTCCAGAACGTTTACGCGCGCCTCTCCCAAGTACCCCAATTGCCGCGGGCTCGAGTACTTGGCGATAATCGCTCGCACCTGCTCTTCCGATAGGCCGCGCTCGCGAGCAATGCGCGGAACTTGAAACTCGGCACCTGCCGGCGTGAGGTCAGGATCAAGTCCTGAAGCAGAGGTCGTAACCAGATCAACGGGGACGGGCACCCCTGGATTCTCACCCTGCAGGCGCTCAGTGTCTGCTTTCACGCGATCGATGAGCTTCTGGTTGGTAGGCCCATAGTTGGTGCCGCCGGAGTTGGCGGCGTCGTAGCCGTTGCCCGCCGCCGATGGACGCGAGTGCAGATAGCCCGGCGCGGCGAAGGTCTGTCCAATGATGCGCGAGCCCACCACTTCTCCATTGCGAGAAACCAGTTGGCCGTTGGCTTTGTCATGGAAGATCACTTGTGACAAGCCGGTTACGACCAGGGGGTAAACGATTCCCAACAGTACTGTGGTGACAACGGTGAACAAAATTGCGATTTTCAGGTTTTGTTTCATGGCTCCCGTCCTTACGCCAGCCCAACGCGGGTGATGATCATGTCAATGGCCTTGATTCCGATGAAGGGCACGATGATGCCGCCCACGCCGTAGACCCAGAGATTGCGACGCAACAGTGCAGCGGCCCCCATGGGCCGATACTTTACGCCGCGTAGCGCCAGCGGAATCAACGCGATGATGATGACAGCGTTAAAGATCACCGCCGACAGGATCGCCGATTGCGGGGTCTTGAGCTGCATGATGTTAAGGGCATTCAAAACCGGGAAAGTTCCCGCGAACATCGCCGGTATGATGGCGAAGTACTTCGCGACATCATTGGCGATTGAAAATGTGGTGAGCGAGCCGCGCGTCATCAATAACTGTTTGCCGATGGCGACCACCTCGATCAACTTGGTCGGATTGGAGTCGAGATCGACCATGTTGCCGGCTTCCTTGGCGGCCTGCGTTCCGGTGTTCATGGCAACTCCCACGTCGGCCTGGGCCAGCGCTGGAGCGTCGTTGGTGCCGTCGCCGGTCATAGCCACCAACTTGCCTTGCGCCTGCTCGCGGCGGATCAAGTCCATCTTGTCCTTGGGTGTGGCTTCGGCGAGGAAGTCGTCCACACCGGCTTCGCGAGCAATTGCGGCGGCAGTAAGCGGGTTGTCGCCGGTGATCATCACGGTCTTAATGCCCATGGCGCGCAATTGGTCGAAACGTTCCTTCATGCCGCCCTTGACGATATCTTTCAAGTGGATCACGCCGAGGGCACGATGCTGTTCCGCAACCACCAGCGGCGTACCGCCGGAGCGCGCAATTTTCTCGACATTAGTCCGGACCTCCAGCGGCATGACGCAATTGTTGGAAGCGAGGTACTTCGTGATGGCGTCAACGGCGCCCTTACGGATCTGGTTGCCATTCATGTTCACGCCCGACATGCGCGTCTGGGCCGTAAATGGTACGAACTCCATTTCATGCGAAGACAACTCGCGCCCGCGCAGCCCGTAATTCTCCTTGGCCAGAATAACGATAGATCGCCCTTCCGGAGTCTCATCGGCCAGCGACGAAAGCTGTGCAGCGTCCGCCATTTCCGCTTCGCTTACACCCGGTGCGGGGAGAAAGGCCGCAGCCTGACGATTGCCGAGCGTGATCGTCCCCGTCTTATCGAGTAGCAGCGTGTCCACGTCGCCGGCAGCCTCCACCGCTCGTCCCGACATGGCAAGCACGTTGTGTTGGATCAGTCGGTCCATGCCCGCGATGCCGATGGCGGACAGCAGCCCGCCGATGGTAGTGGGGATGAGGCACACCAGCAGCGAGACCAGCACGAACACCGTTTGTGGAGCACCCGAGTAAATTGCGAACGGTTGCAAGGTCACAACAGCCAGCAAGAAGATGATTGTCAGTCCGGCCAGAAGAATGTTCAGCGCAATCTCGTTAGGCGTTTTCTGGCGTTCTGCACCCTCGACCAGAGCAATCATGCGATCGAGGAAAGTCTCGCCGGGATTCGACGTTACCTTCACCTTAATCTGGTCGGAGAGTACGCGGGTTCCGCCAGTCACCGCGGAGCGGTCGCCCCCTGCCTCACGAATCACGGGGGCGGATTCGCCGGTGATCGCCGACTCGTCCACTGACGCGACTCCTTCAATGATCTCTCCGTCGGAGGGAACCATCTCACTGGCAGATACGATGACGACATCGCCAGCACGCAGATTCGAACTAGGCACTTGTTCGATTTTGCCGCCTTCCAGAAATCGGTTGGCGAGCGTCTCGGAGCGAGCCTTCCGCAAGGTCTCGGCCTGGGCCTTGCCGCGGCCTTCCGCCATAGCTTCAGCAAAGTTAGCGAACAGCACCGTAAACCAAAGCCACAGCGTGATCTGAAGATTGAACTTGAACGCTGCGCCGCCGCGGAATAGCAGCACCGTGGTAATCACGCTTCCCACTTCAACCACGAACATGACGGGGTTAGCCATCATGTGACGCGGATCCAACTTCACAATGGAATCCACGATCGCGCGACGAACGATCTTTCCATCCCAGACAGCTTTTTTGGAGCTCTTACTTGCCATTGCGGATCCCCTTAGAATGTCTTCCCTGCTGCCAGCAACAGGTGTTCAAGAATTGGTCCTAAGCTAAGCGCCGGGAAGAATGTCAACGCGCCGACGATGAGAATCACACCGATCAACAGGCCAGTGAAAAGCGGCGTGGTCACCGGAAATGTCCCCAGCGACGGTGGAACATATTTCTTCTGCGCGAGGTTTCCGGCGATGGCCAGCATCGGGATAATCATCAGGAAGCGCCCGATCAGCATGGTGAAACCGCCGGTCGTGTTGTACCAAAGGGTGTTTCCGTTGATTCCGCCAAAGGCCGAACCGTTGTTCCCTGCCGAGGAGGTGAAGAGGTAAAGGACCTCACTCAACCCATGCGGCCCGGGATTGAGAATGCTGGAGGTGCCGAATGAATACACCGACGAAATTCCGGCGAACCCCAGGATGACCAGCGGGAAGACCAGAGCCACCAGCATGGCCATCTTTACGTCAAATGCTTCAATCTTCTTGCCTAGGTACTCTGGCGTGCGGCCCACCATCAGTCCGGCGATAAACACCGCAATGATGATGTAAATCAGAATGCCGTACATCCCCGAACCGACGCCGCCGAAGATGACTTCGCTCAGCATAATGTTGACTAGCGGAACCATACCTCCGAGCGGCATAAACGAATCGTGCCAACCATTGATGGCGCCGCAACTCGTGTCGGTGGTCACCGTGGCCCAGAGAGCGGTGTTGGCGATGCCGTAGCGGACTTCCTTGCCCTCCATGTTGCCGCCCGGCTGGGTGAGGCTGGCGCGTTGATCGACGCCATGCAGAAGCGGATTTCCCTTCGCCTCGGCCCAATAGGCAACCGTTACGCCAACGAAGAACAAGATCGCCATGGCCGCCCAGACCGCCCATCCGTGCCGCTGCGACCCGGTCATGCGTCCCAGCGTGTAAGTGAGCCCCGAACCGATGGCGAAAATGCAAAACAACTCGATCAGGTTGGAAACCGGCGTGGGGTTCTCGAAGGGATGAGCACTATTGGCGTTGAAGAAGCCGCCGCCGTTGGTGCCCAATTCCTTGATGATTTCCTGCGAGGCCACAGGGCCCTGCGCTATGGTTTGAGTAGTGACGGTATCCATCACCGGCTTGCCTTGCGCATCGACGACGGGCTTGCCGTCCTGGCCGACGCGTTGCACCTGCTGGGGCTCCACCAGCTTGACCGTGTCGTAGGGCTTCAGGTTCTGGACTACTCCCTGTGAGACGAGGATCAACGCCCCGACAATGCAGACCGGAAGCAGTACCCAGAGGCACGACCGCACCATGTCAACCCAGAAGTTCCCGATGGTTTCCATCTGCCGGCGGGCGATGCCGCGAATGAACGCGATCGCCAGGGCGATGCCGACCGCTGCGGACGTGAAGTTGTGATAGGCGAGGCCGGCCATCTGAGTCAGATAGCTCATGGTGGTTTCGCCCGCATAGTTCTGCCAGTTTGTGTTGGTAGTGAACGATGCCGCGGTGTTGAACGCCAGCGCTTGCGGAACCGCCGCAAACTTCTGTGGATTGAGCGGCAGATAGCCCTGTACTCGCTGCATCAGATACAGCAAAAGCATCGACACCACGCTGAACAGCAGCATCGCGAAGGCGTACTCGGTCCATCGCATCTCGTGGTTCTCGTCCACGAAACACAGCTTGTAGATGAGGCGCTCGATGGGTCGCAAAACCGGGTCCATGAATGTGCGCTCGCGACTGAAGACCCGGGTGATGAACACCCCTATGGGCTTCGTGACCGCAAGCACCAGCAGCAGAAAAACGACGATCTGTACCCAACCGTTTACGGTCATATCAGAATTTCTCCGGACGCAACAACGCATAGAAGAGATAGATCATCATGAAGGCGCAAATCGCGATCATGATGGCTGATTCTGTGTGCATGGTTCCCCCTACTTCACGCGGTCGCAGAAGCGAACGTACCCCAGCGACAGCGCGAAGAAAGCAATGGTGATGGCTAAGAAAACAACGTCTTGCATACCGTTCCTCCAAAAACAAAATCGTCGACGAACTTCAACTGCATAATCCTGCCCCTCAAAACAGGAACCCTATTTCCACCACTCCGCGTGTTTGGGTCCCATTCGTTCCGTTTGATCCGAAGGCAAGGCCCGGGGTATAGCTGAGGGCTTGTACGAAAGAAATGTCGGCGCGGGTGAAGAACTTCTGGTACTGATACGTCGGAGTCGCCGTAAGAGACCAGGCCGCGCTGCCCGGGCCGTACATCAGGTTGAGGGAGTTGGAAGCGTTACTTCCATTGCTCGATATGTATTCAAAACGGCCTGCCATCGACCATCCTTTCTTGAGGGTCTTGCTGGCCAGGATCGCGCCTCCCCAGGCCTGAGCCCCTTGTGGGACACCGATCGCGGGATTGGTGGGAACTACGTTGAATTGAACATAGGGCTGTATAATCCAGCCATTCTTTGTATAGGTGTAGATCAGGTCATAAATCTGGCCGTTGTTCTGGATAGGAGTAGCAAGACTCGTCCAGTTCGTCTGCCCGAGATATCCTGCGCCGATAAACGCTAAGGAGTGCGGTCCTTTGGTGAAAGTCAGAGAGCCGCTCAGTCCCGAATAGCGGTTGGAATAGTAGCCGTCGTTCCAGCTAAACGAGGCCGTGAAGTACTTTCCCAACGTCTGGTTGATCTGTACGCCGCGCGTGATCGCGTTTTCCTGATTCCATAACAGTCCGCGTTCGATGTTCATGTTTTGGAAACTGAAGGTGTATTCGGCACCGACCAGCGTAGGCAGGATGCCAACAAGGATGTTGGTGCTCTTTTCCGGCACCAGTTTCAAGTAAGCCGTTGGCACGGGGCCGTAGAGGTCGGTCAGCGCTGTCTCAGTGGAGATGTAGGGCGATCCCAGCGCAGTAATGTCGTAAGCCCCGGCCTGCACGTAGAACTGCCACCAGCCCGTCGTCTTCTGTATCCAGACCTGTCCATTCGACAGGTTGCCTTCCGCTCCGTTGTTGCCCGGAACCGAGTTGCTCTGAAACACTCCAAAGCCGCTGACAATACCGTTCAAGCTGAGCTTGCCCAGGGGGCCGGCTTCCAGAGCGATCGGCGGGGACCCCGCCAGTGGACCTGTGATGGAAGGCGTAGGGAGTGCAGTCGGAGCATCGGCTGGCGCTGCCGGCGTGGCGGGAGCCGTTGCCTGCGGTTGATCGGCTGGCTTGGGAGCAGGTACGTCCTGTGCATAACAGACACACGCCAGTCCGACCCAGATAGTGACCACAGCAAAGTTCTTAGGACACATAATTGTCATTCTGTACGCCAAACGTCAGTACTGGCGGCGGGCCTGCTGGACCAATGCTGAGCTGTCCCGCGAAGCCGCGAGTTGATGCGAGCTGAGGAAATCCGCCATCTGTTTCTTAAGATGAACGAGAGCGTGCCGTCCTGAATTCGAGACGACGGCATGATTTTCAGGCGATATCTTGACTACTGACGACCTGCGAGGCTTCTTTTGGGAGGCATCCCGATGGCATGCCAGAAAAAAGAAGCCGAAGAGCACCAAACTCATGCCGCAAACAATAAGAAACAAGGTGTTCACAAAGCTGCCTCGTCGAGTTCCACGCCTTGCGGTTCTCCGCCCACTTCATTCGATCACTCGGCCCATAAATCGCGAATAAGGGGTTCATAAAGATTCCGTAAAGATTGGCCTTGGGACTTGGGGAGCAATCGCTTTTTGTTGCATTTGCGATTAGTTGCTGCGCGTCGACCGTAACGCAGCGGGGTCTTCGCGTTCTCGAGTCTTGGCTCCTTAGCCAGTTCGTGATCCAGTACGACTCGGTGAGCGTTCTGATCGGGAGTCTCTCTCAGCAGCGCGCACATAGAAGAGTTGCGCGAACGTGGCACTCCCGTCCCTCACTGCAGTCTCCATTGCCTCACGACCTCGACAGCGTATGGGGCGAAAGGACTCGCCACGGGTAGCGGGTTTGGAGTCATCGGCTGGTTCCTCGTGTCAAATTCCAGGTTCCTCGACTGTCGCGGCAGGAATGAAGATTCGGCTTGGCCGGCGCGGAGTCGCACAAGCCAGTCGTCGGGATCGAACTCGACTCCGATGGGATTCTTGTCGAACATGGTGTTCATCATAGCCGCCGCTTCTTCGCTGGACGCGCAGTAGTTCAGCTCGGCTTCCAACTCCTGCCCAGCACAGGACAATGACAATTAGTTCCTCAGGAGACGACCTCGGCACATTCGTCAGGCCCTGCCTCCGTTGTCGGTCGCAGTTCAAATGTCCGATGAGTCACACGGCGAACCGTATACGCCGATAACTAACGGTTTGCTCTTGATCCGGGCACAGTCCCGAGAGGCGTCTACTACTGCCAGTTCTCGACCAGCATGAGGTCGCTGGAATATTCATCTACCTGCGAAAAATACAGCCATTTGCCGTCGCTGGAAACCGGAAGGCTACCTGACCACTCCGGAGGGTATGTTCCGACCGCGACGATTGTGCTGACCTGTCTTGTGGTCAGGTCGAAGAAGTCAATTTCCGGCTTTGGCTTATCCCAATTCATGAAATAGATTCCCAACGAAGCCGGAAACCACGCCTCGCCAGAACCACCCAAGCCCGGCATCCCCGTTACCTTTTCCTCCGCTGCGCCGTCGGGCTGGACCCGCCAAAGCTGCCCTTTGCGGTTGAAGTAAACGTACTTGCCATCTGGAGACTCGCGAGGAATGAAGGCCTCGCTCCTCGCGATCTGTATCGCATGACCGCCACCAGACGATACCTTCCACACGGATGGGGATCGCGCATCCTCTCCGTTATCGAAATAGAGCCATTTGCCGTCATGCGACCACTCGGGCTGAGAATTTCCGTGGATGTCGATGTCCAACTTGCGGGGCACTCCTCCGAGTGGATCAACGAGGTAAATATTGGCTTCTCCACCTGCCCTGGAATCGAACGCGATCAGCTTGCCGTCAGGAGACCACCGCGGATTGCCTGTGGTGAGGATGCCAAACGAACTGAGCTGCTTGGCATTGGAGCCATCGGCATCGGAGACCCAAATCTCGTCCCGCCCAGATCTATTCGACTGGAAGGCGATGTGAGTACCGTCCGGCGAGACGCTGGGTGATACCTGTTCACGGGAAGAGGTCACAACTTTTTGTGGAGGGGCGTGCCGCCCGAGCAGGTTGGCCCGGTAGATATTGGTATTCGCGTGCATTTGAGCGTAGGCCAGGCGATTTCGGGCCGGGCTGATTGCAACATGAAAGGCATCGTGGCCAAAGGGCAACCTTTGTGCGAGGTTGGGTCGGTCCAACGAAATCTCCCATAAGTCGCCGATTCTCCAAGGAGAACTAAATACGATGCGTTTGCTGTCCCTCGCCCATGCAATGCCGCCGATGCTGTCTGCTTGTCGAAGCAACTCAGTCGACTTGCCGTCCTTTAGTCGCAGGATGTGGATCGAATTGCTACTTCCGTTGTCAACACAAACCCATGCTAGATAGTCCCCGTCGGGCGAAAAAGCAGGCGTCGCAACCACATTACAACCTGTCCTAACGGGCGTTCTTTCCAGCGTATTCAAAGACAGGATAAATAATTGCACCGACTGAATTGAGGGTGAATCTCCAACATCGTCAAGCATGGCAAGTTTCTTCCCATCCGGGGACCAGCTGACTTCATTGCCGTTGTCAAACCAACCGCCCCTTCTGTTCGCGACCTTTCGCTCTGCTCCTCCAATGGGAGAAACCAGATAAACGCCTGAAAGTTCAGGGGTGGTCTTTACCACCGCTATGCTTTGCCCGTCCGGAGACCATGACATCCCTCCGAACCATTGCCGCAGGTGCGAAATGCGAAGCGTCTTCTCGTTCCCAATTACCTTCACGTAGAGATTCCAATCGGAATCCCCGCCATCCCAGTTAAAGGCAACCTGACTGCCGTCTGGTGAGAATGTCGTGGCACAGACAAGGCCTGGCAGGCTCGTGAGAGGGACAACCTTCATGCGTTGCAATTGGCCGATGCGGTTCTGTTTCTCGACCAGAGCCTTCAATCGTGGGTATATCAACGCGACTGCGACAGCAAGTGCAATCACGGCGATCGTTGCAAGCCGCAGCCGATGACGCTTTGGCGACTCTTTGGTTGAAGGGTCAGGCTCGGGTCCGGAGCGATCAATCGGAACTACAATGTGCAGCCCCTCCGTGCCACAGGCCTCCGGCACCCATTCCACGGGAACTATGAAACGGTATCCAAGCTTTGGAAGTGTTTCGATAAACTTTGGATTATCCGGGGTGTCCCCTAATGCGTGCCGCAATTTCCTGATTGCAACGTTGACCCCATGCTCGAAGTCAACAAACGTGTCTGCTGGCCACAAGGCATCGCGCAGCTGGTCACGTTTAACAGCTCTCCCCTCGGATTCCAGCAGCAACCGCAGTAACTGGAATGGCTTCTCCTGCACGGGTACACGAACGCCACTATTACGCAGTTCATTGCAAGTGAAGTCGACCTCGAATTGGTCGAATCGTGCAGAGACAGGTCTGGAACGGGACGTCGCCATCGTACCTATTCCCTTAAAGTTGCCCTGTAGTTTACTCCCTACTAAATATGAACTCCAGACTTGTGGTAACAGAGGTTCGCAAAGCACTGAAACTAGACCGCTTGGCCGAGTTTACCCGCAGTTTACCTGCGGTTTACCTCCAGAGCATTGTGCTACCAGCCCGCCCAGCGTAACTCTGCCGTCACAAGGGGCGAGGCCCTCTACAATTTCTCCCCGCTCTCTACAACGAAGGAGGAGTCGTACATGAAATTCCGCACATGGTTGTGGACAATCGCATTGTGTTTGTTCGCCACATCGGCAATCACCCTTCAACTCTCTGCACAAGATAGCCTCAACCTCAAGTCCAAGCCGACGACGTTGGCGAGCGGTAATGGCCGCTCGCAGGTCATCGTGTATAGCGACAGCCTTGCCGACAACGGCAACATCTACCGGCTCCTTGGATTCCCTGGGCCGCCCTACTTTGAAGGAAGATTTTCGAATGGCCCCGTCGCGGTGGAGAACATGGCCGCCATCCTGGGCATGCCACTGACTGACAACGCGTATGGCGGTGCTACCGCGGGCGTGGGGAATGCTTTTGACGGCGGGACGCCGGATCAGCTCGGGTCCTTAAGCGTGCCAGGCATCACGACGGCCTATAACAACACCATTAACTCGATGTCTCGTGACACGATTCGCTGCTCGTTGTTTGTCATCTATGGCGGAACCCCCAATTTCTTAATTGAAGGGCTCACGACTGCTGTTGCGGACGAGGCGGTGGCGAATCTCGTGGCTGTGGTTTCTGACCTTCAGAAGAGGGGTGCGCAGTGGATCCTGGTTCCTGGGCTGTACGACATGGGCATGGCGCCTGGATTCTCTTCGCAAGGACCTGAGACGGCCGCACTGGCGACCTCTCTCAGTAAGCGCTTCAACCAAAAACTCGTCGCAGGGCTGCCCAAGGGCGTCCTGTATTTCGACACCTTCGGCCTTTATCAGTTGATGCGGGCCCACCCGGGTGCGTTTGGGCTGAAGAATGTTGTCGACCAGTGTATAGATCCCAACACCGGCGTACCGTGTCCGAATCCCGACCAATATTTATTTTGGGACTTTGTTCACCCGACCGAACACGGCCAGATCATTTTGGGCGTCGCATTCGCATTCGCCGCGAGTGGCTTCGATTAATTCGCACTCGCATCGCAATGCGAACCGTAAACCAGAGGACAGGGCAGGACTGCGGTCCTGCCCTGACAACCCCGCAATCTGCCCACGAGATCGCGAGTTGCGATCTGAAAGGAGAATTAGTATGAAAACAAATCAACAATTCGCAAGAGTGGTCGTCGTTGTGTGCGTCCTTTTTGCAACCGCGTCCTTGCATGCTGACGCGGTGACGGATTGGAACGCAATCATGCAGGTCATGGTTGCGCCTTCTAACGGCATTGTTCAAGGCCGTTCAGCTGCTATCGTCCAGATCGCTGTATTCGAGGCCGTCAACGCGATTGTGGGTGGTTATAGACCGTATCTCGGGACGATTACGGCGCCACAAGGCGCATCCGCTGAGGCTGCGGCTATTGCCGCCGCACATCGCACGTTGGTGGTTCTGTATCCAAGCGCGGTCGCGAGTTTAGACACTGCGGAAGCGCTCTCGCTCTCGGCGATTCCCGACGGGCAGGCCAAGATGGACGGCATTGCCGTGGGAGAGGCTGCGGCGACTGCAATTCTGACCCTTCGAGCCAACGACGGTTCGAACCTCATCGTGGGGTACACGCCGGGCACTGATCCCGGAGACTGGCAGCCCACTCCACCCGCATACTTGCCGGCGCTGCTGCCCGGGTGGGGACAAGTTACAACCTTCGGAATCAAGAGCGGCATGCAGTTTCGCTCCGCACCACCGCCTGTATTGCGCGGGGGCGGCAGGTATGCGCGCGACTATAACGAGGTGAAACTGGTCGGCGACGTAAACAGCACGGTGCGACCGCAAGACCGCACCGACGTTGCGCTCTTCTACATCATCCCCGCTGTCCAAGTCTATAACCCGGCCGCACGCCAGGTCAGCGCGGCGCAAGGCAAAACCCTCTCACAAAATGCACAGAACTTCGCGCTTCTCAATATGGCCATCTGCGATGGGTTAATCTCCTCGTTCGAAACGAAGTATTTCTATAACCGATGGCGGCCCGTGACCGCGATTCGTTTAGGGGGTACGGACGACAATCCACAGACAGACCCTGATGCCAACTGGTTGCCCTTGATCGCGACGCCTCCGTTTCCAAGCTACCCTTCCGCACATGCTAGCGCTGGAGGCGCAGCCCGCCGTGTGCTCGAGTATGTCTACGGCAAGTCCGGTTTTTCCGTTGTCTTGACAAGTCCCACCGCTCCCGGAGTGGTGCTCACTTACACCGCCTGGGAGCAGATCACGGACGACATCGACGATGCCCGTATTTTTGGCGGCATCCACTTCCGTTACGACCAGGAGGCAGGGGGAGAACAGGGACGCAAAGTCGGGTCGTACGTCATCGATCACAACCTTCGTCCTGTGAACTCAAGAAAAAGCCACGATGACTGAAGGGCGCAGCTGCCAAGAAAGGATGCACGACTCCTACGAGTACGACCGGAACTCGTGCGTTCGCTGGGAATGCCGGTGGTCGGAGGCAGCGGAACCAAGATCCAGCCACGCCAAGCTAATTGGCTCGAACGAGAGTAGACGACAGGAGAACTCATGAAATTCGTAACTGCGTTGTGCGTCGTCGTATTGGCCAGTGTTTCGTATTCGCTGGCCCAAGAAAGTGCCTCCACTGCCAGCCCGACTACCGTTGTGGACTGCGACAAAGGCCAGTCCTTGAATGGCACTCTAGCCAAGATGACGAAGGAAGGGCCAACCACGATCAAGGTAAAGGGAACTTGCACGGAGTACGTCCTCATCAGCGGTTTCGAGGATCTCACATTACAAGGGCTGCCAGGGGCGACATTGCTCCAGCCCAGCACTGTCCCGAACAATCTCTTTCTCACGCTGCTGCGCATCGACGCTTCGCGGAGTGTGCTGATCGACGGTCTCACCATCCTCTCCACTCCGTCAGGTATCCCACCTATTGGGGTCCTTAACGGCAGTGTTGACGTGCGCCTGCTCAACCTGACGATTCAGGGCGGAAATCCGGGGATTATCGTCGGCGGGAGCAGCCAGGTGTATATCACCCACGTCACCGTCGAGAACTCCGGATATGCCGCCGTGGGCGTCTACGACGCATCCAACGTACACATCGAATTATGCCTGTTCGACAATCCGTCCGGGACTCCTTGGCACGAAGGTCTGAATGTTTCGGCGGCTTACGTCTTGATGTCTGGGACCACCATTCGAAACATGCAGACCAGCCTGCATGCTAACGGCTCGGGCATCATCGAAGTCGGCAATACCGACGTGATCATCGATAATCCCGCAGGCACGAATTTCTGGGGCGCTCTGATCGAGAACCAATCTTCTCTCAATCTGTACAGCGCAAAGCTCCGCATCACGAATGCGGGCCAGTCGTGGGGCGGAAATACGGGCGGCTTGCTAATCTCAGCGGGCAGCACTCTGAATGCATACAACAATTTGGTTCTCTCGGCCAGCCAGGGCCAGGGCGTCTTCGTGACGAATAACTCTCACGCGAGTCTCGACGGCTCGCAGGTCACGGGCAGCCAGCATGGCGGTTTGGTGACGGTGAACTTGTCGAGTATTTCCGTGGGTTCAACGAATCCTCCGACCCAGGTCGGCGGGAACGTCGTAGACCTGTTTTGTGATTCGAAATCGATGATTACCGGTGGTGCCAACATCTCGAATGCCACAACTGTGCAATGCGCCAACCTTTTGTCCGGTGACAACGTGCCAGTGCCATAGACCACATGGAAGACGAGCTACGCCTGGGGGTGTCGCACCCAACACCCCGGTACTCTTTTGCCAGAGAAATGGCGTCTGCTAACCCGACAAGAGGTATGTTTCAAATGCAGACAAGTTTGTCGCCGAGAGTCTGCCGTGCGTTCTCAGGCTGCCATCTCGAAAAGCCGGCGAATTCTCAAGACCAACTGCCTCCCCGCGACTGCCACAAATAATCACCGACCACATCGTCAAGATGCTCGAAGAGGGTCCCGCCCTGTAGCAGAAGCGCTGGCAGACAGGGGAAGCGGGGCACATGCCCTTTTACCCGGCCACCCAAAAAGCCTATCGCGGAGGCAATATACGCGAGCAAGGGCCTGGAGTCGTGCTATATTGATCCCCGCCATTCATCCCGTATCGTAACCGCGATGTTTCGGAGAGCCCGCTATGGATCTGCGACTCTGGAAGTTTGGAGGTGCGCCATTTCACGAAGTGGTGAAGCACAGCTTTCGCCGAGCTTCGCCGTGGACCCCCAATGCCTGGAAAATCCCCGCCCCGAAGGGGCGGAATCTACACTAACGGAGAACGCCCGTTCTCCATTTCACGCTGAGCCAAGACAGTAGCACGCTGGTGCAATGTCTGATGATATTCTTTTTTCCTTTTTTTTCTTTGTTGTTTCTTATCTTCTTTCTAGTTTTCTAGTTTCTTTTCTTTTTTGTTTTTCCTCTTTTTTTTCTCTCCCTTTTGAATTCTTCTTCCTCATTCTCTTCTTTTTTTTCTACTCACACTGAGACTCCACACCCAACTAGCCGCACCCGCTCGTACCCCCGCAGCTCATACATCTGTAGCAGCTTCCATTGCGGGTCATGATGGCGCCGAGGCCTTGTCAGGGTTCATGGCCGCACCGTCCTCGCGGATAAGCCGCATCTCGGGCTCGGGAAGGACACACCCGTAGGGCGATCGCGGCATTGCTATCGCCAAGTGGAAGCAAGATCATCTCGTGGCTGCGACTCGGCGGGCTCCATCACCGCTACATGGTAGCGGCCTGAGTCGCCTCTGGCCGCGAACGCAGCTGTCTGAGTGAGACTCGCCCAGGTTGTAGGGATATGCACGCCTGTGTTGCGAGTTGCGCCCGAGGAATCGTTTCCACGACTTCACAAGATCCTCGACGAATTGATGCTCAACACTGCTTGTCCCGGTTTATGGGTGGCATCATGGGGCAAGAAAGGCCTTCTCTTAGTTATGGCGAGGCACAGGCGCGATCAGTCTCTCCCAAGAGAGCGTTGGGTATCCAGATGGGTTTTCGGTAATGACAGGCGAATTGTTGAGGAACCTGAGTGTGTATCCTTGTCCCTGCCGAGGGCCCTGCGCGCCCTGTTGTGGATGAAAACAGGTCTAACTACACAAAAGTGCTATTTAGCAAGAGCTGCCGATGCATATAAGTTATTGAATTTATGGGAGATGGTGCGCCCTGAGAGATTCGAACTCCCGGCCTTCTGGTTCGTAGCCAGACGCTCTATCCAGCTGAGCTAAGGGCGCGCGGGTGTTGCGGCTCTGTGATTATAACAAAAACAACCCACAAATCAGAGCGTTGGCTCGCGAGTAGCCGGCCGATTCACACCCACCAAATGCGGTACGATGATCCTTCCGCGTCGCTCGCAACTTGAGGAGCGCGCGACGGGACATCGAACCCTTGCCTGCTGAATCAACCAACCAAAGTCACGCAGTTTCGCCCATTCGCGCTGTGATCCTCGATTACGGTGAAGTGATCTCGAAGCCGCCCGATCCGGCGGCATTCGCCACCATGGCGGCGATGCTCGCTCTGCCATTAGACCGATTTCGGAGTCTGTATGCCTCGCTTCGCCACGCGTACGATCGCGGCGACCTCGAGGGCAATGAATATTGGATGGGCATCGCTCGTGAAGCTGGAGTTGATTTGGGTGCCAGTGAGGCGGTGCAACTGCGCGACATGGACGTTGCCATGTGGAGCCGGTTGAACCAATCAGTGTTGCGCTGGGCTGGCCGATTACGATCGTCAGGCGTGAAGACGGCCGTACTCTCCAACATGCACCGCGACATGGTGCAGAAGATCCGCAACCAACCTGTTTGGGCGGAGGGATTTGATTGCCTGACGCTTTCATCGGAGATCGGGACGGCGAAACCTGAAGCGGCAATTTTCAGCCATTGCCTGGAGTGCCTTCAAGTGGCCCCCCACGAAGCGCTATTTGTGGACGATCGCGCAGTGAATGTGCAGGCCGCCCAGGAACTGGGCATAAGGGGAATCGTGTCGAACTCGCCTGCAGAATTGCGGAGACAACTGGAGGCAATTGGATTCACACCGCTGCCGGAATAATTTTGGGTCGGCACAAGAGTGCAAAAGCAGATCCCCCGCAGACAAAGGTCCGCGAGGGATGACAACAAGAAAGACTCGTCGTGCAGAGTTTCATCTTTCTAGGTGTCGTCGTCGCGATCGAGTTCTTCCTGCAGGTCGGCCAACGCCTGAGTGCGCTCGCTGCTATTCAGCCGAGCATTTAACTCCTTCAAGGCCACGGAAACCACGTGATAGTGATGCAGATGGCTGTAGTTCGGGTCCCGCGTCAAGGTGAGCCAGATGTCGTGCATCAGCTTGAGGTCCTGCGGACGGAAACGCGGCGCGTGCGGCCCCAATATGTACTCCCACTTGCGACCGTCGGGAGCGACCACATCCATACGCAGCCGAGGCTTGGGGTCCGACAGATGCTCCCAGGCGTCTCCGGTCAGCTTGCCCTGTTCTTCGGGACTGAGCTTGTTGGAAAGTCCACAGACAACTTGCATTGAGCCCAGTCGCTGAGCGGTGACCATGATGCTCTCGAATACGTCGTTGGTGGGAGCGACCAGCAGCGAGACGTGCTTGCCCTCTTTTTCCGCCAAGTTGACGACCGCGGTAAACAGTTCCTGTTCGTACTGTTCGAAGATGTCTGCCGAGTCCATGCTTTCGTTGCCGCTGAATGAATGCTCGCGGTGGATGACCCGAGCAGTCATCACGACAACGTCCTGCTTCACCGTGTCGGTCTTCAGCAGGATGTCGCGCAGATAGGAGAGATTTTTGGGGTCGCGCACCGCGACAAGAATGTTGCCTGGGCGAATCTCCATGTCCGCCGCAGTCAACTCTTCCTGCGCGTTTATCCGGAATTGCTCCAGCTCGTGATGCTGGCCACTGGCTGTCTTCTTATTGAAGTGCTCCGAGACGGTGAAGACACCGAACAGGACCCCGCTGAACACGACTCCGGAGATGGTCGCCAACTGCTTAGTGAATAGATTGATAATGGCGGTGGCGAACAGAAGCAACGAGATCAACGCCAGGCCGACCGGGATTTCGGTTTTGCCGATGTGAAAATTGCCCGGCACTTTCCATTGACGGTTTTCTGGCTCGGTAAAGCGCAACACCAGGACGGCCAGTGACTTGAAGGCAAAACTCCAAATAACGCCGAAAGCATACAAAGATGCCAGCAAGTACACATTGCCGCGACTGGCAATGATGGTGAATATCTGGAGGAATGCGATCAGGTTAATGATCCGATAGCTAGTTCCGAACCGGGGATGAGGTTTGCGGAACCAGGTCGGCATGACGCCATCTTCGCTGATGCGGTTCAGCACGCCGTTGGCCCCGACGATCGCGGTGTTGACGGCACCGGACAGAATCAGGGCGCCCACCAAAACTACAAAGCCCTGGAAGAAGAGCCTGAGGGTGTAAGGACCGACCACGTTCATCGCCAGACCGCCGATCAGGTTGGCGAAATAGTCGGGCCGCACCTTGTCGGGAATGATCATCACGGCAAAGAACGACACCAGCGAAGTGAACAATAGGCTGTAGATGAAGATGACTAGGCCCGTCTTCTCGAGGTTCTTCAGCTTGGGGTGCTCGATCTCGCGATTCACCTGCGCCAGCGATTCTTCGCCGCTCATTGCGAGTACCGAATGTCCGAAACCCACTAGCAGCAACACCCACGTCAGGTTTGCCGCCCAACTGTGATACAGCCATCCCAGGGAATCGTGGTCCATGGTGATGTTGGCCTTGGACGGGAGCGGCGGCAAATGTGCCGGGTGCACGATGAGAGTGACCAGGCACCAGACGATCAGGATAACGACCATCACGGTCGTGATTTGCATGATGCGGAGAGCTTGTCCGCTCGACTCGTGTATGCCCTGCGTATTCTTCCACCAAAAGTACGCGGTGACGACCACGGCAAAGGCCGCCGCGAAGTATCCCTCTTGGGCGTCGGTCATGTGAAGGGGATGATGGTAACGGGCGGACAAGTCGGTAACGAAACCCGCGAGGTACTGGCCCGCAGAAACGGCACTGATCGGACCGGTCAGGACGTAATCGAAGAGCAGGGCAGAAACCGAGAGCTTGGCGAGTTGGCTGCCCATGGCTTCTTTAACGACCCGGTAAACGCCTCCGCGGACGAACATGCTGCTGGACTCGATATAAATCGATCGGACGGCGTAACTGAACAGCATGACCGCCAGCACAAACCAAGGTGCGCTCTTGCCGATAACTTTCTCGGCATCGCCACCCACGTAATAAGCCGACGAGGCCAAATCCGATAGCACGATCGCGGCGGCGCGCCAGAAAGAGATGAACGTCAGCATCACCGTGGTGGCGACGAACACCTTGATTGCGGGCTTTTCGATGTTTTGCATTGGGCCGGGTGTTTTCAGGGAATCAACAGTCTAACAAGTCGAATGGCTTCATCGCTTATGTTTCTCGTTATGCGAGGTATTCGTATTTCGGACGAAGAAGTTCAGAAACGACTTTCTGACAACGCCCGCAACCGCCTCCGCGCTGCCAGGCTTCGAGAGTCCGTGCGCGGCTCCATCAATTTTGACCAGTTCAGTGCGCGCAGGCATCAGCCTAATTGCGGCCACTAACTCCTCGATGGTGCCGAAGACGTCCTTGGTGCCACTGACAAACAGCGATGGCGTTTGCAGCTTCGGAAAGTGAGCCGTCCGCAGTTGAGTGGGCTTTCCAGGCGGATGGAGTGGGTAGGAAAGTAACAGGAGACCCTCAACCAAGCCCGGCTGCGCTGCGGCCAGAACGCTGGCCTGCCGGCCTCCATAAGAACTGCCACCGAGGAACGCGCGCCCGGTGAACTGCTTCTTCATCAATACTAGGGCTCGGCGAAGGCCTTCCTGGTCTTCTTTGGCATTCGCGGGTGAGGGCGGTCCTTGCGGACGCCTCTGACGGTAAGGTAGATCGCACCGCAAAACGTTGATTCCGGCGGCAGCGAATTCTTCAGCCAACGCGACCAGCAGAGCGGCGTTTGAATTTCCCCCTGCGCCATGGGTCAACACGAGGAAGTCGCCGGTGGATTCGGCGGTACGATGCAAGGTGCCTCGCACCGGAACTTCCCCCGGCGACTCATTTACGAACGGTCTCACTCTTACAGTCAACTCGGCCCCTACCGGTTCAACTTCCGTGCCTGGCACGCCTCGACGACTTTGGTCGGATCGATGGCCTCCGAGTCCAGTTGCATGTCCACTACTTTGCCGTCCTTGTCGATCACATAGTTCACGCGTCGTGCAGCTTTGTATTTGGGGTTGTACAGTCCGTATTCCCTGGTCACGTCGCCGCCCCAATCGCTGAGTAGCGGGAAGGTGACGCCGATTTTTTCCGCCCACGCCTTGTTCGAGAAGGGAGAATCCATGCTCACACCCAGGACCTGGGTATCTGCAGCTTCCAGCTTGGCGAGGTTCTGCTGGAAGTTCTGCATTTGCTTGGTTCAACCGCCGGTGAAGGCGAAGATGTAGAAGGCCAGGGCGACATTCTTCTTGCCCTTGAAGTCCTTCAGCGAAACTTTGTTGCCGTTTTGATCCGTCAAGGTGAAGTCAGGTGCCATGTCCCCCACTTTGACAGTCGGTGGTGGTGGCGTTTCGGCGGGCTTTTCAGCCGCGCGAATCGTCGGCACGAATAGGCCGGCGAACACGATGGCCGTTATCAAGCGATTCATGAACACTCTCCTCTCGCGATTCTCGATATTTTTCCAGGGGCGATGTGATGCTCGGAAGCGTGAAGTTATTCTCCCACGAATAGGCGCAACTGGACATAAGGGCGCGATTCCGGTGCCGGGAGGCAATCTCAATGCTTAGTGCCAAAAGGGGAATGCACATTGAGTTGTGACGCGTGTAATTGCGCAATTATCAGTGTGGGAATAGATTGAATGAGTATTCATTCGGCGGTAAATATCCGTCGGGGTGCGCTGGAGCTCTGCCATCTCCAAGGCTTTAGCGTCGCCAGCGCAAACAATCCATTAGGTTTACGGTATCCGCCCGTGACGAAACGAGACCCTAACTCACCGGACACGACCTTCCAAGCCTCATTCACAAGCGCGAACCGGAGTCCGGATAAGTATCAACGCATTCTTGATGCCGCAGTGGCAGTGTTTGCGGAGAAGGGCTTCTTCGTATCGCGCGTTTCGGACATTGCGGATCGGGCTGATGTTGCCGACGGCACTGTGTACCTGTATTTCAAAAACAAAGACGAAATCCTCGCGACCGCGATAAACACCGCGTTCGATGGGTTTATGCGAACAGCGAGACTGGAGTTGGAAAGCCTGCCAACGCCATCAGACCGTTTGCGACGCCTGGCTGTGTTGCACCTGCAGGCGCTGGGATCGAATCGCAACCTGGCAGTGGTCTTCCAAATGGAACTACGCCAGAGTACCCGGTTTTTGTCGAAGTTCTCCCACGAGCACCTGGTTGAGTATTTCGGGTTGGTTCGCGAGGCCATTTGCGATGGCAAGGCCAATGGAGAATTTCGTGCTGACCTCCCCGAGAAGATTGCGGCCAATTGTTTCTTCGGCGCCATCGACGAAATGGTGACCTCTTGGGTGTTGAGCGAGAAGGACTATCCGCTGTCCCATGTTGCGGAACCTATTCTGGACATCCTGCTGGGCGGGATGCGGGCTGCTTCGAAGGAGCCAAGTCTGGTGAGTGATGAACATTCGCACACTCAATGACATTTTCTTCACGGTGGTTAGTAGGGACCATGATCGCGCGATGCTGAGCCGCGTCAATGGCGTCTGGACACCGATTTCAGCCGCCCAACTCAATCGCTGGGTCATGGCAACCGCCCGCCAACTTCAGTCCTGGGGAATCGGCCAGGGCGACCGGGTGGTGCTTCTTAGCGAGAACCGTCCGGAATGGGCGGTTACAGACTTTGCGACCCTGTTGTTGGGGGGCATCGTCGTTCCGATCTACGCCACGTCGACGGCGGAGCAAGTCCTATACCTTCTGCAGCACTCCGAGGCTCGCATTGCGTTTGTGTCAACGCGCCAGCAATACGAAAAGGTCGAATCGATTCGCAGTCAAACCAACATCGAGCGCATCGTCGTGATGGAGAAGTGCGACGATTTGCCTGACGTTCCGCAGATGCAGTACATCCTGAACGGCCCTGGTGAAGCTCAGGACAAGGCGATTGAAACGATCGCCAATTCGATTCGACCCGACGACGTCGCGACGCTGATTTATACCTCCGGGACAACCGGCACGCCTAAGGGAGTCATTCTGACTCATGGCAATATAGCGTCGAACATTGGGATGACGGCAGACCTGGTGGATATTGGTCCCGGAGATACCGCTGTCTCATTTCTGCCGCTGTCGCACATCACCGCTCGCCACGTGGACTACCTGCTTTTTCAGCGAGGGGTCAGCGTCGCATATTGCCCGAATTTCGATGACCTTCCACAAGCCCTGATGGAGGTCTGTCCTACTCTTTTCGTGGCAGTACCGAGGGTCTACGAAAAGATCCGCAACAAGGTACTGCAAGGCGCGCGAGGAACGAAGCTCAGGATTCTCGAATGGGCGATGGCGGTCGGGGAGAAGAACCGCGAAAAGATCCTGAATGACGTTGTTCCAAAGTCGCTGTCGTGGAAGCTGGCGAACCGACTTGTGTTCAACAAGATCAGGCAAGGCGTGGGAGGGCGCGCACGACTCTTCCTGTCAGGAGGCGCCCCATTGGGCCGTGAGCTCGCTGCCTGGTACGCCGACATTGGGATTCGAATCGACGAAGGCTACGGCCTAACCGAGACTTCACCGGTAATCGCCGTCAACGTGCCGTCTCAACACAAACTGACTACGGTCGGTAAAGTTCTTTCCAACCTTGAGGTGCGGATCGCAACGGACGGAGAGGTGTTAGTGCGAGGGCCGTCGGTGTTCAAGGGGTACTGGAACATGCCCGAGGAAACGGATTCAGCCTTCGATGACGACTGGTTCAAGACCGGCGATATCGGGCATCTGGACGAAGACGGCTATCTGTCCATTACCGACCGCAAAAAGGACCTGATTAAGACATCCGGCGGAAAATTCATTGCGCCGCAACCAATAGAGAATTCGCTGAAGGCCAATCCGCTCGTCGGTGAAGCCGCAGTAGTCGGTGACAAACGCCGCTTCCCTTCTGTGCTATTGGTCCCCAATTTCCCGGTACTCGAAGAATGGGCCCGCGAGCACAACCTGGCGGCACCTTCGCGGAAAGAGCTGGTGCGGTCTTCGCAGGTGCAGGCGCTCTACCAGAACATTGTGGATGAACTAAATCAGAACCTGGCCCAGTACGAAAAGCTTAAAAAAGTGATGGTCCTGACGGAAGAGCTCAGCATTGCGGACGGAACTCTGACCCCGAGCATGAAGCTGCGGCGGCGGCACTTGGAACAGCGCTACCACAAGCAAATCGACGCTCTGTATTCGGAGGAGAGTCGCGAGGCCCGAAGTGCGCCGGCCGTGGTGCATGCGAGGAAATAGCGGCGATCCATTGCCCTGCGGGACAGGTCTAGTCGTCACTCGATCGGCTCAACCGCGATTGTTGGTTCCTTATGCGACCGGTCGGGCCGCTGAATCAAGACGGTCGCAGCCAGCACAACCACCATTCCCAGAACCTGAACCGCCGAAACAAGTTCGCCGAGAAAGGCTGCCGTCAACGCGATTGCCCAAACCGGTTCGAGACAACTGGTGACGATGGCCCGCGTCGGATCAAGGTGCTGTAGTCCCGCGAAATAGAACGAAAACGGAATCAGCATCGAGGTCATCGAAAACACCGCCATGAATGCCCACTGGCCGGCGCTGTAATGATGCGCGGCAATCTTCCAGGGCGGGTTAAACACGATCCAAAACGTCGCCGCTCCGAAAAGTGCGTACACCAGTACGGTCCATCGCTGATAGGTTTGCAAGAGGTGTTGTCCGTAGACGTTGTAGAACGCGAAGGAAATCGCCGCCAGTTCCGCAGCGATCACTCCTGTAGTGTTGAAGTGCACTCCTGACAAACCAAGCCAAGGGAAGTTGCTTTGGGCTGAAACCTCTCCCACCGCCAAACCGCATCCCATCACCGCCAGAATTACGCCCAAGACCCGCTGAATGGTGGCGCGTTGCAACCGGCGCGCCAGCATGTAAAACAGCACCCAGACCGGAGCCACGTATTGCAGCACGATCGCCGTGGCCACAGAGGTCCGATCAATCGCGAAGTAGTAAAAATAGTTGGAAGCGGCCAACCCAACGATGCCCAGCAGGAAGAACTGAAGCAAGTGGCTGCTGCGGACTCGGAGCGCTGTTCTATTCCTCAACAAGAGAATCGGCGCAAGCACGAGAAGCGATATTGTGGTGCGGCTCTGCGCCAGGATCAGGGGATCGATCTTGCCGAGATGCTCCCCCGCTATGGATACCCGGCCGGTGAAAACGGCGCGGCCCATGGCGGCCGAGAGCCCCCAGAAAAACGTAGCCGCGGCAATATAGAGATAGCCGAGGACGGGATGAGGCTTACTGGCCGAGAAGTTGGACGAGGCGTTCAGGGTCGTACCCGATCAGGACTTGGTCTCCGATGACAACGGTAGGCGTCGACTGACTCTTATAGGTTTGGGTCAATTCCCGTACGACTGCGAAACCTGAGTCGATGCTGCGCTCCTCGAACTCCACGCCTCGCTCGGCAAGGAAATTCTTGACCCAACCGCAGGGCGGGCAGTCTTGCTGGGTGAAGACGATCACTTTTGATACAGGCATTATAATGATCGTTATAACTATTCGGCCAAGGCCGACTCGCTGGGTGATGTTCGCAATACCCGGTCCACCGTGTACGGAGCCCGCTTCTGGGGCTCGTGGAAGTGCCGGACCTGCAGTTCGCCCAGCAGTCCCAACGCAACCAACTGGACGCCGGCTACGATCAACACCGCGCCAAACACCATCATGGGCCCGTGCTCATCCATGATGTCCACGTGCCGGACGAACTTTTCAATGACCATCCAAAAGGCAATCAGCAATCCGGTGATCGAACTGATGGCGCCGAAACTGCCAAAAAAGTGCAGTGGACGCGACATGTACTTGAGCAGGAAGCGAATCGTGATCAAGTCGAAGAAAACACGGAACGTGCGGCCAATGCCGTAATGCGATTCTCCGTGCTCGCGGTTCACGTTACGAATCGGTATTTCGCAGATGGTGGCGCCGTAGGCCGACGCCAAGGCCGGAATGAAACGGTGGAGTTCGCCGTACAGCGGCACTTCTTGGACTACCTCACGGCGATAAGCCTTAAAGGTAGTACCGAAGTCGTGGAGATCAACGCCGCTCAGTCGTGCCATCAGCCAGTTGGCAATCTTGGAAGGAATCCTGCGCATCACGAAATTGTCGATGCGTTCCTTACGCCATCCGCTTACGATGTCGTAGCCGGCCCGTAACTGCTCTAGAAACAATGGTATGTCGTCGGGATCGTGCTGCAAGTCGCCATCCATGGCCAGAACGTACTCTGCCTGGCAGTGGTCAAAACCGGCGGCAAGCGCCGAGGTTTGACCGAAGTTACGGCGCAGTTTCACTACGACAACCCGACGATCCACGCCTGCGATTTGCTGCAGCAACGAGAAAGTGTGGTCCCTGCTGCCATCGTCAACAAAAACAAGCTCAAACGACTCCTGGGTGGTTTCCATCACCGCTTTCAGCCGGTCGTAGAGCTCGGTAACGTTTTGTTCTTCGTTGTGAAAGGGAACGACAATTGAATACTTGAGCACGGTGCTGTAATTATACCGCCTGCCATTCCCAAAACGGACATTTTGGGGCGAGGGGACCCTTTGTAGTGACGGACGGCACTTACTCCGATTTTCGGATGGCTATGAATCCCAGTGCCCTGCTAATTGCTTCAGCAAATTGCTCCTCACGGGTGATGAGGCTGGCCACGAGATATCCTTCGGCCGGGAAGTTGAAGAAGTGGCCCGGCTGCAGTAACACGCCGGTCTGGTGCAGCAGCGAGATTACCAGTTCCTCGTCGGAGCCGAGCATTGGAACCCGTAAAACGGCATACCACCCGCCCTCGACATCCAGCCGATGGCATAGGTGTTGGGTTGCCAGGCGTTGATCGAGCGTGGCGAGATTGGTGCGGATTCGCTGCATGAGCTGGGGTTGAACAGTATGCCTCTCGGCCAGCATCGTGGGGAGGACGAGCTGCGAGGGTGCACTCATCGACAAATAGGTGTCGGCAATCACCTCCAGGCGAGCAAGTGCTTCCTTCTTTAGTGCCTCGGGGCCAGTGGTCGCGAGCCATGCAACCTTCATCTGGGGGAGGGCCGATATTTTCGAGATGCCACTCAAAGTAAACGTTAACGCCTCCGTGTTTGTGGTGAAGGAGAAGGGAGGCTTCGTGAGCAATGAGAAGTCGAGAAAAACTTCGTCCGCGATGATGGCCATGTCGTTGGCCGCGCAAAGCGCGTTCAGCTCTTTAAGCTCGAGTGGCTTAACGTAAGAGCCAGTCGGGTTGTTGGGATGTACCACGAGTACGGCCCGGCAACGACCCCCTTCGGCTTGCGCATCCTGGGTTGCAGCCCTTAATGACTCAAGTTCGATCTGCCAACCATGGTCGTAAATCAACTCGTATGGAATTAGCTTGACGTCGTTCAGGTCGGCCAGGAAATCGAAAAGCGGATAACTCGGCGCTTGGACGAGAATCGAGTCTCCTGGATCGCAGAGGAGGCGGAAGATGAAGGAATAAGCCTCGCTCGTGCTGGTGGTCAAGACGAAGTCGTCAGCCGAGAGAAGGATTCCCTTCTCTGCGTAGTACGCGGCGACCGCTTCGCGTGCGGAAAGCAGTCCTCGCGCCGCAGGCTGGTACGTGAGGGCCTCACGATGAGCAAAGGACTGCATCAGTTCTTCGTTGCGGTAGGCAAGGCCAATCGTCGTGGGGTTAGATGAAGTGAGGTCGAGCAGCTCCCTTCCCGCGCGCTTGTGCACTTCCAGTGCCTGGGTATAGCGGTTGGGTGCCAGGTCCCAGGCTGTGCGGCTGGAGAACATCAATGAGAGTTCCGTTCGGTCACGATGCGGCCATACTCCGAAGAGCGACCCACCCGGTCGAAGTACTCGTAGGCCGCGCCTGCGATTTTCGCGATGGCATCGTTGCCGTCGCGCTCATGCTTCAAATATGCCGTCATGACCACAATCACGAAAGGGCGATTGGGCACAAAGACGATGCCTACATCATTGCGAACGCCGGCAAGTTCGCCAGGTTTGTTAGCGATGACAACGTCCTCGGGAATGAAGCGCGGAATGTCGCTCTCCTTGCGGGTGCCAAGAACCTTCAAGTAGTCGTCCGTAAGGGCTTTGTTCAGCAGTTTTCCGTGGTACAGGTCGGCGAAGAGCGTCATCATATCGCGCGGTGTAGAGAGATTTTCCCGGCCCGCCAGAGCGGCCTTCACATCCATCATTTGGCGCTGCAAACGCGTGTGGGTCAGTCCGAGCGAGTCCAGCATGGCGTTGACGCTCGCCATGCCCACGCGGTCGATCAAGACGTTCGTAGCGCTGTTGTCGCTAACAGCGACCATGAACGTAGCAAGGTCACGGTTGGTTACGCGGGTGACGCCCGGCGTCAGGCCACCCATGATCGCGCTGTCGGCTACGAGATCGCTGGTACTCATTGTGTAGAGATCAGAGAGTCTCGCTTTGCCGGGTAAGCCCTGCTCAGATTGCTGCTGCTGACGGTAGAGTTCGGCGAGCACGGTAACTTTGATTGACGAAGCTTGCGTAAAGACCGTGTCGGGATTCAGTAACAGGGTGCGCCCATCGGTCAGATCCAAGATGGCGACTCCCATCGTGCCATCGAGGTCGTGATTGACTTGTAGAACCGTGGTGTCGAGTTTCTGCCAGAGCAACTCGCTCTGCGCAGGGCTTCCCGCTATAAACACCGCTGGTGGATTCGAAACGGTAGGCGCCGGGTCCTGCGCATCTGCCAGCACGGTACATACCAGTGCAATCGTAAGGAGCCGAACGAACGTCGCCATAAGAGGCGGATTATACATAAGCACTCACAAGGAAACGCCGAAATACGTGCATACGCGGGCCGCGGAGACGGGCCAGGAACACGACGAATTTTATGAGAATTCAGAAGCTGCAGCGAGAGATGCACCGATACAATAAAGGAATCCGACCGGAGCGAAGTGTTGAACTATGGGTGACCCCAAGACCGTCCTATCCGAAGCCCGAGAGCCGTCATTCAACTCAAGAACAGCCCTGTTGATAGGAGACGACTCGGAGGTAGAGTCCGCGTTATCGACCGTACTGGCGCCTGAGGGATGGAAGCTGGAGCAAAGCGGCAGCCTGGATGATGCGTTAGTCCTGGCGAAGTCGCGGCAGTTTGACCTGATCGTTACCAGCCGGAAGACGTCGGGAAACCAGGACGTGGAATTCCTTCGCCGCCTCCGTCGGGTGCGTCCGCATACCCGAATTATTATTCTCACGGACGACGGCACACCGGCTGACGTCATCGCTTCGATGCGGGAACACGCGTTCGGATATCTGTCGAAGGGGTTTTCGGTCGAATCACTGGCGGAAACGGTACGAACGGTGATGGAGACGCCGACATGGGACGACGGTATCGAGATTATGTCGGCCACGCCAAACCTGATTACACTCGCGGTCCGATGCACTATGGTCGCCGCTGAACGGCTGCTGCAGTTTATGCGCGAGGTCACCGATCTGCCAGAGGAGGAGCGACACGATGTTGGAATGGCATTTCGCGAGATGCTGCTTAACGCAATGGAGCATGGTGGCCATTTCGACCCGGAAAAGTATGTCGAAATTTGCTATGTACGCACCAAGCACATAGTCATGGCCCGGATCAAGGACCCGGGTGACGGATTCACCCTGGACGAAGTGCGCCATGCCGCGATTGGCAATCCCCCGGATGATCCTATCGCGCACGTCATCAGGCGGAACGAAGAAGGAATGCGTCCCGGTGGTTACGGAGTGATGCTGGCGAAGAATCTTGTGGATGAACTGATCTACGGAGAAAAGGGCAACGAGGTGTTACTGGTAAAGTACTTGCCCGGATTTGAGCCTACCAGGCCAGAGTCGTAACCTCATTTTGTGAAACCGGCGTTGCCACATTTTCCGATTAAGTCAGATCGATCCCCTCTGAGGAGAAGCCTATGTTCCCGGAACCTTTAAGGAAATCCAGCTTTGGAGTTACGTTTGTCCTGTTGGCAACCCTCTGTGCTGGTTTACCGCTGATGGCGGCCGCGCAGCAAGACACCGCTTCGACTGGGGGCGTACAGGACAAGCCGTTTGTTATCGAGTACTACTACAAGGTGAAATGGGGACATGCGGACGAGTTCATCACGCTTTTTAAAAAGAACCATTACCCGTTGCTGAAGAAGCAGGTCGAGCTGGGCCGCATGCTGAAGGTTTCCGCGGTATCGCCCCGCTACCACACAACGGAAGATGGGCGCTGGGATTACCGCGTCACCATCGTCTTCAAGAATGCCACTGTCGCAAACGACGGGTTCGACGAGAAAGCGCTGATCAAGCAACTTTATCCTGATCAGGAGACGTATAAGAAGGAGGAGCAGCGGCGTTTTGAAATTCTCGATGCGCACTGGGACCTGCCGATTAAGGATCTCGATCTGAATGCGCAGTGAGCGATTGCCAAGTCCCGCGTACTATTGGGTCGCCACATTGTAAGTGTTGGCGGCAGGGGTGACGCTGGCCGTCGCGCAGACCTGAACCGTCGACCGTGTTAGGGCTCGAAACCGCCGGGCTGAGAATAATAAGTCCATTGGGAAGGGTGCCGTCAGACGCGCTCACTGAAACGGGATGTCCTACCGTCGCGCCGGTTACTGCAGCGGTTCCCATGGTGCAACTTCCGGCGGTCAGCCCAGTACCGCCGATGCTACCCGTACTGCCGCTCAACGTTTGAGCAGTGACGCATGTCGGGCACGATAGATTCGGGGTAGTGCCGCCACTGGACACCAAGGGAGCGGTGGCGGTGACCGCGGCGACTGTTCCCTGATTAGTCTGTGGATTCATAAGTTGGAAGTGGCTCAAGCTTCCGTAGTAAATGAGATGGGCCAGCGCGCCAGGAACCATATCGCCCGGAGCCAGAGGCTGATTACCAAACTTGGTGATGAGCTTTGCGCCCAAGCCGTTGATATTCAACTCACACGTCGTAGTACATCATGAACTCGTAAGGGTGCGGTCGAAGGCGGAGGGCATCTACTTCTTTTTCGCGCTTGTAATCGACATAGGTGTTGAGCATTTCCTCGGTGAACACGTCGCCCTTCATCAGGAATTGACAATCCCGAGACAGGGCGTCGAGGGCGGCATCGAGAGAACCGGGCATCGACGGGACTTTGGCCAACTCTTCAGGACCCAGATCGTAAATGTCTTTGTCGAGCGGCGGACCGGGATCGATCTTGTTCTCTACACCATCGATTCCCGCCATCAGCATCGCTGCGAAAGCCAGATATGGATTGCAACTGGGATCAGGGGGACGAAACTCTGCGCGTTTGGCTTTGGGCGAGGCCGAGTACATCGGTATGCGCACGGCAGCCGAGCGGTTACGTCGTGAGTAGGCGAGGTTCACCGGAGCCTCGAAACCCGGTACCAGGCGCTTATACGAATTCGTGGTCGGAGCGATGATCGCCGATAGCGCGGGACCATGTTTAATCAGGCCCCCGATATACCACAACGCCAACTGCGACAGGCCCGCATAGCCGTCACCCGAGAACAGTGGTTTATCGTCCTTCCATAGTGACTGGTGGGTGTGCATTCCGCTGCCGTTGTCCTGAAACAGTGGCTTCGGCATGAACGTCACCGTCTTGCCAGCCTGGTTGGCAACGTTCTTCGCGACGTATTTGTAGAGCATCATGTTGTCGGCCGAGCGCAGCAAGGAGTCGAAGCGCAAATCGATCTCAGTCTGGCCTCCGCTAGCCACTTCGTGATGGTGGCACTCAACTTCGAGCCCGCAACTCTGCATGGTGAGCGCCATTTCTGTACGCAAATCCTGGTAGTGATCGGTTGGTGGCACCGGAAAGTAGCCTTCTTTGTAGCGGGGACGATAACCGAGGTTGCCCTCAACCCGACCGGAATTCCATCGTCCTTCCTCAGCGTCGATAAAGTAGTAGCCTTCGTGCTCGTTCTGGTCAAAGCGAACGTTGTCGAAGATAAAAAACTCCGCCTCGGCTCCGAAGTAAACGGTATCTGCGATTGCGGTTGAGGCCAGATAGATCTCCGCTTTCTTGGCGATATAACGGGGATCGCGGTCGTAACGCTGCTTGGTAACCGGATCGATGACGTCGCAGACCATTACCAGAGTGGGAGCCTCGGTGAAGGGATCGAGAAAATACCGAGACGGGTCGGGGATGAGCAGCATATCGCTCTCGTGTATGGCGGCCCATCCGCGGATCGACGAGCCGTCCATACCAAAACCTTCTTCAAATGCTTCCTCCGTGAGTTGCGCCACGGGATACGAAACGTGATGCCAAAGGCCTGGAAGGTCGGTAAAGCGAAGATCGAGCATCTGGACGTTATTGTCCTTGGCAAACTCCAGTACAGCCTTTGGATCGGTTTTCTGCGCCGCCATGACGAGCTCCTTCGTGTGGTCCCTCGACAGAATACGCTGCCACCTTGGGCGCTGGGCATACAATGATTTTATCGGCCACATAATTTCGTATTATGGAAGTGAAGCTCTCGTAGCCACTAATGGACTTCGATCAAATCGAGACGTTTTTGGAGGTAGCCAAGCTCAGCAGCTTCTCGCGCGCTGCGGAGCGGCGCTTCCGCACGCAGCCAGCGATTTCGTCTCAGATTCGCTCGCTTGAGGAAGAAGTTGGCGCCAAGCTGCTCGATCGTAGCGGAGGGCGCGTAGCGGTCACGGCCGCTGGCAAAGTGTTTCAGAAGTACGCCGAAGAGACCATCGAGCAGCGCCGCGTCATGCTCATAGCTCTTGCGGAGATGCATCGCATTCCTCGTGGCGAGATCGTGGTGTCAGCCAATGAAGGGACCTGCCTGCATATCCTGCCGGAGGTATTCGCCGAGTTCAAACGCCAATACCCGAGCGTCGCGGTAAATGTTAAACGCTCCGAGCATCAAAAGATTCTGGAGGCGCTGATCGAGAACTCCTGCGATTTTGGCGTCGTCTCCATGCCCATCAAGGACAAACGTTATACGGTCGTGCCGATCCACAAAGATGAGTTGGTGGTGATCACGGCAATCAAGCATCCCCTTGCCGGCCGCAGCGAAGCGACCTTGGCAGATGTTGCGCAATACCCATTGCTCCTGCCAAAGTTGGGCCGCACCCGCGATACCCTCGAGGCCCTCTTCCACGAACAACGGCTGAAACCGACGATTTCGATGGAACTCGACTCCAGCGAATTGACGAAGCGCTTTGTTGCTGCTGATGTGGGTATCAGCTTCATTCCGCGATCGAACGTTGCCGAGGACATCAAGGCCAAGACGCTGTCAGCCCTGAAGATCAAGGACATTGTGTTGCAACGTGATCTGGCGCTGGTGTTTCGGAAAGATAAGGCTCTAAGTCGCGCCGCCCTTGCGTTCATTGAAATTGCGGTAAAGCTGAAGACAGGGTCTCCTGCCACACCCGTCGCCAGGACGTCGTGACCAAAGCGGGCCGGGCGCGCAGCTGAGGATTCAACGAGCATTCATGTGGATTTCAACAAGCGTGTGTTACTTTTAACAATTCGGAGACGCAATAATCTCCGGACCGGAGGCGCTCAAGTTGGGCAAAAACATGGTTCCGAAACGCATTTTCCTCACCAAGGGTGTGGGAAAGCACAAGGAACGACTGACATCGTTTGAATTGGCATTGCGAGATGCCGGCATCGCCGCGCAGAACCTCGTGCGGGTATCTTCCATTTTTCCGCCGCACTGCAAGTTAATCGGTCGCAAGGACGGCTTGAAATATCTGTATCCCGGTGAAGTCGTCTTTGCCGTAGTGGCGGAGAATTCCACTCGAGAGCCGCACCGCCTGGTTGCCTCGAGCATCGGGCTGGCAATTCCGGCCGATCGCAGCACATTTGGCTACTTGAGCGAACATCACTCTTTTGGCGAGAAGGAAGACCTGGCGGGCGACTACGCCGAAGAACTCGCTGCCGAGATGCTCGCGACCACGCTTGACGTCGAATTCGACGCCGACAAGTCATGGGATGAAAAGAAAGAAGTTTACCGGCTTTCGAACAAGATCGTCCGCACCATGAACATGACCCAGACAGCCGTGGGCGACAAAACAGGATTATGGACGACCGTAATCGCCGCGGCCATCCTGATCTTCGAGTAGGGTGAAATTCGGTCAACAAATAAGGCGCGATTGGTTCGCGCCTTTTGTTCGCTTCTAGCCTGGAACGAGCCTATCGTTTGTAGGTTTGCGGCACGGGACCCCGTTCCAAAGTCTCGCGGTTCCAGATCAAACCTTCGCGGCTGTACTGCGCCATCTCAAAGTCCTGGGTCAGTTCCAAGGCATCCGTTGGGCAAGCATCCTCGCAGAGTCCGCAAAACATGCAACGGCTCAGGTCATAGGTGAATTCCGTGAGTTCCTTGCGGCGCGTCACAGGGTTGCGTTCGCTGCCCACGACGATCAAGTTTTCCGGGCACGCCACTGCACAAAGGTCGCAAGCAATGCACAACGACTCATTGGTGTCTGGATTCACGCCAAGACGAGGCGCCCCTCGGTATCGCTCGGCGACCTGCGGGCGCTCCAGAGGATACTGTTCGGTTATGAGCTGTCTTGGGAGCTTGATTGCGGAAAGTGACGCCGAGGCCCTTAATCAGGTCAACGAACAGCATTTTCCGTACGAATTGCTTCATCCTCACTCCTGATGTGGCTGCAGTCTAGCATAGACGTTCCCTGCCGTCCCTGCAGGCGAAAAGCCGGGACTCGTGCGATAGAACCGTCTAGAGCGCTGCTGCCGAGGTGATCACGCGACACAGGTAATGCCAGTGGCTTAGAATCTGATCACGCATGCGGTTCCTAATCGTCATCGGATTTGCGCTCATGCTCATCGGCGTTCTGAGTGCGCAGGAGCCTTCGGCTGCGACTGCTCAGAACAATGCAGCTGTCCAGCCACCAGCAGATCAAGCAAATGATTCGGTCGCAAAAGGACTAGAAGGTCAGCGGCCGGAGCAACCTTCCCCAGGATCCGGTGACTCGAAAGACGCGATTATTCCTCCGCCCCCGAGTCGAAAGGACATGTCGGAAGCAAAAAGAGACTTCAAGGCTGGCGTTAAGCTGAAGTCCTCTGGACAAACGGAAGCCGCCTTCGAACAATTTGAGCAAGCGTCGCGACTGGATCCGCGCAATGTCGAGTACCTCACGGCACGCGAGTTCGCCCGTCAACAACTGGTGATGCAGGCTTTGGATCGCGGCAACAAGGCGATGCAGGCGAAAAACGAACTGGTCGCCACGGCTGAATTCAGACAAGCGCTGGCATACGATCCTTCGAACGAATTCGCGCGCCAGCGGCTCAATGATTCCGTTTGGGAAACCGGTCCGGCGCCGAGTCGTACTCTGCAGATTGTTCAGAAATCGCTGGAAGTGTCGGTTTCTCCGAATACTGAGCGCAAGAATTTCGGCTTTCGTGGAGACTCTCGCACACTACTCACGCAGGTCGCCAAAGCGTACGGCATCACGGCGACGATCGATGACTCGGTGCAATCACGACGTCTCCACTTTGAAATCGACAAGGTCAACTTCGCCGAGGCGATGGAGTCTGCGACTCGGGTCACCAAAACGTTTTGGATAGCACTCTCAGGTTCGCAGATCTATGTGGTCGCCGATACACTCGAGAACCGCCGCAATTTCGAACGTTTGGCAATTCGCACGTACTATCTTACCGACGTGACATCACCCCAGGAGTTGGGGGACATAGTCAATGCGCTGCGGACGATTCTCGAAATTCGTTTCATCGCCGCCGACAATCAGCAATCGACCATCACGATCCGCGCTCCCCTGCCAATTGTCGAAGCGGCCAGCCAAATGATCGAGAGTCTTGCGGGCGGGCGTCCGCAGATGCTGTTAGACGTTAGGGTTTACCAGATCAGTTCAAGCCTGGTGCGGCAACTCGGAACCCAATTGCCATCTCAGTTCACCCTGTTCAACATCAGTCCGGCCCTGGTTGCCTCGCTGGGAGCGGGTGCGCAGAACCTGGTCAACCAACTAATTTCTTCCGGCGGAATTAACCAGGCGAACTCGACAGCAATTCAGGCTCTCCTCGCCCAGCTGCAGCAAAATACGCAGAACCCGCTTCTTTCCACGCCGTTTGCAACATTTGGTGGAGGTCTCACCCTTACGGGAGTGTCCGCAACGCCGCCAATAGCCGTGAACATCAGTGTTAACGAGTCTGATGTTCGAAATCTGGAGCACGTTTCCCTGCGAACTTCGCAAAACAATCCTGCGGTGCTGAAGATCGGCGAACGTTATCCAATCGTGAATGCGACCTTTGCTCCGATTTACAACAGCAGCGCAATCTCCCAGGTGTTGGGAAACCAGACTTACACGGCGCCCTTCCCTTCCTTCAATTTCGAAGACCTCGGTCTTAACATGAAGGCGACGCCGATCATCCACTCCAATACCGACGTGAGCCTGAAGATCGAGCTGAACATTCGGACGCTGGGCAATCAGACCGTCAATGGGATTCCGATCATACTGAACCGCGAATACACCGGAAGCATCACGTTGAAGAACGAAGAATCGGGTGTGGTAGCGGGACTGCTCTCGAAGGAAGACTCGCGCAGCCTGGCAGGCTATCCTTTCCTCAGCCGAGTTCCCGTCGCGACGTATGCCACGGCGGAACATACTAAGAATGAGAACGACGACGAACTATTGATCGTCATGACTCCCCACATCCTGCGAATGGCGTCGAGCGAAGGCTTTACCGTCCAGTTGCCTGTGGGACACTGATCCGAAAGTCATGTAGCAACGGCCGGGCGCAAAGGCACCGATCGATTTCATCCCCTCAGTTGAGGTCTACTTCGCTGGGCTCAGGTCGAAGTCCACCATGGCCTTCACGACTTCATAAGGCGTGTTGTTCCCGAATCCTACGACCTTGCGGCCATTGATAAAGAAGGTGGGCGTACTGGTCACGCCCAATTTCGTGCCTAACGCCATCGACTCACGCACGCGCTTTTCGGTTTCGGGCTTGGCGACGCAAGCCGACACCGCGACCGGGTCGGCACCAGAATCCTTCACATACCCCTTCAATGCGGTTTCAGCAGTTTCTGGAGTAATCTCCCCCTGGTGTTCGTATACGGTACTGATGAATTTCCACACCGCGTCGTTATTCTCGCGCCCGACGCAGTCCACGTACTTCGCGCCTAGCAGCGCCCATTTGTGAATCGTCTCCAATGGGAAATTCTGGAAAATCAGCTTAGCCTTGGGCTCTTCTTGCGTCAGCTTGTTGAGATTGGACTGCGCCGCCTTACAGGCCGGACATTCGAGGTCTCCAAACTCGACGATGGTCACGGTTGCGTCCGCAGGACCATGCACGGGGCCATTCGCTGCCTTCAGGTCTGCCATGGCAGCCGCGAAGGGAGTCGCGCCGAACGGAACGATGTCGCCAGTAAGAGCAAACTTCTGATCGGGGGTAACGTAAACCCGGAAAATCTGCTGCCCCTGGGGTGTGTTAAACACCGCCGTGACTTCGGCAAAGCCCTGTGCCTCGGCTGGCTTGATCTCGGCGACTTTCCAGGTGAGATCCTGGTTCCAGCCGAACATTTGCTTTAGAAACGAATCGACAGTGGCTTCGCTGGGAAGCGCCGGGTTCGAGGCAGCACCGGCCTGCAGCAGCCCTCGTTTGCGCGAATACCGAGGGAATTAGCAGGCACAAGTAAACAGTTATAAGTGCTTTATAGTTATATTGATGACGTTTATACTTCATTTTTTCCTTTCATATCTCTTGAATGTTGAATCTCAGGGACGGCTCAAAACTCCAGCTTGGCGGCTATTGGGTAGCGGCGACCAAACCCGAATGCCTTGGGAGAGATTTTTAATCCGGGTGCAGCCTGCTGACGCTTGTACTCACTGCGATCTACCATCGTGGCAACCTTGCGCACGAGTGCCGGATCGAGGGCGTACTTCGTCGCGATCTCTTCGGGCGGTTGGTTTTCCTCCACATAGGCTTCCAGGATTGTATCCAGAACATCGTACGGCGGCAGCGAGTCGCTGTCTTTCTGATCTGGACGCAGCTCTGCAGAAGGCGGCTTCTCCAGAGTGGACTCCGGAATCACAGGCGCTCGCGAATTCACATAGCGAGCCAAGAGATAGACCAAGGTCTTGGGGACGTCAGAGATGACGGCAAGACCTCCGCACATGTCTCCGTAGAGCGTGCAATACCCCACGCCGATTTCTGACTTGTTCCCGGTGGTGAGCACTAGGGCACCAAACTTGTTCGACATCGCCATCAGGAGCGATCCCCGGATTCGCGCCTGAATATTCTCCTCGGTGACGTCCGGCGGGAGATCGGCAAACACCGGCTCCATGGACTGCAAGTAGGTGCGAAAGATGTCGCCAATGGGAATCAACTCGAAACGAATGCCCAGGTTTTTGGCGAGTGCTGCCGAGTCGTCGATGCTGCCTGGCGAGGAGTACGGCCCGGGCATGCCAACTCCGATCACGTTCTCCTTCCCCAGAGCGTCTACGGCAATCGCCGCGGTGAGTGCCGAGTCGATGCCGCCGCTGAGGCCCAGCACAACCTTCTTGAATCCGCACTTGCGCACATAATCGCGCGTGCCAAGCACCAAGGCAGCGTAAGCACTGGATTCGACTCCGTCGTCGCGATCATGAATATCACCCTGAAGCGTCTCCGAATCGAAGCAAATTAAGTCCTCTTCAAATGACTTGGCTTGTGCGATGACTTCGCCATTCGGGCCAAGCGCCAGGCTCGACCCGTCGAAAACAAGGCTATCGTTGCCGCCGACCTGGTTCACCATGGCGACTGGTACGCGGTAGTGCTTCGCGATAGCTGAGAGCATGTCCCGGCGAAGTTCACGCTTATGCAAGTAAAACGGCGAGGCGGAGATATTCAGCAGGATCCGGCCTCCTGCAGCGATCAGGTCTTCCACCGGGTCGATACCGTACAGGCGACGGTCCCAAAAGTTCTTGTCGTTCCAGGCATCCTCGCAAATGGTGAGCGCGAGTGGAGTACCGTCGAACGGAATTATCCCCTGCCTGTCGGCAGGAGCGAAGTTGCGTACCTCGTCGAAAACGTCGTAGGTCGGCAAGAGCCGTTTCGATTGGATGGCTGCGATTTTCCCGTCGCGAAGCAGGGCCGCAGAATTCAAGACCGACTTGCCGGTGGCCGCCTTCGCCGGTGTGACCAGGCCGCAGATGACGGCGATACCCTGCGTGCGCGGAGGCTATTTCCTCTGCGGCCTGACGGTTGCGTTCGACGAACCAGGGGCGCTCGACAAGGTCGCGCGGCGGATAGCCGCACACGCTCAACTCGGGAAATAGCACCAGGTCCACGCCGGCACTCTTCGCTCGCAGCGCGTAGTCAATGATCTTCGCCGAATTGCCGCTGAAATCGCCGACAGTAGGGTTGATTTGGGCGAGTGCGATCCTCACACTACCAGTGTAACGGCGCAGCCCAGGGCACGCCACATCTGGCGCTGGAGGTTCTGGATTATGGTGCCGGCAGCGCGTGCGGAATAGTCGGCGGAGGCGTCATGGTTGGACCGCTGGTGGGCGTCATCGGCGGCGAACCCGGTGGCGTCATGGTCGGTTGACCGGTAGTTGGATTGGTGCCGTCCGGCGGGGGATTCTGGTCTTGCGGACGCGGCGCACGATGATCGGCCGTCGTCGTAGGATACTCGGGCTCTTCGCCCGGGCGACGCAGCGACGGAGCATTCTGTGGCTTGGGAGCGGGCTTCTGCTCAGCCAGTTCTGTTTCCCTTGAAGGCAGATCCACTTCCTTCTCCGTGCGTACGAGCTTTTGGCCGTCGACCGTCATAATCTCCAGGCGCGCGACCTCGTTGCCCTTGAAGCGGACGAAATCCACTTCCTCAGGAGGCTTGCCGTAGATCCACTCTTCGTACTCCCGGCCCTGCTCGTCTTTGTCGCGAATTCGTTGTTGAGGGCGGCCCTTGGCGAACGTGACCATTTCCTTGTCCATACCGACCAGAATCTGGTGGTCCTGAATCGCCTGCTTAACCTTAGGCGGAAGGGTTTTCTCGTAGGCCTCGGCCTGGCGTCAGCGCCTTGAAGTCAATCACCGGCGCAAACAGCGCGCGAACCTGATCACCGTTGAGTTCGGGTATGTACTTGTCGAACTCAAGCGTGACCGTCGTACCGTGGGCATCAAGGCTCTGCGGGCTCGGACCACCGGGGATCGGAGTGGCACCGGCATTACTGACAACCTGAATGTGCTGATACCACTTCTGGTGCTTCTTCGATCCGCCGTTCAGTTCGATGATGATCAGATTGTCCTTGATCTGGACGTCGGTGATGACACAGCGGTCACCCGGCCGGGCTGCGGGACCGTACTCGGCAATTTCCTGCGCGATCTTCTGCTCATTGGGACTCACTACACCATTCTTGATCTTGATTCCTTTGTCGCCCTGCGGCAGCATGATGCGCGCGAACACACGCTCCGACTGCAGGCTTCGCATCACCAGCAGCCGCGTTTGCCCCGTCATCTTTTCAGTTTGTGTCGGAGGAGGAGTTTGAGTGGCTTGCGCAAATAACAGAAGATGCCGCGCCATGGCACACAACGATCGCCAGCAGGAGCGCTGCAGTTGCCAAACAGCGAATGGCGATGCCGATTCATCAAGGACCCCGTCTGGCAGAGATTATATGCCTAATCCGGAATCACAATGACACTAGTTCGTGACATTTGGCAGGGCCGGGCCGGGATTATTTTCCGTTGGCGACAACGCGACGGGCTCCTTCAAACGCTCGATAGGCGCCTTCCAGGCGATGATGAGGCCGACACCAATCGCGAATGCTCCAGGTGCGCTGGCCTCGATTCCGTAACTTCCGCCAGTGAGCCACCTCGGTCCGTTGGCGGTGCCATGCACGGCCACGTTGAACAAGCGCAGTCCGCTTACCGGCAAGCCGAGAACGAGGCCCAGCGCGGTATTCCACGCGAAATGGAATCCCCACGGCATCCAAAGGGACCGAGTCCGCAAGTACACAATCGATAACAAGATGCCAATTGCGACGGTATTAACCAGTCCCCAGACGCTTGCGCCGGGGTTCGATAGATGCACTACTCCGAAGAGAACCGAGAATACGCACGATCGCTCCTGCCGCGCCGATCCCCTCAACAAGCCGCTGAAACGGATAACCACGGAACATGAGTTCTTCGGCAAGAGCGCCCGAGATCAAGACCCCTAATACCATCAGAACTCGCGCCACGTTATGCAAGGTCAGCGTTGTCCGGAAATGCAAGTTACCCCAGATCGGCGAGGGGAAGGACCGCGAGGCCCACCAGCAGGAGTCCGAAAACACATCCGACGACAAACTGCCTAAGCCAGCCTTGGGTTAGCGGGAGCCCTTGCGCAGCGATGCGGTGTTCCTCAACGTGGTTCCCGACGCTCAAAAGCCAACTGAAGATTACCAGCAGCAAGACCGCCAACAATGGCCGAAAGATTACCTCGAACCGCAGGACATGATCACCCGCAACAGCCGCAGCGGAGTACCCCGCTACAAGAAAGGCTAAGACCGACAGCAGTGCAGAAAGCACAAAAGCCCATATCGGTTGAATCCGTCCTGCGCCGTCGGTGAACATGATTAGTTCTTCGCGCGTCCGCGGAACTGGCCCGTGAAAACGGAGGCCGTCACGCGCCACTTGAAAATTCAACGGTTGGCCGCCGTTCTTTCGGATCGCCTCGTGCACCCGCTCGCGCGAGCCCTCTTCAACTAAGGCCACGACACATCCGCCTCCTCCCGCCCCGCACACCTTGGCCGCCCGAGCGCCGTGTCTCATGGCGGCCGCGATCAGCTTGTCGATAAGCGGCGTAGTGATTCCCGGAGCGTTAGTGCGACGCAGCTTCCACTCTTCGTGCAGAAGACGCTCAACATCGTCCCAATCGGCAGCGAATTAGAGCGCGGTGCATTTCCTGGGCGATACGCGAGATCTCCGAAAAATTGCGGATCACGCGCTTGTCGCCGTTAATGTGTTGCTTGAAGACCTCCCAGTTGTTGATCCCGGATTGCCTCGGAGCGCCGGTGTAGAACAGCACAAACCGTTTGTTGATCTCTTCCGCCGGAATCGCGATGGGCTCGCAATGGATGCCATCGGGATCCAGATGGATAGCGTTCACTCCGCCGTACATTGCGGGATAGTAGTCCTGACAGCCGGTTGGAACGCGAATCAGTTGCGCCTCGACGTTCTGCGCTATCACCCGCAGTTGCTCGATATTGATTTCGCACCCGACAAATCGCGCCAACGCGGCGCTGGTGCAAATCATCATTGCTGAGGAACCCGAGATGCCCGCCCCAGCCGGCGACTCGGAATGCGATTCCAGCAGAAACCCGTGTTTCGGTTGGAAGAACCGGACCAGGTTAGCAGCGAGTGCATGTTTGTATTTCTTAGCCCGAAGCAGCGCGTCAAGACTGGCAAAACGATCTTCACGTCCCGTGTCGAGCGACTTCAGATGGATCGCGCGGCCTTTACGTGGGGTGATTTTGCAGGACGTGAGAATGTCCACCGCTACGTTTACAGTCACGGCTCCGGGATGAAAGAGGTACAGCGGCCACAGGTCAAGCGTGGAACCCGCCAGATCGGCACGGCAGGGCGACTGGGTAAAGATCTGATCACTCGTGGTGGGAGGAGCGATTCGTGACTTCGTGGACATTCTAGGATTGGGCCTCTGAGGAAAGATCTCTGCCGACCTTTAACACTTCGTCGACGACGGCTTCAATATCGCTGGAGTTGTGCGATGGTTCACGATACAAGCCCGCAGGGCGAACTTGCCATGGATCGTCGCGTTTGAAAGATACACCCGGCCACGCTGCTGCACATTGCGCAGGATGCGCAGGTTCAATTCGTCGAGTTCGGCTGAATTCAATCTGTTGGACTGCGAGAGGTAACGGAAGCAGACTGCGCTGAGCGGAACGGGCGCCAGCAACTCCAATTCCGGTTCCGTTTCAACCAGTGAGGCGAGCTGCTCGGCGCGCTCCAGATCATTCTGAATCTGTTGTCGAAAACTCGCCATCCCGTGATAACGCAACGACAACCAAAGCTTCAGCGCGCGAAACCGTCTCGACAATTCCAGCGACTCTTCAAAGAAGGCGAAGTTTTCCAGCGGGTCTTCCTGAAACGACTTCGCGTAGTCGCCGGTAAAGGAGAAAGTGTGCCTCGCTTGTGCCTCGTCACGGAACAAAAGGCAGCCGCAATCGAGCGGCTGATAAAGCCACTTATGAGGATCGAGCGAAATGGAGTCAGCGAGTTCCATGTCGGCGAATTGCTGAGGCCTCGCGATGGCTGCGAGAGCGCCATAGGCGCCATCGATGTGAAACCATGCGCCGGTGCCCTTCGCAATGGCGGCCAACTCCTTCAGCGGATCGACGCTTCCGGTTGCGACCGTTCCCGCGGACCCAACGATCGCAATGGGGCGCTTCCCTGCCCGCATGTCTGCCGAAATCGACTGTTGCAGCAGGTCAATCCGCACGCGGAATTGGTCGTCACACGAAATCAGTCGCAGATGATCTCGTCCTATACCCAACAACGCAACCGCCTTCGCGATGGACATGTGCGCCTGCTCTGACGCGTACACAGTCCCGACCTCCCGAATGCCGTGTTCATTCGCGGGCAGTCGCGCCTCACGAGCCATGGCAAGCGCCATTAGGTTAGCAGCCGATCCGCCTCCGGTGAGGCTGCCGCGAAATCCTGCGCAACCGATCGCTTCAGCCAACCAACTGACCACCAAGTGTTCTATCGATACCGCAGCTGGACCCGAGCGCCACGCCGTTACATTCTGATTGAGCACGCTGGCCAACAGGTCTGCACCCGCGGCGATCGGCTCCCCCGATCCGAGAACGTAACCGAAGAAGCGTGGGCCTTGGACACGCGATGCACCGATGACCTTCGTAAGGTCATCAAGGGCTGCCAGTCCCATCCCGTGTTCGGGCAGCGGCCTCGCAAAAAGATCCGTGGCTTCCGTTCCCGTGATTCTAGGAACGCAGGAGCGCTGATCGAGTTCGGACAGATAGCCTTGGGCCAACTGCAGAATGCGCTCGTAAGCCTGACGGTATTCTTCTGGTGACAGCGCGAGTGGATTCATACAAGATGCGCCTGGAGTTCGAACGGCAGGACAGCCATTGTAACGCGCGGGATGCCTGATCTGCGGAGACTACAAATCGTGGTAGCTGACTAATTCGATGCCCCTCTTTTGTAAGGCGGCTTTCACGTCGGGAGAAGTGATTATCTCCAACTCTCGCTCGCGCGACTGGCGCAGCCGGGTCCGCACCTGGTCGAGTTCAGCGTCGTTGTAGCCCGGGTGGCACACAAACTCCCATGTGCCTTCAGGAAGCGTATCAACGATTGTCATGAATGACTCGAGATCGAGGGTGCCCGTATCGAGCACGCCGACCGAGCCGTCCGGAGTACGTAGGCCGTGGCTTTCGACTTCCCTTTTAAAGCTCGCACAGAACTTGCTGAGAACGCCCAACTCAGCTACTCGACGCCACATCCTCGGATTGCGCAGGATGCGCCCGAACGGCAGAGGAAAGAGTCGGCCAAAGGGATTTCGAATCGCACGAACACCGCGACTCTTCGCCGACCGAAGCAGGGGCCTTAGAACAGCGGGAAACATGTGGGCGTGTTTGTGACAGTCAATGTGCGAGACATTGATTCCGGAATCCTGTAGCCGATTGATCTGCGCACCGGCTTCAGCTTCGATCTGTTCGGGCATCAGTTTTCCGGATAGCGCCGCGCGGGCGAAGTCGCCGAGTTTGATACGGAATTCAGGCGCGTTGGGGCCGTTTGAGGGCTGAAGGAGGCTGGAGATCTGCGTTGGCGGCAAGGCGGGCGTGCCATCCAGCAAAATAACGTGACAACCGATACTAACGTGGGGGCCGAGTTGCGTGGCCTGCGTGACGGCATTCTCGAAGGCCCGCGCCGTGGCCATGAGTGTGGCAGAGGTGACGATGCCCTGTCCCGCCGCCTTGACAATGGCGCGGTTAATACCCCTGGTCATGCCAAAGTCGTCGGCATTGACGATCAGTCTGCGCACACCCCCAGTGTAGCAAGCAAGAATAAAGGGCCCTTATCGGCCCTTTTTATTATGCAAGTACCTTTGCGAACTATTTGGGTGCCGCCGGATGAACCAGTTCGACATCAATCGTGATAGTGATGTCTTCCCCGACCATGGGGTTTGAGCTACCGACACCGAAGTCCGTACGCTTGATCGTAGTGCTCGCCGATGCTCCGACGTGGGAGTTGCCGCGCGGATCTGTGACCGGCGCGCTGGGGCCGTCCACGTCCAGTACGACTTCCTTGGTCGTACCATGTATCGTCAGATCGCCCGTGATCTTCAAGCTTGCCTGCGCCAGCCGCTTGGACTGACTTCGACTTGAACGTGATCGTGGGATACTTCTCAACATCGAAATAATTCGCGCTCTTAAGATCGTTGTCGCGCATGGATACGCGAGTATCGACCGAAGCGGCGTCAATCGTGGCTTCCACGGAAGTCTTGCTCGGGTTCGCAGCGTCGTATTGCGCGGTTCCACTCACCTTGGTGAATGCGCCTCGCACGGTTGAGATGCCCATGTGGCGAACTGAAAATTGGGCGGCAGTGTGGTTCGGGTCAATGTTCCACGTTTGAACTTCCGCGACAGCCGTTCCCGCTAGTAGCGCCAGCGCACACAGAAAAGTTGAGAATCGCGTCATTCTTGGCATTTCTCCTTCAATATTGAAATTGCGTCGCAGCCCGGACGACTGTGCCCAGGCTGCGAGTTTATCAGAGTCTTATTGCCCGGCGGTTTGGGTAGGTACGTTCTGGAGCACCAAAGTCTCCTTCTGGAATTGGATCTCGGTCAACACGCGCGAACCGTTCTCGCTCTTGGTGGCAACCGCATCGTTGTTTCGACGCACTTCGACTACCTGTGCTGGTGCGGTCACTTTGGTCTTACCTTGGGCGAGGGTGACCTCAGAGTTGGCTCCTGAGCCGGTCCAAGTTACCTTGTATTCTCCTGCCGGAAGTTCGGTGTTGCCAACTTTTACGGCACTATCAAGGCGGATCTTGCCGGAACCGCTCTCCGCCGCAAATGCCGCCGTAGCGATAAGTGTGGAAAGTACGATCAAACTTGCAAAGCGTTTCATTAGTGTTCTCCTGGTGTAAGTGGACTGCGTTCGCAGGAATTCTGGCTGCCAAGATACTTTTGCGAAATTCCCGCGACTGTTGTCGTTTTCGAAATACCGGCGCCGGTACTTCGTCGGTTAACTATTAGACGTTCGCAAGACCAGACAAGACGCAGCGCGGCACCCGATATGTGTGAACACACTGATCGAAAATATCTATTGCAGCCATAACAGGTAGAGCGTAATTGCACACAAAACGCAATATTGCGTTACAGTTCGTAACCGATTGACCAATGATCACCGCAACGGAGTACACACTGGGTATCGATTAATAATTCGCTGTGAATGTACTCGCGGGAAATGGATCGCAGCGGCGGCTCCGAAGTTTGACCGCCGGATTATCGTAATGTAAACTCGGAGAGTTGCATCCGCTCTAGCACTCGTCGCTGCGGCACTTGCGACGGGCGGTTAGCTCAGCTGGTTAGAGCGTCTCGCTTACACCGAGAAGGTCGCAGGTTCGAATCCTGCACTGCCCACCAGATCCGTCACCGAACATTGATTATGGTGATGCGCCCGGAAGCCGGGCACCGGCGATGTATGTCGCCATCCGCGCAAGCGGGGTCGTAGTTCAGTTGGTTAGAACGCTGCCCTGCCGTGCGCGTTCCTTGCTTGCATTTAACCTACACCCTCCAACCTCCCACGACTCCTTTTCAGTTGTGCCAGAGGACCGACATCTTTATGCACCGGGAGGCAAGCTGATCGGAAAAAACGTTACGCCGCGGCGGTTCGCAATGTGTCGGTTTCCGTGATCGCTTTTGTAAAGGAGCACGGCCTGGTACAGCTTCAGTTCGAGCCCGCTGCCGACATCGATGCTAAATCGCATAGGGCTTTCTCCCCCGGACTTGCCAGTGCGGCCTTCGCGCTAGCAGCGTTGTATAATCTAGTCAGTCTGGTCAGATGGGAGATGGGGCAGTGGCAGAGCTAAAACGAAAACAGCAGGTGAAAAACAAGAAGAAGGTCGAGCAGAAGCGCAACGTCTGGCAGGTGCAGACGGCCAAAGCTCGGTTTAGCGAGGTCTTACGCCGCGCTAAATCCGAAGGACCTCAAGTTGTAACGCAGCGCGGGAAGGAAGACGTCGTAATTCTGCCCGTTGAGCAGTACAGGAAACTCACCAAGAGGGCACATCAGCCAATAAGACTATCAGAGTTCTTCGCGCAATCGCCGCTCGCCGGAATTGATCTCAATCTGGAGCGTGAACCCGACTATGGGAGGGACATAGAGCTGTGAGTGGGTTCTTGCTCGACACAAATGTCATTTCCGAACTATTGAAGCCGCGTCCCGAACCCAGATTGACGAAATGGCTCGATTCAACTGACGAAGAACTCATTTTCCTGAGTGTGCTGACCATAGGCGAGCTTCGAAAAGGTATAAATCTTCACCCGGATCCTGTGCGGCGCGCCAAGTTAGAGAGCTTTCTGGCGTCCAAAGTTCGTACGAGATTTGATGGACGGATTCTTCCGGTCGAAAGCTCGGTTGCTGAACGCTGGGGATTGTTGACGGCAAAAGCGAAAACGGATAAAAACCACACTCTTCCGGTAATCGATGGTCTGTTGGCCGCCACGGCACAGCACTACAACCTTACCTTGGTGACGCGCAACGCCAAGGATATAGCGGGTACTGGGGTCCAGTTCTTCAATCCTTGGGAAGCTGATGAGGCAATTAAGAGCCTCTTCAGATAACGCTTCAGTGTGTTCAGCGCTATCCCGCGACTGCGGCAGAATTCGCTCTGCCTCAGACTGCGGTCAACAAACTCTCTTGCCAACTGCTGGATCGCCGCGGCACCACGACGTGGCCGTCGTACCCGAATGACTGATTCTTCGCTCATCCCACGACTTCATCACATAAAGCCAGTCAGCAACAGGTGCGTTGCTCTCACGCTTACCTTCGAAATGCATCCCGGGGCATCCTGCCCGAAATCTTCTGTTTGTGGGCAGGCGAACCGAACAACCTCATGCGTCGCAGTAGCAAGCACTTAGCGGCGTGGAGTCCGGGGGGTAATTGGGCAAGCTGTAGAATTCCAGCCGCACTGTTCCGGCAGACTCGAATCGAGAGGGCGGATGTCCGCAGAACTGCTCCGCTGGAGCGGCTGATCGATAGTCTCACCGAGGGCCTGATTGAACCAACCAGCGTGCCGTAGACGTCCTTAATTGGAGTGAAAAACATCGGTGCGAGGTCGCTTTCGTTTGCCCTTAGCATCAGACAATTGCCGTTTCTTGCCGCTTTGGTAACACTCAACGGCTCGTGGGGCGTTTTCATCATGGTTGCCATAGAATGCGAGCGGATTCCAATGGAATCGCCACTCCGGGGTGCTGAGGTATCACTCGCACCGTGTAGTCTGTCGCTGGACGTGCCGTCGGTACGGTTGCGCGATAGAAGCAGCCGCCGGATGCGTCAAGTGGCGGTCGCGCGCACTTCATTTTCACCCTCACTGGATGTTCTCCGCTCATGCCATCGGCGTAGAGCTCAACGCGAACCACGTTAGGGTCGAGGTCATCCAGGAAGATTTCGATTTCAAACATGTGCGCGTCCGCGTTGGTCTCAACCCGCAAGCCCCCGAAGCGCAACGAGTCCCAGTTCCGCTCGATTGCATGTTGCCAGTCAACTATCTGCCCGCCCACGGCGCCTTGGTTCGCTGCGCGATTCAGGTAGGCAGCGGCAGCCGGGAGGTAATGTTGTTCGGTGTATTCGCATACCGCTCGGCTCGCCGAGAACTGTGGTGTCAGGCTAGCCATGCTTTCCCGCATCCGCTTGACCCAAGCGATGGGAGTGCCATTGTCGTCTCTGGTATAGAACTCCGGAATCACCTCCCGCTCAAGCAGGTTGTAGAGGGCGTTCGCCTCGACAGCATCCCAAGCGGGATCGTCGCCATGCTCCTGGCCGTCGCCCAAAGCCCACCCTACTTCGGGCGTGTAGGCTTCGGCCCACCAGCCATCCAACTCGGACAGATTGATGCCTCCATTAACGAGGACCTTCATGCCGCTGGTCCCGCAAGCCTCCCACGGACGTCGCGGGGTGTTGATCCAGACATCCACGCCCTGTACCAGGTGCTCGGTCAGAAGCATGTCATAGTCGCTGAGAAAGATCACATGGGGACGCGCCTCGGGCCGGCGGATGAAACTTATCCATTCACGGATCAAAGCTTGCCCGGGCTGGTCCGCCGGATGGGCCTTGCCGGCAAGAATGAGTTGCACCGGGCGCTGCGGATTGCGCAACAAACGCAGCAACCGCTCTGGGTCGTGGAGTAGCAAGTTCGGTCGCTTGTAGGTTGCGAAGCGTCGGGCAAAACCCAGCGTCAGTACATTGGGATCAAAAAGGCGCTTAGCTTCGTCTACCTCAGAGGGCGGCGAGCCTGAAGCCGCCAGTTGCCGGGATAGTCGCTCGCGAGCGTAGGTAACCAGGGACTGGCTCGCGGCGGTGCGAAATTGCCAGAGCCTGGCGTCGGAGACCCGGCGAATGTCCTGCTCCAGGTTTTCTTCCTTTCCCAGCCAGCGATCCTTGGTACAGGCCGCCGTCCAAAGATCGTCAGAGGGTGCAGAATCCCAGGTCGGCACGTGAACGCCATTGGTCACGTGTCCGACAGGGACTTCATCCTCCGGCCAGCGCGGAAACAGAGACTGAAAGAGCTGTCGGCTGACTTTCCCGTGCAAGCGACTCACGCCATTGACAGCTCCGCTCCCACGGATGGCCAGATAGGCCATGTTGAAACTTTCCGACGAGTCGTTCGGATTCTCGCGGCCCAGAGCGAGCACGTCGTGAATTGGTACGCCGAGCCTACGCTCGGCATAATAAGTGAGATATGGTTCGATGAGGGCTGGGGCGAAACGGTCAAAGCCGGCGGCCACAGCGGTATGGGTAGTGAAGAGATTGCCTGCTCGAGTCGCAGCTAGTGCCACTTCGAAGGGTTGTCCGGTCTCTTCCATGAAGCTTCTTGCACGTTCCAGCACCGCGAAGGCAGCATGCCCTTCATTCAAATGACAGACTTCCGGCTTGATGCCAAGCGCGCGAAGCAACCGCCAACCCCCAAAGCCGAGCAACAGTTCCTGGTTAAGACGCAGTTCCGGCCCTCCGCCGTACAGTTCGCTGGTTATTCCACGGTGGGCGGGAAAGTTCGCCGCGTCATTGGTGTCCAGCAGGTAAAGCTTGACTCGGCCGACTTGCACCTGCCAAGCGCGCAACCAAACCGAGTAACCGGGCAAGGCGATCTCCAGGCGCAACCACTCTCCGTTTGGCTGGCGCAGCGGCGTTATGGGCAGTTGTCCGGGATCGTTGTAAGGATAAAGCGCCTGTTGCGCTCCATCCTTGTCAATCACTTGGCGAAAATAGCCTTGCTGGTAGAGCAGGCCAATGCCGACCACCGGCACACCCAAATCGCTGGCGGCCTTAAGTTGATCGCCGGCTACGTTGCCGAGCCCGCCCGAGTAGATCGGCAGAGCTTCGCTCAACATAAACTCCATGCTGAAATAGGCGACGCAGGTTAAGGGTGCTTGCGGGTACTTTTGCTGAAACCAGGCGGGATTCTCTCCCTTCTGACGCTTGCTTCTCAGCAGGTCATCAACGTTCCTACGGAAGGCGGGATCGGCGAGTACGCGTGCGATCTCGTCTCGCGAGACCGTCTGCAGAACGACCCAGGGATTTTGAGTTAGCTCCCACAATGTGGGATCAAGCGTACGCCAGACACCGTCGGTGGCATGATTCCAGGACCAATGCATATCCAGGGCGAGCTCTGCCAGAGAATCGAATCCCTCGATTTCAGTGGGTAGCAGGTTATAAATCGGGTGGCTGACGCGACTTTTTCCACTCATGATTTCTCCCTCAACTCCGATGCTGCTAATGCATCGCAAGATGGAAGTTGGTGGCTGTGCTACTTCTTCCGTGCAATCGAGGCATCTTCTGTACTGGCCTGCTTGTTCCAGCCGTGGAAACGCGAGAAGTCACCTGCATTCCATGCCTCGCGGAGTCCAGGAGTACTCAGATCCCAGTCCGGGCGGATTTCACTCGTCACGGCACGCAGATCGTTCCAAAGATCGATCACCGATGGGCGCCCCCAGAACCAGTAGCCGTTATAGATGTTGTAAATCACGAGGCCCGGCTTGAGCACGAGCGTATGTGGGATCATCGGATTGTGCTCGGGGTCGGTGTACTCCTGGATGTCGAGATCCTTCTGAATCGTTCGGTCGGGGTCCGAAAGGAATGTCCACTGGGCACCGACAGACGCACGGAATTCCTGCAGAGTATGGTGATCGTCGGTGGCGATCGTGACGATCTGAGTGTACGCCACTGCGATCTTAGGATAGAACGCGGCGAGTTCCAAATGCTGCTGGTGCTCCTTTGGGCAATAGTGGCCGCGCGCGAGCGTGAGGATTAGCGGATCGTCGCCCTGTAGCGCGCTGAGCTTGCGCAGTTTTCCCGTGTGATCGGGCAGTTCGTAATCGGGGAAAATGCCTCCGGGCACAATATCAGAACGCATGATTGGACTCCTCCCGTTTCTCTCAAAGATCCAGAGTGACACCCGTGTTTGGCTGGAGCAGCGTACGAGCACGCTCCCGGAAGCGGGCCTCTCCAGCGGCTCAGGATTATAAATAATCGATCCGCCAATCACCCAGTCATGCAGGTATGACAGACTCCAGCCCGGCACGACCATCTGACCGGAACGTCGCACGCTTCCGCGAGTTCAAGCAAGCTCGCGAACTTCGAATCCCACGCGACGGTAATCCCGCTACGCGCGAATGAGACTGGGGGGCCGATCCGGGCGGCCCTTGTGGTAGGTGGGGAGTGTGAACAACCTGCGCCATGCCAGGGGGTACTGCTCTCAAGCGCACCGAAGATTTCCGTGTGCACATTCTCGGCGAGCATACCCCAAGTTCTCAGTCCATCGCGCATATTCTGCAAGAACGAAGGCGGGCAACACGGCGACCAATTCTAGCTTCGCTCATCTAAGTTTTGTTAGTGAATGTTTCCCTACCTCACATAAGGAGATGAAATATGAAAGCAATCGTTGTCCACGAATATGGCGGTCCTGAAGTACTGAAGTTCGAGGACTACCCTGACCCGGTTCCGGGTCCGGGTGAGGTGCTGGTGCGGGTCGCCGCCACTAGCGTGAATCCGATCGACTACAAACGGCGTGCTGGATTAACGAAGGATTTTTATCCCCTCCAGTTCCCGGGCCTCATAGGAATCGACATCGCGGGGACTGTGGTCAAGATTGGGCCGGGGGTGGAAGGCTTTTCCGTCGGCGACCAGGTGTTCGCGATGGCGGACAATACTTACGCCGAGCTTTGTGTCGTGAAAGCCGCGATTCTGGCGAAAGTTCCCAAGGGACTCGATTTGATCCAGGCGGCGGCCCTGCCGCTGGTGACGACGACTGGCAACCAGCTCGTTTCCGCTACCGGGATCAAAGCGGGCCAGACGGCTCTCGTCGTAGGTGCTGCTGGAAATGTCGGGCGTTCGGCGGTATTCACTGCGAAGGAACGCGGGGCGACTGTGATCGCTGGGGTGCTGAAGAGCCAGATGGATGAAGCGAAGACCATCGGCGCGGATCAGTTGGTCGCAACCGATGACGACAACGCAATTGCGAATCTTCCGATGCTCGATGTGGTGGCGGATACGGTTGGCGGAAGAACCGCCGAGAAGCTGATCGCCAAGGTCAAGCCGGGAGGAGTGTTTGCATCGGTTGTCGGGGCACCGCAGAACGCCGCGCAGTACCCATCTGTAAAGGTGGTGCCAGTATTCTCGAAATTTGACAGGAAAACGCTCGAGTTCATGGCCGAAGCGGTGCGAGATGGCAAACTGGTCATCCCGATTAGCCAGAAACTGCCACTCAGTGAGGCAGCCGAGGCTCAAGCAGCGGCAGAAAAGGGTGGTGCCGGGAAGATCTTGCTGGTGGCTTGACATTATTTTTGCGAACAGAGGACGCGAGAGGAAAATCGTTAATGAAAAAGGGTCTGCGGGGAATCAACCCCGCTTCGAAGCCAAGTGGCGACGGGTGTGTGGAATGCCTGGCGTCACCGAAAGGTTGGTGGTTTCATCTTCGTCGGTGTGCGGAGTGTGGGCATATCGGATGCTGTGACAGCTCTCCGAGTCAGCATGCATCAAGGCATGCGGCGGCAACAGGGCATCCGATCATTGCCAGCTTCGAGCCGGGTGAGGACTGGTTCTACGATTACCAGAAGCAGGGGATGATCAAGGGTGAGGAGTTACTTCCGCCTCATTCGCATCCAAAAAATCAGCCCGTTCCTGGACCCGCAGGAAGAGTGCCAGCCAACTGGGAATCGCTCCTAAACTAATTACAACGTGCAACGCGGGAGAAGGACCTCCCGCGCTGCTGAGCCATCGGCTCGATGAGCCCTCCGGGTTATCCCTCAGCATGGTTGCGTCCCCGCATTGCCCGCTTCCGTTTCACCTGGCAAAATCATTGTAACTCCGCAACGAGCTGCCGTTTCTCAACATCCGGTTGGCCCGTGACTCCGCCGGAACCCAGACCGGCCAGACCCGAATCGTGAGTTGTGATCGCCTGGTTTCGACAACTATCTATCCTATTTGGGGTCTGCCAATCAACGAGTTGTACACGTCAGGCCCTTGCCGTCCATTGATCCGATATCCGTCCGAGGCAAATCTTAGCGTGATTTTTCGGTCAAAAGTTGAGTAATCCGCCGGGGTTTGATCGTATACAGGATATATGTCGGCTCTTCCCATGACATTGAATACGACAGCCGAAACCGAAACGGCAGAGATTGCGCGAGGCTTACGTGAAAGGGATATGGAGCTTCTTGCAGACCTGGTGGAGCGCTGTCAGCATCGACTGGTGCGCTACCTGCTATACCTCACCGGGAGGCGGGAGTATGCGGAGGACCTTGCGCAGGAGACCTGGATTCGCGTGCTGCAACGGGGCAGCCAGTACAACGGGCGGCAGCGGTTTGATCCATGGCTATTCGCGATCGCCCGCAATTTGGCAATAGATTACCTCCGGAAAAAACGAAAAGCGGTGGCAACAGTATCCTTGCCAAATGATCGCGATGAAATGCTGCTGTTACCCTCTTCCGATCCTTCCCCATTCGAAGGCGCGGCCCGAAGCGAAGACGCAATGCGTCTGGCCGGCCGGCTGCAGGTTCTGCCACCGCTGTATCGCGAGGCTTTGCTGCTGAGGTTTCAAGAAGACCTGTCTCTTCCGGAGATCGCTCAGGTCTTGGGTGCCCCTGTGACAACGGTGACGTCCAGAATCTATCGCGGTCTTGCAGCACTGAGATCCGCATTTGAGGAGGGTGATTCGCATGGAGTGTGACAAGAGATTTCGCGAGCTTATCGACAGGTCTTTCGTAGAAGAGGTTTCAGAGGGCGAAAGACAGCTCATCCATGACCACATCCGCAACTGTGATGGCTGCAAGCGCTACCTCGAGCTAACTGCGCGTACGATTCGGGGGTTGCGGGAATTCACCTTTACGAGTGAACCAGATTCGAGTGCCCAGGTCCGTGAGATTCTTGCGCATCATACCGAGACAATGCGCCAGCACAACGTGCAATTCAAGGTCTGGGCTGCATTTGCTGTAGCGCTCTCGATGTCAATTGTGGGATCGGCCCTTGTCTACCAGGTGGCCAAGCTCCTGGCGGTCTCAATGCATTTCGACACTGCTCAAGTCCAGGCAGGCGTGCTCGTCTTTTGGCTGCTGCCATCTTTTTGCTCGGCCTTACGTCTGCTCGCGGCGCCTGGTGAGAATAGATGTATTGCATGACACAGCAATCGGCGGTGCTTTTGATAGCGTTCTTGGCCGGGTTTGTAGTTGCGGCTGTCTTGTTGGGAACCGCAAGACGGAATGTTCTACCCAGATCTGCAATGGTCATCGCAGCACTGGCGATCCCGATTTGGGTAGTCTATTTTGCTTCCAGCCAGGGCCGTTCCCTACTTGCTCACAAAGGATTTCTCAGTACCATGCCGGAAGCGCTTTGGTTTGGCTTAACGTTTGGCGTCTTCACCGCGGCTTTTTTCCTTGCTCTCGGATATATCTATGGGGACGCAAAAAGGCGTCAAATGCCTGCTTGGGCCTGGGTGATTGCCGCTTTCCTCATACCCAATTTGATTGGATTCATCCTTTATTTTGTGTTCCGAGGGCCTCTCCTTGGGCCTTGCAGTTCCTGTGGCAAGCCTATTCGAGGGGGAGAAGCATTCTGCTCACACTGCGGATGCTCGCAGGGTTCCAGTATCGGACGCATCACAGCTGACAATCGCACAATCTGAAGTAAAAAAGGTGGTAATAACCTTGCATCGCACAAAACGGAGGACGGTATGAAACGTGAGCGCGCCTTACAGGTAGTGTTGGTGTTGGTGGGCTTGTTTTATTGCTTTTGGGGCTATCTCCTGTTCGACGATCTGTGGCACTCTAGGTGGCTTAGCGGGCATAGTGACGTCATGCCGATGTTCCTGAGCCTTAACACGGCGCTCGGGCCCTGTCTGTTGCTGGCCGTTAATCAGCCGGCCAAGCATCGCTTGATGATCGCCTATGGGGCGTGGTCAAGCCTTGCCCATGGGTTCACGATGACAATCAATCGGCGGAGGCCGCGGCGCACGGAATGCACAGGCAGGATAGTCCGCAGGACATTGTGATCTTTGTCGCGATTGGAGTCGCGCTGCTTGCACTCCTGCCGGCAAAACAAGCATCACCGGCCGGCGCGCCTATCAGTGAGCCGCGCTTTGCCGAACGCTAGGGGAACCTCATGCCGCGAATAGCCCCAATATCAAGACCCCTAAGAGCAAGATGGAAAACGATTTATTTCGGTGTTGTATAGCGGCGTCCCCGTTCAACCGTAATTCTGTCGCAAGTGCTTGGCGGTTCACCTCTCTGCATCCTCAGAACTCTCATCGCCGGGCACTCTCGATAGAATCCTAGTAGGTTAACAACAACGATCCCACGCACTCCACTGTGAGTTTACAATGGAGCCCAGATGTCTGGCGTTACGTTACCGAAGATTCCGCTAGGAAAGGTTTTTGCCGAAAGGCATTTGATTCTTTGGGACTCGCAAGGCAGGGAACGAAAGATCGTCGTCTAAACTCGGCGGCCCGTCAGATTGAGCGGTAACCGGGCTGTTCCGTTGTCCCGCCAGATCCTGTGGCCTTGCCAGTCGATCAGGTCGTCTATGATCCGGCGGGCGAAGGGCGCGCTTCGGGCGCTGTGCTACGCGCTCGACTTGAGAGGGCAAGTATTGGAAGTACAATCGAAGAGTCTAGACCTCCAGAATCGCTACAAGACGGGCGAAACACGATGCCCTGCTTGGGTGTGGCAATACGTGGGCCAGACCCAGCGAACAGACTTAAGATTGCACCGACAACCTCGGGAAGATCGCTGTCGATAAATTCCCATTACACTCATTGGCCCCCGACCAGCTTCGGGGACAATGAGTGCCGCGGACGGTGCTTTGATCGTTGCTGTGGCTGTTCGGCTCTATTTGAACGCAACAGTCCCATCGGACCAATACGGCACAGCGATTGGGACGGTCCGCAGCGGCGGCAGCTCTTTGTTCAGTGGACTATCCGGTTTGTCAGGGTCCGGGAACCACATAGACGTGGACGAAATGGGCGAGTTCGGATCATTGTCGCCCAATTCACCAGAAGCTGTCATCGGCAAGAAAAACATCACGTGGCATAAATTATGTGAATGGCCCAAATGAGTAAGGTATGCATCCTTGGACATCATATAGCTCATTGCCCCCGGCTCCAGCGGCGGGATCTCCTTCTTCGCATACGCTTCTTGAATGCCCGCGATGCGTTCTTTAACAGAGACCACTCCAGCCAGCGTCATTTCCGTCATCTTGTAATAAATCGGCAGGATTGACCGCACAGCCGCTGGATTGAGGCAAATCGCCCCTCTCTGCTTCGGACTCCAAACGTCATAAAAATCAATGCTGGCCGTCCATGACGGCCCCGCCATGCACACAAAACCGTTGGTACCTTTGACCGCAGTTTCCCAGCCTTTGGGCGTGAGCACCAAAACAGACGCATCCTTTGAAATGCTCTCCGGAGCGGCGCTTCGTGCCAGCGCGATTGCCGCATTTCGGTCCATTAAATACTCCGAGAGCGGCAGCATCTTCGGATAGGGCCTCTGTTCTTCCTGTGCCCGCGCGCTCACAGTCATACTCAACAAACTCACCAGCGCAAGCGCCCCCGCTACGATTGTCCCTATGGCTCCCGTTCTAATTGTTCTAAGCATCTGAAAGAGCTCCATGGTTCTGAATAAATCGGCACGTCCACATGGTCTGAAGCATGGGACACTCCGCGGAGTCTACTGCCCATGAGATGCAGTGCAATTGAAGGTCCAAACTCAAACTCTGCATTTGCAGTGGCTTAGGGCGGCGTTCATCTGCCTGAACTATGAGTTTTCGGATCGGGAGAATTCGTGCGTACACCAATCAGTTCTTACATCTCTGGTGGGTTCTCACGTCAGGAATCGAACATGTAGCTCAGCCAACTTGCCTCCTTCATAGCTTTCAGTTCGTCAACTAAATCAGGGTCGTACGTAGTTGGCGAGAAATCGCCAACTCACACGTAATCCTTGGCTGTGCGGCCCGTTCGGGTTAGGCTCCGACAATAAGGCCTGTTGTCGCCAGATACGGACTGGCGAGAGAATACTTTGGCAGTGTCATCCAAACCCGAGAGGAATCATGCAGGATGGTGACTTACACGCGGATTTAGACGCGCAAACTGAGCGAATTAACGAGGGTGCGCAAATTCCGCAGGTTGAACCGTCCCTAATTGAAAACTGGTGGGACGCAAGGAGCCAAGTCCCCGCTGAGCAACGACGACATGTCATGTACGGTATCAGCGTAATCACTGGCGGCAACCCTGACCTCGAACCCAACCCCGAGGAACTGGTCGCGTTAATCATGAGATGCACCCTGCTTGGTCTGCTTATCGAGCGCGGTATTCTGGACAACTACATGTCGGACGAATCGCTAAAGAAGAGAGTTTTCGCAGCCGCGGCATCGCTACCGTGCGACAAAAACGACTTGGGCGAGGCATTTGCGCTAACAGAACTCTGCGACTCTCCACCAGAGGCTGTCGAGACGACCAAGGAAAAGATGAGGCAGGCGGGTTACGACCCCGACCACCCGAACCTGGGTTACAAATTCATCGAGTGGATGCGCGATAGCTGTTGAGAAATCGCCATCCCGTAGGTAATCCTGACGGGGCGGCCCGTTTTTGTTAGGGTTCGATATGGCCTGTTGATCGGCATAGGGGCGGCGGTCACCCGCCGACCCCTGCCACACCACCGTGCGTACGGGTCCGTACACGGCGGTTCGAGTCGGTTGCGCTAGCATCCGTCGATTAATGTCGGAAGTCCAAGCGAGTTGAAGTAAGCATTGGAAAGCCCCACAGAAAGGGCTTTGGCTCGGGCCAGATACCAGGGGCCGAGTCCGCTGCCGGCCGTGTTGCTGGCCAGTCGTGGACGAACCCCCAGTGCTAGCAGAGCCGCTCGGCGACGGCGTGGTGTTTTCCATTGCCGCCACATAGCTGCTCGCAGTCGGAGCCGGACCCAGCGGGTAAGCTGAATCAGCACATAGGGCGTTTCACAGAAGCCGAAATAGCTGCGCCAACCTCGCATATACGAAGCTAGCTCCGCTATCGTCGTCTCCAGACTGACGCCTTTCGCCCGACGTGTGATTTCCCGGACGCGGTGCTTAAACCGCTCCAGAGCCTTCGGCGCAATGGTGGGCTTGATCTCTGGGCCAGCACTAAAGCTGAAGCCGAGAAGCTTCCGCTCCTGCGGTCGCGCCACTGCGCTCTTCGTCTCATTTACCTTGAGCTTGAGCTTTTGCGTGATGAATCGCGTGATGCTTTTCATCACCCGTTGACCCGACCGCTCGCTGCGCACGTAGATATTGCAATCATCGGCGTAGCGAAGGTAGCGGTGGCCACGGTGCTCCAGCTCTCGGTCGAGTTCGTCGAGCACAAGGTTCGACAGCAGTGGCGAAAGTGGGCCTCCTTGGGGAGTGCCCTCCACGCTTGGGCTGACCAATCCATTCTCCATCACCCCGGCATTCAGAAATGCCCGAATGAGTTTCAACAGCCGCTTGTCTTCGACTCGTTTGGCGATCTGCCCCATCAGTTTGTCGTGATTGACTCGATCGAAAAATTGCTCCAAGTCGAGATCCACCACCCAGCCGTAGCCTTCGGCGATGTATTGCTGCGCCTGAGCTACCGCTTGATGGGCTGACCGTCCCGGTCGAAAACCATAGCTGTGTTCAGAGAAGGTCCGATCCCACTGCCGCTGCAGAACCTGCATCACGGCTTGCTGGATAAATCGATCCAGCACCGTCGGAATGCCTAATTTGCGCACTCCGTTGCCGTCCGGCTTGGGGATTTCCACCCGCCTCACCGGTTGCGGCTCGTAGGTCCCACTCAGTAGTTGGTCTCGGATGGCTGGCCAGTGCTGCTTCAGGTAGTCGGTGATTTCGCCGACCGTCATGCCATCGACGCCCGCGCTACCTTTATTAGCCTTCACCTGCTGCAAAGCTTGCTTCAGGTTTTCTCGCTCACATATTTCCTCCATCAGTCGATTCGTGCTGGCTGGGCTTTCGGGTTCATGCACCGCCGAGAACGATTCGGTCGCTTCCCCTCCCGCTGGCCGGGCTTCACCCGTCGGCTCGGAGTCGAAGTCCAGTGTTACCTGGGTGTTCTTCTGCCGCATGTCGTTCCTGAGATCCATGTCCTACTTGCCTCTCCTTCTCGTTCCGGCCTTCAGTCACCGTTCCCGGCTCCGCCTATCTGTTTCTCCACCTTTCGGATCGGAGTGCCTCACTAGTTTCGCCGACGTCATGACCCACTACGCCTTCTGCTGACTTCTGCCCGACGGTCAGGCGGCCTCTCGACCACCTCAGTCGCCGAAGCGACACCGAGCAGATCTCCTGGGGTAAGCTCAACCGCCTTCCGTGCGCAATCGCCGAATCTACGCTTTGCACCCTTGATGGATATGGACTTCGCGGTAAGTCGCCCGCTCGTCCGGTGCTCACGCCTTATATCCGATGTTTGTCAATCGACTCGCACGTTTGTTCCATGCTTCCTTCAGACCCCGCCTCGCGGCGGTAGCCCTTGCATCATCACTAGGCCTTACCTCCATCAGGTTGGCCAGAGGACTTTCACCTCCAAGCTGTTGAGCATGCCCAGCACACAACGAAGCCGCTACGCGGCAGAGTTGTCCATGCTACGATTTTCCAAGGGAGGTTGCATGCTACAGGCAGTCACGAAACGATGGCATCGCCCAGCAACCCCTCAGCCAACACGAAATTGCTGCAGTGCAATGAAATTACATAAAAGCAATCGTATTGCCAAACTCCCAGGGGTGCACATCCCCCGTCGACATCGTAACCACTCCCCAAGCCTCGTCCAAACACATAGTCACTAACGGCGGCTCCGTTCAACCGATTCTATCGCCAGTGCTCAGCCGGCTCACCTCTTTGCATCACTCAGAACTCTTATCGCCTGAGCACTCTCGATAGAATCCTAGTAGGTTCACAACAGCTTTAGTGAGGAGGCAACCCTGTTAGGAGGTGACTGGATCTAGCCCTTATTAAATACTCTTTACATTTGTGAATCTCATCGCCCTGTTCTGATCTCGATAGAAGTGTTCCCGTTCGCCACTCAGGAAGAGGAAGTGCTCCGAATGGATAACCCAGCCCCTGCCGAGTCACGATCCGCATCATTTCGAGTCATCCTTCACCATGGCATCGTTTTGCTGCTACTGATCGCGCTAATCCCCGCCACCTGCCACGCCCAAAAACCGCTTCAAGCTAAGCCGCCGGGGGCCGAGCCAATTCCAGAGCCCCCTATTCCCGCCATCCTCGCCGCCTTCGACAAGTACGAGGTCGTTGCCATGCCGGAGGGCGAAGGTTGGCAAGATCAGGGCGATTTCATCCTTACCCTGATCCGCAGCCCGGCCTTTCCCGACAAGGTAAATGACATCGAAGTCGAGTGCGGTAATTCTCTGTTTCAGCCCGTCCTGGACCGCTATATCGCGGGCGAGAACGTGCCGTTCACGGAAGTCCGAAAAGTATGGCGCAACACGACCCAACCGTGGGGCTGCAGTACGTCAGGATTCTTTGAGCAATTATTTCCCCTGGTGCGCGCCATCAATCAGAAGCTTCCGCCGGCAATGCGACTGCGGATGCTGGCTGGCGATCCTCCAATTAACTGGGACCAAGTCAAAACCTTTCAGGACGTTTTGAAATTTGCTAATCGCAACGCCAGCATCGCTTCTGTGATGGAGACAGAAGTTGTCTCCAAGCACCGCAAGGCCCTCATGCTCTTCGGTACGATGCACCTCATGCACGGAACGCGCAGCGCCGTCTCGATCTACGAAAAAGACTATCCAAGCAGCACGTTTGTCATTAGCGACCTGGCCCTTTTCGATATGAACGCCTCGGATCGCTCCCACAGCCCATTAGCAACCTGGCCGACTCCGTCGCTTGTGCGGCTCAAGGGCACCTGGCTTGGCGCCTTGGACTTAAGTTACTTTTTCCCGCCGCCGATGACGATCAACGACAAGGACTGCTCGCTGCACAACGAATTTCCCAAGGACCTGCAGAAACCTATGGCAGATCTGGTCGATGCCTTCCTTTATCTCGGTCCTCAGGATTTGAGACTGAAGGAGAAAATGCCCGCGGATATTGCACTAGATGTCGATTACCGGACTGAATTGCTGCGACGAGAGGCTCTGTTTCCTGGCCCCCCGACTCGAACAACACTGGAAGAACTGAACCTGCACATCCTGAACGAGGCGGAAAATCCAATCTTTGCCGTACCTGCGCCGCCCGATCCTAAGCCGGTGGTGCAAGATTGCCTCGACCACAAAAACCAGGGCAGCTCACCCCACTAGCTGAACCCTGCGAAGAAACGATGCGGTCCTGGTTAGATGCCTCGGCAAGTTCACTCAATCGCTGATTTGACGGAATGGACTGCCAGTGCGAAATTAGCTCGCCCTGCCTTCCGCTGGATTGGTGTCGATAAATCCCCAACTGGTACGTAATCCAAGGCCGCACAGCTTCCGTCGCCATAGGGTTCGGGATGTCCTCCCTTGAAAAGGCCCGCAAGTTATTGGAATCGCAAGGGCCAGCCTCGGGCCCTCTTTTCATGTTTGATTGTGACGGGAACCGTCATGCTGACCCTGATACACCCGCAAAACATTCCGACCCGAGCTAGAATCCGGATCACGCCGCTTGCTGGGGGTGGAGGATGCGAAGGCCTGAGCAATTCATTCTATGGCTAGGGATTTTTGTAGCCGTGACGCTGAGTTCGAGCGTGACAGGTATCGCGCAGGAGGTCGGCTTCGTTGACCTCACACAGAGCGATGCACGCACGGAGCTTCGACACCCCGCTCGCCGAAGTGACGACGCGACCGACCGTCGAGGCGGGGGCAGCATCATCGATAGCCGAAACGATCAATGCGATGCCCCCAATGCCCCCAAGGATGCGGGCGCGTTGCGCACCACGTTGGTTTGGCTGGATCGCGACGAATATGCAGTTGGCGATCACCAGAAATTTGAGGTGCGGATCGAAAACATTGGTTCAGTGCCATTCGAAATGCCGTTTTCGCCGCACGTGGCTGATCTTCAACCCGTAGATGCGAGCCAGAAGTTCGGATATTCGGTTGCGCGGGTGGAATCCTGGATCGGCGGCACGAGGTGGGACTGGACGAGCTCAGAGGGCGGTGAGATCGCGTTGTACGGTGCTAGTCAGCATCCGGGTACGATGCTGACGATGCGCCCGGGCGAGTGGGTTCGGATCATTGGCACAGGAAAGATCACCCGCCCCAAGGATGTCATGCCCCTCATTCGCAACGGTGATGAGGCGAACCATGCCAATGCGCAGGTTTCGTTTCACGAAGTGGAAACCCTATTGACGGCCAACGCCTCTGCAATGATCTCGCATGCTGTGTGCCCGAGCCGGAGCCAGGGGCCGAGTGTAGCCATGAAGATAGACGTGCCTAAATGAGCACCGCCGCTGTAGCACCCGGCTGGTCGCCCCGTTGGATGGGCTACGAGTTGGCCTGATCTATATAAGGGGATGTCAAGAACATTTTTCTCCCTCCGCCGGAGGCGCGGTTTTGATTCGCGACATCCAGCCCCTCTCACCATAGAAGCCACTCGTCTGGTGTCGTGCCCCTGGTTATTCCATCTCAGCCGCTGCATCTTCTTTAGTAGCGACGACGCCGATCAGTTTCGAAACGAATCAAGCCGCGCGGTTGTACGGTGTCAACCATGGATCTATCTGAGGCTCGTGGCCTAGTGCTTTTTCGGGTTATCCGAGGGGGCATAGGGATTACACAGAGACTCAGTGCCAGAAGCACCGTGTCTACAGGCCATAGTCATACTCACCCTCGAACCCGAGCGTCTCAAGAACCGATTGGCCACCACCAGAGAAGATCACCGGAGATGGAAGGGCTCTTCACCCGAGACGCTCAAGCGGCTTGCGATTTCAGTTTTTCTGCGTCGAAGTTTTCTCCCTTCTTCCACAGAGTCAGCGTAATGGCTGCGATCTTGCGTGCCAACGTGAGACGCGCCATGGTCGGCTTTATGCCTTTAGCCAGCGCCGCTTGGTAGAAATCTTGGAACGGTCCGGGACGCACACTGGCGATGGTGGCCGCACCCTTGAATAGACCTTTCAGATCATGGTTGTGGTCTTTGTTCAGGCCCCGAACGCAGAGCAATTTTTTGGAGCGTCGCACTTGACCTTCGACCAAGCGATATTCCGCACTGATGCGGGTCTCTAACGCCAGTCCGCTATAGGCCCATAGTTGTCGCTTGGTGCGGAAACGATGCGGAGTCTGGATTAGTGCCACCGCCAGCGCCGATCGAATCGGCCCGAGATAGGGAATCTGTCGCAGCTTCGCGGTAATGGCATGCTTGCGACTCTCCGCTAACAGTTCCCGCCGCGCTTGCTGACGCAAATGTTGCAGCATATCGAGCTGCTCGTAGAGTCGTTCGGCTCGACGCCGCACGCCGGCTTCCCGGATTTTTGCCAGCCACCGCTCTCGGTTCCGGGCGTAATAGACGTCTCTTCCTGCACAGGGAATCGCCCAGCTGCGGTACACCGCTTTCAGCCGATTCATGACCCGAGACAGGTCTTTGACGATGGTCAGATAACTCCGGGATAGTTCCCGCAACATCCGCAGGCCTGTCTCGCCATGGTAGACCGGTTTGAGTTGATTGCCGCGTAACAACTCTGCCAGCTTGCGGGCATCGATCCGATCACTCTTGTTCCCGTCCTTGAGCAGCGCATTCTTCCGCGGATTGCACACCACCAGTTTGTCAACGTGGGGGTTGAGCAAATCGTACAGCCAGGCGGACCAGGTTCCTTCCTCGAAGGTCACCGCTAAAGTTCCGCGTAAGCCTGCAAAAAACTGAAGAATCGTCGCCGCTTCGGTCTCGAGGATGGATTCCATGACTAACTTCCCGGTAGAATCCATCACCGCGACCACGATGGTTGCTTGATGAACGTCGAGCCCAATATACTTTTCACTGTCCATAAGGGTGCTCCTTTTCGTAGGTGATGATGCGAACAATCACAACCTACTCCAAGAGGGGCGCCCTTTTATAATGCGATTACAACAGCAATTCGGGATTGGTTACGAGAGGGCCTGATATCGGCGAACAACGCTGTAGACCGCCGCATTTACAATGTTCGCGACGTAACCCGACTGATGCTTGGAGGCGTTTATGACCAAAACACCCCGGCTTAGCTGTGTGGTTATACTGCCGTTATTGTTCCTTGCACCTGCGGTCCTCGGTCAGGATGCCCAAGAGAAGATGCCGGTACGGCCTGCTCCGCAAAGCGTTCGGTGCGACCCGGACACCTGTGAAAGCAAGGTGTTCTACTTGCCCAACTTCTCCATGGCGAACGAACTACAGGACGTTGTAAACACGTTTCGCCTAATCCTGGATGCACCCCGCGTTTCAGGGAATCAGTCCGAGCACGCCATCTCGCTCCAAGGCACTCCCGAGCAACTCGCCATCGCCGAAAAGCTTGAGACCGTCTTAGAGAGCTTAAGGTCGTCGGGAGATCATAATCGGTCTTCAGTTCTCGTTTATGAGCCGCTGCCGGAGAAAGCTCTAGAGCAGTCTTCTGTGGGGGCTCCCAATCGGTGCGAACTGACTACTTGCTTCATTAAGGCTCTGTACCTGCCCGACTTCTCGATAAGCCAGCTACAAGACGCCGTAAACAAGTTGCACTCAACCGTACAGGTAGCACGCATCTGCATGGTCCCGTGCAGTCACGCCATCGTCTTTCAAGGTACATCGAAACAAGTCGCCCTTGCCGAAGGGCTGATGAACGAATAGAGGATTCACCAAAGGCCATGCGCGAAGAGCTGAACCCTGTTCGGAGAAGAATTGGTGGCGAAATATCGTCATTGCGCACCGTATCCGATCGGGAGGCCGATTCCCGTTAGGGTACGAAATGTCCTGTTATCGCCAATCACCTTGAAACAAAGAGCTAAGTCTCTTCTTATCAGCTGATTGGGGTGTAGTTTGAAATTAAGTTGTCCTGTTGATAACGCATGGCACTCTTCCACCCCGAACGTGACAGGAGTATCTGCGTGGCAATCCGGCAGCAAGTAGCACCACACATTCTCGGTAGCAACTTACCGTCGAGAAAGGACGACGCTAGGTTCCTTCGCGGATCCGGCGGTAGCTTTCACGATACCTTCAAAAGCCCAGGCACAAACCTTCACCGGTGTGCACACTTTCCGAGGTGTGCTCGGTGGGTCAAACCCTTAGCCCGTTGCTCGGTTCACGAGTGATTCTGAAATCACAGCGGCCCTTGTCCGTCCGCTGCTCTTAGCCGTTTACTGCCGATCCGGATCTGGGTGCTGGCGACTCGCTACCGTCTTCTCTTGATCAGCGCCGCTTCGCGGGCCGCTTGACCTTCTGGATCGCAGAAATACGCGCAGATTTCGTCCGGCGTAGGGTCTTTTTGGCGGCGCCTGACTTCCGAAGATGTGTTTCGCGAAGTTCAGCCATAAATTCTGCCCTCCGCTTTGCTCCTCCTTCTTCCAGGACCTGAGCCAGGCCCCTCAGCTTGGAGGCCGGCAAATATTTGTGCCCCCATGCAGTCATCTCCATCAGAAGCGGAAGCAATTCGATGCCCCTTTCTGTGAGGCTGTAAATGGCTTTCTGTTTATGGCTGGCGTCCTGTGACTTGACGATGATCCCTTGCTCGACAAGCCTTTGAAGACGATCGGCCAAAATATTCGACGCAATCCCTTCCTGAGACTGGGTCAGGAGCTCGCGAAAATGCCTTCGGTTCATCAACATGATGTCGCGGATGACGAGCAGACTCCACTGATCGCCAAATATTTCGACCGTCCGGTTCATCACGCACGCTGACCTGTGATCCTTGCGCACCCTGCCTCCACTGCGGTCTGGCAGTCTTTCGCCCTGAAAGATTATACGACTAGTTGCATATAAGAACTAGTTGTGTTGCCGGCATTTTAGCAACTGCCGTGCGTGCGTCCAGTAATAATCGCCGGCAGGTCGCCTGTCATAACCACAACTAGTTGCACTATACAACTAGTTGCATAATGCAATTGTTACATGAGTTCCTACTTCTTTCCATAGAAGTGGTGCCGGAAAAGTCCCGTTTCCTGTAGATGTGTGTCGGCTTTCTGCAATCAAATCTGCGAACGGGTGTGATTTCAAATAATGCTTTCGTGTAATCGCACCATACCGCCAGTAGTAAATCCCTGATTTCATTCATGCCGTAACTAAACCGAGATTAGGCGGCCTGTAGCGGAAGTTGATGGCAGCTCAAATGCATTCGTTCACGCCATGCATGGAGCACCACATGCCTCCCGGCTCTGAGTTGCACATTAACCATCAGACCGCGCCGAGTAGGTACGCGGCGTGAATCGCCGCTGATCCCGGCACGGAAACCTTTTCACGGACAAAAAGGAGAAGATATGAGCGCAGTAAGACGGTTGCGGAATTTCTGGATACTGTGGGTTACGACGATTGTTCTGGCCTGCCTCAGCAATGCAGTTGCTCAAGCGAGCTACAAAATTACCGACTTGCACACTGACAACAGCAAAGACAACTTTAGCATGGCCATGGGCCTCAATAATCACGGCTGGGCGGAGAACATGGATGGGACCGTGAACCCTCCCATAAATAATCTGTTTACGACAGTTTCAAGGGGCCGCGCGGTGATAAACATCGACGGACGCAACATCGACCTGGGCACACTTGGAAAACCCGACGGCAACAGTTGGATCAACTGGGGCGGGATCAACGACCGCGGGGAAGCCGTCGGGATGTCTGAAACATCTACTCCAGATCCTGATGGCGAAGATGTTTGCGGCTTCGGCACACAACTTACGTGCGTTCCGTTTCTTTGGCGAGACGGCCGAATGAGCGCTCTCCCGACGGTGGGCGGAAATAACGGGCAGGCCAGCGCCATCAATGACCGCGGAGAAGTCGCAGGATATGCGGAAACGCCAGTCGTTGACTCTGGGTGCCCCCCTTATAAGACTACCTTGGCGGTGTTGTGGGAAAAAGGCAATGCCCAGTCTCTTCCTACGGTGGGTAGCGATCCAGACGGGGTCGCGTTCGGCATCAACGATCAAGGCCAAGCCGTAGGCTACTCGGGAAGCTGCATCGCAGCGACGCACGCCGTAATGTGGAAAAACAACACTGCCTTCGTGCTTCAGGACCTCGGAGGTACACGTTCCAATATCGCCTTCGTCATTAACAACCGCGGCCAAATTGCTGGGAAAGTCCGCAGCGCTGATGACACAACCTACGTAGCCGCTCTTTGGCAGCCGGACGGCACACTCACAAACCTCGGCATTCTGCCGGGAGATTTTGCCGCCTTCGCCACCGGCATCAACAACCGGGGCCAAGTGGTGGGAAACAACTTTGACTCCAGCTTCAACTGGTCCCACGGCTTCATTTGGCAGAACGGTGTGATGACCGACCTTAACACGCTGATTCCCGCGGACTCCAACCTCTTCGTAATCTCGGCTAGCAATATCAACGAGCGCGGACAAATCTCGGGTATGGCAACGGTGCTTACCGGGCCCCATGCGGGCGATATCCACGCCTATCTTGCAACCCCTACAGACCAAGACCTAGGCCCGTCGGTTGCAGATGTCGTACCTACGCATCCGAAAATCACTTTGCCCGCGAATGCTGACCAACACATGTTGCACGGATCCGGACACTGCAAAGTCGACCGGTAACATGATTCGTCCCCCGGAAGATTCGCATGGGCCGCCCCGACCCAGCGAGCTCGGTCCCGAGAGCCTGACCCACCATACTGGCCTCGGGACCGGGGCATTCGGTATGGGTTGTTGGCAATGAAGACGTCGATGTCCACACGAGTTGCAACGGGTTTGACAGCTAATGATAAATCCCCATTGCGTACCCTATCTGCCTAGGGCGGCGCCGTTCGCGTTAGGGTTCGGGATGGCCTGTTGATCGGCATAGGGGCGGCGGTCACCCGCCGACCCCTGCCACACCACCGTGCGTACGGGTCCGTACACGGCGGTTCGAGTCGGTTGCGCTAGCATCCGTCGATTAATGTCGGAAGTCCAAGCGAGTTGAAGTAAGCATTGGAAAGCCCCACAGAAAGGGCTTTGGCTCGGGCCAGATACCAGGGGCCGAGTCCGCTGCCGGCCGTGTTGCTGGCCAGTCGTGGACGAACCCCCAGTGCTAGCAGAGCCGCTCGGCGACGGCGTGGTGTTTTCCATTGCCGCCACATAGCTGCTCGCAGTCGGAGCCGGACCCAGCGGGTAAGCTGAATCAGCACATAGGGCGTTTCACAGAAGCCGAAATAGCTGCGCCAACCTCGCATATACGAAGCTAGCTCCGCTATCGTCGTCTCCAGACTGACGCCTTTCGCCCGACGTGTGATTTCCCGGACGCGGTGCTTAAACCGCTCCAGAGCCTTCGGCGCAATGGTGCGCTTGATCTCTGGGCCAGCACTAAAGCTGAAGCCGAGAAGCTTCCGCTCCTGCGGTCGCGCCACTGCGCTCTTCGTCTCATTTACCTTGAGCTTGAGCTTTTGCGTGATGAATCGCGTGATGCTTTTCATCACCCGTTGACCCGACCGCTCGCTGCGCACGTAGATATTGCAATCATCGGCGTAGCGAAGGTAGCGGTGGCCACGGTGCTCCAGCTCTCGGTCGAGTTCGTCGAGCACAAGGTTCGACAGCAGTGGCGAAAGTGGGCCTCCTTGGGGAGTGCCCTCCACGCTTGGGCTGACCAATCCATTCTCCATCACCCCGGCATTCAGAAATGCCCGAATGAGTTTCAACAGCCGCTTGTCTTCGACTCGTTTGGCGATCTGCCCCATCAGTTTGTCGTGATTGACTCGATCGAAAAATTGCTCCAAGTCGAGATCCACCACCCAGCCGTAGCCTTCGGCGATGTATTGCTGCGCCTGAGCTACCGCTTGATGGGCTGACCGTCCCGGTCGAAAACCATAGCTGTGTTCAGAGAAGGTCCGATCCCACTGCCGCTGCAGAACCTGCATCACGGCTTGCTGGATAAATCGATCCAGCACCGTCGGAATGCCTAATTTGCGCACTCCGTTGCCGTCCGGCTTGGGGATTTCCACCCGCCTCACCGGTTGCGGCTCGTAGGTCCCACTCAGTAGTTGGTCTCGGATGGCTGGCCAGTGCTGCTTCAGGTAGTCGGTGATTTCGCCGACCGTCATGCCATCGACGCCCGCGCTACCTTTATTAGCCTTCACCTGCTGCAAAGCTTGCTTCAGGTTTTCTCGCTCACATATTTCCTCCATCAGTCGATTCGTGCTGGCTGGGCTTTCGGGTTCATGCACCGCCGAGAACGATTCGGTCGCTTCCCCTCCCGCTGGCCGGGCTTCACCCGTCGGCTCGGAGTCGAAGTCCAGTGTTACCTGGGTGTTCTTCTGCCGCATGTCGTTCCTGAGATCCATGTCCTACTTGCCTCTCCTTCTCGTTCCGGCCTTCAGTCACCGTTCCCGGCTCCGCCTATCTGTTTCTCCACCTTTCGGATCGGAGTGCCTCACTAGTTTCGCCGACGTCATGACCCACTACGCCTTCTGCTGACTTCTGCCCGACGGTCAGGCGGCCTCTCGACCACCTCAGTCGCCGAAGCGACACCGAGCAGATCTCCTGGGGTAAGCTCAACCGCCTTCCGTGCGCAATCGCCGAATCTACGCTTTGCACCCTTGATGGATATGGACTTCGCGGTAAGTCGCCCGCTCGTCCGGTGCTCACGCCTTATATCCGATGTTTGTCAATCGACTCGCACGTTTGTTCCATGCTTCCTTCAGACCCCGCCTCGCGGCGGTAGCCCTTGCATCATCACTAGGCCTTACCTCCATCAGGTTGGCCAGAGGACTTTCACCTCCAAGCTGTTGAGCATGCCCAGCACACAACGAAGCCGCTACGCGGCAGAGTTGTCCATGCTACGATTTTCCAAGGGAGGTTGCATGCTACAGGCAGTCACGAAACGATGGCATCGCCCAGCAACCCCTCAGCCAACACGAAATTGCTGCAGTGCAATGAAATTACATAAAAGCAATCGTATTGCCAAACTCCCAGGGGTGCACATCCCCCGTCGACATCGTAACCACTCCCCAAGCCTCGTCCAAACGCATAGTCACTAACGGCGGCTCCGTTCAACCGATTCTATCGCCAGTGCTCAGGCGGCTCACCTCTCTGCATCACTCAGAACTCTCATCGCCTGAGCACTCTCGATAGAATCCTAGTAGGTTACCGTCAACTATCCAAGGGAGACGAACATTTCCATTGCGCCATTTCTGCGATGCGCTTGGACATTGAATCATCCAGTGCCATGCGCACCGGTATCACAGATGTAATTCCAAGTAGCGCACCGCCGGTTGTGGATTCTCGTAATAGGGCTGAATTTCGTAGAACCCGAGGGAGCGGTACAGGCTGTTGGCTTCAGCCATCTGTTGCGGCACCGTGTCCAGTCGCATAAATTCATAGCCGATGATTTTGGCCTCTGCAATGAGACGTTCGGCAAGCATGTAGCCCAACCGCCGACCGCGGAAGTCCGGTCGGACATAAAGGCGTTTCATCTCACAAACCGTGGGTTCCAGCGGACGCAACGCGCCGCAACCCGCCAACATTCCACCACACCGCGCTAAAAGAAGGCGCCCAGTCAGGAGAGGCGTACTTGCCGGGTAAGGTCGCCAACTCGTTGTCGAAGCCCTGAAAACACAGAGAGAAGCCGAGCCAAGCGGCGTATTCCTCGAACAATTCTCGTCCCGCCGCGATGTCCTCCGGCGACTCGGCCACGGTGATCGTGATTTGTTCAGCCATGATGTGCTGTAGCCGGTCGTCTCGCCCACCGGCTGGTGTTTCGCGGACAATCGAGGAGTATGAGAGCGCAACTACTTTGTTGCCGACCAATGCACTTTCAGATTCCAACAGAATGGTGTCGTCGGTCAAGCAGACCTTCGGAGTAGGGCTCGGATTTTGCCGCTGAACGACTTACTGACGATAAATCTGTAGTGCCGTATGACAGTGCTCCGCAGGCAGCACTTGGGCGTTGGCGATTGAGACTTCCTCAAAACTTGGGCAGCAATTGGCCAGATGCGGCGCATTTGGGGCACTGACAACGCGACATCTTCAGGGCTGAATGGATTACCTCCGGGAAATCGCCAACTCGTACGTAATCCGGCTGAGCGATGTGAACGCAGATCGTGCAGCAGCTTGTAGCCGTCACAATCTGCGTGACAGGAGGCTGCATACTGGGCGTAATCCAGTTTGACGTAGTGTCGGCAAACCACCGAAGTGAACCACGCCGCCCCGTTCGTCGTGCCACATCCGTGGTTTGTGCGTTTCTCGTCCATGTGGCTTTGCATTAGCGTGTGCGTGATTCGTGGATACTCGCCGACTTATCGTTACCGACCGCGTATCCCAATCTCGATTACTTGTGGCTAGCGACGATCCACCCGGAACCCGCCGGGAGGCAGTCGTAGAACTCTCGCCGGCGAGCGCTCTAGTCCTGCCGCAGTGCCTTCAACGGGTCGATTCTGGTCGCCTTGCGTGCTGGCACGTAACAGGCAAGCAGGGCCAAGGCTGCGAGCAGTAACGGCGCGCCGATGAGCAGGCGCGGATCGGTGGTGCCGATCTTGAACGCGTCGGCAAACTGGCTGGTCAGCGCAGATAGGACCTTTGCCATCGCGACCGCGCCAAGAAATCCCAGGAACGTTCCGACAGTTATCAGAGCGGCGCCTTCGCGCAGCACGAGCCGTAGCACCTGCCCCTTACGTGCGCCGAGCGCCATACGAATTCCGATCTCCTTGCGGCGTCGTGCAACCGCATAAGCCGTAACTCCGGCGAGCCCGATGGCGGAGAGCACCAAGCCGAAGACACCAATCCCCCCGTAGGTACGCAGAGCGGAACGTGTGATGTAGCGAGTGCGCTCAAGATACTCGCTGAGCGTTTGCACATTGAAGAGATACAGATTCGGATCGATAGAGGCGATTGCGCTACGAACGCTGATCAGCGCATTCGCTCCCGCATCCGATCGCACGATCACAGTGATGCCACCGGCGGGAGGCCGCGCAAAATCACGCTGGGTCAGGGGTGCGTAAACAATGGGCTGAGTGACCCCACTGCCGTCCTTCAGATCGCGGACCACACCGATCACTTCATAGGATTGACTGTCTGCCCGAACACGCTTCCCGATCGCGTTACCATTTCCGAAAATTCCGCGTGCAGCGCGTTCGTTCAGGATTGCGGGCAAAGCAAAGGCTCTCGATGCGTCAGCCTGGATCCGTTGATCGGGCTCGTCGAATTCCCGGCCAGCCAGCATCGGTTCATCCAAGGCGGCGAAATAGCCCGCGCCCACGGTTTCCCTGACCACCGACTTCTGTACCTGCGAGGACTCGCGCGGGTCTTCGGCTGTGAGTTGGATGTCCTCATCCTCATCATCACTAGAAAAGGGCGGCTGCGCCGCCAGGGCTACGCCGCGCACGGTGCCTGATGCCTCGATCCGCTCGGGAAGCTCCTCGAACAGAGCTTGCGCTCTTTGGGGCGTGTAGCCATCGCGTACCGGATCGACGGACAGAAGAACCATCGTCCTGGGATCGAATTTGGTTTCGACACTGTTTGCCTTGGTCAGTCCAATGACCAGGAACCCGGTAATCAGCAGCAGCATGAGCGATCCGGCGACCTGGGCCAACACCGCCAAGTTGCGGAGACCAAATCGCTGGCGACCCGGCAACTCAAGTGCGGCGCCGGTTTTGAGCGCCGGGGCCACATCGGAACTGGTCGCCTTCAGGGCCGGCGCCAAGCTGAAGCCAACGCCGCAAACCAGCGCCAGGGCGAAAGTGAATACGGCCGCACGCCAATCCAGCGCCACATCGGGTGCGACCGACGCTCCCGCGGACTGAGGAAGTTGCGAGTTCAACACATAAAGTCCATAGGCAAGCGCGAATCCGGCTACGCCGCCCAGCAGCGAGAGCAAGATGCCTTCGCTGACCATCTGGCGGACCAGACGAAACCGGCCGGCCCCAACGGAGAGACGAATGGCGAACTCCTTGCTCCGATTGGCACCGCGCGCGAGCAGCATGGTCGCCAGGTTCATACAGGCGATGGTCATGGTCAGCCCCATCAACACGAGAAAGAACGCGACGACCACGTGGCGCAAATTGCGGGGAATGGGCGCACGGGTGCCCGCGGGAAGCAAGACCACGCGTTTGGCGTTATCGGCCTGAGAGGACGCCGAAGGATCTTCCTCGTCTTTGTCCAGACGGCGTGTGATGACGTCGAGGCCGGCCTCGGCGGAATCGATGGTGACGCCGGGCGCCAGACGCATCAGCGCTACGAACTCCTTCGCACTGTGTTGATGCAGCACGTCGTTCGCCAGTTCGGGAGCGAGCGAGGCGGACACGATAATTGGAACGAACAGTTCGGACGGATTCATGGCGAGAGCGCCGTCGAAGTTCCTGGGCGTGATACCCACGATGGTCGCGGTCTGGCCATTAAGCCGCAGCGTCTGTCCCACCGCATTGGGAGAGGAGTTGAGGCGATTGCGCCAGAAACGATCGCTGATGACGACAACGGGTGCGTCGCCAGGCTTGTCCAGTTCGGCGCTGAGCAGGCGTCCACGCTGGGGTTCGACGCCAAGTACAGAAAAATAGTCAGGGGATACGAGTTGTCCGAAGACGCGCTCCGGTTTCGCGTCCATGTTGCCTTGCAGGCCAAGATTGAACGGAACGCCGTTCTGCAGTGCGGCCACTCCGGCAAACAGGTCCTTCTGGTCGCGATAGCGCTCGGTGTAGTAATACGAGACGGGCTTCTCGGGAATCACCAGGTCTTTGGAGTTGGCCGCTGCGGGAAGCTCGCGAGTCAGCAGCGCCCATCTCGTGCTGTACACGTTGGTCGTCAGCCCGATTCCGAGCCCCATCGAAATGATGCCTACCAGCGCGAATCCGGGCGACTTGATCAGCGCTCGCGCTGCATAGCGCATATCGCGGCGCATTTCGCTCAGGTATTCGAGGGGCATGCGAATCGCGATGTCAGCGATGAGCCGGATGAGACCGGCGGTCCCGTCCCTTCTGGCGATGTCCTGCACGACGTCCTCCCCAAGTTGCATCACCTCTTGGCCGTAAGCGAGTTTGAATTCGTGCGGATAAGCTCGCGCCAACCGCTGGTAGATTCGCCAGGCGAAACTCATTCCGTCACCATCGCTCGCTTCACTTGAATCGCGCGAACCAATTCCTGCAGGCGCTCACATTCGGCGTCGAGTACCCGTGTGCCGAGAGCTGTCAGCCGGTAGTAGCGGCGTCGGGCGTCGTCCAATTCCGGTGCAGGCCGTTCGTCAGATTCCTCGATCAGTTCCGCCTCGATCAGCCGCTTGATCGATCCATACAGCGTGGCCGGCCACAACCGTACTTTTCCGGTGGTGCGATTCAGCACCTCCTGCATGATTCCGTAGCCATGTTGCTCTCCACCTGCAAGCGAGACCATGATGTGAAACCACTGTGTCTTGAGTGGAATAAATGCTTGGGGATCTAGTTCAGTCATAAAGAATTTATATATCATATAGTATATATATTTGCCCAAGAGAATCGCCGTGTGTATGCGGTCGCTCGCGTTTGATCTTGTTGACCGGAATGGCCGGCGGGGCGCAAATCCACATGAGAGAGACGATGGAACTCGCCTGTCCAATAAGGGTTCCCTACCGTTCCTAACAAGGCTTTCGAGCGCCACCCGAGTCTTGTAAGTTATTGAAATTAATATCCTCGGACGCCTCATAACCCAAGGGTCGATGGTTCAAATCCACCCCCCCGCAACCATCCATCTCATCCTCTTTATTACGAAGGCGGCCGCCGGCGAAGCTTAGCCTCTCGTCAGAATGCCTTCCACAGGCCACGGCAACCGCTGGCAACGCTAGCCGCTCTTCGATCAAAGCGAGACCCTGTGATAAGATAGGTCTCGCATGAATACACAGTTATTTACTGGCGGTTTATGGGCGGTTTTGGCAGGAAGAAGCACCACCGCAAGCAACCGTGACGAACTGTGCACTGTATGCAAAGCCTGCAATACCCTTATTTGACTTGGGTTTGCGGTATCGCGTTGATTCCAAACGCGGGGTCGTAGTTCAGTTGGTTAGAACGCTGCCTCCTAATCGTCTCCGTCAGTTATCTTTCTCCCTATCAATTACTTAGCAGAAATAGCTAATCCCGCATTCTAACCGGGGCGGGACCAGGTCGCAGACCTCTGTTCCTTTGCCCCTGTCTGGAAGACGCCAGTCGCACGCTTATCACGACTGATTGTGACAGGAGCCTCTGGCAACAGCGACAGATTCCGCCGCCCAATTATTCAGCTCGAAGCGCTTCCACCGGATCGACTCCAGCCGTGCGCCGCGCTGGCAAATAGCTTGCCAGTGCGGCTGCGACAATCAGCGCAACGGGTACGGCTGCGAACGTGACCGGATCCAGCGGACTGATACCAAAGAGCAGCGTTCGCATTAGGCGCATGAGTGCCGCCGCCGCGCCGAGGCCAACAGCCGTGCCAATGCCGGCAAGCACCAGCGCTGAGCGAACGAACATCCACACCAGTTCGCTCTTCTTCGCGCCCAGTGCCACCCGTATGCCGATCTCGCGTGTGCGCTGCGCGACCGCATACGAGATCACGCCGTAGATGCCCAGGATGCCGAGCGCCAGCGCCATCGTTCCCGCAATGGCCAGCATCACCAGAGTGAACGAAGTCCGCGCCATGGATTGGCTGTAGATATCCTGCATCGTGCTGATGGCCGCAACCGGCAGGTTCGAATTCACCGCCCACACGGCACCCTGCATCTCGTTGATGAACGCTGCCGTCCCCGCGCGATTACTGCGTATCGCGAAGTAGGCGGTACGCCTTGTGTCCAAGCTCCCCGGCCCGTAGAGGTCGGCCATCATCGAAGGCCAGTACACCGTTGCCGGCGCGGTCTGGTCGACACCGTTCTCGCGCACATCCTGCACCACTCCGACCACTTCGTGCCACGGCATGCTGGGATATTCGCGGAACCGCTTCCCGATGGCCGCCTCGGGCGATCCCCATAGCTCGCGGGCAAGGCCCTCAGACACGATGCCCACCGGTCTCAAACCGTAGATCTCCGTCCACGCAAGATCGCGCCCCGCAACGAGTCTCGTCCCGGCGGCATGGAAATAGCCGGGCGAAACGAAGTTGTACAGGCGCAACGGAGGTTCTGTGCCTTCATAGCTCTTTCCTTCGACCATGATTTCATCCCAGGCCGGTTCGCCTCCACTCATGGGAACGGAAACCGCGAAGCCTGCGGAGGAAACCCCAGGAATCGCGGCGAGCTTGTCCAAAATGTTGTTCTGAATCCGCAGGACCGTCTGGGGATCGCGAACCAGCGTCTCGGGAATTGAAATGCGCATCACCTGCAGCGACGCGGGGCCGGTGAAGCCGGGATCGACCTTGCGCATCGCATTGAAGGTACGGATCATTAAAACGGCACTGACGAGCAGCACCAGCGCCATGGCCACCTGCGCCACGACCAGAAGGTTGCGGCCGCGCTGCCGCTCCCGGCTGGCGCTCGCCGTTCGCACTGTACCAAGAAGCGGCACCGCTTGCCGCGAAGGACCGTAGCGCAGCACAGCAATAGAGCCGAACAGCAGTCCGGAGAGCACCGACAGTATCAGGGTAAATGCCAGCGCCCGACCGTCGAGCGAGATCTCGCTCAATCGCGGCAGGTTCTCCGGCCCAATCGCCGTCAGCAGTCTGAGTCCTGCATACGCAACTCCCACGCCGACTGCGCCGCCCAGCAGGCCAAGCGTTACGCTCTCCAGCAGCAGCTCGCGAGCAATTCGCCACCGGCCGGCGCCCAGCGCGGAGCGCACCGCCAGCTCGTGCTGGCGCGAATCGGCGCGTACCAGCAGCAGGTTGGCCACGTTGGTGCACGCGATCAGCATCACCACGCCGATGGTTGCCATCACCACCCACAGCACGTTGCCCACACTGCCGACCACTTGCTCCTTCAAAGGCTGAAACGCCGGCGTGATCTTCCAAGTCAGGTAAAAGTGCGGATTGGTGCGTGGCCCGTTCGACCACGAATCCATCCATACATTGAGCAGACGCTCTACATCGGCGTTGGCCTGTGAATTCGTGACCCCCGGCCGCAGCCGCGCAATGCCGCGGTACGCAAAGCCAGCCAGTGGCTGCTTCACCGGATCGAACGCCAGCGGTACCAGCAGATCAAAGTCGTAATTGAGCACCTTGAATCCGCGCGGCATTACACCGGCGATCGCACGCGCCTGCGAATCGACATGAATGGTGCGGCCCACCACCCTCGGATCGCCGCCGAAGCGCCGCTGCCAGTATCCATACCCGAGCATCACCCGCTGCGCTCCGCGTGGGTCCTGGTCGGCGGCAGTAAGCCACTGCCCGGCGGTCGCGGGTACATCGAGAGTCTGCAGAACGCCGTCCGTAATCAACGCCGTGTTGACCTGCTCCGGTTGTGCGATTCCCGTGATGCTCGCAGTTCCAGGCATCCACACACCCATCGACTGGAAGGTGCTGTTATGCGCGGCAAAAGTGAGATACATCGAGGCCGACAGCCGCAGTTCATTTCGGAAGTCGGCCAGCCCCGGCGCGCCGGGAGCGTTCAGATGCAACGCGACCAGCTGCTGCGGCTCTGGGTAGGGCAGCGGCCGTATCAGCACGCTGTTGAGCACACTGAACACGGCCGTATTCGCACCGATGCCAATGGCCAGCGTCAGCACCACGGTGATCGCAAAACCCGGCGAACGCCCCAGCCTGTGAAATACATGCTTCAGGTCTGTCAGGAGCGATTCCACTCTCTGCCACTGCCACACTTCACGGCTCCGTTCCCGCACGAGCGTCACATTCCCGAAATCGCGACGGGCTTTTTGTTCCGCCTCAGTGCGCGACATGCCCTCTTCCATTAGCTCATCGGCCCGCTCATCGATGTGCTCCTGTATCGACACAGAGATGTCGTCATACCGGCGATTTCTAGAGAACCAGCGACTGAACAGTGACAAGCAACACCTCCTATGCTTTAGCCGCGGCCAGCACGCGTGTGAAACCGGCGAACATCTTCTCGAAACTGCCGACCTCTCGTTCGAGGTGTTCGATGCCCGCGTCTGTGAGCCGATAAATCCGCGTTGGCCGGCCCTTGGCCGAGGTCCCAGCTTCGACCGCGAGCCAGCCTTCCTTCAGCATTCGCTGCAGCGCTGGATAGAGCGAGCCCTCTTCCACCTGCAGCAGGTCGTCGGAAACCCGCTTGATGTGCTTCACCAGCGCATAGCCATGCATGGGCTTCAGCCGCAGCGATTGGAGAATCATGATCTCCAGTGCGCCGGGGAAAAGATCGCGATGTTCGGGGTTCTTCGCCATTCGTCGATCATATGACTAAAATACCTATGTCTACAATAGGTATCTTGAAGCATGCCTTCCTGGGTTCGGTAAGCCCTGTTCACGCCAAGCATTGTGACGGTGATATTCCGGCCAATAATCTGTCCGCTGCGGCAGCATGGGCCATTCGTCGCATCGGTCCCTCACAAACCTCGTTGAGGTGGAAGCCGACAACAGCTTTCCCTGTGTAAGAAATTCCGCGATGCGGCAATATTGCTCCTACCGCAAGCCAATCCGAATTCGCGAAGTACCGATGTCTAAAGGGATTTCACGAACCCGCCGCGATGGAACGGAATCTGCTTTTAGCACTAAACGGATGTCTACGAAGTAGACCAAGAGCCGTTATGCAACCGAGTCCCGTTTCTCCTCGCCCCAAACTGTTGCTTGCACTCGCGGTCGGAGTAGCTGCCGCCGCCTTTGCCGTCGGCGGAGCCGGTGGGTACGCATGGTACGAGCATCGGAAGGTGGAAGCTGCGATTCAGGGACAGCAGCAGCTCGCTACCCAACTGCAGCAGACGCGCGTCCAGATCGACCAACTCAGCAGCAAGGTGAGCGAGCTGGCTGCGCGACCCGCGCCCGAACCCGTCGCACCTCCGCCGGTAGCGCAACCTCCGGTCGCGGTGAAGCCGACTACTCCACGTGGACCGAGCGAGGGCCAGCGCCTTAAGAAGATGCAGTCGCAACTCGACCGTCAGGGCAAGGCAATCGATCAACAGAACAAGGCCATCGCGGATACGCAGAGTCAACTCGACACTACCAGGGGTGATCTGAGCAACACTCGCACCGAGCTTAGCGGCTCGATCGCGCGCACGCATGACGAACTGGTGCTGCTGCAAAAGAAAGGTGAGCGCAATTACTACGAGTTCGACCTCGCGAAATCGAAATCGTTCCAACACCAAGGTCCACTCGGAGTGCGGTTGCGCAAGGCAAATTCCAAGCACCAGTACGCCGACCTGGATTTGATCGTCGAGGACCAGACGGTCACGCAGAAGCACGTGAACCTCTATCAGCCAGCGATGTTTTTCACCCCCGACAGTCCGCAACCAGCGGAACTGGTGATCAACAGCATAAGCAAAGACCGGATTCATGGGTACGTCAGTGCTCCGAAATACCGGCAGTCGCAGCTGGCGTCGGCAGCGGGCGGTAACGCCTCAAGTTCATCGCAGCCCGCGGAGTCGCAACCTACCCCGCAGCCGCAACCGAGACAGTCGTTACCGCAGCCACAGTAGATTAGGCCCTCCTTTGTTTTCAGTGGTTGGTCGGATCTTTCTAAATCGCTGAAATTATTGCGGGTTATCATTGTGGCAACGGGAGTAAAACTGACCGCTTTTTCATTCTTAATTGTGACAGGAACCGTCACGCCGTCCCAGTTCTCGCCAGCTATCTACCTACAGCCAAATGGTGTGCAAATGCAAGAAAGTCCTTGCACACGTCATTTAGCGGGTGTAAATTTTCTCCCGTCAGCCGACACCACTCCTTCTCATCTTCGTCTCCCTTCGTCTGGTCTGGCCCGGTTCCGAGCCCGAGGCGCAAATCCCTACGATCCGATCTAACTACATGCAGATGCCACTCAGGCGTCGCGATTTCAGATCGTTTGAACCTCACCTGTGGTGAAGTCGAATCTGCGAACTTCCTACCACTCTCACCGGGAAAGAGGAGGGACATCATGAAATCTCTCAGATGGATGTGGATTACAGTAGTCTGTTTATTCGCCACCTTGGCGACTACGTTTTCGGCCTTTGCGGCGCAGCCCACGCTGACCGCGCCTCAGGTACTAAGCAACGCAGTAGCAAACAAGCCGATTCGCTTTGACGTTTCGCGGCCGCTCGCCGAGATGGCGGCAAGAGCCCCAGCTCCGCAGGGCGACCGTTTAACGCACGCCCCTCTGCAGCCAAAGCTGCAGCGATTGACGGCGGCTCAGCAGCGCCAAGGCCTAGGGGCGACAGCCCCTCTGCAGCCCTTGATCGGCTCCCCCATCAGTGCCACGCTCGGACTGAACTTCGAAGGGATCGGGATGGCCGATCCCGCTCTCCACAACTGCGCGGCTGTTGTGGGCTTCCATGTCGCGCCTCCTGACACCAACGCAGCGGTGGGAGACACTCAGGTCGTCCAGTGGGTCAACGTGTGCTATGCAGTATTCGACAAGAGCACCGGTGCGACCATCGCGGGCCCTATTGCAGGTAATGCATTTTGGCAGGGCTTCGGAGGACCGTGCGAGACTTCCAATGACGGCGACCCCATTATCCAGTGGGATAAGAGTAATCGCCGCTGGGTGGCCGCGCAGAACGTTTTCAGCGCACCATACATGACCTGTATCGCCATCTCGCAGACTGCCGACGCCACAGGCAGCTATTACCGTTACGCTTTCGCGCAGCCCGGCTTCCCCGACTACCCGAAGTGGGGGCTTACGCGAAACGTTTATTACCAGTCCCAAAACATATTCGATCCAGTTCTCGTCTTCGGTGTGAACGTCTGCGGTTATGACGCCAAGAGTATGCTGAAAGGCAGCAGGAATGCGACCCAAGTGTGCATCTTCGACGACTCTAACGGCACGTATTTTGACGACAGTATGCTGCCAGCCGATGACGACTCGGATCAGGGCCCGACGAATAGGGAGGTTTTACTGGGAAGCATTGACAACTTTTTGCCCGGTGATACGCACGTTTACGAGTATGTATTCGACGTAAACTTTGGGAACCCTTCGAAATCAACTCTCGCCGGGGTCGACGGAAGCATGCCCATCAGTGTGCCCGCGTTCAATTTGGCGATCTGCGCCGGCCAGTACAGGACCACCGACTGCGTTCTGCAGCCGGGCACAATCTATCAACTGGACACGCTCGGCGACCGGCTAATGTATCGGCTGGCGCATTTCAACGAGCACGGCACACAACACTTTATAGTGACGCACAGCGTGAACAACACCACGGCTGTGGCAGTGAGATGGTACGAGTTCCGGGCCCAGGGGCTGGGGACGACCAGCTTGTCTCTGTATCAATCGGGGCAGACTCCCGATGACGGAGAGTTCCGCTGGATGGGCTCGGGCGCCATGGACAACACGGGAAACATCGCCATTGGGTACAGCCGTTCAAGCGCGGCCGCGGGTGACTATCCCTCGATTTACTACGCTGGTCAGACGGCGGGTGATCCTTTAGGCACCACGGAGACCGAGGCTCCGATTAAACAGGGCTCGGGCTCACAAACGGATACACAGGATCGCTGGGGCGACTACTCGAGCATGGCCCTCGATGGCGCAGACAGCTGCACCTTCTGGTACACGCAAGAGTACTATCCGACGACTGCCACGTTTCGCTGGGATACCTGGCTTGCTTCGCTCAAGTTCCCGAGCTGCCACTAAGTAAGACGAGCCTCAGCGCGTTAACCTGGGCCTCGAAAAGGGGCGGTCGCCGATCGGGGACCGCCCAAACCTCTTTTGAGACTCCGCCCTGTATGCCACCGGGGCACGTCGCGCAGAAGCAGCGCACCTGAAGATCGACGATATTGACAGTCAACGCATGGTTGTCCATATCCGGGGAGGCAAGGGCGGCTTGGACCGAGACGTCATGCTGAGCCCGAAGCTTCTCGAAGCGCTGCGCACTTACTGGCGCGGGCTCAGACGCAAGCCGACCGAGTGGCTGTTTCCCGGCAACCGATGGCATACCGCAAGTTATCCCGTCACCACCAAGGTCCTCTGGACTGCCTGTCAGAATGCCGCTGAGCGCGCCGGCTTGGCGCACAAGCACATCCATCCGCATACGCTACGCCACTGCTTCGCCACCCATCTGCTGGAAGCCGGAGCCGACCTGCGCACCATCCAGATACTGCTCGGTCATCGCGACCTCGAAGTAACTACCATCTATCTGCATCTCTCCCAACGGCATCTCAGCGCCACCGCCAGCCCGCTCGATGCACTCACCTTCTCTGCACAAGGAGGACACAAGCACCGTTCATGAGCCGGAGCCCTCGAAACGTGCTGGTGATTCCCGATGACATTGTTTCCTGGGAACACGGAGAAATACGCCTATCCACTTGACCTCTAAATCGGCTAGCTATAAAGTCCCCCCAGCATCAAAACGTGGTTTGAAAATACTACTCCCCGACGCACTCATGAGGCCGCTTGCTTACATCGTATGTACGAGTCCCCGTACCGGAAGCACGCTTCTGTGTCAGGGACTATCCCATTCCGGGCGTGCGGGCGCGCCCGCAGAATTCTTTGATCACCGAACCGAGGTCGAGGAGTATTGGAGGCGCCACTACGGGATTGACCGCGAATCGGACTATGTCTCGGGAATAATTGTGGCAACAAGCACTTCGAATGGGGTGTTCGGAACCAAGCTGCACTGGTCCACCTTGCTCGACATGTATCGCGCGCTTCGTGGCAGCCCGGCTTCTCCTTCCCCGGCCCGTCAAGACGGATCCTTGAACGACCTCTTGCTTCAACGCTTCTCGACAGTTCGGTATGTATGGTTGCGTCGGAGAAATAAAATTGCCCAAGGAATTTCACATTTTAAGGCGTCTCGAACATCCGTATGGGAGCTTCCTGCGGCACTACAGCCGCACCCGATGGGACAGCCAACGTCGGTCGACTTCGACCTTCGCTTGATCGACAAGTGCGTCGAATGGGCTCACATCTACGACAATGAGTGGGAGGCATACTTTCAACGCCGCCACATTACCCCTATGCAATTGTTCTACGAAGACCTAAGTTCGGCCTATAACCAGAGCCTCGGGGCCGTCCTTGGTTTCCTTGATATTCCGGATGTCGGTCTGCCCGATGTTGTACCACAACTCAAGAGACTGGCTGATGAGACTTCCATCAAGTGGGAGCAGCAATACCGGGCTTTAAGACCGTGAGGTGCCATCACGAAGCCGCGGGGCAGAGTTAATGACCGACGACCCTTTACGTGCTCCGTATGTGGTCGTAGAGGACTTCATGCCGTCGGCAGTGGCGCTCGAGATGCGAGCGACTGCCGAGATGCATTTGGGCAATCCGTACCAGCATTCAATGAAAACGCACGCGAACTGGGACTATTGGTACGTGCCGGGCTTGTACACTTACCTTAGGACGGATCCCGAGAATGTGCTCGGCGCTCGACTGATGGGCATGTTTCGAAGCCGCCTTGCCCAGTGGACCGCGGAGAGATTCGGCCATTTCCCCGCCCGACAATGTTATCTCAGCCTCTATATCAATGGTTGCCGGCAGGGCCAGCATAACGATGCCGCCAACGGACGGTTTGGATACGTTTATTCGCTGACAAAGGACGACCGGAGAACCATCGGAGGCGAGACATTGATCTGGAACGAAGAAAACTACTTCGAATCCAGAATGCATCAACCGGCGTGGGGGCCGGCATTCTATCAGTCGATCTCGCCGCGCTTCAACCGCTTGCTCGTATTCGACGACCGCATGCCGCACGCCGTTCAGCTCGTCGAAGGCGGCATGGACCCCATCGAGGGGAGGCTTGTTATTCACGGCCATATTCAGGAAGCCGGACCGCTAATCTCCGGACCGCTCCCTCGTGAAGCCGTGCTTGCTGCCGCAGACGAGTTGGTTAGAAGATCCGCTTCAGAGCTGGGCAGATCAGCGCTTGTATATCGCGGGCCGGCCACCATCCGATTCACCGTGCGTTCAGAAGGTACGGTGGCGGCAGCCGAGGTGATTATGGACCGCGTTAAGCGCTTAAGTGGGCAGGGCCCACCAGCCGCTGAGATGCTAACCCGTCTCGTCGATAAGGTTATACAACTGCGATTTGAGCACGCCACTGAGGACACCAATGTCATCTTGCCATTCGCATTTTGAACGGAGCATGAAGCGAATCCTCACAGATCGATGCGAGAAGGCTGTACTGAGTCCGCTACTCCAGCAGTTCCAAATTGCCGAGCCGAGCGTTTTTTCGTGAGGCGTCCTCCTTCCTTCCGTGATCCGATGGCGATGCGTTGCGGATGGCGCCGGTCGGGAAGACCGGCGCAGGTCTCGCGCAGATCGCGAATCCAGGGTTCCAGGACGCTCACCGGGCCAGCGAGTCACGGAATCCTCGGACCAGCCGGGCAAATCGCGCGGAGAAGGCAGGTCACGACGCGGAAAATCGGGAAGTGTGGCGGATCGGACTCGCCGGCCTCCGCGTGGACGACCGTCTTGCGAGCCACTCGCATCTAGAACTGTTGCCGCTACTCGTTGCCGCTACTCGTGTTTGACAGCTATGCGCCGGTATGGTATCGTCTGTTGGTTTTTGGTGTCGGTGCAGTGCTGATGGATGCAACGGCCCGGAGTGTTAGATCTATTCGCCATCAGCTTTGAGGGAGGCCCATGGCCAAGATTCGTGACATTATGATTCTCACCTTGCCCGCCGAGTGGCAGGGAAGGGGACTCGTGTTCGGCTCGGCGTCGGGCGGCGATGGACCGCCCCCTCCCGGACCACCCGAGGCCTCCTTCCGAGACTGGGACATTTTAGAGATGCGCATGATGACGCAGATTCTTCTCGCTCGTCTTGGCGGGCCGGTCGCTCTGGGCGATATGGAGCCGCGGAGCCTGCGGGAGTTCGACGAACTGGAGGGAAGGCTGTCGGCGGCCTTGGAGGAGTTGCGGGCTGCCCGAGCCGAACTGGATCAGGCGTAAGAGCACCGCCTACGTCACCTTGGCAGAAAATCCACTCCCCGTGCCGCAGCCGCGACTCCCTCTTGTGGCATACCGTCTTGAGGGCGGCCCCGCCATCGCGCTGGTGCCTGCTCCGAAGAGGCGACAATGGATGGACTCGAGTGCAGGCCGTAGGGCGTACTACTGCTTGCCCATGATTCTCGCCAACCAGGCGGGCTGGTTCATGCTCAACAGCCATTCGTTCAAGGTCCGCTGGACAGGCGGCGAAGGAGCCGATGCTCTCGAGATCTTCTACCTGACTGGGGGCAGACCGTTCCCTGCCGTCAGCACTTTCGGGAACGGCATACTTACCTTTCATGTGCCGTATGTATTTCGAACGCCGCCCGGATACAACCTTCTCGTTCGTGGCCCGGCAAACTGTCCGAAGGATGGCGCATCTCCGTTGGAGGGCTTGGTCGAGACCGACTGGTCTTGTGCGACCTTCACCATGAACTGGCAGATAACCCGCCCTAACCACACGGTGCTATTCGCAGAGCACGAACCCATCGGGATGATCGTTCCTGAGCGGCGAGGCCGCCTCGAGCAGTTCCAGCCGGAGATCAGCTCTATTGAATCCGATCCCGACGTGTCGGCCAAGAATGCAGAGTGGGCGCGTAGCCGGCACAACTTTATTGGCGCAACCCGCACACATCCGGTGGATCTGGACCCGAGCGGCTTGTGGCAGGGTCATTACTTCCGTGGCACCTCCGTTGATGGCAGCGAGGCTCCGGAACACCAAACGTCGCTACGGATACTGCCCTTCTCCGACGCCGGCGCTGAGGGCGACCGCGCTTGACAAGCCCCAACGGAAAGGTCGCCAGCGCTCATTCGTCGCCCTCAAAATGACCCAGCGCGGGCGGTGGCCGGAGCCAAACCGGCTGGGTGATCCCACTTGGGTTCAGCCGAAATCCGGGGTTTGCTCCGGACGGCAAAACAACTTCGTGAGCGAGCCGCAAGGACGGAGTCGGGTCGAAATCACCGTCGAGGCTGTGGAGGAAACTGGATAGCCTTTGGGAGGATCTCACAGGTCCGTAGTTCGCGTGGAACCAAGCACGCGGATCGGTTGAACTCGACAGACACTGCGCCGCAGCCTGTGCCACATCGTCGTCACTGTCGAAGAAGATGCCGGTCGACTGGGTGACGTACTTCCAGCCGCCCAATATTTTGCGGTTGACGAGGATGGGAACGTCCATGCAAAGGGCCTCCGCGAGAAGGCGGGGAGAGGCGTCCATCAGGCTGGGAACAAACAGCATGCGCGAGCGACCGACGTACTGGAGCGCGATCCGTCGAGGTACGTCGCCCACGATCGTGAGGTTGCGACGAAAGGGAAGGTCCAAGATCTGCCAGCGGCCCAGTAGAAGGCCCTTCAGGCCCAGGTCGTTGCACAGGCGGTAGAGGCACGCTTTGGCAAGGGCCCAGTTCTTCGTCATCTCCGTCCATCGCCCGGGAAGGCAGACGTACATGAAATCGAAGTCCTTCTTGGGGGTGCTGGACCCACATATAGTCTGCGGCGAGACGGCCCGATCGTCCACGAAGTCAGACTCGCTGATCAGCGCTCTGGGTAATGTCGGCGAGATGTAGTCATCGGGTTGGCGAAAGCAATGGCACCAACCGTCACAGAGACGTCCGTAGTCCTTGACCAATCCGTCTTTGACTGTCGGAAAAGTCACGTGGCTGCTAAAGCCAACTATCCGAAATGTGCGCCGGAGTTCATAGTAGATATCCAGGTCGACCTGCCGCCTGAGCGGCCCGGTCAATCCGCACCAGCCGCCGTCCCGGCCATCATTGTCGACGATACCCAAGAACGGCCACACCCGACGACGTGTCAAAGCAGCGACCTGGACTCGAGGGGACCGAAACGTCGCAGCGAGCGCTGCCGGAATGGGAACTCGCGGGGAAAGCTGGGGCTCATCAGGCTGTTCGTGAGGCCACCTTGCCGATCCTCAGTTCATAGACACAGAAGATGTACCATACACATAGAAGATTTTCAATCAGCGCGCGCGGGGGGAATCTGTGGACCCACCGGTGCAAGCCTGATGCTCTAATTGAGTTGGGGCCTAGCGTTCTCAGCCCAGAGCGCAGGGGCCGACGTCGTTGCGGAAGCGCGCGCCGATGAGGTTGGGAGGGGCCATGAAGAGAGACTGGAGACACATACTGCTCCGCCACTACCGCCCAGAGCCGATGGTGCGCGTTCCCGAGCACGACGTGCGTCGATCCTCCTTCCCAGTCATCGATGCGCACAATCACCTCGGCCGACCCCCGGAGACGTCGTCGGGATACGAGCGCACGAGTGAGAGTCGCTGGGCGATCGAGGACGTCGGGAGGTTGGTGGCCCTCATGGAAGAATGCAATGTCGAAACGATCGTCAATCTCGACGGCTACTGGGGTAGCACCCTCGAAGCGAACCTCGATCGGTACGACCGCTCCCATCCTGGTCGGTTTGTGACGTTCTGTCGGTTGGACTGGCAGGAGTGTAGTCAGCCCGGCTGGCCGGATCGGCTGGCAAAAAGCCTTCGGGACTCGGCATCTCGGGGTGCCTCCGGACTCAAGGTCTGGAAGAACCTGGGCCTATGGGTCCGTGACGAGAACGGGAAGGTCGTACTGCCTGATGACGACCGGATCGCCCCCGTCTGGGAGGTGGCAAGGGAGGCTGATTTGCCCGTACTGATCCACGTCGCCGACCCACCAGCGTTCTTCGAGCCGCTCACCGAGCATAACGAGCGACTGGAGGAGCTGCTCGTCCACCCTGAATGGCACTTTGCGGATCCCAGATTCCCACGGTTCGCGAAATTGCTCGACGCACTCGAACGACTCGTTGCCACGAATCCGAAGGTCACCTTCATCGGCGCCCACGTCGGCGGCAACGCCGAACATCTGGCCTGGGTGGCCCGGCTACTGAACGCCTATCCCAACTTCTACGTCGATGTGGCGGCCCGCTTAGCCGACCTCGGTCGACAGCCACGGGCGACCAGACGGTTGGTCCTAGCCTATCCGAGACGGGTCCTGTTCGGCACTGATGCCTCGCCTCCGGCAAGTGACGCCTACTCCCGGCACTTTCGGTTCTTCGAGACCGACGACGAATGCTTCTCCGGCACCGGGACCAACTCGCCGGGCAGCGTGCGTTGGACCATTTCGGGCATCGACCTTCCAGCCGAAGTCCTCGCCGACGTCTATGGGGGGAACGCCAGGCGCATCATTCCGGTCCTGCGGACAACCTGATACTCCCGTTCTGCCCCAGCGCGTCGAGAGCGTCCACCGCGCGGATGTCAAGTGGTACGAAAAGGCGGCGATCGAAACTGGGTCGAGCCACTCCCTCGTGGCGGGCCGACCTGTCTCTGGCGAATTGTTACGGGGGAGCCGGTTTTACCGATAAGCGCGCTGCGAAAGTAGGCTGGGTCTCACTTTCGGGACGCACCCTGTGGCAGTGAAACGATCGGACCTGCGAAGCACTCTGCGATGAAGAAACTCCGAATGATTTCTTGGAATTGGAAGGGAAGTTTTGTCGAGGTTGACCGAAGATCGCAGCGAACGCGAGTCTTTGACAAATCAGGCAGCTACCGGCGTCTGATACAGGGTCCGACAGTGGGGTTGCCATCGAAACGAGCAGAGATTAGCGACTGGTCGTGACGCGGGCGTATCCGGCGTTCGCCCTTCCCGTGAGGTATGCGTGCGATGGTGGTTGAAGTAGGTCCTGAAATCGAGCAGTTTGTCTTCCAGATCTGCCGTCGTCCAGAACAACATGTGATCTAAATACTCGCGTCGAAGGGTGCCTCTAGTCACAATGCCTTCCACCACCGCTGGCCACCGCTGGAGCCGCTCTTCGATCAAAGCGAGACCCTGTGATAAGATAGTTCTCGCATGAACGCACAGTTATTTATTAGCGGCTTATTAGCGGTTTTGGCAGAAAGAAGCGCCATCGCAAGCAACCGTGACGAACTGTGCACTGTATGCAAAGCCTGCAATACCCTTATTTGACTTGGGTTTGCGGTATCGCGTTGATTCTAGACGCGGGGTCGTAGTTCAGTTGGCTAGAACGCTGCCCCGTCATTGGTTAGAATCCTACACTGTCACGGCCACGCGTCCGCGAGGACCTTCAATCCTGACTGTCCCATTAATCATCCTTTCCCCTTCCCTTCTCTCGCCTTACCGCGCCGCGGAGCGATTTTTCGCCGACTGATGCTCTCCTCTTTCGTGAAATGAAGCATGGCGTTCCGCAGCAGCCAATTCGCTTTGGTTTGATAGCCTCGACCATCAGCTTTGAGCCACGCAATGACGTCGGAATCCAGCCGCATAGTTACGGGTTTCTTCTTTGGCGGATAGAACTTGCCGATTTCGGCGCCGCTCCAATCGAGAACCGGCGGCACATCGGAAAAATCAATGTCCTCGTCTCCTTTTGCGGCGATGGCGCGGATGTCTCGCTTCTGCTCCTTTGTGAGCCTCCTCATAGGCCCTCCTTTCATGCGACTCGGCAGCACGAGCCGAAATGATACGGATGATTTCTTCACCTTGTTTCTCATAGAAAGTATGCACGACCAGTAGAATCGAACCGGGCCCGATGGCTCCCACCGTTAACCATCGCTCTTCATATTCAGAAGTGAAGTCGCGTTGCGCAAGAGCGTAGGGATCATCGAAAACGAGCATGGCCGTTTCAAAGCGAACATCGTGCTTGCGAAGGTTTTGCCGGTTCTTCTGTTCATCCCATTCAAATCGCATAAGCCGGTCGCGACCATGACAGAATATGACCTTCATTCGCGAGTGTCAATACATTTGTACGTACATCGTCCTGCAGTTCACAAGTGAGGTTCGCCAAAACCAAAAGCTTTTCCGGTTTCGGATACGCGCTTGATAGCGATCCAAAAGGAGTACAGGATACGGCTCAAGTTGTGCCATGAAGAAGTTCCACGACTTGGCGCGCTGCCTCTACTTCTGGTGCATCAACCGCTTTGCGAACCGCCAAATTGAGTTGCTTCAGAGAAGAGATGCCACGCTATCTCCGGCCTCCGAGAGCCTGATGCGCCATCTCTTGCAAAAACTCCATGCTAGAAAGCGCGAAGATCGCAGCGCAGCTTCCGCAAACGTCAAAAGAAAGCTAAAAAACAGTTAATCGGCAAATCCGATTGCTCCGTTCGAATCAATGAATTGTACTCATGCTTCTGGGCGCTGTTATAGTCGCGTGCATCGCATCAAACTAGCAGTTCCGGAGGCAATGAATGGATGGTTTGAAAAGGCTCGCCGTGGCAGCAATCGCTGTACTAGCTTTGCCCCCATTGTTTTCGCAGACCGGTGTAGTCGGCACCGATTCAGGCAAGCTGCTGGGCGTTACGCAGGGGCCTGTCGAATCATTCAAGGGTGTGCCATTTGCCGCGCCTCCCGTCGGCGAACTTCGCTGGCGCGCTCCGCAGCCTGTGCAGCCGTGGTCCGATGTGCGGCAGGCCAACACCTACTCAGCAGACTGCATGCAGGTGCCATTCCCCAGCGACGCTGCTCCGCTCGGCACAAAGCCAGCGGAAGATTGCCTTTATCTCAACGTGTGGCGTCCCGTCGGCACGAAGGCGCACGCGAAGTTGCCGGTCATGTTCTGGATCTACGGCGGCGGCTTCGTCAACGGAGGCAGCTCGCCCGAGGTGTATGACGGCAGCAAGTTCGCCGAGAAGGGCGTGGTCTTTGTCAGCGCCAACTATCGACTGGGCCGCTTCGGCTTCTTCGCGTTTCCTGAGCTCACAAAGGAGAACGCCGACGGGATGGTCGGCGATTACGGCTTCATGGACCAGATCGCCGCGCTGAAGTGGGTTCAGAAGAACATCAGCGCGTTCGGCGGCGACCCGGCCAACGTGACCGTATTTGGCGAGTCGGCAGGCGGATTCTCGGTAAGCATGTTGCTCACCTCGCCTCTGTCGCAAGGATTGTTTTCGAAGGCGATTATTGAATCCGGCGGCGGCCGCACCAACCTTGGCGGACAACGTTACCTCAACACTGCCCTGCCGAACGGGCCTCCTTCGGCTGAATCGGTGGGCGTCGAACTCGCACGCAGCCTGGGAGTGGATGGAACCGATAAGGACGCCTTGGATAACTTGCGGCGACTATCCGCCGAAAAGGTGCTCGGCAATCTCAACATGGCAACCATGAATCAACCCGGATACGCAGGCCCCTTTACCGACGGCCGCGTGGTCCTTTCCGATCCGCAATCCGTCTACCTGTCCGGCGCCGGCTGGCACGTCCCACTGATGATCGGAACCAACAGCATGGATATCGGCTTCGGATTCGCGCGCGACAAGGAGGAGCTGTTCGCGCCATTCGGTGCTGATCGCGAGAAAGCGATTGCCGCTTACGATCCGACGGGAAAGGGCGACTTGCACACCGTGCAGTACCAGGTCTCCATGGATCGATTCATGGTCGAGCCCGCTCGTTTCGTTGCGAGCGTATTCGCTTCGGAAGGTCTCCCTGCCTACCAATACAGGTTTTCTTATGTCGCAAAGTCCATGCGCAGCAAATGGCCGGGCGCACCCCATGCCACCGAGATACCGTTTGTCTTCGATACCGTACAGGCGAAGTATGGAAGCGAGCTCGCGCCCGAGGATGAAAGGATTGCGCAGGCCATGCTGAATTACTGGGTGTCATTCGCCAAGACTGGCGATCCGAGCACGGGCAACACGCCGGCCTGGCCACGGTACTCGCCCGCAACCGACATGCTGATGAATTTCACCGCGAACGGTCCGGTAGCCGAGAAGGATCCGCTGAAAGCGAGGCTTGATGTTACGGCTGCATACGTAACAAGCTCAGCTCCTGCGCCGGCGCCGAACGTTCCTCCCCGTCCATGAGCAAGTGGCTAAGATAATGAACCCCGATCGCGGAGCCCTCGGCCAACTCAGGAACGGCGCAATCTGCGAATAAAGCGATTTATTTTATGTTGCTTGAGCGGCTCGGGAATGGGTATCAGTTGCCGAACTTCGAGGATTACGGCATGGCGAAGAGATCCTTCGCCACGGACACAGCGGCCATTGCATTTGCCCAGCCAGAATAGAACGCCAGATGTGTAATGATCTCTGAAAGCTCCGCAGGCGTTACTCCATTGTCGAGCGCTAACGCGAAATGGAACGGCATCTCGATTGTCTGAATGCGCGCAATCAGGGCCGCCACCGTCGCGAGGCTCCGGTCGCGAGCTGAAAGCTGGGGGCGACCCCACAGATCGCTTAGCAGCGCTCCTTTGGTGTAGTTTTCCAGGGCCGGAGAAACGGAACGCACCTCGTCGTAGGTACGCGCGCTTTGGGGATGATGTTTGCTATTGCTCATATTCTTATCTTTTGCGAAGACCCTACAGCCGATGCATCGAGTAGCAATCACGGAGACGGCACTCATAAGCAGGCTGCGACGGTCGAGTTGTACTGAATCCAAAATCACGGCTTTAGTCGTTTCTTACTTCAAGCACAGACAGTTATCGCGCGGTATATCCGCCGTCCACCGGCATCGCCTGACCCGTGACAAAGCTTGCCTTCGAGCTGCACAGCCAGACGACTGCTTCTGCCACTTCGGACGCGAGACCAAGGCGCTTAGCAGGAACATCGCGCATCATCTCTTGCATAACCCCTGTTTCGCTCTTGAGCATCTCCGAAACCATCGGTGTGTCGATGATGCCAGGGCAGACCGCGTTGATGCGGATGCCACGCTCGGCGAATTCTAGAGCGGCGCTCTTGGTCAGGCCGATCACACCGTGCTTGGTGGCGTGATATGCAGCGCGACCGGGAACCCCGACGAGTCCACCGAGCGAAGAGTTGTTCACGATTGCGCCGGAGCCCTGCTTTCGCATCTGCAAGAGCTGATACTTCATGCAGAAGAAGACACCGTCGAGATTCACGCCGAGGATACGGCGGTACTCGGCAGTATTAAGATCCGGAAGTTCCGCCGCAGGGCTTTGAATACCCGCATTATTGAATGCCGCGTCCAGACTCCCGAATTCGGAGAGGGTTGTCTCGACCGCCGTCTTCACATCCGCTTCCTTGCTCACATCGCAACGAATGGCGATTGCCTTGTGCCCGGACCTCACAAGATCTTCCACAACGGAACGAGCAGCCGCTTCGTTGCTGTCTACGACCGCTACTGCTGCACCTGACTCCGCGAAGGCTTTGACAGCCGCGAGGCCCATGCCTGCTGCACCGCCGGTGACAAAAGCGACCTTATCTCTAAATAGATCTGTCATGTAGCTCTCGCTGAATTGCAAAAAATCCCTAGTCGTGTTTCCAAGTGACGGACCAATGCTCATCTGGTCGCGTCGATCGCAGAAGCAGGTGTCCGTCCGCGCTGAACTCGAACTTCCGTGGAAGATCCTTGCCTACAAGCAGATCGCCCGTGATCGATCCCTGCACATGGTGCGTCACGATATGAGCAGACTCATCGACGTCGTAACTCCCGAACGATGCCTCATACCCATTCAGCACGTATTCGTTCGAAAGAGCACGGTTTGAATGCGGATACATCAACTGCACCGACATGTGTCCGTCGCGCGTGTAGATCAACATGCCCTTGGGCTGTGGGCCCGGTTCGGATTTTCCGTCTGGACCGGGCACATCGATGCGGACGAGATGCCACGCGCCAATCAATCGCTCCCTTGCGCCACGGTCGCCGTTCTGAGCCGATGCGGGCAAGCAAAAGGCCGCCGTGAAAGCCAAGAGGCACAGGCAAGCTGCGTTCCTTCTGAGAGTGCTCATCGGCCCACCAAAGACTCATGGAAGGGAGAGTAGCGAGCGCCCTCTACTTTGATTTCCGAGGAAGCACTCTCAAGGGACTTCACCTCAGCGGAGGTGAGTTGAATGTTTGCGCCACCCATGTTTTCTTCGAGACGCGCAAGCTTGGTCGTACCAGGGATGGGGACGATCCAAGGCTTCTTTGCAAGCAGCCAGGCAAGTGCGATCTGGGCGGTCGTGGCTTTCTTCTTCGCGGCGAATGACGCGATAACGTCCACCAGGGCCTGATTCTTCTTGCGGTTTTCTTCGCTGAAACGTGGAACCGTATTGCGGAAGTCAGTGCTGTCAAACTTGGTGTTTTCGTCGATCTTGCCCGTCAAAAAGCCTTTGCCAAGCGGGCTGAAGGGTACAAACCCGATGCCCAGCTCCTCAAGCGTGGGCATGACCGTTTCTTCCGGCTCCCGGAAGAAAAGCGAGTATTCGCTTTGAAGTGCCGTGACGGGTTGCACCGCATGAGCGCGGCGGATTGTTTTGGCACTCGCCTCTGAAAGACCAAAATGCTTCACCTTGCCCTCCTGAATGAGATCTTTCACGGCACCCGCAACGTCCTCAATCGGAACATTGAGATCGACGCGATGCTGGTAGTAGAGGTCGATCGCATCCACTTTGAGGCGCTTGAGCGATTCCTCTGCAACCTTCCGGATGTGCTCTGGGCGGCTGTTCAAGGCGCTCCATTTGCCGCCATCAGCAGGATTAGCCTCCCAGCCAAACTTCGTTGCGATGACTACGCGGTCGCGATAGGGCGCGAGGGCTTCGCCGACGAGTTCCTCATTGATCAAAGGTCCGTACACCTCAGCTGTATCGAAGAAGGTGACGCCATGATCGACAGCGGCGTGCAACAGCTCCGTCATTTCCTTAGTGTCCTTTGCAGGCCCGTAGGAGAAGCTCATCCCCATACAGCCAAATCCCAGAGCTGATACTTCCAGTCCACCGTTTCCTAACTTGCGCTTCTGCATTTCGCACCTGTGCTCCGCAAAAACCTCTGCAAGTCGCAACCGGTATGACTTCTGCTGCAGATTCCAGCCTTTGCCTGCGGTTGGCCGAAGAACCGTGTTCAGCATTCTCGCTTTGTGCGAAGCTGATCTCTCATGTCGCCTCTTCGATGCATTTGGCAGTGTTACTTCAGCCCCAGCCGCCGCGAAATCATGCCTGGAGAGCACCCGGGGTGGGCTTTCCACCTGCCAAGTCGTGGTCCTGAAAATTGGCAACTCCAGTTCTGGAGTTGGAATCAATTAGCGCGGGAAGCGGAGGCCGGCCCCTAACTAACTGCGGGTCACTCCTGTTTTGGCTCTCCGTCAGCGACCAAACTGGGACGAAGTTCACACAAATCGGAGGTTTTTCAGCAGCCTGCTAGAAAATCCTCTTCCCAATACTCGAACTCTCGCCTTGCCTCAGTGGGTCGCTCGGTCTGCTCCACGGTTCGGAGTTGGACTCGGCGAATCTTGCCGGAAATTGTCTTTGGGAGGTCCGCGAATTCAATCCGGCGTATCCGCTTGTGTGGCCCCAGGCGCTTGCGAATGAATACGAAAATCTCATGCGCCACCGCCGCTGACGGATACACGTCGGGTTTCAGAGTGATGTATGCCTTCGGAACATTCCAGCGGATTGCTTCCGGCGCCGGCACCACAGCAGCTTCTGCGATCGCAGGATGCTCAATCAGCGCGCTCTCCAGCTCGAAAGGACTGATGCGATAATCTGACGACTTAAACACGTCATCATCACGCCCAACATAGGTATAGTATCCGTCGGCGTCACGGCTGGCGATGTCGCCGGTGTGATAGCAACCACCCTCCATGACCTTCGCGGTCCGCTCCGGGTCATCAATGTAGCCGGCCATCAAGCTGAGGGGGGCGGGATTCAGCCGGAGGCAGATTTCACCATCGGCGGCTTCGTTCCCATCAGCATCCAGCAAAACAATATCGTGCCCTGGAGCGGCAACACCTGCGGCGCCCGGCTTCACGGTCTGCCCGGGGAAATTGCCGATGGCCAGCACGGTCTCGGTCTGTCCGAAGCCATCACGAATCGTCACGCCCCATGCGTGCCGGACTTTCTCAATGATTTCCGGATTGAGTGGTTCTCCAGCGCCCACCAGTTCCCTGCACTGAACGGGATACGAGGCCAGGTCCTCGAGCACCATCAGACGCCATACCGTCGGGGGCGCGCACAGTGTGGTTACTTTGCAGCGTGAGATCACGTCGAGCGTTTTCTTAGCGTCGAAGCGCGCATAGTTGTGCACAAATATGGTTGCTCCTGCATTCCATGGCGCGAAAAAGCTGCTCCACGCATGCTTGGCCCAACCGGGAGAGCTGATGTTGAGGTGGACGTCGTCGGGCCGCAAACCGATCCAATACATCGTGGCAAGGTGACCGACGGGATAGCTCTGATGGGTGTGCAAGACGAGTTTCGGCTGGGCTGTCGTGCCCGACGTGAAGTACAGAAGCATGGGATCGGTCGCCTGCGTCGCCGCGTCAGGCGCATAACTTTCCTCTTCCCGATCTGCGTTCGGGTATGACACCCAACCGTTGACGGGATCGTCCACGACGATACGCGAGTAATCGCCCGGCAGTTCCAAGAAGGTCCCGGTGAAGGCGGCTTTGGTGATCACATGGCGCGCCTGTCCTCGGGTAAGACGGTCCTTGAGATCGGCGAGGGTAAGCAAAGTCGCCGCGGGAATTACGACCGCCCCCAACTTCATGGCCGCCAGCATGACTTCCCACATCGCCGCTACATTGGGCAACATCACGATGATGCGATCGCCGCGGCGAACTCCATTTCTGCGAAGAAAGTTGGCTACCTGATTCGAGCGACGCGACATTTGGTCGTAGCTCAGTTTCGACTCCGAGCCATTCTCGTCCACAATCCACAATGCCGTCTTCTGGTTGCCCCGAGCGTAACCGTCGAAGTAGTCCAGCGCCCAGTTGAATTGCGTAAGCTGGGGCCAGCGGAACTGCTGGTAAACAAGTTCGTAGTCGTCACGGTGTTGCAGGAGAAAATCGCGTGCACCCAGGAAGGCATTCAGGTCGGGATTCGATTGGGATGGGTCCATTCAGGCAAACTCCTATCGTCCGCGGCTTCCATGAAGTTGAGAGTGGACGGCAATAACTTCGCCCGAATGGTAATCGTATACCCTCAGAGGGGTAGCTTCCGATGAATCTGCGTCCCGTCCTTTAGCACGAACCGCAGCTCAAGTATCCAGTAAATTCTCTATCCAATTTCGGCGGGCACGGACAATCCTTGCTGGGCAGGACTGCTAGAATTTGCTCCAGTTCTGGAGCAACTCTTGATTGACTAGAGAGCGGCCTAGATTGCGGTTTGCTTCTGTTGTAGCTCTCCTCTGCGCCGGGTATGCTTCGGCGGCTCAATCCGGAATACTACACCCTGCGAGACAAGGTCAGGTTTTGACGCAAACCAGGACACAAGAACTTGCTCCAGTTCTGGAGCACAGGGCCAAGGGCGGGTCCTACACGCTCCTGTCAGCGCCGAGGATTCCGGCCGACGCTCGGCTCGTAGTCTAGGATGAGTAGGTCGTCCTCCTGCTTGCTCTGAACAACCTCGGCCTTTCCGGTCTGCGCCGAGGCTGCCTCTATCGTTGCATCCCGTGGTTCTTCGCCTAAGGTCGGCTGAGAAAGCGGGAGAATTTTCCCCATCGCGGCCTAACCGTCCACAAGCCTCTGGCGTGTGATATTCTCGCTGACCGACGCCGCTCTCGTCGGTCGGCGAATCGCGAAGTTGGAGATCAATCATGCGCATACTCATGCACCTTGAATTTCCGCTCGAACCGTTCAACACTGCCGTTCGCGATGGATCCGTAGGCCAGAAGATGCAGCGAATTCTCGAGGCCATCAAACCGGAGGCGGCCTATTTCTATGAGAACCACGGCAAACGCGGCGGCACCTTGGTCGTGAATCTCAACGATCCCTCCGGCATACCGGCTCTCGCCGAACCCTGGTTTCTCACCTTCAACGCTCAAATCGAGTTTAACGTCGCGATGACGCCCGAAGATCTGGGGCGCTCCGATCTGGCGGCGTTGGGAAAGAAGTGGGCTTAAAGCAGGTTCGCAACTGGTCAAGGTCCCACAAATTGCTGACCCCTGGCAGTTCTGGGCCGCAGCCAGGGTCGAATTCTTGATCACCCGCCAAAATTCCAGCTCCGGCTAGGGCTCACCGGTCATTCTGGCCGTCGAAGAACTGGCGACTCGTTTGGGATGTCGGTAGGGTCGATTCCGAACTCGTACCGTAGGGATTTCATCGCACTTTCTGTTTGGCCACGGGCTGTGGCAGGGACAGGAGCCCAGGCTGTTCACGTACCGCGTGCTAGGAGAGCATCCGGGGTCGGTTCGCCACCTGCGTAGTCTTGGGGCGGCCTGAGAAACGCCAACTCCAATTTTGGAGTTACTTTTGATTGTTTGCGAACCGGACGCGTTCGATCAACAGCAAGGCGAGGCCATCGGCGGCATCCGACTTCTTCTGGCCGTCAAGCCGGAAACAATCCACTTGGACGAGAATTCGGCAACTCTTACCTTGGGGTTACTTCCCACTTGCCCGTCACTCAGACAAAATCCGGGCATAGTCACAAACCGGTGACACGTGTGCCGCCCAGGCTAAACGCGTATCTCTAACACCTCCTTACATGCGTCGTACGCATAAATTCCGAGCATCAAAGTCAGCCGGAACGACCGTAACGCTGCGTAGCTGCTATTGGAAGCAACACTATGAGCGTGTAAATCCCCAGAGTTGTACCCAGCGGAATATTGGAGAGCGACAAAAAACCTGCAACGAGGGCGAACGTGCGGCCTGACCGCCGTTCTGCAAGTAAAGCCATTCCAGCCATGAGCCCTAAAACTCCACAGACAGCTGACAAAGCTATCATCACTGCGTACATAAAGTGGAAGACACCCATCAGCGTTAGCGGGTCAGGTACGCGATTGAGCAGAGTGCCAAACATTACGGTAGCTGTACTGCCATAGATGATCAGACACGCCGCCATGATCAAGCGAACGACTCCGTAAACTACCCAACATATTCCCAAAGTTCGGAGGTGACCGCTCAGGCTCGGCGCAACGGGATCGGTTGAGGACATGACGGCCTCCTGTGGGCTGGCTTGGCCGGCAAAGCCTATCATTGCATGGATTGACTGCGGGCACAGCGAGAAATGACCTGCTGAATTACAAGCGCAAATCGGAAGGATCCTGCGTGAGCATCCTATGAGAAATGCGCGGCGAGTTTCCTGAGCTAGGCGCTTCCGCAACCCGCACTCAGGAGCGGAAAGCCGTCAACCCCTGCGGTATTCTTTCCAATCCTTTTCCACTGCGCGCGCCATTCGTTTTGCTGCATCTCGCAGCCAATTCGATTTTCTGTTTTGCAGGTCCTTCAAAATGTTGTGAACTTGGCGTTTGGTGCCGAGATGGACATTGGCAGCTTCGGATCCCATCGCGTGTAGAAGCATTTGCTCGTCTGGTTGATCCGCCGACTTTCGCCGGATTCTAATCCCATCGATATTCAAAGTTTGCCCAAGCGACCAGGATCCTACGATCTCCTGATAGGGGTCATGCGATCGTATCGCCGAAGAGATCGCTTGTTGGTAATACGACTGCCCATGTCCCAGCTTGCCCTCCAGCCATGTGCAAGCGGAAGGCAGGACTGCCTTGGCTTCTCGAGCAACACAGCCTCCTTGCCAATTGGCAATCGCCACAAATCGTTGCTGGCCAAGACTGCCTAACCCGGCTTGCCGACGAACCAACTTGTATTTCATCTTCGGGTCGGGCAAGGTCTTCTCCAGAGCCCGCTTCACATCACCCGCGAGTGGCCTTGTGACAACAGGCAAGCGGTTCAGCTTTCCCCAGAAATCTGTGGGCGGCTTAAAACTATCAACGCCTAACCTCCCGAGCTTGCGTTCATGTTCTGCCAGGACGACGGGGCGCCCTCCTTCCTTGAGGGACTGGCGATAACCTTCCAGGATTGCGTCGCATCCGTCCTTGGGCTTCACACCGAGCCCGCCAACATCTGCCACGATCTTCATGCTGGTGGCCAAGCGCACAAGATCGTTGCTATAGGGCAGTGGGTAGGACTCGTCGAAATCATCGACACCCCAGCAGAGGCGGCCTTCCGCATCTCGCCAAGTCCCAAAGCTGTTTACATGCAGGTCGCCGACGGACAAAACCTTCGGTGCGTCACACAGCTCGGCACAAAGTGCCGGCCAAAGCTGAGCCCAGCGGTAAAAAGTCCCCCGCAGAAACAAGAACGGACTCTCCTTCATTCGTTCATGCTTGAGGCGGAGGTCAGACAATATTACCGTGGCACAGCTGCGCATCCAGTTGTCGTAGCTGAGGGTGGCTCGCTGGATATCTACTGCCTTGTCAGTTGCAGCCATTGGGAGCCCAGAGCCGCGGTAAGTGCTTCTTGCTCATGCCAACTACTTTAGTGTTTAGGGAATGCTAACGCCAGTCGGTGAGAAGGCATTGTTCTTAGGACTTGGGATGGCAGGTGGGTATTCCACGGCTGTCGTCAGAGCTCCATAAATTGTCATTCAGTGGTCACAATTGGACAGCTTGGGCGAGGATAGTTCTGCCACACTGCGGCCATGGCAACGAAAACGATTCCAGAATACCTCGAGGACGAGCGCCGAAGCCGTGAAGACACGCAACTGCGGACGGACCAAGAAGCCGACCGCATCCAGTTGCTGCACCCGGGCCACCATCGCACTCGGAAGCAGCCCAACCTGGAATTGCCGGCTCCAGTTGAAGTCGTGGTTAAAGCGAAAAAGCCCGCTGTGGCTAAAGTGCGAAAGCCTGCCGCGGTCAAAGCGAGAAAGCCCCCCATCACCAAAGTGAGAAAGCCTGCCGTGGCGAAGGCGAGAAAACGTGTCGCAGCCAAGACGACAAGACCTGCTGGAGCAGCTGGGAGAAAGTCACCCGCCGCGCGAAAGACGGGAACGAAAGCCCGCAGGAAGGCCTGACGATTCCTATGTGATCTTGCGAGGATAGTACGGCGAGGCGGTTTTCAAGCCGACGGCGAGGAGAAGGATGGCCGCACGCGAACGCCAGCCGGCTTATATTTGGCGCGCCTGCTTTGCCATCTCGACAAACACTTCTCTGGTTTGCGACGTATCGCTCACTTCCCGCAAGAAGGCGATCCGAGTTCCCTTCACGCCGTCCTGGGTTTTCAGGCGCAAGTGAAAGCCCAGGCGGTCGACCGAGGTCATCTCCGCTTCCTGTGCCTCAATGCAAGCAAACCGTTTTGCGAGGAGGATGAGCGCATCTTTGTAGTCGGCATTCATGTGCTGCATGATGTCGTTCTTGTGTTTCACCGGCGGATCGGATTGCGCCCGGGAGTAGTCCAAGGCCGCCACCCATCCCATCACTCCGAAGCCGCCCCACGTAATAAACGGCGATTACATCCATTCGGTAAAAGAAGAAATCGTCAAAATCGACCCAATATTTGCTGTCTGGGTAGCCCGTCAGATAAAAAGCACGGGCGTCCGCCGACTCCAGCTCCGGTATTCTGACAACACTTCCTATCAATGTGACTCTGGATGAGCCGAGTGCGTCGCCGCTCGCGTCGGGTTCGGTCACGAACAGGCTGGCGCGCGGATCGGCCTGCAGATTCTGCGTATGCATCGCCATCGTGCTTATGAGGAAGATGGGACAGCCCTGGCTGTCCAGCCCATAAGGCATCAAGGACCCGAACGGGAAACCCGGTTGTTTCCGTGAAATGGTCGAGAGGCTACCGATGCGGCCCGAGTGCATCAATGTGCGTGCTCTTTCGGCGAACGAAGGCTCGGGTACTGCAGGCTAACGGCTCGCCGCTCTCCCCCGTGACAATTCGCCAGACACACCATCTACCAAATACATGGACACTTAAGTCCTCACTGAATCTCACTTACTCTGAGTCTCCTAATCAAGAATCCGGCGGCGCTGATGCAGCGGATGGGCCCTTCTTTAATCCATGGCATGCAAGGTGTCATAGGTTTCTTTCAGCGCTGGATCGTTGAGCCCAATTGATTTCAGCTTTGCTTCGATGTGCTCTTGAACAGCCCTCGAATCGGGGAAGTCCTTATCAGTCCAAAATCGGTCACTGCGCTGGAAATAGCCTGCCTCCTGTAGGAACCAAACTCCATACCTGTAAGCGTCACCCTGCGTGTCATCCAAATCGCTCACTTTGAAAGAGCCGTCCGGTTGGTACGATTTGGTGAGACACCAATCTAGCATCCGGGAAATCTCCTCTCGAATCTGTTGCCGGGAAGCTTCGTCGAGGGTAGGCCATGCGGATCGAAAGATCTTTACCGCGTCCCAGTTCAGATGGTTCTCGTAGTGACCGTCAAAACGGATTCCGGCAGGAAAGTTGACGTTGTCGAGCTGCAGAAGGCGCTGGGCAATCATGTCCTTATGCTGCACCTGACCGTTAAGGTCAGAAATGACATGGAACGTCATCGCCATGTCGTCCATTTTCCAGACTCTTCCTTGCCGATCCACCAACCACTGTCCCCAGCATCCGGTTTCAGGATTCTGCCAGCGCTCGACAAATGCACGCAAAGAATCTTTGAGTTGAGGATGAAATACGTAACACCCTGTTTGTGGAGTCTCAAACAGTAACCGGGCCATCGCGGAGAATGTTTCGTCCAGTTCTTCGCGGTTGAATACTCCCGTTTTGGTGAAGTCGTTTCTCAAGTCTGAATCGAGCTGAGCGTCAAGCTTTTCCGGAGAATTCATCCGATCCAGAAAGGACAACGGGTACCTCGGAGGTGGGTGGCACTCATTGACATGGTCGACGGAATAATAGAGCTTTAGGTACCACGCATCAATCCCGAGTCCCCAGCTTCCATCAGAGGCCTGCTGTTCACCAGCGAGTTTCTGTTCTACCGGTTGCGTAAGGGTCTGACGAAGATCGGAAATTCTGGCCCTCGTGGTTGCAATATCTGGCGTGAAGTTCAACCGCCATCGGATTTCGCGATAGATGTGCATGGAGTAGTGCATATCGTTGCCCGCAGCTTGCTGCCGATTGATCTCTTTCACAATCGGCCGCAAACTGGGGTCCAGCAGCTCCAAGCGTCTCTCGCGCGCGAAGGGGATCTCCGAAAAATCCCAGTAAAACCGGGCGGAATCCCGAAGCCGATCCCATCGGGACTCACCGGCAATCGGTGACGGGGCAGTGAATATGTGAGCGTGATAGACGTTTACCGCAATCACAGCCCGTTCCAGTTGGGCGCGAATGGCGTATGCGGCGAACGCCAGGGCCACAACGACCACCAGAGAAATCATCCACCGCCTATACTTGCTCATGCTGAAAAATGATACATTCTTCGGTTCCAGGAATTACTTTCGGTACCAGCGTCAGCCCACCGTCAAGACGGCACTAAGACGACGCTTACCGTAGATCTGAATCGCGACGAATTGATTCGAACTCCACTCCGCGCAAACTATACGGGCATGAAACATCTCTGGCTCCCTCGGACTTTGCCGGAAGCGGATTTCCTCGTTTCGATGCCGAAGATCAAGACCCACCACTGGTCGGGCGTCACGCTCAGCATGAAGAACATGTTTGGCGTTGTTCCGGGCGTACGATACGGATGGCCAAAGAATATCCTCCATTGGAAGGGCATTCAGGAAAGCATCCTTGATCTTTGCGCCACCGTTCCGGCCCACTTCGTGATCGCCGACGGCATTGTGGCAATGGAAGGAAACGGGCCACTCAACGGCGAGCCTCGTCCTCTCGGAAAGATCGTACTTGCGGATGACTCGGTTGCTGCCGATGCAACCTGCGCACGACTCATGGGGTTCAAACCCGGACGAATCGCGCACATCCGCGAGGGCTCGAGATTCCTTGGCAACGCTTCACAGGGACTGATTGACCAAGCAAGTGAAATTCTGACTCCGACGACAACTCCATTCCGGGTGGTTCCTGAGTTTCAGTATCTTCGGGCATTTTGACTTTCAGCCGCAGATATCCCAGAACCCGGGCCCCTCCAATTCACATCTTTGGCGAGCAAACGGGCGTACGCACCCGCGACAATGTGACAGAAACGGCATCGTTCGGAATTGGGCGTGCCCAAACCAGGCGCCGACAAGCGGAGCATTCAACGCCCGATCGGCTCCGACGCATGAGGCACTCAGTTTATCGTTCTCTTCTCTTTGCTTTGGGCGGCCACCAACGAGCAAACCATAGCACTGCAGGATCGCGGCGCTACCCCAGCGTCGGCAGGTGCTCCGGTCGCACGAGCAGCCGTATGGATCGTGCCTGCCTGGGAGTTCGTTCGATGAAGCCACTGAGTTCGAGCGTCTTGATCATCTGGTGAACGGCCGGCGGCGTGGTCTGAAAGTACCGCTGGAGGTCCGATTCCGCAGGTGCCCGGCCGTGAATCTTCGAATAGTTGTAAATGAATGCCAGATACTGCCCCTGTCTCTTCGTGAAGGGCGGCGCGGCCGATGGATCGAGCTTCGGCGCCGGATCAATGCGCACCCGGAATGCGTCCTCGCCGAAGCTGTCGTAGACGTCCACTTTCAGCATCCACACCTGGCCGCCGATTGCGGTCCGGACCGGGTTCTTCCTGGCAGCATAGAGATTGTCGCGCAATTCCTTAGCATCGCGGCTCGAGCTTGCGAAGTTGGCGGTGCAAAACGCCGCATCGCCCTTACGTGCAAAGACCCACTCACGGCCATCCTTGTATTCCACTTCAACGGACTGAGCGCCGCAGGACAAAGCGTGCTTGCACAGGTCTTCCAGCAGAGTCATCGGTTTGCTCATGAATCAGAAGTGCACAAGCCGCCGATCGCGGCATCAAACGAAAGAGGGACTCGGCAGACTTGGCTGCGTCCTGCGAGTCTGTTGAGTGCGAGTTCCCTTAGCAACGGACCGGAGTCTTCGCCGATGCCTTGGTGCTGAGACGGCGCGGCGCCGGTGTGCCACGCTCTTCGCTGGCTTCCCCTGGCTGCGTTAGTGCTTCTTTGGGCGGGTTTCGTCCTCATTCCGTGCCCAATAGTCCTCCCTCATTTTACGAGAGCGTGCTACCGCCTGGTTCCGTCCATTGCTCAGCCGCATTCCGGCCTCGACGTCTCCAAAGCGGCTAAGTGGCAATCCTACGCGGGTTATTTTCGGCAACCCGGAAACAATCCACTTGGTTGTATAGTCGCCAAACCGTCGAAGTGGTCCGTGAAGCTCCCGAAGGCCTCTTTTCGTCAACCCAAGAATAGGGCTAAACTGAGTGCTTCAACTCAGGTCGTCATCAGGGCACAAGTTCTCGTGAATCCGCTCAGGGTTGCGGCAACGCATTCGCCCGATTTGAGGTCACGAATTTGGTTGTCCCTTCTAAGCCGGATCTCCAAATCGAACTACAAGAACGCTTACGCTTTGAGACACTGGTGGCGAATATCTCGGCACGGTTCGTGAACGTCCCGGCCGATCAGGTCGATAGCGAAATCCAAGACTAACCTAAAACGATGGTCGCAACTTTTGTGGTTGCAATTCGGCCTGCAATCACAGCGTTTATTTCTCTCAGCGCGTGAACCGCCGCAAGCGCGAGGGGGGCGCTACCATTCACGATCTTTCTTGAGCCGAGGTCGCCGTAGGCAACGAGATCTGTCTGCACCGGTCCCAGTAGACGATGCTCACTTTGGCGAAATGTTCGTCTGTTTTAGCAGCCTGTCATAGGGTCCCTGGGCGCTTGCGAGGCCCGGCTCGAGTTCCAAGGCCCGGCGATATTCGGCAAGAGCTGATTGTTTATCACCCTTTTGTTCGAGCGCCAAGCCCAAGTTGCTGTGTGCGTTTGCGTCTTCGGGATTCAATCGGATGGCTTCGCGCTCCTCCCTGATTTCTCCGTCCCAATCGTCCTTCCAACTGAGGGCGTTGCCTAGTTCCCTGTGTGCCGCCGCGTCATTCGGTTCCAGTCGGACGGCCTCGCGCTCCTCCCGAATGTATCCGTCCTTGTCGCCCATGAAAACGAGCGCCTCACCCAAGGTCATGTGCGCGCCTGTGGCATTCGGTTTCAGACGAATGGCCTCGCGCTCCTCTTTAATTGCTCCGTCTCGGTCGCCCTGTACATAGAGGGCGTCGCCCAAGTACTCGTGCGCCTCTTCATAGTCAGGTTTCAGTTTGATGGCCTCGCGATACTCGCGATGGCTCCATCCCAGTCGCCAATAGGCCAGCGCGAGTTCGCGAGAGCTAAGTGTTGTTCGGCGGTCGCCACGGATAGACCGCTTCTTCTTCCGGCGTTAGCAGACACCGGAATCTCAGAAACGGCTCTTCCCGGCCCCTTAGGATTTACAAACAGGAATTCCCCCTCTTGGTGACCAGGCAAGACCCCATCGCCCGGAGTCTGATATGCATTCGAAGCCCTGGGAGTAACGTACGCGACTAATTCGTGGAAGGTTATGTATCCGTCTCCATTGAGATCTGCAAGCCCGTCCTGGAGCCCTTCCAGAAGAGCATCCACGAAAACACTGTGGCCCTTCGGTCCGCCGTCTACGACTTCCTGACCCTCGCCGCCCGCGGTTAGCACTTGCCTTGCTAATCGGTCCGTCACGACCTGCAAATAATTAGGCACGTGCGGGTCGACCACGCTGTCTCTCATTTCCGCCAGCAACCCGCCGTAGCAGCTATCCATGATAAAGAGCTGGTGCTTGGCGTTTCCCATATAGCTCGACTGGTCCCTCAGGTCCGCCATCGAAATAAGACTGGAGCTCTTGTCGCCGTCATAGGGCACAATATAGCCACGCTTTTCTCCTCCCAGCATCTCGGTTTGACCGTGGCCGGCAAAAAACACCAATACGCGATCCGCACGGCCGAGCCGCGGCGCCAGGTTATCCTGCATCGCAGCAAGAATCGCCTGTTTAGTGGCTTGGGTTCCGTAAAGAGGAATGACCTTAAAACCTTCTCCCCGGAGGAGGTCGGCCATCGCTGTCGCGTCCTTTACGGCATAGCCTAGCGGTTTCCAGATGGTGGGAAACTTATAGTGATCGATGCCGATAACGATGGCATAGCTGTGATCGAAGAACTGGGCGGACGCTCGCCCAGGCAGGCATACGCACGCAAGGCAGCTGGCCAGCACAACCATACGAGTCTTTCTCATCTGTTGAGGCCCCCCTCACACCCTGCTATTTTGATGTGCGTTGGAGTCTCCGATAGTTTCTCCTGATACTTCGGGTCGAGCGCGGCGGCCTTCGCCATCCACTTCAGCGCTTCGTCCCGCTCACCCTTCTTGATCAGAATCTCAGCCAAGGTATCGAGAAAAGTTGCCTTGCCGGGGCACAACTGAACCGCAAGCCGGGCCAAAGGCAGTGCGTCCTCCGCTTTTCCTTGTTGGAGATAATCCCATGCTAGTTGGTTCATCGGCGTGGCGACCGTTTTCATGGCCTCCTCATATGAAGCGATGGCATTTGCACTGTCCCCGTTTCTATCGTACGCAAGACCCTTTTCCACGGCGCCGTCGAATCTCCCAACCCCTGCGGGCGCGCCGCCGCGCAAAGTGAGCACGTTCGAGTCGGGCGGGCTGGCACCGTGCGGTTCGTTGCTGAGTGTCTTGAGTGTCAGCTCTGGATTTCCCTGGACGAGCATCACGCTAATGACGACCGCGCCGAAGAGGGCAAAAAACGTACCGGGTGCGGCATTTTTAAGGGCAAATACTAGGCCAGCTACATTTGCGTCAAATGTGGTTTCTCTGGAAGTCTCTCTGTCGGTTTGCATCCCCGTAGTAAACAAGCGGTAGCCCAGTACAATGCATACGGTTCCCGCCGCAATTATTGCCAGTCGAAAGACGGTGGCGTACAGCAAGAACTCAGAAGGTAAGCTCATAAAGGCACCTCCGATTCTCTCGAAACTCCGCGAGCGTATGCACGATTCCGCGAGCTAACAGGTGTTTCGGGATCGGGCCCTTGCGCTGTGGTGGGACGCGCTTCGCAGAACGAGCCACAATCCTCTCGCGCGGGATCTTGCCTTCATGAACGGTCTTTCAAGCTAATTGGACTCTTCATGGCACGACTTGTCGGTGTCATCGGTCACGTAGCGGCATGATTGGAGATTCGTAGCGCTCCATTCATCCAGCTTGCCGCGGTCCATCTTCCAGAAATTCTTGCAGAGGGCCAAGTACTGCAGCACCACCGCCGATTGGCCCCTCTCGACGAGTTCCTTGGCAAGGGTCATCCGGAAAAGTCGTTGTTCATTTTTCAAGCGCAGTCCCCGGCCATTCGGAGTAGATTTGCTTTAGAACCTCGCGGAGCAGGAAGTGCTCGGCTAGTGTTGTGTTCCCAGGGGCGGTACATTGCGGCTTCTCAGCGTGCGACTAATAGTATCGTTGTTCGTGGGAATCGCCGCGATCTCCCTGCTTTTCTCCTACTATTCGGTCCGTGCGGAAGAACTCCAGTTGCGAAGTGACCTGGAGCGGCGTGCCGAGCTGCTGGGAGACAGCCTCTCGACGAATGCGGAGCAGGCACTAAGTAAGGGTTCCGAACGCACTTTGCGGCGGATGGTCGAGCGGTTCGGGAACCGCGAACACCTCGCGGGAATTGCTGTGTACAACGTGGCGGGCCAGCGACTGGCGGTGACCCCGGTGCTTGCCAATCTCCTGGACGACCGTCCTCCGGTCGTTGCCAAGGCCATCGTAGATAACCTCCCTGATTCCGAGTTCGCGCGAGTCGGCACCGCGTCCGTCTATATCCACGTGCTACCTCTGCACGACGACGAGAAGATCGTCGGCGCGCTGGCCGTCGTGTACGATTCGGGCTTCATCGCGGGGCGGACAAAGCAAGTTTGGCGAGAATCGTTCCTTCGGGCGCTCGTGCAAATCGTCATTATTGCGCTGCTGACACTGTTGATTGTGCAATGGAGTTTGCGCGGCCCCATCGCGCGGGCCGCGATCTGGATTCATACTCTGCGGACACAACGTGGACATGGACGCCAGGAAACCCCGCAGCTCGACATCTTTCAGCCACTCGCCAAGGAACTCGCCAGCATCGCTGAAAACCTGAACCGCGCCCGCGCGTCCGCTGAAACCGAGGCCAACCTGCGACAGGCGCAAGAAAACATCTGGACCGCGCAACGGCTCGCCGTGCATGTGAAGAGGAAATTGGGCAACAGCCAGCTGTTCGTTATCTCCAATCGCGAGCCATACCTGCATGAGAGGCGGGGCAAAAATATTGCGGTCACGACGCCGGCTAGCGGGTTGGTCACCGCGCTAGAACCCGTGCTGCTGGCCTGCGATGGAACCTGGATTGCCCATGGCAGCGCTGACGCCGACCGTGAGACCGTGGACCAGAATGATCGTCTGCGCGTGCCGCCTGACGATCCCCGCTACGCCCTTCGCCGCGTCTGGCTCAGCAAGGAAGAAGAGGACGGATACTACTACGGTTTTGCGAACGAGGGGTTGTGGCCGCTATGCCATATCGCGCACACGCGGCCCATCTTCCGCTCGGCCGATTGGGAAATGTACCAGGCCGTCAATCGCAAGTTCACCGAGGCTGCACTTGAGGAAATGGCCGGTACAGAGAATCCGGTGGTGCTGGTGCAGGACTATCACTTCGCACTGGCACCCAGGATGATCAAGGAACGGCGGCCAGATGCAAAGGTTTCGATCTTCTGGCACATTCCTTGGCCCAATCCCGAGGCGTTCGCAATTTGCCCGTGGCAGGGCGAACTGCTGGATGGTCTGCTGGGCGCCGACCTCATCGGATTCCACGTACAGGAGCATTGCAACAATTTCTTGAGCACCGTGGATCGCGCTCTGGAATCTCAAATTGATTGGGGACAATTCACCGCAAAACGCAACAACCACGTGAGCATGGTGCAGCCGTTTGCGATCAGCGTGGATCTAACCGACATGCCGCGTGGCCCCGAGGACGTCTTCGGTAGGGATGAAGAGCGCGCCGACGTGCTGCGAGAGCTAGGGATGGATGCGATCTTCCTGGGCGTGGGCGTGGACCGCGTCGATTACACCAAGGGCATACTGGAACGCTTCCTCGCCATCGAACGACTTCTGGAAACCTATCCGGTGTACCAGAGGCAGTTCGTGTTCGTGCAGATCGGCGCACCCAGCCGCACCAACATCAAGGCCTACAAGGACCTGCTGCAAGAGGTGCAGTCGGAAGCCGACCGCATCAATCGCCGCTTTCAAACCACGGACTGGCGGCCCATCGTTTTTAGGAACCGGCAGCACAACCACGCGGAGGTGAAGCGTTATTACCGCGCCGCGGACTTCTGCCTGGTGACGTCTCTGCACGACGGCATGAACCTGGTGGCGAAAGAATACCTGGCGTCACGCCAGGATGAGGACGGCGTACTGGTGCTGAGCTGCTTTACGGGCGCGGCGCGAGAGCTTCGAGACGCTCTGATCGTCAATCCCTACGACATCGACCAGACTGCCGCGGCGATTCGCACAGCGCTGGAAATGGATCCACGCGAGCGCAAGGAACGCATGCAACACATGCGCAAACTGGTGCGGGAACAGAACATCTACCGCTGGGCAGGAGACCTGATTGGCCAACTTTGCGATTTTCGGATGCCTGTTTCGAAGTTCCGCGCAGCAGACAAGCCAAAGGCGAAGGCCTCTGCGGCTTGAGCGCCATTGACTCGCTTTTGCGATGATTTGGCTATGCCCGGTTGTCACTAGAACATCAACCTGCACGCTTTCCTGCGTAAGGTGGCACGATCTTACCGACTAATGGCTTCAACGTCGAACAACGCGGCTTCTCAGGATAACTAACAATAAGTCGGCCAGTGTTTAGGAACGTGTTCACTTCACTTGGACGTAAAACGCCCGTTCCGTAGAAGTGGGCAGCCCAAACTCCCCAGAAGTCTCATTCGGGGAAGTGTGGGCCTCGTCCAGTGATGATCACTCCCCCGGGTTGTATTCGATTGTGTTGGCACGATCGAAGGCAGCAAGTCTACACTGAGGTCATGCTGCAATCACACAAACGAGCAATGGCCGAGATCAAATCGTCTCAACAACGGGTTGCGAAGGCGACAGAAGAACGCGATAAGCTGAAAGAGAAGCTGAAGAAGGCGCAGGCGAGTCTAGCAGCGGAGAAGGAACACCTTAGAATGAGCCGGGAGAAACTGGAAAGCTAGGCTCGATGGTGCGTATATTGGCATCTGCCATTGATCCAGTCCGAAAGGATCGCGGAATCAGCATAAAACATGCGAAAAAGGCTGATCTCTCCAACTCGCGAGACCGACACGAGCACGGAGCGTGATTGGCTGGAGCTGGAGCGAGCCACCCTTGTCGAAGTCACTTCAGAAGCTGACGCTTATCCGATTGAAGGGGCGCTACTAAACGACGAAAGACCGGGTTGGCGAGCCGGAGTACCGGGAATTCAGACGATCCGCCTATTGTTTGACGCCCCGCAGACAATTCAAACCATTCGGGTGGTTTTCAAAGAAGAAGAAATCGTACGAACTCAAGAATTCGTATTGCGATGGCTCCCGTACGGCGCGGGGTCCTGGAAAGATATCGTCCGCCAACAGTGGAATTTCAGTCCGCCGAACACAGTGGATGAGTACGAAGAGTATACCGTCGAACTCTCGTCCGCCGCTGCTCTTGAGTTGACGATAAATCCCGACATCGATAGGGGCGAGGCTCGTGCCTCGTTAGAGAGACTGCAGGTTGCAGCGCAGAGATACAGTTAGATCGTTCGACCGTACACTGCGTATGATTCCGGCGATGGCCGCTGGCGTCACAGATCGGATGTGGGATGTGAACGATCTTGCGGTGCTGTAGGAAGCATACGAGCGGAGGGCGGAAAGAGTAGCAGTATGAGTGAAGAATCAGTTTTCCTGCTTTGGTACGTCAAGGAACGAGATGGCGATGGTGCTGATTTGTTGATTGGCGTTTACCGCACGGAACCGGACGCCGAGGCAGCCATTGATCGGCTCAAGTCAAAGGCCGGATTCGTGGATGCACCGAAAGGTTTTCGGATCAACCGTTACGAGCTAAATCGGGATCATTGGGAAAATGGGTATGTCGTCGACACGGGTGACGGATGAAATTCAAAGTAGTCCACTACCGGCTAGTGGGCGGCGCGACCTTTCACTTGAGGACTAGTTAATATGGAAACTTTTCCTCGATTTGATCTGAACGGACAGGTCGCCCTAGTTACCGGTGCGGCGCGGGTTGGGACGGGCGATCTCGTTGGCGTTAGCCGCGGCGGGTGCGGACGTAGCGCTTGGCCTTCGCGATGTGAACGCCGTCGGCGGCCTACCCGCGGAAATTCAGGCCTTGGGTCGACGCGTCTCATCTCTCCAGATGGACGTGACGCGACTCGACCAGATTACTCACGCGATAGACTACGCCGTGCGTGATTTCGGGCGGCTCGATATTCTAGTCAACAACGCTGGCGTCGCTCCGAGCAATCCGGCCGAAGACGTGCGAGAAGCGGACTTCGAATAATAAGGCGTTCATGCCGAGAAGTTTGTGGCCATTTGCGTGCGCGGATGACACGGAACTGGTGTTGCTTCACCAAGACGCCTTTGCCGCCGATTACCAAGAGGACGAATATAGGCTCCTCGGCATGGCGATCAAGTACGCTGGCCTCCGTGGAAAAGAAGTGCGTGTGATCGGGAAGAACAGGAGTACGCTCGGCGAAGAAGACAGAATCCAGTAAACAAAAAGCATGAGTTCAAAGACTGACACTCTCACCATTGTGCCTGATCTTGAGCAAGACAAGACCCACGAGCCATCCGGTCCGCGCATTCGATGCCCGTTGTGCGGCTGGTCGCCCCGCAAAGAAGACAAATGGTTCTGCACCTGCGGTAATGAGTGGAACACTTTCGATACCGGAGGCCGTGTGTCCAGCGTGCTTTCATCAGTGGACTGAGACCCAGTGCCTCTCGTGCGGTCGGTGGTCGCCACATTCCCACTGGTACACCCAATGACTCAGGGAAGAGATTGGTTACGAAGATGCGAAAAGAAATCAGAGTGAAATTGAACGGCGATGAGTCGCAGACTGACGCTGTGCATCCTTCACGTTGCCCTTCGACACGCGAGATGTCTGGGGCAAAGCCAAAGTGCCCGTCAAAGTGACTATCAATGGGTACACTTGGCGCAGCACAGTCGGGAAGAGGAGTGGGATTCAGTACATCGTCGTCAATGCCGATGCACGCCGGGGCGCAGGGGTGAAGGCGGGCGATTCCGTGACCATCACACTTGAGCCGGACACTGAAAAGCGCGAGATCGAGGTTTCCACCCCACTACAGAGAGCACTAGTCGGATTACCGGAGGCTCAGGTCGGCAGCAAACCCCATACCGCTGCCAAAGTCGAAACCAAGGGCTATGCGCGAGCATATCGTCGTGCCTGCGATTCGCAGCCGAGAGGTCGCTTGGGCTCAGCGAGCAGATTCGTCCGTCGGATTAGTAACGACAAACGCCCTTCAAGCAAGGTATCGCATGGAACGTGCTCAGCTCCCGAATCATGACGCGATGCCGACTTCTCGCAAGCAATCTCCCATAAGCCGGTTTCGGGGGAGCTTGGTCCAGCCACTTCGACGACATGCCGACTTCTCGCTCATGTGATTAGTTCCGGATTGCCGACCATACAAACTCTGGCTAAATTCACGCCGGTGTCCAACGGTGGACTTGACGGATTACTTGTGTAATCGCTGTTCTCGACAGTAATCGGCTGGACGAGCGACAATCAGACAGTGGAACAAGAACAATCTGGCCCGAATTCCCACTGTTTCGTCTATCGCTGCTGGCCGACGGGCGTGGCTGGACGCAGTAAGAACAGGCGACGCTGAGTAGCTTGCTGAGCTCGTAACCAACGACGTTGTGGTGACATTGAGCAGCGTTTGTTCGCGCCTTCAGGCTGCCGCTACCAGTCCGTACGTCGTTTGTCTGTCCGGGCGATTTCTTCATCAGCTTCTCACGCTGGGACGGGTCGAAGTATGTATGAAGTTGCGATCTGAGGTGGCTCCCATGCCGGGCAGACGTCTTCCGTTCTTGGTTTTTTTGTCACTGTTGTCCGCATTCAGCGTTTCGTCCCCGGCATCGGCGGCAGAGCGCGTGGTTGATCTCACTGCCTCCGATAGCACCAAGCTCAAGGCCACCTACTTCAGCGCGACCAAGCCTGGGCCCGGGGTTCTGCTGCTGCATCAGTGCAACCGCCAGCGCAAAGTTTGGGACGGGCTTGCCCAGCAGCTTGCAGCGGCGGGAATCAACGTTCTGACGCTGGATCTCCGCGGATTTGGCGAGAGTGGCGGGCCGCCCGCCGATAAGGCCACGCCGCAACAGGCCGCAGAAGCCCAGGCCAAGTGGCCGCAGGATATTGACGTGGCGTTTCAGTACCTGGTCTCGCAGCCGGGCGTCACACGCGACGTAATTGGCGTTGGAGGAGCTAGCTGCGGAGTCGACAATTCGGTGCAGACTGCGCGGCGTCACCCCCAGGAAGTGAAGTCGCTGATGCTACTCTCGGGTTTCACCGACCTGAATGGGCGCAATTTCCTGCGCCAGGACAAAAATATCCCCGTGTTCTTCGCCTACGCCGATGACGACGAGTTCAAGCCGAGCATCATGGGGATTCAGTGGCTCTACAGCCTCACTGCCGATCCCGGTAAGAAGCTGGTTAGCTATCCAACCGGCGGACATGGGGCCGACATTTTTCCGGTGCATCCGGAGCTGCCGAAACTGATCGTGGACTGGTACGTGACGACGCTTATCACGACACCAGGACGATCACCAGTTCCAAAGGAGACCGTAGCTGTGTCGGCGCAGGTTCGTGTTCTCGACGAGATTGATCAGCCCGGCGGTAGCGGCAAAGTCGAGCAGATGCTCACAGAAGCGCGCCAGCACGATCCTAGTGCAACGCTGTTTCCCGAGGGCCCGGTCAACCTTATGGGATACGAGCGCTTGCAGTCCGGCGACATCAAGGGCGCAATCGAGATCTTCAAACTCAATGTCGCCGCCTATCCGAACTCTCCGAATGTTTATGACAGCCTGAGCGACGCTTACCTGGCGGACGGTCAGAAGGAGTTGGCGCGCGCGAATGCTGAGAAAGCACTGGAACTGTTGCCCTCCGATACGACGGATGACCAGCAACGTCGCGATGGGATCAAGAACAGCGCCGAACAAAAACTGAAGCAACTGGGAGATGCGAAGCAGTAGAGCGCATCCTGGGGAGTCGCGGTCCAATACCATGCGCCACCTCAAGGGCGAGGAGATGGTCACGCACCTGGGGTTGGCGTGTGCTCAAAGTGTCCCCCCTGCCCCCTCATAGACTCAAAACCGTAAACTTTAAACGCTATTCCCCGACACAACGAAAACCGATGCCGCCGTCCCGGACCGTCGGCTCGAGCCTGAGACGGTCCGAGACACGGACATGCAGTGGATCGTCGTCCCACGAGCCCCCGCGCAGCACTTTAGAGTCCCCTTCCTTCGGACCGGCAGGATTCGCTTGCGATCCAGTTTCGTAGGGGACATACGAATCGCTGCACCATTCCCAGACGTTTCCTAACATGTCGCACAACCCTTCTGGCGTGCTGCCGTTCGGGAACAGGCCGACGGGCGAAGGGTGCCCGGCGTGGTTATAGTTGGCGCGCGAAGCATCCAGCGGCGGCTCATTGCCCCACGGATACCTTGTGCCCTCCGGACCTCTCGCCGCCCGCTCCCATTCGGCTTCCGTCGGCAACCGCCCTGCCGCCCAGGCGCAGTACGCGGCGGCCTCGAACCAACTCACGCTCACCAAGGGCCGGTTCGGATACTGCTTCTGCCGCTCCCAATTCTCGGGCTCCTCAAATTCGCCATACCCTCCCGCCCAGTATTTCCGCGCTGAGTATCCGCCGTTCTTGATGAACGTGTCGAACTCCTGCACCGTCACCGGATATCTTCCGATGCGAAAGGCTGGCAGGGTCACGTCGTGCACCGGCGACTCGTTTTCAAAAGCCTCCGGATCGTAGTTTGGGCCTTTCTCGGTCTGTTTCTGCGCTCCCATCCGGAAGGTTCCCGCCGGAATCGTGACCCAATGGTCCTCCTCCAACCGTGGGTCGCCCACTTGGCCCAGCGCATCGGCTGCTTCGATCCGGGTTTTGACGTCGATCTGGGTGGCGGCCTGGGCGTCGAAGATCCGCATCGCGGTCTTCACCGTCCGTTCGTAGTCCGGAGTCTTCGGTTGGTACCCCATGCGGGAGAGGTCGCGCATCATGGCGCCGAGCAGCGCGGCACACCGCGCCTGATCGGCGAGCTCAGGACTTCGCGGGAGTCTGTCCAAGACTGCCTGGAAGAATCCTTCGATCTTGGCTTCGCCCTGCTGGCGCAATACTCCGCCCAGCAGTCGCATCATCTCCCGCCATTCCGGGCGATAGAGCTTGTCGCTCTCTACGACTCTTTCGATCTGTTGCTTCTCAGCGAGGCTCGCGATTTCGCGCGCAGCCAGATATTCCTGGAAGCTTAAGTGCCAGAATCTCAGGTCGGTGCCCACGGATGAAACGATGCCGCTGTCATGGGTTTCCTTTTCCAGCAGTTCTTCGTTGGTGTCCACGCTGCCGCCAAACTCCCGTGCGAGAAGCTCCGCTGCTGTGCGCTTGTTCACCTGTACCAGGCGGCCTCCCTCGGGGGCGTCCTGCATGCGCAGAGCCAGCTTCCGCATGTATTCCAGGCATCTTTCGGCTGGAGGGCGTCCTTCTATGTACTCCCGCGCCGCCGCCAGCCAGCCCAGGATCGATCCGTACAACTCCACGCGATACTCCGGCAGCCGCTGGTCGTTGTGCTGCAGGACGGCCAGCGCGGTCAGCATCACCGCATTCCCGCTCATTTCGTGAATCTCGGGGCGGCTGCTCGATCGCCAACTCCAGCCCCTCCTTGAAGTTCTTCGATTCCGCGTCACCCAGGGCCAGGGCACGCGCGAAATGATCGAAGAAAGCCCGTATCTCGGGAAGCTCCAGATCGCCAATCCGGATTTGATGAAAACGCGCCAGCACCGAATCGCCCACATTCGTCTGGGGACGCGTGCTCACCAGGAAATCGCATTTGGAGAAAGCCACTTTTGCCTTCTCGAACAAACGGGCAATCCGCTCCCGCATCCGGCGCTCGGGCGCTTCATCCAGGCCATCCACCATCACCAGGCAGTTCCCACCCTCCAGCTCTTGGCGGAAGAAGGCCTAGTCAGCGCCCCACTTGTACTCGTCGTTCTGCTTGCCCAGGAAGTAAGGAATCCAGTCGGGCGAATCATCCGGCTTGGGCGACTTGTCCGCCGCCAGCAGTTTGGCCAAGTCCGCCACGCGGATCAGGATGGGGAAACGCTTGTCGTCCTTGGCCAGAAAAGGCGGGGCGTCCGCTGGCCGGTTGCCGCGAAGCGTGCGGCACAACTCGAAGGCCACCCGCCGCAGGAAAGTCGATTTGCCCGATCCCGGGTCCCCGATGATCACGACGTTGCGCTGGGCGAGCGTCTCCTCCAGCACGATGCGCCGCTGATGTTGTATATACCCGCCTGCGCTCTTGCGTGTCAGTTCGGGGCCCGCGACCGCCGCGAGAGGAATGTAGATTTCGTCGATCCCAAAGAAGTATGGCTCGGTCCGCTTGGTTTTCAAGCCTTTGATGCGAATCTGGCGCGTGTCCTCTTCGAGGGCCTTCAAGATAGGTATCAGGATCTCGGTAGGGAGCCGCTGCGGTTGCCGGTTGGTGCCTCTCTTTCCACGCCCAGAGCGCATCGGAGACCAGTGGGCGCACACTGTCGGCGACGGTGAAAGTGGCGCGAAGATATTGATTCAGTTGCTGCTTGAACTGGCCTAGCTTATCTTCATTGCGTGCGACCTCCTTGCGGAGTTGGTTGTATTTCAGGGCCGGCAGGTTCTTGTCTTTGATCAGGCGGTAGTCTTCATGCAGTTCGACTGGCCAGTCGTACTTCGGGTCCACCAAGAACGCCAGCACCTCCTTCTTAGTGACCTGCCACGCGTGCTCGCATTCGAGCCAGGTAATGCTTTTCGCATCGAGGTTTGATGGATCGTCCGGCACCCATCCGTAGCGGTGCGCCACCAGCACCACCACGACTTCCGCTTCGGCGACTTTTTCCAGACACGCGGGTAGCGTCGGCTTGTCTCCGGTCGCTGGGAAGTACTCCATCATGCGTGGTGAGAATCCACTGGCGGACGCAGCCTTGGCGGCCTGTTCCCGGTGTTCTTTCAAGTCATCGGAAGTCGAAGAAATAAATACGACCGGATCGCGGGCCATCGCACCGCCAATTCTAGCCGAAGACGCAAGCCGAGGTTCTGGGGCAAAACCAAGCCTGGCTGCAAGCGAACGCGTCCTATACTCCGAAGCTGCGTCGGGCCTTCGCTTCGGAACGGGTTCTAGTCGAGAAGCCCCATCGCACTACCCAAACGCCCAGGAAGTCGGGTTCTGGTCTATTACGTTGCTGGCGAGATCTCCCTGTGGCACATGTCCCCGAAGCCGGTTTCGAGGGAGCTTCACGGGCCACTTCGACGGTTATGCCGACCATCCAGGAGCTGGCGCGAGTTTGCTCTACACTGCGGCGTCTATCATTGCCTATCCACGTACCCAGCTCAGGCGGTCTGCTTGCCGGGCTCTTGGGATTTCAGAATCCGTAGCACTGAGAGTATTGTGTTCCAACTGCGCGTTGTCGCCGGCGCCCCAAAGAGCCTGTCGATCTGGCCGAGATAGCCAATCGTTTTCATGTGGCGGCGGTACACCCCGTACACGAGACGATTCTTCGAGCCAATGATTCGCACCAGCCACTCCCCACCTTCGGGAAGAGCAATCGGAAAAGAAACTCTGCGGCGTCCAGCCTCCGACAGGATGCTTACAAATTGAACAACATCTGCGGGCGGTGGCTCAGTTCCAAACGGATTGTCCATCTCTAGTCGAATCAGATCACTGCCGTCGCAGAAAGCGATTGTTGTTTCAAACGGCAGCTTCCGGCGCAATGCGGCAAGGAACTTTGCGCGCAACCCAGGTTTGCGAACGACAAGCGTGCCTGCGGCGCCCACGTTCACGGCATCGTAGATGCCCAGTTCTTTGGCGAGCACGCTCGGACGAAAAGCCCTGTGTCCTCCAACGTTGATACCCCGGAAGAAAACGATCAAAGCCATGCTGCCCATTGTTGCAGCACCGAAGTATCGAGGAGAAGCGGAAGCGGTCGAGCCTGAAGATAGATAACGTGTAGTCCGGTCCTGGTCAATTACAGGTATTCGGAAGGTAGCGCTGCGGCACATGTCCTCGAAGCCGGTTTCGGGCCAATGTGGCAAGCGAATGCTGCTGGGAGCATTATGGCCCTACAATATGAACGCCCCGCGGACTTGGCATTCCCCCCCTACTTATCGCCAGTTCTCGATCAGCATGAGGTCGGTGGAGGACTGATCGACCTGCGGGAAGAGCATGAACTTGCCGTCCTTCGAAACAGGTATGCCGCCGATCCATTCGGGGGTGGGCTTTTCGAGCGCATAGACCGGCCGCGCTTTCCTGGCAAACAGATCGAAGAGATTGATCACCGTCTTGCGATTCGCGTGGGAGAGAAAGTAGATGCCTGTCTCAGCCGGGAACCATTCGTCTCCCAAGCCACTGAGCTCGGGCATGCCGGGCACCGGTTCCTCCTTCGAGCCGTCTACGGCGGCGCGCCAAAGCTGCGAACCCCGAGCAAAGTACAAGTATTGTCCATCAGGCGACTCCAAGGGGAAAGTTGCGCCACCCTTGGTGATCGGCACGGCATGGCCGCCATTCGACGGCACCTTCCACACCGTATGTCCGCCAGTGTCTGCCCCATTCACGAAATAGATCCAGGCCCCATCGTGGGACCAGCTAGGGTTGGCGTTGCCATGTATGTCGATGTTCAATTTATGGGGAACGCCGCCGCGGGGATCGACAACCCAAATGTTGGCCTCGCCACCCGCGCGCGAGTCGAAGGCGAGCAGCTTTCCATCGGGAGACCAGCGCGCGGATCCGGTGTCCAACAGCCCGAAATGCGTGAGTTGTTGTGCATTCGAGCCATCGGCATTGCATACCCATACTTCACTTGCGCCACTTCTGGTGGACTCGAACGCGATCATGCTCCCGTCGGGCGAGATGCTTGGCCCAGTTTGACTGCGGGTGGAGATGACGAGCTTGCGGGCCTGCGATGGCGACGCCAGCAGATCCAAACGCCAGATATTCACGTTGGTCGAGCCCTGAACATAGGCGAGCCCAGGGCCGGGGCGGACGGCGGCTAACTCCGTGGCGTCGTGGCCGACCGGCAGTATCTCGATTTGGCTGGGCCGAGCCAGGGAAGTCTCCCATAGAGCCCCATAATTCGACTCAGAGCTAAAAGCGATGCGGCGTTCATCGCTGGACCACGCGATTCCGAGCATCAGGTCGGGCCGACTGAGCAGGCGAGTTTGCTTGCCATCGCTCATCCGTAACAACCTGAGGGAAGAAGTGAATCCGGTGTCTCCACAGACAAATGCCAGGAACTTCCCGCTGGGCGAGTATCTAGGCGTCGCAGGTAGACCACAATCTGTTTGAAGCTTGTTTTTTGCGAGAGTGTCCAGCGACAGCGAAAACAGCCTGACATCGTGCGGCGGGTCTTGATCGACATCCGTGTAGGCGAGGCGTTTGCCGTCCGGAGACCAACTGAGCTCGTTACCGTACCACGCCAGCGCCGTCCGGGCGATGAGTTTGCGCTCCGGTCCACCCGTTGGCAGCATGAGATAGATGCCGGAGTCATCTTTTCCCGCAGATCGCGACATCGCAATACTGCGGCCGTCAGGTGACCAAGCCGCGGAGATCCACGTCGACGGACGATAGGTCAAGCGGAGTGGTCTATCCGAGCCGACGACTTTGACGTAGAGATCGTAGCCCGCTCCATTGTTTTCTCCATCCCAGGCGAAAGCAAGCTGACTGCCGTCGGGAGAGAAGGTGGGCGACGCTATGCCGCCCGTCAAGGCGGTAAGCGGTACGACTTTAAGCTGCTGCAGTTCGCGCAGACGCCACAGCCTCTCGATCTGGGGCGCGATCCATGCGTACAGCAGGCCCGCAACGCCGATGCATGCTGCTCCGGCAAAGACCACACGGCGCTTCCACCACGTCTTTGCAGGTTCCGGTTGAGCCGCTTGCGGGCCTAACTCGGGAGCGACGGGTGGAAACTGATCAATCCGGTCCTGCTTAACCGGTTCCGGTGGCGACGCAATGTTGGCAACGAAGGGATGATCGCTCTGGGCGACCCCTGCGGAGCCAGACAAACTTTCAAGCGCCGAGACCATATCTGGCACTGATTGGAAGCGCTGCTGGGGATTCTTCTCCAGGCAACGGTGCACGACTCCTGACAGCGCCGGAGAAGCGCCCGGCCGAATCTGCAAAATGCCGGGCGGGTCTTCGTTCAGGATGGCAGTCATGGTTTCGGCTGACGTCGGCTTTTGGAAAGCCCGCTTACCCGTAAGCATCTCGTAAAGGATTGCCCCGAAGGCGAAAATGTCAGCACGATCGTCAACTGCTATACCTCGAACTTGCTCCGGAGACATGTATCCCACGGTTCCCAACACAACTCCAGCCTCCGTTTCCTGGGGCAGGGTGGGTGCGTCGAAAGGGGAGGAACCTCGCCCTCTCGCCAGTTTGGCCAGGCCGAAATCAAGAATCTTGAGGCGCCCTTCGGTGGTCAGAAACAGGTTTTCCGGCTTGAGGTCACGATGGATGATCCCCTTCTTGTGAGCGGTCGCGAGTCCGCTTGCAAGCTGCAATGCCAGATCGACCGTCTGGCGCGCCGGCAAGGGTCCCCGGCTCAGGCATTCCCTTAGGGTTTGTCCCTCGAGTAGTTCCGAGACCACATAAGGGATCCCTTCGCCGGCTGTGCCGATGTCGAAGATGGCCATAATGTTGGGATGGTTCAAGGCTGCTGCCGCCCGCGCCTCCTGTTCGAAGCGGCGCAGTCGATCAGGATCGCTAGCGTCAGCCCTGGGTAGCACTTTTATCGCGACGTCGCGGCCTAGCCGAGGATCGTGAGCGCGATAGACTTCCCCCATGCCGCCCACTCCAAGCAGCGATTGCACTTCGTAGTCCCTGAGCCTGGTTCCAGGGGGGAGCATAACCCGGTGTTGAGCTGATTCAAGGAAGGAAGTGAGGGCTTCGTTATCGCCCAACAACAGCAGGGATTCCACTTCTTTACGTAGTGAGTCGTCGCTGGAACAGGCCTCGTCGAGGAACTGAGACCGGCGTTGTGGGGGGAGTTCCAAGGCATCGTAAAGCACGACCTTGACTTGCTGCCAGCGCTCCGGGGTCATGCGGGTCAAGTCCGCCCAACTTGTTTCTGCAGCCAGAGCCGAGCGGTTATCCAATCCCGCTTCACCGTAGCCGGTGAGACACCCAGAACCTGAGAAGTTTCCTCGATCGACAATCCCCCGAAGAACCGCAACTCCACGATCCGGCCCTGCTGTTCGTCCAGGCGGGAGAGTTCCTTCAGCGCATCATCGAGTACCAGCAGATTTATCTCGCGAAACGCGCGCGGCGCGATCGCCTCGTCCAGTACCAGTTTGACCCCGGCATCACGTTTGGCCGCGTGCTGGCCGCGGGCATAGTCGACCAGTATCTGGCGCATCAGCTTGGCTGAGACCGCAAAAAAATGGGCGCGGTTTTCAAAATGCACTTTTTCCTGCTTGGCGAGACGCAGATAGGCTTCGTGCACCAAAGCGGTACTCTGCAGAGTGTGCCCGGGACGTTCATTTCGCAAATAACGGCGCGCCAGCTTGCGCAAGTCGGCGTACACCAGTGGCACTAAGGCGGCGAGGGCTTCCGGGTCGCCATCCCGCCATTTGGCTAACAAATCGGAGACAGGGCCGGAGGATAGGCGCTGCACTGGTCACCCCACAAGACGCCTGAGAACTCACGGATTTGCAGCCGAACATATCTCCGAATCGGGTCGAAGTCAAACAATTCTGGTGCCCTGTTTCGGAGGTTAGTTGCGTTCGGGCCGTCTCTCAATTGGGATTTTCTTGCTGCGCATGAGCCGATTTGCCTCGGAATCTCGCTCTTGATTGGTGAAGGTCAGAACATCTTGGCCTGAAAATCTACGAAAGCCGGAGGCGAACATGCGGTTCCTGAAAACGAGCAAAACAGTTTCTGTCTTGGCAGCGATGGTCATTTTCATCGCAACGGTAGCAGCACAGTCCAAGCATTGCACCCCGGCGGGTGGGATGCTCATGACGAACTTGGGCGCAGTCGATGCAGCCACAACCATGGGTGTGGCGACAGGAGACCTGAGAGGTGCGGTAGGGGCCACGATCCTCAGCACAGAGGGAACTGGAAACACCCTGATTCTGCACGTCCAGCATCACTGGGTGACGGAATCTGGAGACACGCTCTTCTTTGCTCCCGCGACCGCGACGACGACGCAAGTGGCTCCCGGGCTGTACGCCATGGTCACCTATCCCGTCCACCTCAATGGCGGAACCGGTAAGTTCGCCGGTGCGACTGGCGACATCACCAATATCGGCGAAGCGGACTTGGGTACAGGTCGCGTCGTCACCCGGTATGTTGGGCAGATTTGCTACGCGGGCGGAGATTAGGTAGCGCCTTCCGAGGACAAACAAAAGGCGGACCGCAGGGTAGGCCGGGACCGGCAACTGGTACGCACGTGCAACTGAAACTGGTACACAGCTACTTCAGGCTCTGTACGCGGAGATACATGCCATGCCGCGAAGATTCATACTACGCGGAGCAGTGATGTTATGCATGGTCGTCGGCGTCGCTGCTCTGTCAGTTCGAAGGGACGCCGCCACCGGCACCGGACCAGGCCATACCGACCGCTCGCACTTAGTGCAGCCAGAGTCCGCGGCCGCCTCTTTATCGAGTAGCGCACAACCCAATCGGGCATCAGCTGGGCCCCATACTTTCTCAAGCCAGTACGACTATTGCTACGTCGATGAGGACGGCAGACCGCTGGTCTTCCACCGGCGGAGATTGGTCTTCTTCCTGCCGGAAGCTCCGTATCCAGACGATCTCACGTTTATCGAAACCAGAGAGTGCCAGTGAATGCACCGTGGGAAGGGGGCCCAACCTACGAAGGGCGTAATCGCATTGAAGTACAAGTTTCCCGATTCTGCACTTTGGCAAGGAGGCTCTATGCCACGCCGCTTCTCATTGATTTTTCTTGTGAGTGTCCTCGTGAGGCCCCGGATTCCTCAGAGTCAGGACAACATTGAAGTGATGCGAAAGCGGGTCCTGGATTGTATCGGTGGTTTTCGGCCAGTGAGGCGCGAAGGTCCCCAGAAGTCGGGTTATGGGACATTACGTTGTTGGCGAAATCCTACTGGGGCACATGTCCTCGAAGCCGGTTTCGGGACAATTAAGACAAGCAGGATCCGCTGATCATGTTGTCCGGGACAGATAGACTGTGATACGGCCTGATCACGCTCGCTATCAGTTTGCCCTCAATTTGCTTTCGAAGCCTTCGCTCCCGAGTTTTGCGGCTTCAGGTGCTCCGCCTTAGCGTGCTGCAGTATGGGCATATCAGAGGTCGGCAATGGCCCCCTTGGCCGGTCTTCTTCAGCGAGCCTTTTCGATTTATTTCTGGAAATTTTCAACCATGATCAGCTCACTTGTTTCAGGCTTATTGGCAGTAAACACGATCGACTTTCGATCCGGCGAAACGCTAAGCCCAACATAACCGGGCGGCAAGTGTGCGACTGTGGTGGATCCTCCGGCGGCATCGAGAAACTTTAGCGTTGTTGGATCCTCCAGGTAATAGAGTCCGTTGTCGACTACATCGAAATTGTGAACGTGGACAGAGGGAAGTACCCGGACTTCTTCTCCACCGGCGAGCGGGAGCTTCCATAGGCTGGTGTCGGCCGCCTGGTTCTTCGTGTAGTAGAGCCATCTGCCATCTGGCGATTCTAAGCTAGCGAAACCGCCGTTTCGAGTGACCTGCACCGGAGTACCTCCTTGCGATGGGACTTTCCAGACCTGCACAGTTTCGGTGGCATTAGAAGAATAGTAGATCCACGCGCCATTCCTCGACCACCTCGGCATGAAGTGGTTGGAGTCTTCAAACGTAAGTTGCCGCAGGCCAGTTCCGTCCGCTCCGATGACAAAGATGTGAGATTTGTCATTCTTCCGCGAATAGAATGCGATTTGTTTGCCGTCGGGCGACCAACTTGGAAGGCCGGTAAATGCCGCGCCAATGGCCGTGACCTGCACACAATCCTGTCCTTCGTCGTCGCAAGTCCAGATCTCGAGATTTCCGCTACGGCGCGACTCAAATGCAATCCTGTGCCCGTCGGGCGAATAACGCGGAGCGAAGTCTCCCCTGGTCGAACTAATCAAGAGCTTCGGTGCTTCAGGAGTCTTGTTATCCGCATGGATCGGCAAACGCAAAATGTTCTGACCAGCACCCATGCTGCGATCGAATGCCAGGCGCGGCGACAATCGAGCTGCGCTAGGCCAACCGCCGATCCCTAGTTGCAGCTCCGAAGCTGACGCATTTGCGATATTCGGTATGGGTACTCTCCAGAGGCCTTCGTCATAGTCCTGTCGGAATGCTCCAAAAACGAGCTCTGTGCCCGTCCGATTCCAGGTGAGCCCGTTTATGCGCAAGGAATTTCTGGGGACAACCTGCCTGGGATCCGCAACCGGTTGGAGTTGAGCGCTGAGTTCAACGACATACATGTCGGTGATCCATGCGCCTAAATGCGCACACCGGCAAAACGCCAGGGCCCGACCATCGGGAGAGAGCCCCACACAAGCGTCCCCAAGAATGTCAGCCGCGGGAAACGTGAGCTGGCGTTTGTCACCCGTCTGGATCGAGAAAAGGAATATCGACGTGGGTTTGTCCGGTGTTGGATGGTCGGCTAATACAAGCGATCGACTGTCGGGCGTCCAACTCAGGTACGGCCCCGGCATCCAGGCAGATTCTGGAATCGAGATCTCTGTCAAATGCCGTTCAGAGCCTCCCAGCGCGGGAATTACGAAGACGCCGAAGCGGCCGTTATCTTGGGTTCTAAGGAAGGCGATCGACTCTCCGTCGGGAGACCATGCCGGTGAGGTGTCATCGGCAGCCGCATGCGTGAGTTGAAGCGGAGGACCAGGTCCGAGAGCTTTGAGGAAGATATGAAACTTGTCCGCTGCAGCACCATTCCAGGAAAAAGCCACTTGCGTGCCGTCCGGAGAGAGTGACGGCTGCATCTGTCGGCCTGGATATGTAGTAATGGGTATCAGTTCGTAGCTCGGGGCAGGTGCTCGATCGTTTCGTGCCTTCCACAAACCAATGCCAATCAACGCGAGAGTTGTTAGACCAATCGCCGTCCATACCGCAAACCTTCTGCGTTTACTGCTTGCGGCATGAGGAGAACCTGTAACGTAGAGTTGGCCCGAGTCGGACTCCTGTTGCAGTTCCCTTAAGGCAATGGCCAGGTCGGCCATACTTCGCAGCCGCTGCTCCGGGCTTTTTCGCAGGCATCTGGTGACCAGCCGCTCGACTTCCGGCGGAATGGAAGGCACAAGTTCATGCAGCGATTTTGGTTCCTCATTGAGAATTGCAGCGATGGTGGCATGTTGTGATCCGCGAAGAAAGGGGTTGATGCCACTGATCATCTCGTAAAGGATGATCCCGAATGAAAAGATATCGGACTGCAGGTTGAGGGGTAGTCCTTCCGCCTGTTCAGGTGAGAGATACGGGACTGTTCCGGCAAATCTGCGCGATACTTCTGGTATGAAAGTCTGAGTGGAGGAGAAACTGGTCGTGCCGCCGCCCACCACCTTCGCCAATCCGAAGTCGAGAATCTTCACATTACCGGTGTCGCCGATGATGATATTTCCCGGCTTCAGATCCCGATGCAAGATACCGGCATGGTGCGCGGTGGCCATCGCATCGGCAATCTGCGCTCCGTACTTCAGGGCCTCGGAGAGGCGCAGGCCTCGGCGGCTGATCCGCTCCGCAAGCGTCTTGCCTGGGATGTACTCCATGGCAATGTAGGGAAGCCCATTGGAATCCCCAACGTCGTAAATGTGTACGATGTTGGGATGATTTAGAGCTGAAGCTGCCTTGGCCTCGTGAACCAGCCGCGGAACATTCTCGAACTCGACCACTTCCGAACTAAGTACCTTAATTGCGACGAAGCGGTCGAGGTGATGATCGCGGGCCTTCCAGACCACACCCATCCCGCCTCTACCGAGTTCCTCAACTACGGTGTAGTGCGCAATGGAGGTCCCGATCATGCACCTATTCTCCTCTAATATCGACGGTGAGGCTTTCTCGCGCGCCAAGGATAAACTTCTGCGCGGCGCTTAACCCCGGAACCAGGCCAGGTTTCCGGATATAACGCTAGCAGCAGGAGGCTAGCACCTTCACTGGTTGGCGCCGCCGCCGAGTTTGCGAGCGCGATACAACTCATCCATCCCCCCAACCGAGGGCGCGAAAATCTCTTAGGAATCCAGCCGACATCTCGCCTTCAGCGGGCACATGTGGGCGGGATTATACCGCGAGCACCTGCTTGTCAGACTCAGTGTCGCGTCGCGAGGGAAGTGTGGTCGGCTACTCGAAAGTTATCGTGAAGTGAGGTCGGTGCATATAGGGGTTGTGAAATCGCGATTTAGTACGTAATCCTGACCACGGCTCGCAGCCGCCCTATGCTTGGCAACCTGCCGCCGTCAGAGCGGCTCTGTTGTGCTGTTACGGACTCACGTCGACGCGGGCCATAAGTCTGGTTATGGGACATACGTTGTTGGCGAAATCCTACTGGGGCACATGTCCTAGAAGCCGGTTTCTCGGGAGTTTGCCGCTCCACTTGTCCGAGATGCCGACAACCCGTCTAAGTGACTCCCCCGAAGCAGACCTCTGGCCCGCGTCGATACGCTGTCGTGAGCACGCCAACTTGCGACGTAAACCGAACGGGCCGCTCATCCGGGATTACGTGCGAGATAGCGTCAATTTCACAACAGTTACCCAAAACGTAGTGGAAAGTTGGTTCGCGGATTGCTAACGACTCACGAAGAAAGAAGCCATCGACTTGATTGACTCTGGTACACGGTGACGTGACCTCGGTCACCGCCGTGGTTGAACTTCGGGCGCACACTAGGATCGTTCCACCTGCCGTGAAGGAGCGAACCATGATGCGGTCCGGCCGTTTCTTCTTCTTGATTCCATTCCTGTGGTTATTTTCCGTGACTGGATCGGGGCAGGCTTCTGCCAACGCGGGAACCTCAGAGATCACAACGGCTGCGCCCGTCTTTCACGCACAATCGAAATTGGTAGTCGTGGACGTCGTGGTCACCGATAAGTCCGGCAAGGCGATCACTGGTCTCAAGGTCTCGGACTTTCAACTGACCGAAAATGGCACGTCGCAACAGTTGCGCGTCTTCGAGGAACACTCGGTTGCACCGACGTCACCGCAAGCGACTCCGCCCCAGCTTCCGCCGGGTCAGTACACGAATTTCCCCGTCGATGTGCCCAGGAACTCCCTCAATATTCTGCTTTTCGACATGCTGAATACTCAGGCAGAAGACCAGCAATGGGCGCGGACACAAATGCTCAAGGCTTTGCAGAAGTTGCCGCCCGGGCAACAGATCGCTCTGTTTACCTTGGGCCGCAGCTTGCAGATGGTTCATGGTGTCTCTGGTGACTCCAGCACGTTGGTCGCGGCTGCCAACGCGATCCTGGCCCGACCCGATTCGTTCACCGAGGGCACTCGTCAACATCAAAACAACGTTGACCGAATAACGATGATCCCTCAAGCATCAGGCATGGTTAACGACCCTGCGACCCCCGTAGGGCCATTCCCCGGTTCGATGAATGTTCAATCGCGACTCCTCCTGGCGCTGGACAAGGCGGAGAACGCCACCAACGATCAGCGAGTCCGGCTGACGCTACAAGCGCTAGAGGCCATCGGGCGCACCGTGTCGGCCTACCCAGGGCGCAAGAGCCTGATCTGGATCACCAGTGGAATACCATTCCAGGTCCTGCCCAACATGCGACTCGATCTCGGAAACCGGATGTATGGATCGAGTGACTACACCCGGGATGTGGCTCGCGCTGCCTCGGTCCTCGCCGACTCACAGATCGCCATCTATCCAGTGGATGTAAAAGGTCTGCCCACCGTTGGGCTCACTGCAGAGGACATCGCCGTTGGTGCGGGTGGCGACTCTACCTCCGTTGTAGCGGGTGCCGGAAAGGCTCAGACTATCAGCAACTGGGATTCGCGGAATTCCATGAATAACCTCGCCCATGAGACCGGAGGTCGCGCGTTCTTTGGCAGCAATGACCTGGCAACTGAAATCGGCGAAAGCATAGAACAGGGTTTGCGTTACTACACCCTGGCGTATGCCCCCACGAACAACAAGAGCGACGGACTCTATCGCAACATCAAAGTCGTCAGTGAACGCAGCGGGCTGGAACTCGCCTATCGCCGCGGTTACTTCGCTACCGACGATCCCAAACCCACAGGCGATGAGGCTGCGAAGTTGCTGGTCGCGGCGCTGCAACCGGGCATGCCTCCCGCAACGTCGATCCTCATGAAGGTTCGGGTACAGCCGCCCGATGCCTCGCATAAGACCACTCGTATTGACTACGCAGTGCAAACCGACGATGTCCAGATTCAAGAGACACCCGACCACTTCAAGCACCTTACCCTCGATTTTATGGCTGTTGCCTGGGACAATCAGGGCCGAGTCTCAACTAGTGCATCGGACACACTGAGCCCAGCCCTCAAGCCTGAGTTCGACATTGCTTCGCTGAACGCCGGCGTCCCCGGCCAACAGGAACTGACATTGAAACCCGGCAACTACGTACTGAGTCTTGGGGTCATGGATCGAAACACAAGAAAGCTCGGGACGGTTTGGGTGCCGTTAAACATTCCAGAAGCTCGGTAACTCGGCTTCCAGACTCTCTCCGCAACCTGCATCGCAAACGAAACTACACCCGAGCGAGCGACGCGCGCGATAGACGGGGTGCTCCCACACGAAGAACCGAAGCTGTTAAGTGTACACACTGTCTATGAATTATTCGTAAACTAAGGCGGCTATCCAATAGGTTGGACCACTGGAGTCAGCAGACTGAGTGTTGCAAGCTGCGACTGAGAGTTTATCGAAACGTCCTACTTTCAAGCCCTGCAATTGCTCTGGCAGCAAGTTAGGATAGGAACCTTTGAACACGGCAACGGCTCCACTCAGTCGCTTCTGTTTCAATAAGCTCTCGAATGTGCTGGCATCCGTTTGCTTGTTCTGTGCCATGTCACAAACCAAACTATGTAACTCCGGCATCACGATGACTCGCAGCGACTTCACCGCATGCTCCGCACGGGTCAGGTTGATCTGACCTGCAATAATCCTCTCTACTTGTTCCTCGGTGAAGACCGAACCCGCGGTAACACCTGGCAATTGCGTTATAGCACCAATGGATGACTTGGGTGAGGCGCCTCGAGCTACTCTGTCGATATCGAGAAGGAACACACAAAGCAACTCATAGGTGCTGTAGTACCAATCGAGATACAATTTATTGACCGGCAGATAGACGGTGCTAAATGACGGACGCACTCGTTGGGGCTCCGAGGAAATCGCAATTGCCGGGATGGCCGCCGACTGAAATGATTTCGAATCTCGAATATTAACGGAGTCGTCTTCATCAATCTTCATCGGAACTGGCACGCGCAACGCAAGCGCTGCGGTGGCGAGCCAGTCGGCTAGGTATTTGTCACCACGTTTCGTCTCAAATGTCGTCCGGCCCCGTCCGACATCGACGATTTCGATCGCTGCTTTTATCTTCTTCCGTTGTGCCTCGCTCAGTTGGTCGACATACCAAGAAGAACCATAGCGGTGCCGTTCATCGCCTGGAAAGCCTATAAGAATAATCGTGCTATCGGTGCCGACCCCGTTGATTGATTCAGACAGAAGCGGCAGCATGGCGATCGAACCCCAAGCGACCAGGTCCGCGTCGTCAACGTTCGACCGCGCAAGACTCGCGCTCACAACGATGACAGCGTCGCCGCGGCCAGCGATCGTACATATCACCATTCGTTGATCTGAACCCGGGACGGTTTGCTCAACGATTTGAGAGGGCGGCATCCCAGCTTTGATGTACCGCTTCCGAAGAGCTGCCGACCAATTTTCCGCAAGCGTCGAAGTTTGCAACGCCTGATCCACGATCTGCCGGCTGAGACGAAGATATGTTATCGACTTGGGACTCTGCGCTGCACAGGTGCTTGCGAGAGCCATGAAAAGCAACGTCCGTTGAATTCGCATCCGTATCATGATCATGGCTTCTGGATCATCTGCTGATCACAGTCGTCGCGCAAAGGAGGTCAATCACAGAGCGCAGTGATAGCTGAGATTGGCCATGGGGGTCGAGCAATCCAACTCCGGCGCGCTAGATCGATCTCTCGGTACGCGTGTGGCGCCCCCGGCATTATTAGCGACATCTCAGCATTGCTGTCGCGAACAGGCCAACTCGCACCCTATCTGAACCGGATGGAATATGTTCCTCGGGAGTCGCCAGCATCCGGCAACCGCATTGGCAGCGCCACTCGCCCTGTTATCGCCAACAACAGGTGAACCAGCCGCTTCTGTTGTGATTTCCAGCTTTGATGCCGCACCGCAAGCGTAAAATTACAGAATGTCCGGCTTTATGCCACAATCTGTGAGATCGGGATGCGATGCAATGGCTACCACCACAGCACGTCCCTTGATGGAAGGGCTCCTATGACGTGGCCGAAACCAAACCGCACTTGGATTCCCGGTGTTGTCTTTTGGGTTTTGTTTCTGGGGTCGGTGGCATTGGCCGGTCGGTACTCTTGGCTAGACATTGTCTGGCTCGCAGCATGGATGTTATTTCTTCTTGTCGTCGCTGTTTGCGCAGTTGTACATATTTTTCACAAACGGCAGGAAACGGATGGCCTTGTTGGGTACCGCGGTGTTCCACGCTGGGTGATAACACTCATCGGAGACCAAGTCGACCCACCGCGCCAACATTCAAAGAAGTAGCAGGAGTGACAAAATCTGGCGCTCCATTCGGTCATGCGGCCTGTCGCCTTCTCGTACAACTGTTGGGAAATCGCCATGTAGTACGTAATCCTGACCACGGATCTCAGGCACCCTACGGTGGCGACCTGCCGCCGTCGGAGCGGCTTGGTGTGTGTCAGGACGGACTCCCGTTGACGCAGGCCAGAAGTCGGGTTGGAGGAAGTTAGCCGTGTTCGCGTAGCTGAGCGGATGGCTGCACGAATAATAGGCGAAACACATATGAGATGATATTTTGCGGACCGGGGGCGCGGTCGGCCCTACCTTCGATGCAATTCGAACTCTTCGTAGCCGCGCGGTATCTCCGGGCCAAGCGCCGCCAGGCGGTCATCGGCGTTATTACTGTTATTTCGATCGTCGGAGTCGCGGCCGGCGTAGCCTCGCTTATCATCGCGCTGGCCATCAACAACGGCTTTCGCCAGGACCTGCAAGACCGGCTGGTGGGCTCGTTGTCGCACATCAATCTGCTTCGGGTCGAGGCCGACGGAATCCGCAACTGGCAACCACTGCTGACGGAGCTGGTGAAGCAGCCGCATATCATGGCTGGAGCACCCGCAATCTACGAACAGGTACTGATCTCGCGCGGCGCACGAGCGCAGGGAGCGATGCTGAAGGGCATTATTCCTTCGGAGGAGAATAAAGTCAGTGACCTGCTGAACTCCGTGAAGATCGGCTCGGCCGATGCACTCTCCGCCCCGGCCACGACTGCGGTACATGCCGATCACGACGAAACCAACCCGCTTTCGGCGCAAATGACGGCGTCGCTGGCCCCTATCGTCCTCGGAAAAGACATGGCGGACCAGCTTGGTGCAACCGTGGGATCGGTAGTGACCGCCACCAGCCCGCAGGGCGAACTGACTCCATTCGGAATTGTGCCGAAGTACGCGCGTTTTAAGGTGGTCGGCATTTTCAGCTCGGGCTTCTTCGATGTCGACAAAACCTGGGCGTTCATTCGACTGTCAGACGCGCAGCGGCTGTTCGACCTCACCGATGTCGTCTCCGTCCTCGAATTTAAGGTGGACGATATCTACAAGGCCGCAGAAATCGGCCGCCAACTCGAGTCGGCTTCGGGTAAGGGCTTTATGTCCACCAACTGGATGGAGCAGAACCGCGCCTTCTTTCGCGCATTGCGGCTGGAGCGGGTGGTCACGTTCATTACGATTGGTCTGATTGTCTTCGTCGCCGCCCTGAACATCCTGATTTCGCTGATCATGATGGTGATGGAGAAGACCCGCGACATCGCCGTACTGGTATCGATGGGCGCCAAAAAGAAACAAGTGCGTCGCATCTTCTTGTACCAGGGAATGTTGATCGGCGTGATTGGAACAGTCATCGGGCTGGTGCTGGGGTACTCGATTTCCTGGGCCGCGGGCCATTACCACCTGCTCTCGCTTTCGGCCGAGGTGTATTCGATTGACTACGTTCCCTTCGCGCCGCGATTGTGGGATGCGGTGCTCGTCTGCCTGGTTGCCATCTGCATTTCCTTCGTGGCGACGCTGTATCCTTCGTGGTCAGCGGCGAGCGTTTTGCCTGCCGAAGCGCTGCGATACGAATAGGCGATCAACTCCAGCGTTCCAGTAACTAGACGCGCGCTCTGCTGGATAATTAGGTGCTCGAGCAAATTACAATTTGGGCTGTGGGATTGCAAGGAGCGGTAGGGAGGGTCGATCCTTGGTTCATCCTAATAGCATCCCCCAATTCGCATGCCTTTGTCAGTGATGACGCGTGAAGCAACGAAAATAGCGCTGCGCCCCTCACGATTGCCTCCCGCTGCTATGTCACGCCAGAGACAAGCGCTGACAAACAAACATCCTCGATCTAGGGAGACGTTGTAACTCCCGAGAAGTCCTGTTGTAGGAAGTGTGGGTACGGAGCACTCATTGCGCACTGATGTCCTCGAAGCCGGTTTCTGGACAATTGCCACGTTCGTGAACACTGGCGGACTCCTCGGGACCGATCCGGATGTCAAAATCTGGATTGCTTTCCGACGCACTCGGTGTCCGCCGGTCAGCCCAATCGGCTTATGAAAACGAGATTCTTTCCCAGGAAGCGGCAGGCGAAAACCAAAGGAAAAAACCCGCAATCAGTGCGCTTCTGGTTAGTGGGTTTAGTGGTGGCTGCTCAATGGCCTGCTTCTCCCGAAGTGCCCGTGCCGCCTAAAGAGTTCTGCGGGCAGCGGGCTAACGTGAAACTGCATTCCGTAGCAAGGAGAGATGTACACTCGGTGCATTGCCTAGGCGCGGCAAGTTCAGGTATTAATTGCTAATAGAGGCGGTTCGACGATGCAGGTTTCCGATGAACACCTTCGAGGACGAACAGTAATTGCGGCTGATGGCCAGGCGATCGGCGAAGTGGCTGCTCTGTTTATCGACGCCTCCACATGGATTGTCGTCGCGCTCCAGATCAAATTGAGTAAGTCGGTCGCCGAGCAGCTCGGTGCAGCGCGGGGCCTGCTCCGCGCTGCCACACTCAAGTTACCTGTCCGACTGGTCCAGTCGGTAGGGGATGCTGTCCTCCTATCCGTTCCGACGCTGGAACTGCGGCAGATTCTTCCGGACGCCGCCGACCGGCACGAGGAAAAGTCTTAACTCCTGAAATGGCCACAACCCTTCCCCTTACAGCCTGGGGGTTGTCAGGTAAACCGATCCGAGGTCTGGCCGGAGCGGGTAAGGTCCGCGTAGCCGGTCACTCAGCAGTATCAATTTTCCATGACCTGCGGATGACGTATTCCTTGCTAACGTTCATGTGATGCGTGCCGTCACTATGGACGTGCATCCTTTCGCGGCTTTGCCGGCGAAATCCCTGCGGTTTATGCTCCCGTTGTTTTTCCTGTTAGCTACAATCCATCTCCAAGCCCAGGCTGACTGGCCAAACTACTGCAATGACCCTGGGTGATGCGCTACTCATCGCTCTCTCAAATCAACCGCGACAACGTCGCGCGCCTCAAAGTGGCGTGGGTCTTCCCACGGGAAATATCTCTGATGGCAGTGATCCTGAGCAACAGCCGATCGGGGAGCCCTCCTTTACGGAGATTGTCCAGAAGTCGCATTCTGGTCCATTACGTTGCTGGCGAGATCTCCCTGCGGCACATGTCCTCGGAGCCGGTTTCTGGACAACTTCATGTTGACGCACCGCAGATACCCAATCATTGGTTGGCTTTCTGGAGGTCTGCTTTTCTGCCAACTTGGTGATTAGTCCGGGGTCATGGACAATCAGGAAATTGAGTGTCAGCAGACGAGAGTTGACGTGAGATAGCTAGTTCATGCAAAGCCCTGCCTGGTCACATCGACAACTCAGAACTGTGTTATGGAATCTGCAATGCGGGTTATAATCCGCCTCACCAATGACATTGACCCCAGGTACGAAACTGGATGGTTATGAAATTCTCGGCCCGCTAGGTGCGGGCGGGATGGGCGAGGTCTATCGCTCTCGCGACGCCACACTGAAGCGCGAAGTCGCGATCAAAGTCCTACCCGCGTATGTCTCGCAAGATCCCGACCAGCTGCGCCGGTTTGAGCAGGAGGCGCAAGCAGCAGCCGCGCTGAATCATCCCAACATTCTTGCGGTTCATCGCTTCGGCACTTTCGAAGGCGCGCCATATCTCGTCTCTGAACTTCTCGACGGTTGCACACTCGGGCGGCAACTGGCCCACGGCCCACTGCCGGTGCGCAAGTCCATTGACTACGGCGTCCAGATCGCCAGCGGCTTGGCAGCGGCGCACGAAAAAGGAATTATTCACCGCGACCTCAAACCAGAAAACATATTCGTCACCAAAGACGGACGGGTGAAGATACTCGACTTCGGCCTGGCCAAACTAATCGAGCCGAAAGCCGCACCTCCGGACGGCCCCACGGCTACGGCTCGAGAGCGCACGGAGCCCGGTGTGGTGCTGGGCACCGTCGGCTACATGGCTCCCGAGCAGGTGCGGGGAAAAGTGGCGGACCATCGTGCCGACATTTTCGCCTTCGGCGCCATCTTGTACGAGATGCTGACCGGTAAACGCGCCTTTCGCAAGCCGACGTCGACCGAGACGATGACCGCCATCTTGAACGAGGACCCGACCGCCATTTCAAAGATTGCGCCCGGCACCCCTCCGGCGTTGCTGCGCATCGTGCATCGCTGCCTGGAGAAGAATCCCGAACAGCGCTTTCAGAGCGCCTCGGACTTGGCGTTTGCGCTGGAAGCCCTCTCGGAATCGGGCAGTTCTTCGATAGCTGCGGTGGAGCAGGGATCGCGTTCGCGTTGGATTTGGGCTGCCGCGGTCGCCGTCGTCATGCTGGCTGTCGCACTGTTTGCCTGGTGGAAGATGCCGCCGGCGGTTCCGGTGGTGGAATCTGTCACGCAACTCACAGACGATGGAGAAGCAAAACAAGGCGCTATAGAAAGCGATGCATCGCGGGTCTATTTCAATGAAGGACTGACTGGGAGCTGGAAGATCGCACAGGTCTCCGTCAGGGGTGGACCCACCGCCCCGGTCGCTACCAAGCTGCCGAATCCCCAGATTACGGGGCTGGCAAAGGATGGTTCCGAATTACTGGCATTTTCGGGTGGGATCGATATTCCGACGAGTCCCTTGTGGTCGATTCCACTTCCGGCGGGAGAACCCCGCCGCCTCGGCAACATCGATGGGCAGTTTGCGGATTTCTTCCCTGATGGCCTCATCGTCTTTTCTACTACCAAGGAGTTGTATCTCGTCGACAAAGACGGCTCAAACCCGCGCAAGCTATACTCCAGCGCCTCAGGTGCCTGGAACCCAGCTGTCTCACCCGACGGGCAGCGAGTTGCGTTTACCACGATGGCTGATGGTTTACTCACGCTGGCCGAGATCACACCAGATGGAACGAACTTTCGAATCCTCCTGAAAGGCGCGTGTTGTGCCCGCTGGACCCCGGATGGAAACTACCTCGTGTATCGAGTCCGTCATGCTGGCGCTTCCGACATTTGGGCACTGCCTATGCAAACGGGGATTTTCCACCGGTCGCGATCACCAATTCGCCTGACCAATGGACCGCTTGCCTACAACGGTGTCGCTCCGAGCCGCGATGGCAAGCAGATCTTCGCCATCGGTACCCAGCGGCGCGGCGAGTTGGTTCGCTACGATACGAAGTTGCATCAGTTCCTTCCATTTCTCTCCGGGATCTCCGCGATAGATCCGACTTTTTCCCGCGATGGCCAGTGGGTTACTTACATTTCTTACCCGGACCACACCTTGTGGCGTTCCCGCAGCGACGGCAGTCAACGCATGCAGTTAACCTACCCTCCGATGGAGGCGGCTTACCCTTCGATTTCGCCCGACGGAACCAAAGTGGTCTATTCAAACTTTGAAAGTGAAACTTTCATAGTCGGCATGGACGGAGGACCGCAGCAAAGGATCGTGGAGAAGAATTCCGGGAGCGGAAACTGGTCCCCTGACGGAAACCTCCTGGTTGTTATTTCATGGGGCGATGGGGCTGCCAGTGAACGACCCAACTCTTTTCTTCAGATATACGACCTACGCACAGGGAAGTTGTCGATTGTTCCCGGCTCCCAGGAATTAAGCGGAGCACATTGGATCAACCAGGACATTCTAGTGGCCACGAATCGGGCCGGTACGAAATTCGTGACGTTCGATTTCAAAAGCCAGAAATGGAGCGACCTCGTTGCCGTCAACCTGACGACCTGGAATCTGTCGCCGGACCGCAAGTACATCTACTTCACCACGGGCGGTATGGAACCAGAGACCCGGCGCCTTCGATTCTCCGACCGCCAGATCGAGACTATCGCCAGCGTCAAGGATCTTCGTCGGGTGATGGATATGATGCAGGTGGGTCGGGTCCGACTGAACGTCGCGCCGGACGATTCCCCTGTCTTCACCCGCGACATCGGCGCGCAGGAAATCTACGCCCTCACCATCAAGTGGCCGTGATCACGATCCGCCAGGAGCCATACCTCGGATGGCGATCGCAAAATTGCCATGCCGTAAGAATCCTGAGCCACATGCGATCGGAGAGTCCGGCTCCCCGAAGATTGTCCAGAAGTCCGCTTCTGGTCCATCACGTTGCCCGCGAGATCCTCCTCCGACACACTTCCTCGAAGCCGGTTTCTGGACAATTAAGACAAGCGGGGGATTCGCTGATCATTTTGTGCGGGACGGATAGGGTGTGAGATGGCCCGTCAACAATCATGGAACTCGCGAGTGATTTCGGGGTGAAGTGTTTGCCCACAGTTGTCATTCCTCCGGCGATTGTGGGTTCAACCGGAATAGACTGCATTTTGCCGTGCGGGCTCGATCCGTTCCGCTAACATTGCGCGCCCATTCCAACGCCAGTATCCTGGGCAGGACATTCGGGGAATGGCGATGACGAAATCGTCGATTCGGCTTTGTAGTTTGACTATTCTCGTGTCAGTCGCAGTATCCGCTGCGGCCCAGCCCAACCAAACACCTTCACAAAAACGCGACGCTCCCGAGGAAATGCAGACCTTGCTGCTCGCGACCGCCAGGAACTATCGCGAGGCGAAGTCGCTGAAGATCGAGCGCGAGATGGTGAGGACGGCGCAAGCCGAACTCAACAAGTCTTGGGAAAAGACGTTCTCCAACGTCGCGCTTGCTCCGGGAAACCGCTATCGCCGCGAAGATAAACTCGCCGATAGCTGGGATATTCGTCAATCGGATGGGACAACCGAGTGGAGGTGGTACCCCTGGCGCAAGCAGTATTCGGAACAGGCGGCTGACAAATCCTCGGACTCAAGTCTCAGCCCCGCAGAAAGCGGATGGATCGGGTGGTTAAAACAAATCGACAAGAAGCTCGCCGCCGGGAAGCTACAGCCGCCGGAAACCACCGAAATTGACGGACGACGGGTTAAATGCATGGTTATCATCGGCCCGCCCTCAGCCAGGGAATGGCCGGATCCGAGCATGAAACAGCAGACCACCTATTGGATCGATCGCGATCGCAAGATCCTGGCCAAAGAGGAGTCTGTAATCTACAGCACCGTCCCGGAACACAAGTTCGACTATGTCGCAACCACCACCTACAACGTTGTTGAATTCAACCCTTCGCTGCCCGATTCGATGTTCAAGTTCATCCCGCCAATAGGAGCCGAACGGGTCGACAGCTTTGAGGCTGGTCCCATCGCACTCGTCGGTAAGTCCGCACCTTCTCTCAAATTGAAGACTCTCGAGGGGAAAGACTTTGATCTGGCTTCGCTGCGAGGTAAGCCAGTGATTGTTGATTTCTGGGCGACGTGGTGCGTACCTTGCAGGCAGTCGATGCCGCACGTGGCAAAACTGTCCAAGGAGTTCAAAGCCAGGGGACTCGATCTGGTGAGCGTGAGCTTGGATGAGGACCCTGACGACGCCGCACGTTATATCGAGCAGCACAAGTATTCGTGGACGCATCTCGCCGATCCCAAGTCGCAGTCGGAACGGGATTGGGGACAGTCAGCGATTCCCCGGCTGGTGCTGATCGGCAAAGACGGCAAGGTCTTGTTCGATAGCCAAGGCTACGATGAACAGGAGGAAACGAAGCTTCGTTCCGTCCTGCACAAAATGGATCCAAGTTTTCCTGCGGCAGAGAGTAGCGAAAAGTAGTTTTACTCGGATGCTAAGCACTGGCGGCCAGTCACGTCTTGGAAGTTCAACATAGATTCCTGTCGTGACATCGCCATGTGGTAAGTAATCCTGAGCAACAGCCGATCGGCGAGTCCGCCTTCCCGAAGATTGTCCCGAAGTCTCGTTCTGGTCCATTACGTTATTAGTGAGATCCCGCGGCGGCACATGTCCGCCGAGTCGGCCCGGGGAATTTCACCCCGAGCCGCTCACAGATCCGGACGTGAATCTCTCGATTCATCCGGCTCGTGCCACCCGTGGAAAGCTGCCGCTCCCCGGCGAGACAATGGGTTCCTCCGGTTTACCCGTTGACCCAATCTCGTCTTAGGTGACCCGCCCCCTTCGCTCCACGGCCATTACGCCGTTTCCTCGCTACTACGAGGCAGTGCGCCCCTGGCGGTGCTTCGGTACTTTCGGCCTCGTGGCTCATCCACTTGAACCTTTTCCCTTACCATCACCGTCCAGGTTCTCAAGTTCCGTACGAAAGCCCGAATGAGAGTCATGCCGCCTGTACACCGGACACCGCATGAATAGTAAGTAGGTATCTTCCATGCTTCTCCCAGGACACTTCGGAAACCCCGGTTTTGGTGCCGTCTAAAAACCTTTCGATGCTTCGTCAGCGGTTCGTTTGTTGGGATAGAGCTCGAGCGCGCCAGTTGTAGACGGGGGGTTACCAGCCTCACCCTTTCGGTTGCGAGGTGGGTTCACCAGCGCAGAAACTCTTCTCGAAGTCGCCCGCAATCCCCGACGTCTCGCAGCCGAGATCGGCTTCTTCAGCGTGCTGCATACTTGGAATCAGAAGTTGCAACTTCATCCCCACGTTCACTGTGTCGTCCCGTCCGGCGGGCTCTCGCTCGACCACACCCGCTGGATTCCATCCCGCCCTCGCTTCTTTCTTCCCCGCCCGGTGCTGCGGCGCCGCTTTCGTGGCAAGTTCGTCGCTGGCCTCAAGTCCGCCTTTCAACACCAGCAACTCCACTTCGCGGGCGATCTGGCGCCGATCGCTCAGCCCAAGATCTTCGCCGCCTGGCTGCGACCGCTATTCCGCAAGAACTGGGTGGTCTACTGCAAGCCACCCTTCGGTGGCCCCGAATACGTGCTCCAGTATCTGGGCCGCTACACCCATCGCGTGGCCATCTCCAACCGTCGCCTCATCTCCTTGGCTGATGGCCAAGTCACCTTTCGTTGGCGCGACTCGGCTCATAACAATGAACAGAAAGTGATGAGCTTAGAGCTCGATGAGTTCCTGCGCCGCTTCCTGTTGCACTTGCTTCCCAAAGGCTTCGTGCGCATTCGCCACTTCGGCTTCCTCGCCAACCGTCGGCAGGCTACTCTCCTGCCACTTTGCCGGCAAGCCCTCGCAGCGGTTCAGCCGCAAACCAAACCAGAAGCATCCACCGCCAAGCAAACCAGACCACTTTGGCTCTGCCCCAACTGTGGCGGGCCCATGGTGGTCATCGAGAGGCTTACGGCCGCCCAACTCCAACTCCGCTCGCCACCCTTTCTCGCCGGAGCCGCCGCATGAAACTACAGTTCCAACCCCTCTCAAACGGTGCCCTCCACCACCCGCAGGCGGGGTGCGCCCCACTTGCCTCGAACAACCCATCTGTTCCCAACCTCGAATCACAATCCCGCTCCTACCACACGCAAACTACAACCAAACCAGTCCTGCCTTCACGCTTTCCAACTCCAGTAGCTCTTCCCGATACCTCTCTCACAACCCCCAGAACCATTGAATTTGCATAAATGCCTCCCCACGGGCGGCTCCCTTCAAACCGTTGTATCGGACGCGCCCCTCAGCACCGGGCCTACCTGCACACACTGACTGTGGGGCGCATCCGATACAACACTAGGGTTTCGGGCCAATGTGACAAGAGAACGCTTAAAGGAGCATCCCGTCCGGTTCAAATAGGGTGCGACATGGCCTGTTCTCAATAGCTATGTATCCCGCCCGTCAAATCAACGCGGAACACACGCTTTCCATATGCTGGATTGTCTGAAGAACGGGACGTCAGCGACCCGATCGAACACAAGCTCGTGATCGCCTAACCAACGCAAATCATAGGTTTCATCTTGGCTTGGCACAAAAGCTAATTTGTTCTTTTGCATGCGCTGAGGTAATCGTGGGCTAGTAGGACTTGTCGAGCCCGACGCGGTGGACCAGGTCCTTGAAGCGGGGGTCATCGCGCACGGGATCGAAGATGGGATCCACTTTGAGACGCTGCATAGGGTTCGCCTGCTGCCTGTAGGCCTGCTCTAACCAGAAGAATGCCTGATCATAGTCGCCGAGCCCCAAATACGCGTTCACAAACGCGCCGGCGTAACCTGGCTGTTGATGCTTCTTCAACTCTGCCAGGAGGCGAAGTGCACCGATGCGTCGCCCGGCTTGGGCATAGGCCATAACCAGCGAACCGATAATGCCTGGGCTACGGTTAGAAACAGAAACCGCCCTCTCCAACACAGGGATGGCTTGTTCGGCTTGGTGCTTCGCCATCAGTACAATTCCTATCGACCAAAGGGAATTTGCCTCGTCCGGTAGTACTGCCAGCACCCCCCGATACTCCTCTATGGCTTCGTCATAACGGCGCGCATGGTAGAGGATTAAGCCCATATCATCGCCCGAGGGTGAAAGCGGGTCGACTTCGCGTCCGCGCTGCGCCCACATCAGCGCCTCTCCAGCACGCCCCTGAACTGAAAACCATTCAGCCAGTGCAAAATAGGGATCCGGGCTGTGCGCGTTCAATTCGAGCGCACGTTCATATTCGGCCTTGGCTTGGGCCCACTGGTACTGTTTTCGTCTTATTTCTCCAAGCAAGACGTGGGCACCTGCGAGGTCGGGGTCAAGCTCGAGTGCTTTTTGGGCGGCGGTCATTGCTTTCGCGTGTGCCTCTTGGGGAGAATCGCCGATCATATTCGAGCCAAGGCCCATATACGCGACTCCCAGGCCGAGATAAGGCAGAGCATACGTTGGGTCAATCTTTATTGCTTCCTGAAAATATCGAATGCTCTCTTCGATGTCCGCCCTACTGTTTGTTTTGTTATTCGCGACGAACCAACCCTTGAGATTGCTCTCAAAGGCTTCAAACGCCACTGGGCGAGCGGCGGCCAGGCGGGCGCGCTCCTTCCCCGTGACAGTAACTTCGACCTTCGCGGCGACCGCTTGCGCCACATCACTCTCCAGAGCGAGTGCATCCGGCAACTCACGGTCATAGGATTCTGCCCACAAGTGCTCGTCGGTCGCGCCGCGAATCAGTTGCGCGTGAACGCGAATCCGGTTGCCCTCTCGTATGACCGAGCCTTCTACAATGGCGTCCACTCCGAGTGTTTTGGCAATGTCGGGCACCGACAGCTGCGTGTTCTTGAAGTGCATCACCGAGGTGCGAGAAATGACGCGCAGATCGTGGATCATGGACAGCCGTCCGATAAGCTCCTCGGTCATGCCGTCGGCGAGGTATTCCTGCGACGGATCTCCGCTTAGGTTTTCCAAAGGGAGCACGGCCAGGGAACGAATCGCCGAGGTCGTGGGAGTGGCGCTTCGATGACGCCACTGGCGCCAGCCCCAAGTGACAACAGCAACGACGCAGACTGCGACGGCAATGAGCCAAAGCCTGCGATCACCAACTGCCGAGGGCGCCTGCGTGCTGGCTAAAGTTGGGGCAACGTCGGACGCTACAGCCACAACTTCGTCGCTCGCTCGATTCACGTGCGCCATGAAGCGGTATCCGCGTCGCGAAAGCGTCTCAATGTAGCGCGGCTGGTCGGCGGAATCGTTTAATGCTGCCCGTAATCGCTTCACTGCCGCGTTCAAGCTATGTTCGAAATCGACAAACGTATCTTCCGGCCAGAGCTTCTTCCGCAGTTCCTCTCGCGTGACCAACTCCTCCGGCGGGTCCAGCAGTACCTGCAGAATCGCCAGCGGCTGGCCTTCCAGGCGCACACGCATTCCTTCCCTGCGCAATTCTCCGGTACGGGGGCAGAACTCGTAAGGACCGAAGGTCATGACGATCTGTTTTGCTGGAGTCGCCACCCTGTCAACTCGTTGATCACCGCGAAGTATATCCCGGTTCCCAGGAGCACAACAGGCATGTCATCGCACATCGGAAAACACGCTTTATCAATCATTTCCGGTGTCACCTTGATTTCACTCGCATTGCATTGACGGTTGGAGCGTTCTAGTCAATTCTCGCCGCACCACTCATGTAAAGGGGAGGAGCTATGACGGCTTTAACCGGATCACACCTTCAGCGTATTTCCTGGCTGTGCGCTTTGCTCATTGGCTTGCTTGTCCCGCATTCGGCTTTGGCGGATACCTGGCAATTGCAGGTCGGCGCGGAGACTGGCGATAGAGCCAATCAGGCGCTTGCTTTCTTACCCAATGAGATTTGGATTCACAAAGGCGACAGCATACGCTGGACATTTCCCACGCAGGAGCGCCACACACTAACGTTCTTGACGCCCGGCCAGGTGCGGCCGCCTCTCTTCGGTCCCACTTGGGGGGTCGAGGTCGGGTGTCCAGGTACTACACCCGATGGATCCAGCTTTGATGGTTCCACGTGCGTCCACTCGGGAGTCTTGTTATCCGGGACAAGTACGCCTACCTACTCCGTACAGTTTCCGTCTCCCGGCAACTTCAAATTTGTTTGCCTGGCTCACGCGGACATGACCGGAGTGGTCCATGTTCTCGACCCGTCGCAGACCCTTCCTCACGACCAGGATTTCTATGATCGGCAGGCCCAAAGCGAGCAAGCACTGTTGCTCGCGGACGCCTCTCGCTTGAAGAGCCGGGGAATGCCTGGGGGCGTTGCCGCCGGTGTCGGTGAAATCGTGACGATGACGGGAGCAGGTTCACAGACCGCATCCCTGATGCGCTTTGGGCGAGGGCTGATAGTCGTGAGGGTCGGGGACACGGTCGAGTGGACAAGTCTCGATCCCTCGATCAACCATACCGTTACATTTGGGACGGAACCTGCCGATCCCCGTCCGCCTTCGACAAATGTAATGGCGACCTCGGACGGCGCCAGGCAAGCGGTAATAAGCTCACCCACGGACAGCGTGAACTCGGGATTTTTATCTCCTGCGCCGCAAGATCGCGCGAACCTCGCTCAGTCACCCCCGGGTGTCGCGCGATTTCGGGTGACCTTCACATCTCCAGGCACTTTCAATTACATCTGTGCCGTTCATGACCAGCTTGGCATGACAGGCATGGTCATTGTTCATCCATAGGGGGCGCGATATGAATTTGCGCTTTCTCTGTTTGTGTGTCGTCGCCATTTCCTTGGCGGGCCGCGCCTCGCTCGTGTCGGGCCAAGAAGCGAAGCGCGACTCGACCAATGCCGGACGTCCGGAAGCAACATACCGGGGCGGCCTGGTCGCGCCGCCCCTCGCGAAGCCGAGATTCGTTCTCACTGACACCTCCGGCGCTCCATTTGATTTCTGGAACAAAACCCAAGGGTCGGTCACACTCCTCTTTTTCGGCTACACCTATTGCCCCGATCAGTGTCCCATGCACATGGCGAATCTTGGCAGGGCTCTGAAGAAATTACCCACAGGTGTTGCCGATCGGGTCAAGCTCGTTTTTGTTACCACTGATCCCGTACGGGACACACCGGCGCAACTGCGCCGGTGGCTCGACAATTTCGATAAACATTTTGTCGGCCTGACGGGAACCGTCGCTTCCCTCGAGGCGGCGCAGAAGGCTGCCGGGGTTCCTTTGGCCCAGAAGACGGACCCAAGCAACGGCAACTATTCAGTTACCCACGCCAATTTTGTTGTCGCGTATACCGAAGACAACTTGGGCCACGTTATCTATCCAGGCGGGGTTAGTGAAGACGATTGGATCCACGACCTGCCCCTCCTGGCAAAGGAGACTTGGGGACGCCCTTAACTCCTACACCGGAGCTTGGCAAACCGATTCCAGTGTGAAGGGTACCGATTTTGGGGGTGGTGTCTTAGGCTTTGATCGCAACGCTACACGTCGGCTAGACGTTGTCTCGCGCTGCGCTTCGCTCCGGACCAAAAAACGAAGGTCACGATCGCTCGCGGCCAAAAGTGGCAATCGATGCTGTTACTGAAAACTCCGTCCGATCTGAAAACACAGGGGTTCTGATCATTCGTAAGATTGTGGTGGCTACCACGACGAGTTCTCTGTTCGTCGCCCTTCTTGCTCTGATGGCTCCAGTTTTCGGACCCGTGCTACCCTGCGGACGGAGATCCTGGCACTGCCAGGAGCAACTCGAATAACTGTGCCTGCACGTTCAGGAGCTCGGTTTCAATCGGCTCGTCACCGTGAAATAGGCTTGATTTTGAACCCACGATTCCAACCCGCGATTCGCATGTCTATCACGACGTCTCACGTACTTAGGCGGCCACCCGGAGTCAGTTAAGTCGTTAAAAGCACAGCATAACGTAGCCTGAAAAGGCTGGCGTCGGCGGTTCGATTCCGTCCCTGGCCACCATCATTCCAAAGCACTTATCTCACATTCGAACCAGACCTCCCAGTCCGATTGAAATCCCATAGAGCTCCACCGCGTCCACCGCGAACAAAAGCGGCCTTCTTCAAACCGTTGTATCGGACGCGCCCCGCAGCCCCGGGCCTACCTGCACAACACTGACTGTGGGGCGCATCCGATACAACGCTAAGGTTTCTGGACAACTTCGAGTTGGCACACCACCGATCCACAATCATTTGTTGACTCTCTGGAGGTCTTCTTTTCCTGGCGACAGAAAGCTAAGTTGGGAAGAATCCAGGCGTCTGTGAGCGTGGAGTCGGTGCCATTTTCTCCTAAGGGGCTATGACCACCCTTCCCGGAAAGACCTTCGCGCTTCCCCTCTGGAAGATATGCATGTCAAGGCAATCCTAGAGTGGTGTCGGTGCGCGGCGAGACCCTTCCCCGCAAAAACATCTCCGGACGATACCATAACTTCAGATGGCGGAATCGGGAAGCATTGCGGTGTTGGCCGAGAAGCCTTCAGTGGCGCGCGATATCGCGCGCGTCCTGGGGGCGTCGCAGCAGGGCAAAGGGTATCTTCACGGCAACGGATACGTCGTCACCTGGGGCATCGGGCACCTCGCGGCGCTGGCACAGCCGCACGAGATCAATCCCGACTGGCGCCACTGGCGACGCAATCTGCTGCCCATGCTGCCGGCGGAATGGCCGCTAGTAATCTACGAAAAAACCAAGGACCAGTTCGACGTAGTGCAGAAGATCCTCAATTCGCCCAAGGTCTCGCAAGTGGTGTGCGCCACCGACGCTGGCCGCGAGGGCGAGCTGATTTTCCGCTACATCTACGAAGCCGCGCAGTGCGCCAAGCCGTTCCGCCGTCTCTGGATCTCTTCGCTCACGCCGCAAGCCATCCGCAGGGGTTTCGAACAGCTTCGGCCCGGGCAGGAGTACGATCCCCTGGCCGACGCCGCCCGGGGCCGCAGCCGGGCGGATTGGCTGGTCGGGATGAACCTGTCCCGTGCCTATTCGCTGGCATACGGCGAGAAGGATTTCTCGGTGGGCCGCGTGCAGACGCCGACCCTGGCAATGCTGGTGGAGCGCGAACTGGCCATCAGGAAGTTTGTGTCCGAGGATTACGACGAAGTGCTGGCCACCTTCCACCCGCAGGACGCGCCCAAGGGGAGCACCTACCAGGGCACCTGGTTTCACGAACGGCCGCTCCAAGGTGATCAGGAATCGCTCCAGAAATCCATGCGGCTGCCGCCGGACAGCGGAGAGGCCAGCCGCATCGTGGAGCGGGCGCGGACCGGCCAGGCCGCAATCGAATCGATCTCAGCGCAGACGCAGCGAATGCCGCCGCCCGCGCTCTACGATCTGACAGAACTGCAGCGCCACGCCAACCGGCTCTTCGGCTTCAGCGCGCAAAAGACGCTCGACACGACGCAGGCGCTCTATGAGCGGCACAAGCTGATCAGCTATCCGCGAACTGACAGTCGCCACCTTAGTCAGGACGTGGCAGGCACGCTGCTCGATGTCGTCCAGACCATCGCGGAGTCCTATCGCGAGCACTTGGCGCCAGGAACTGGCGAGCGGCCTCTGGGCGGACGGTTCGTGGACGACTCCAAAGTCACCGACCACCACGCCATCATCCCGACCACGACTTGCCCCCAGCGGGCATCGCTGACTTCCGAGGAGCAGAAAATCTACGACCTGATCTGCCGTCGCCTGCTCAGCGCGTGGCACGAAGACCATATCTGGCAGGTGACCACGGTGATCACGGCGATCCGCCATCCCGGCGTGGCGGACCGCTACCACACGTCGGGAAGCGTTGTTGTGCAGGTCGGGTGGAAGGTCCTGGATCTGGTGTTGCCCGGAAAAGCCCGGCAGTCGAATCCGGACGCAGAAGAGAACCACGACCAGCAGGCCCTCCCTTCGGGCCTCGCCAAGGATCAATTGCAAGACGTGGTAGACGCGGAGGCACTCCGGAAAAAGACGCGGCCGCCGAAGCGCTTTACGGAAGCTACTCTGTTGACCGCAATGGAGGCGGCGGGCAAGACGCTGGACGAAAAAGAACTGTCCGATGCCATGAAAGAGACCGGGCTCGGAACGCCGGCGACCAGGGCGGCGATTATCGAGGTATTGCTGAAGCGGGAGTACATCCTGCGCAATGGCAAGAGTCTGGAGGCCACCGATAAAGGCATGCGGCTGATCGAGGTGGTGCATCCCGAGGTGAAGAGCCCGGCTATGACGGGGCAGTGGGAGGCCTATCTGCGCCGCATTCAGAAGGGCAGCGCCCAATTGCGGCCCTTCCTCAAAGCCATTGAGGATTACGTGCGCGAAGTGGTAGACAAGGTTAGCCACGTCGAGGCTCGAGGCATCATCACCGAGCCGCGAGCGTCGGTGAGTGGTCTGCCACCGAACGAGCTCTCCACCCCTTCCCGTGCCGCCGATGCAACACCCGCCGAACTACTCCATCAAGCTTTCGGTTTTTCTGCCTTCCGCGCGAACCAAGAGGCCGTATGTAAAGCCGTGATCCAAGGCTGTGACGTTCTTCTCGTCATGCCCACCGGGGCAGGGAAATCGCTCTGCTACCAGTTACCGGGCATCGCGCGCGGGGGTACCACGCTCGTCATCAGCCCCCTCATCGCGCTCATGGAAGACCAGGTGCGGCAACTCAAAGATCGCGGCGTCGCCGTGGAGCGGATTCACTCCGGCCGCGACCGCGCGGCAGCGCGCCAGGCCTGCGCGGACTACCTCAACGGCGGCCTGCAGTTTCTGTTCATCGCGCCGGAACGGCTTCGGGTGGCGGGCTTCCCCGAAATGCTGGCGAAGCGCAAGCCCAACCTCATCGCCATCGACGAAGCCCACTGCATTTCGCAATGGGGCCACGATTTCCGGCCGGACTATCGCATGCTCGGCCAACACCTGCCCACGCTGCGGCCGGCGCCGGTAATCGCGCTCACGGCCACCGCGACGCCGCTGGTGCAAGACGATATTGCGGCTCAGTTGGGCCTCTTGCAAGCGGAGCGTTTCATCCACGGGTTCCGTCGCGACAACCTCGCCATCGAAGTGGTGGAAGTCGAGCCCTGGCAGCGGGCCGAACTTACGGCGGAATTGCTACGGGGTCACGAGCGCCGCCCGGCCATCGTCTACGGCCCTACCCGAGCGCAGAGCACCGGCCTCGCCGTTGAGTTGGGGGCCAAATTTCCCTGTGCCGCCTACCACGCCGGCCTGGATACCGTCACCCGCAAACGCGTCCAGGAGGAGTTCCAGGATGGCCGCTTGGAAGTCATGGTGGCCACGATCGCATTCGGCATGGGCATCGACAAAGCGAACGTCCGTACGATCATTCATACCGCACTGCCGGGCAGTCTTGAGGCCTACTACCAGGAGATCGGTCGTGCCGGGCGCGATGGCCTACCCAGCCGCACCATTCTGATGCATTCCTATGCGGATCGGCGCACGCACGACTTCTTCTTCCAGCGCGACTACCCTGACATCTCTGTGCTGGAGGCCATTTTCGCCCAGCTGCGGGCGGAGCCGCGAGAGAAAGAAGCGCTGGCGCACTCCGTGCGGCTGGATTCGGAGGAGTTTGACAAAGCGCTGGAGAAGCTTTGGATTCACGGCGGCGCGACGGTAGACTATGCCGAAAACGTGAGCCGCGGCCACGACCATTGGCGCGAATCCTATCTGGCGCAATCTCGGCAGAAGCAGCAGCAATTGAACCTGATGCTGCGTTACACCGATTCCAACCAGTGCCGCATGTGCGCCCTGGTGAGACATTTCGGCGACTTCGCCGACAGCCGGAAACCGTGCGGGATATGCGATTTCTGCGCACCCGAGGCCTGCTTGGGACAGCGGTTCCGGTCTGCCACCGACTTCGAACGGGCGGCTGCGCTACGCCTGATCACGGCTCTGCGCGCCGGAGGCGGCAAATCCACCGGCAAACTGCATGCCGAGCTGTTTCCGGAGGGCCACCTCTCGCGCAATTCGTTCGAGGATCTGCTGGGGGCGATGGCACGCTCAGGACTGGTGCGCTTGACTGATGAAGTGTTCGAGAAGGACGGCCGAAGCATCCCGTACCGCAAGGCTTATCTGGGGAATGCGGCCGGGGAGTTGGATAAAACCGTTCCCATGGCGCTGCTAATGAAGGCGGAAGTGGAATCAGGAACGCCGTCAAAGCGCAAGGCAAAGCGCGGCAAGAAGAAGGCAGCCAGGAAGAAGACACCGCCGCAGCGCGCACCTGAACCGAAAGCCAAGGTCCCGGCCGCGCCACTGGCAGCTCTAGATTCGAGGCTCGAGGACGCGTTGCGCAAGTGGCGGCTGGCCGAAGCCAAACGCCGCGGCGTACCGGCCTTCCGCGTGTTCACCGATCAGGCGCTGAAGGCCATGGTTGAGCGCCGCCCGCAAACTGCGGCGGAATTGCTGGCGATTCCTGGCATCGGCATCAGTACAGTGGAGAAGTACGGCACGACACTCTACCGCCTGCTGCACGAAGACCTCCGCTGAACCGCTGATGTATGGGCCAGGGCGGACTCCCGTCGATGCGGGCCAGAGTCTTCTTCTGGTCCATCACGGTATTCGGGAGCTCCTGCTACGGCACATGTCCCCGAAACCGGTTTCGGCCAGTGTGACAAGCGAATGCTGCTCGGAGCATCGTGTCCGGTTCAGTTAGGTTACGATATGGCCAGCTTATCGCCACTGACTCGTGGAACCCCGGTTTCCGCTTCATCCGTTTAGAAACGGTCACTGCTACGTTATGAAATTGCCCGATAACGATACTGCCTATTTTCTCGAGTTAGAAACGTCACTCCACAGAAAGCAGATCCGTAATTGTGCTGATGCTGTCTCTGCACTGCTGGCTGATTGTTTTATTGAATTCGGGAGTTCCGGGAGAGTCTGGGACAAGTCTTCAATTGTCGACAGCATGCGAAGGGAAAAGCTGGATCAACAAGTTACGGTTGAAGATTTTGCTGCTCGAGAACTCGCCCCAGATGTGGTGCTAGTCACATATATCAGCAAGAAGGTTGCAGAAGATCAAGTGGCAATCTCCGAATTGCGAAGTTCAATCCGAAAGCGAAGTCGTCGGCTATTTCGTAAAGATGTCGTGCTCTGAGTCGTACTGCTGTTCCCTCTTTTCGGCTCGCTGCGCAGCTTCGTCGGCTACGCGATCTAACTCCTTTTCCTCGATAGTTCTGGGGTCGTTGGACGCATCTTCTTGTTTCATTGGTTCTGGGTGATTGGTTTCACTGCGCATTGTTTTTTCCTCCTTCGAAGGCCTGAGCCAATACTTTTTGGTTGGATGAGAGTGAGCCATAGCAGGTTGCTTCGGCTCATGAAAAAAATGCAAACGTCAGGGCTTGACCAGGCAGTCCCTTGGTCGTATGCTCAATGATCGATATATCGATTATCGATCATAGCCATGCCCAAACAAAAGCTCAGTCCTCTACCTTCCGCAGCATTTCAGATCCTGCTCGCTCTGGTCGGTGAAGACCTTCATGGCTATGGAATCATGCGCAATGTCGCGCAGCAGACAGAGGGCCGCATGCGATTGGGGCCCGGAACGCTCTACAGTTCGATTCGTGCACTGTTAGAAGAGGAACTAATTGAAGAAGTTGATCGTCCGCGAGACCCGAGCGTGAGGGATGAGCGACGACGTTATTACCGCTTAACATCAGCGGGCAGAAAGCTGGTTCGTTCCGAGGCCGAGAGACTTGCCGATCTGTTGCGCGTGGCGAGGTCCAAGAACATATTGAGGGGGGATTATGTCTGAGGTGATCTTTCGCTTACTTCTTCACCTGTATCCCTCACGTTTCAGGCAGGAGTACGGGGACGAAGCCTTGCAGCTATTTCGCGACCGGACGCATGACGAAACTGGCATTTGGCCGTCAGTTCGGCTTTGGTTCGACTTGCTCACTGATCTGGTCATATCGCTTCCACGCGAGTACCGCTATGCACGACCCGAAGTTGCAGGTTCTTCGGCCAAGGCCTGTCTCGACGGCACGCCGACATTCTTTGTGTTCGGTACTGCATCTCCCGGACGGCGTCCACTGCTACTCGGGGGATTGTTGTCGCTGATTACGCTTGTTTCTTTTCCCAGGCTGATGAACGAGGTCAGCAATGTCCGACCGCCCAGCAGTTGGAGCTTTGCATCTGCAGGGGCTTACGAGAGGCAGAGTAGACAACCAGAACGGCCAACGTCGGAGAACGAGCTGGGTGTCGTCCAAACCCCACCAGGCGCCAACCCTACCGTGGATGCCACGTCGCGGCACCGAATCATCACGAGCGCCATTGTGTCAATTAAGCAGCACCACATCGATCCCGTGGAAGCACAGAAGGCCGCGGACGCGCTTCTCGCTCACGAGCGACAAGGCGATGATGATTCAGCCACAAGCACCGAGGAGTTTACCCGTCTCGCAACAAAGCAGATGCGAGAAGCAACGGGCGATCATCAATTGGAACTGCTTTATAGCCCGCGTGCTATACCGGAGCGCCCGTCCGGACCGCCGCCGGCGCTTCCCACTGCATATCGAGACGACATGCGGCGGGTCAACTGCGCCTTTGAACGTGTCGAGATACTGACCCATAACATCGGCTATCTTAAGCTCAACGCGTTCCCCGATACGTCTGTGTGCCAAGCCACTGCTACCGCGGCCATGGCTAAATTGAATGATGCCGATGCCCTAATCTTTGACCTGCGGGACAACCGTGGCGGTTTTCCGAGCATGGTCAGCCTGATCGCGGCTTACCTTTTCGACCATCCCGAGTACATGTATTGCCCACTTGAGAACACAACTGCAGAATCGTGGACGCACTCACCGGTTCCCGGCAACAAGCTCGCCAACAAGCCCGTGTATATCCTCACGTCTCCTCGAACGATTTCTGCCGCAGAGGAGTTCACCTACGATTTGAAGATGCTCAAGCGCGCGACACTAGTCGGGGAAACCACCGCCGGAGCTAATCACGCGGCGAATCTTCACGCTATCGGAGACAATTTCTATGTTGCTACTGTTGAAGTGCGGGCGATCAATCCATACTCCAAGTACAATTGGAACGATACGGGAGTTGACCCGGATTTCAAGGTCAGGGCTCCCGATGCCCTCACGGCTACACTGAGGCTAGTAGATAAGAGATTCCACGTCGAGTAGCCACAAGATGCGCCTTGACCACTCTGTAGCACAAGCGATAGCTCAATCCAAGGCCGTTTTTTGTCAGGTGACGGGCTAACAGGAAGTTATTCCGAACCAGAAGTCCTAGGGCTGTATCTGAAGCGCCCCTTTTATCAAGAGGCCGTTGCTTGGGAGCGTTGGGTGGGGTGCTTCGGATACACGGAAACTTGATCCAAACTTCCCACATGCCGGTTTCTGGGGAGCTTGACGGACCACTTCGACGGTTTGGCGACTATTCGTTCAAGTGGTTTGCGTGACCTCAGGAGTAACTAAGTCGGGCCGGCAGAGTTCCGACAAAAGGATTTAAACGGGTTTCCGTTGGTGGCGGCCGGTGCTGACCGAGTCCCGCAGCGAGATCGCTTCGGGCTCTTAACCTCAAGCGATAGCCGCGCAGTGGTGAGCTTCAATAACCGTGCTTCGACCGCCTGAAACCCCTCGATTAGGTCCAACATTCGCCGCTTTGTGGCTTGAGTCGATTCGGCTTCTCGTTTGTCCTTGGTCGAATTGTAGACTTCGGTCCCGCGTCATAGGGAGTCCGTCCGTGCACACAGAGATGCTCTGACTGGCTTTCAAGAATCGTCACTCCCTGGGCCAATTTTCGAGTCGTTCCTGAGCATTCTCCGTTCACGCTTTAAGAGCGCCCTCAGGAGCGTAACGTGTCTGCCACAGCGAAAAATTACATTCTGGAATATGGCCGGTTTCCCTTGCACTTCTACAAGAAGTGTCGTACTTTCATGTAGAAGTGAAAGGGGACGCATGACTGCCCAACATATTGACCTTCCACAAGGAACTCTGGATCTTCTGATTCTCCGGACACTTGCACTCGGCCGCCAACATGGGTGGGCCATCTCCGAGCGTGTCCAGCAGATGTCGAGTGACGTGCTGCGGATTCAGCAAGGCTCCTTGTATCCGGCACTTCACCGGCTGGAGCGGCGCGGCTTGATCAAGGCTCACTGGGGAACGTCGGAGAACAACCGCCGTGCCAAATACTACGAGCTCTCAAAGAGCGGGCGTCAGCAACTCGAAGTGGAGAAGGACGCCTGGGCGAAACTGACAGCCGCCGTGGCCCAGGTGCTGGGAACGGCTTAGGAGATACGGAATGCTGAGCGATTTGATTTTCCGTCTTCGATCTCTGTTCCGGCGGAGCGCCGTTGAGAACGAACTTGACGAGGAACTGCGATTCCATCTTGAGCAGCAGGTGGAGAAGCATGTTCGATCGGGCCTCACGCGAGAGGACGCCATGCGGCAAACCCGCCTTGAGTTCGGCGGCCTGGGTCATGTCAAGGAAGATTGCCGGGAATCGCGCGGCATAACCTTTCTCGAAACAACCGCCCAGGATATTCGCTATGCGCTACGGCAGTTACGCAGGACGCCGGCATTCACAATCACAGTGATGCTGACACTGGCGTTGGGAATCGGGGCAAATGCCGCAATCTTCACGCTCGTGAATGCGGTGCTCTTGAAAAAGCTGCCGGTCGCCGATCCTGCCTCTTTGGTGCGCCTGGGCGATAACAACGATTGCTGCGTGGGCTCCGGGTTTCGGCAGGATGGCGACTTTGCGCTGTTCTCGACCGACGCGTATGAGCAGTTGAAGAAAAACACGCCGGAATTTGAAGAGCTGGCGGCGATGCAGGCCGGCTTCGGCTATCGGCCCATCATTGCGCGGCGCGATGGCACGCAGAGAGGCCGCCGCTCGGTGTCAGGCGAGTTTGTCTCCGGCAACTACTTCCGCACTTTTGGACTGCAGCCGCGGGCGGGCCGCCTGCTGATGGATGCAGACGACACCCAGGGCGCCCCCATGACGGCGGTGATGAGCTATGAGGCATGGCAGCGGAATTATGCGGGCGATGCATCGGTGGTGGGAAGCACATTCTGGGTGAATACAAAGCCGGTAACGATTGTTGGCATTGCGCCGGAGGGCTTCTATGGCGACCGGCTGTCGATCACTCCACCGGAGTTCTACCTGCCGATCGAGACGATGCCGGTGCTGGCGAATGCCCCATACGTTCACGATCCTGAACAGGATTGGCTCTACATCATCGGGCGCATCAAGCCGGGCGTGGCGATCGGTCCTCTCCAGGAGAAGGTGACCGCGCTGCTGCGGCAGGCACTTGCAACCGACGAGGACTTTTCATCGCAGCAGGGCAAGACATTACTGGCGAAAGTCCATGTAGTGCTGACGCCGGGCGGCGCGGGGATTCAGGCGATGCAGGAGTGGTATGGATCGAAGCTGCATCTGTTGATGTGGATTGCCGGTCTCGTGCTGTTGATTGCCTGCGCCAACATTGCGAATCTTCTGCTGGTGCGTGGGATGGGACGGCGCGCGGAGATCTCGATGCGCGCTGCGCTGGGAGCCAGGCGCGGAAGAATTATCCGCCAATTGCTTACGGAAAGCATCGTGCTGGCCGGAATGGGCGGCATCGTCGGACTCGGCGTCGCCTATGCGGGAGCGCGCATGCTGCTGATGCTGGCTTTCCCCGGAGCGCAAAGCATACCCATCCATGCCAGCCCGTCGATCTCGGTTCTGGGGTTTGCGTGCGGGCTGTCGCTGCTGACCGGGGTTCTGTTCGGCGTGGCGCCGGCCTGGATTGCGGCGCAGGCAGGGCCGATTGACGCACTGCGGAGCGGCGCGCGGACCACGGCCATGGGAGCTTCTCTTCTGCAGCGTGGACTGGTGGTGGTTCAGGTTGGACTGTCGCTGGTGCTGCTGGTTGGCGCCGGATTGTTCCTGCAGAGCCTGAAAAAGCTCGAGGGCATAGACCTGAAGCTGGACGCGAAGAACCGCTACATCGTGCACATCAATCCTCAAGCGGCGGGCTATACGCAAACCCAGTTGGAGGCACTGTACCGGACCATGGAGGAGCGATTCCATGCGCTTCCGGGCGTGATGAAAGTGGGCATCGCCTCGTACACGCCGATGGAAGACAACAACAACGGCTGGGGCGTCCAGGTGCAGGGACAGCCGTACCTGGATGTTGGACGCCTCGGTCATTCGGGCGAATGCGGAGTATTTCGATTCGGTCGGAACGCACGTGGTGATGGGCCGCGGGATCGACATGCGGGATACGCCGGCCGCGACCACGGTGGCGGTGGTGAACCAGACATTTGTCAAGAAGTTGTTCAAGCCTGGCGAGAACCCGATCGGACGTCATTTCGGATCGCCGGGGCCGGATTCGACTGGAGATTTTGAGATTGTCGGAGTGGTGGAGGATACGGTCTACACCAGCGTGCGATGGAAGGATCACCTGATGTATTTCGTGCCGATGATGCAGCGGCCGGCAAGCGCAAAACAGCCGATTGAAAAAGATGAATCGCTCTATCTGGGAGCGATTGTGCTTGCAACCGATCGTCCGATGAACGACATGGAAAAACTTGCGCGAACGACGCTTGCCGGCATCAATCCGAACCTGACCGTGGTGCAGTTTCAGACGTTCGATGAGCAGATTGCCGATCAGTTTACCGAGGAGCGAATGATCTCGCGACTGTCGACGCTGTTTGGCGCATTGGCGCTGCTGCTGGCGATCATCGGCTTATACGGCGTGACCGCCTATTCCGTCGTGCGGCGGACTCCGGAGATCGGTATCCGCATGGCGCTCGGTGCCGAGCGCGGCGGTGTGATTGCGATGGTGATGCGCGGGGCAATGATTCAGGCCGCGCTTGGGCTGGCGATCGGGATTCCTGTCGCGCTGCTCTGCGTGCGGTTTGTGAAGTCCCAGCTTTATGAGATCACCAGCGCAGACTTCAACGTGATGGCGGGCGCAATTGTGACCCTGGCTTTGGCGGCATTCATTGCTGGAATCATTCCCGCGCGACGTGCGGCATCCATAAACCCCGTGAGGGCTTTGAGGATGGACTAGTTGATGGAGTTTGGACTTGCCTGGAATGGGGACGTTTCGGAAACCTTGTCCAACATTGTCGTCGTAAGTTGGCGTTAAACCGCGAATGTGCTCGGCGAAAGCCGATCAGCACCGACAAGTCGGCGTGCGAAGTTGATCTGTAACGCTGGTTCGGGCCCCTAAGGAATCACTGATCTGAACAGGACATCTCACACCCTATCCGTTCCGGACAAAATAATCAGCGACTCCTCCGCTTGTCTTAATTGTCCAAACGGAGTGCGGGGAATTTTCGCCGGGCGCTCGTGAAGTCCACTTACGCCAAGTTGACGGGAAACGCCCTACTCGTAGAAGTGGGGCAGCCCAAACTCCCCCGAAGTCGCGTTCTTCTCCATTACGTTGTTGGCGAGATGCTTTTGTGGCACATGTCCCATAAGCCGGTATCAGGACAAATCAGGGCATTACTTCCGAATTGCGCGTTACTCTTCAGGAGTGACCATTGGATGAACATAAACTCGCTGCAGCAAAAGAATCCACGCGGTGTCGGCCAATGGATCGGAAGGCACCTGGAAATCCACGCCCCGATGGCGGAGGTCCGCTGTGAAAATCGCCATAATGCGATCAAGAGTCAGATTGTCGGTGCTCAATTCTCTGTCCCGAACTGCGCGCCTTCCAGAGAACGGAAAAGCGAATCGCATGGCTTGGGTAAGTGGCGCGGACCTCTCCATTCTCCAGAATTGACCAGTTGCCTTCGCCATCCGGCTGAATCTGTGCCGAGGCCGACATACGCGGGCAATTCCGCATCGGGATCTCCAATGGGACCGATACGGTGGTACATCCGGTCATTGTCTCGCGCAGAGAGCAACATTGCCGAAGGGCGGCTGCTCGCTCAGCATTGGACCATCAAGCCCCTCCGGCCAGTAATCAAAGTTGCCACCCTTGCCTTCATAAAACCACGAGATCGTGCTGGCGCGAACCACGCGCCAGGCTTCGAACAGGCCGGAGCTGCCCATCACTCTCAGAAACGGCAACGGATAGTCTTCGCGCGTTGCTCCGTAAAAGGAAGGGACGTCCACGTGGGTCGGGCCGGCCGGCATGGGCGCATTAACGTTAACGACGACGAATTCAGGATACACAAGCGAGGTGCCAAAGGCGGCTCTGGCGGCCTCAAGAAACCTCTTGTTGTGCAGAATCACTCGGCGCCATCGACAAGGGGCTTGCCGCCCAAGGCCCAGTTTCCCCGGAACCACGGAACAACGGACCGCTTGGCCTGCTCGCTTGTTTCATCCACGCCCCTTCTGGAGCGTACGCTGCGACTGCCCGATAGGGAGCATGTCGCTCAAACATGTCGCGGATTTGCTCGGGTTCGTCGAATGCTGGCTCGATGCGAATAGGCTTAGAATGAATGTCATGATTCCCTCCTGTAGTGCTTCAGACACCTGTTTCGAAGGCTACGTCGGTCGCCGCTGATGGTTGATCAGGAGCAGGCAGGAGCCGCTTGGGCAAGACCAGGGCCAAGCTCGCTGATACAAGGAAGAAAACTCCGGCGCAGATCAGGCCGAAGTGCGAGTTGCCAGTCCTCTGCCGAATGAGTGCCTACCGTATAAGGCCCCACGAAACCGCCCAAGTTGGTGACCGATGTCACCAGTGCAATGCCCGCAGCTGCAGAGAAGCCGGTCAGGAACTCGCCGGGCATCGAAAAAAAGACAGGCAAAGAGCTGTAGGCCCCGATGGCCACGACTGAAAAAAGAACAACCGAGAAGAAGGCTGAGTGGGGCGCTTCCAAGCAACAGCAAAGCGATTCCAGCTAAGGCAACCGATGTTGCCATGTGGTATCGCCGCTCCAGCGTGCGGTCGGAGTGACGAGACACGAGGATCATCACGATCAGTCCAAGGAGATTGGGGATCATCACAACGAACCCAACCACGGTATTGGACTGCCCGCTTAAGACCGACTTCACCATCTGCGGCAACCAGAAGCTGAATGTG